>JBJHCG010000068.1:0-2027 GCA_050485885.1 Gemmatimonadales bacterium | reverse complement strand
TCCGTCCTCCCCATGGCCCCGGGGTCCCACGGTTCCGGACGCCCCGGCCTGCTCCCAGGCCGCGGGCCCGGTGGCTCTTTCTCCTTTCCCTGCCGGTCCTCCAACTCCTGTGGCCGACTCCCCCCGCGGCGGCGCAGGAGCCCGGCCTCCCGTACACTCCCGAGGATCAAGCGCTGGTGGTGGAACGGGTGGAGGACCTCCTTCTCGAGCGCTACGTCTTCCCCGGAGTGGGCCGGGCCACCGCCGATTCCCTGAAGGCGGCGCTCACCCGTGGGGACTTCTCGGGCGCGGCGGACCCCGAGGCCTTCGCCCAGGCGCTCAGCGAGCGCATCCGGGCGGTGAGTGGCGACGGCCATCTCTGGGTGAGCGTGGCCCCGGGCCCCTACCCCGCGCCCCCTCCCACCCCGCCCTCCCCCCATGAGGTGGAGGCCCAGCGCCGGAACCTGGCCCGGGGGAACTTCGGCCTCCCCCGGGTGGAGATCCTGGCCGGAAACGTGGGATACCTGGACATCCGACAGTTCACCGCCCCGGCCCTCGGGGGGGAGGCCGCGGCAGCCGCCATGGCCTTCCTGGCCGAGGCCGACGCCCTCCTCCTGGATCTCCGCCGGAGCGTGGGGGGATCGGCGGAGATGGTGGCTCTCCTGGCCAGCTACCTGGTGGGACCCGAGCCCGTTCGTCTCTTTGACCTTCACCGGCGCCCGGAGGAGCGCACGGACCAGTTCTGGTCGGAGCGGTTCCTGCCGGGGGCCCGTCGGCCGGATCTTCCCGTGTACCTCCTGACCGCGTCCTCCACCTTCTCCGCCGGAGAGGGGCTGGCCTTCGTCCTCAAGCATGGACGGGGGGCCCGGGTGGTGGGGGAGGTGACGGCCGGGGGTGCCCATCCCGGGGGTTTCCACCGACTGGACGACCGGCTGGTGATGTTCGTGGCCGAGGCCCGGGTCACCCTCCCGTCCAGCGAGCTCAACTGGGAGGGGGTGGGGGTGAGGCCCCATGTGGAGGTGCCCGCGGACCGAGCCCTTCCGGTGGCCCACTGCCTGGCCCTCAAGGAGTTGGCGCCCTCCAGGGAGGGCGGGGCAGAAGCGGCCGGCGCGGCAGCAATGGAAGAGTTGGGGTGCCCGGACCTACCCACGACTCTGCCTCCGAGCCGGTAAGCGGTCTCGTGTGGACTTCTGGGGCTGCCGCTCTGCAGCCCGTCCTTGGATGCCCGGTGCCAGGTCCCGTTCGAGGTGGCCTAGACCCCCCGCGCGGTCCCCACCCCAGGGAGGACGTCCTCGCCGTCGACACTCGCCGTCGGTCGCACCGGGATGACCCATGACGAGGACGGCCCACATCGGAAAGGGGGGAGCGCTTCCCGCGGGTACGCACTCCATCGCAGGTCGGTCTCATACCGGCCCCGGTTTCCTGGGCAAGTGGGCGGCGTTCTCAGACCGCCTTCTCGGTGAGCCACGTCTGTACTTCGTTACCATTGGGTCCCAATGGAGGCGGCGGGAGGGCCTCCGGTGCCGCCTTCGGCGGCGTCCTCGGCGTCTCGCGGGGGGGGCAACTCTGAGGCGCCTGCGGCGCGATCCAACATCCCTGCCCGCTCGAACTGAACCCCAGGGGTTCTGCACCGGCGCCTCCCGGCGCCGCTGCGCGGCCGGGCGCTCTGCGCCCGACCGCTGACTCCCGCCGCCTCCATGCCCCCCCACGAAAAAGCCCCCCCAGCCGTGCGGCTGGGGGGGCCATGGAGGCGGCGGGAGTCGAACCGGGATCCGGCCGCCGTTATGTCCTTGTACTGCAACATCTTCTCCTCGCTGTGTGCCACGCGTGTGCCAGTTGGAGATCCCATTCGTGGCTGCCACGCCATCCGGAGAGCGGTCGGCTCTACGATCCTCCCCCCAAGATTCCTCCGCGAGCGCCGCGACCTAGGGCGTGTTCACACTATTGTCGGCCTTAGGGCTTCGGCGATGAGTGCGAAGTGGATGAAGGCGGCGAACATCACATCGAGCTTGTCGTAGCGAGAGAAGATCCGTCGGAAGCCCTTGAGA
>JBJHCG010000067.1:0-2196 GCA_050485885.1 Gemmatimonadales bacterium | reverse complement strand
TACTGCGCCCGGAGGCGCTCCGGAGTGGAAGAAGCGATTCCGCCGCGGTAGTCGACTCCAAAAGCCTCGAAGGCCTCCTTGAGCCCGGTGCCCAGTGCACCCTCCTGCCGGCGCCGTGACACGATGGCCATGGCCCGCAGGATTTCCCGTACCCGCTCCGGGTCTTCGTAAGGACTCTGCCGGGCCGCATCCATTGCGCTCGGAAGCAGGAGGAGTGCGTCGGCATGGCGCTCACCGGCGCTCCGGACCACGTCCTCGAGCGTGTCTGGGCGGCTCTCGGTGGGTGAGCCCGCTTCGTGGTCCACCCCGGTTTCGGGGTCGGGAGGCGTGCCCGGGGCATCCGGGTCCGGGAAGGTGCGTTCGAGGATGTCCTCGATGCGAACGAGTCTCCGCTCGACGTGGGCGGTGCTCGCGTTTCGCAGGCCCGACACGGTGCCGAGTCGTTCGACCTCGGCGCGCAGCTCGGCGACCCCGCTTCGGAGTGCCTGGAGTTCGCGGGCGGTGGCCTCGGCCTGCCCGAGGAGTGCCTCTGCAAGGGTACGGAACTCGGGGTGGGTCGCGGGTGGAGGGGCGGGGGCCGGGGTGGAGGCGGCGGCGGAGGGTTCAGGTGCCGGGGATGAAGGGACCTGGGATGCAGTCTCCTGGGATGCGGATATCCGGGATGCACCCTCCTCCTGGATCTCCTCCGGAACCGGAGCCGGCGCCGTGGCGGGCCGCGTGGGGCTCGGCACGGAGGGCGCCTCCTTCTCCTCCGCCTCTTCCCTCGGCACCGCGATGCCCTCGGGCAGCTCGGGCTTCGGCGCCAGCCGCCGACCGATCTCACCGAGGAAGGCCGCGCGCATCAGGGGGTCCGAAAGGCGGTCCGCCACCAGGAGCGTGTGGTCCATCGGGTCGTCGTGGCGGGTGAAACCCGGGTAGTAGACCCGGGCCGCCCCGAAGAAGGCCGACAGGCGCCGGTCTCCAAGCTCGTCGGTGATCCGGAAGGTCTGCCGGTGTTCACGAATGACCTGGAGGTGTGCCCTCCCGAGAAGGTCTCGTGAGAACGCCTCCGGGTCCACCACGAAGCTTCCGTCCTCGTGGGGGGTCAGGAGGACCACCGGCACGGTGCGCGCCGGGGCCTCGAGCACGTTCCGGACGAAGTCCACCTCGTCGCCGGGAAGAAGGGTTCGGGGGCGGACGGGCGACCCCATCCAGGTGACCTGGAGGGTCTCGTGCAGGGCCGCGACGAAGGCCGGGTCGGCCTGTCCCGCGCCCACGTCCCCCCGGATAGAACCGCCGCCGTCGTCCGCCCACACCTGGACCGAGAGCCGGATGAAGGAGCGCATCTCCTCGATGAGGGCCCGGGTGGTGAGCGGCGCTCCGGCCACCCGCGGATGCACGGCCCGGAAGAATGCCTCGCCCCGCCAGGCGCGCCCGGGGGCGTGGTCCACCCGCCAGCTCACCCCGGCGAAACGCGACGCCGGGTGTGCGAACCCCTCGTCCCGGCGCGGAAGGGGTGCATCGGGCCATCCCTTTCGGAGATCCCGTGCCAGGGCCTCGAGAACTCGATCCACGGCGTTCACCCCGGTGCGCCGGGGCTCCAGGGTGCAGCTCACTGCCCAGACGAGGTGTCGTGGCTCCCCCGGCCCCAGGTGACCTGACCCTGGCTCGGCAGCGTCCTCCGCGGCATGCACGTAGGCTTCCGCACCCTCGCCCACGATCCGCCACCCCGTGGGGGTGACGATCTCTCGGGCGGAACGGGACGAGGCCATGGACGGGGGCTCCGGGACCGGGGCAGTGTTCGGGAGATGCAGGACCGTACCTGCAATGTATCAGGAGGGGTGGGTGCGGCGAGGGGGGCGTTCGTGTTCGTGGACAACCGGGCTCCTGGCCATGCACCTTGGGGGTTGGTGCCAAGGGGGGACCGAAGGCCTTGCCCCAGCAAGACGTCAGAACCGGAGGCTGTTGCCATCATGTCGATGAGGGTCACGTCGGGCCCGACCCGGGCCCAGTGCGAGCGCACGACCCAACCCGGGCCGTGGGAAACGGCAAACGAGGTGCTGTACCACCTCTGCCGGGAGCATCCGGGCCATGATTCGCCGGAGCCGGTCATCGCCAAGGTCTGGCTCATCGGGAGATCCTACGCTGCGCCCGTCGAGCGAGGCCGCACGGGCGGGGGAAGCTCGGAGGCCTTCTACGTGGAGACCGTCGCCCCCG
>JBJHCG010000066.1:0-2225 GCA_050485885.1 Gemmatimonadales bacterium | reverse complement strand
GCGTAGTTCAGCCGAACCCCGGGGAACCAGGTGGGCCTGTGACCGGGGTCAAATCCCCCGGGCGGAAAGCCCGGCGGCAGGGGCGTGTCGGGGGGCACGAGTCCCGGGCCCGGGGCTTGGCCCGCCGCGACCGTCCGACCCTCCGCATCCTCCGAAAGGATTCCCGTGAAGGCCCACACCGCGCGCCAGAAGGCGTCGGGCTCGGAAACGGACCAGGCGTGGAGGGCCGGGTAGTCGAGGGGAGGGGGGCCGGGAGAAGCGCCGCCCTTCGACCGCGGCTCCCCCGCGAGGGCACCCGCCGGGGCGCCGAAGCGCTCCACCGCGAAACGGGCGAAGGCCACGAGCCGCGTGCCCGCCGCCCGCTCGGGCGAGGGCGTCCAGAGCACGGGGTCCGCGCCGGGCGTGGCCACTCAGGCCACCGGGGCCGCGAGCATCCGGGCGAGGACCCGTCCGGCCCGCTCCGCCCCTTCCAGGATCCTCTCCCGCCCGGTGGTCAGCGCGATGCGGAAGAAGCCGGCGCACGAGGGGCCGAGCCCCTGGCCGGGAATCACGATGACCCCCTCCTCCCCCATGAGGCGCATTGTGAAGTCGATGTCGTCGACGCCGTCGGGAAGCCGGATCCAGACGTACATCGTGGCCTTCGGCATCTCGACCAGGAACCCTGCATCGCGGAAGGCCTCGACGGCCACGTCACGGCGCTCGCGGAAGACAGCCAGATTCCGCGGAATGAAGTCGTGGCGGGTCTCGAGGGCAGCCACCCCCGCCGCCTGCACGGCCATCATCTGGCCCATGTCCACGAAGGTCTTGACCTTGGCCAGCACCTCGATGAACCCGGGCTTCCCGTTCGCCCAGGCCAGCCGCCACCCCGTCATGTTGTAGGTCTTGGACAGGGTGTGGAACTCCATGGCGATCTCCCGGGCGCCCTCCACATGGAAGATGCTCGGGGGCTCGTACCCGTCGAAGGCGAGCTCCGAGTAGGCGTTGTCGTAGGCCAGGAGTACGTCGTGCTTCCGGCACCAGGCCACCACCTCTCCCAGGTAGGAGAGGGGAGCGGTGGCCGCGGTGGGGTTGTTCGGGTAGTTCAGGTACATGAGGCGGGCGCGGTCGGCCACCTCGGGGGGGATCTCGGAGAGGTCCAGGAGAAAGTCGTTCTCGGGGCGGAGGGGCACGAAGAAGGGCTCCCCCTCGCTCAGCCTGGCCCCCCCGATGTAGCTCACGAAGCCCGGCTCGGGGACGATCACCGCATCACCCTTCGAGAGGTACGCAAGCGCAAGGAGCGACAGCCCCTCCTTCGAGCCGATCAGGGGGATCGTTTCGGTGATGGGATCGAAGCGCACCCCGAAGCGCTCCTCCATGAAGCGGCTCGCCGCCTCACGAAAGGGGCGGTGTCCCATGCCGAAGCCGTAGCGGCCCAGCCGCGGATCCCCGGCCGCCTCCCGGAGGCGTTCCACCGCTGCGGGCGGGGGGGCGAGGTCGGCGTCGCCCGCTCCCAGGTCGATGACGTCCACCCCCCGGTCCAGGAGCTCGGCCTTCCGGAGGGGCATGGTGTCGATCCAGCTCACCCCGAGGGAGCGGTAGCGGTCGGTGACGAGGGGCATGGGGGCCGGTGCGTGCAGGGTTCGTGGACGGGGGGCGTCGCTTCGGAGACGCGCCTCAGGGAATCATCGGCTCGGGGCCTTCCTTCGCGTCTCCTGCCTCCTTCAGCTTCTTCGCCTCGATCCACGAGCGGAAGTAGCCCGGGTCCTCGAGGGGAAGGGCCTCCTTCGCGATGTAGAGGGGGCGGAAGGAGTCCATCATCACGGCCAGCTCGTTCGTGAACTTCTGCCCGATGGACTCCTCGTACCGCCCGGGATGCGGCCCGTGGGGGAGGCCGTCGGGGTGGTGCGTGACCGACCCCCACTCGATCCCCTTCCGGCTCATGAACTCCTTCGAGCAGTAGAAGAGGACCTCGTCCGAGTCCACGTTCGAGTGGTTGTACGGGGCCGGCACCGCCTCGGGGTGGAAGTCATAGGGGCGGGGGCAGAAGGAGCAGATCACGAAGCCGTCGCCCTGGAAGGTCTGGTGCACCGGCGGGGGCTGGTGCACGCGCCCGACGATGGGCTCGAAGTCCTCGATGTTGAAGGTCCACGGATAGAAGTACCCGTCCCACCCCACCACGTCGAAGGGGTGGTGGTCCAGGACCATCTCGGTCACGGCGTCGTACTGCTTCACGTAGATGGGGAAGT
>JBJHCG010000065.1:0-2337 GCA_050485885.1 Gemmatimonadales bacterium | reverse complement strand
CCGTGGTTGTCATCTGGGGCCTCGTGGGGCGTGGGCCAAGCATGGCCGTCGCGGTATATATCAATGATAGATACCGCCGGGCGGGTCGTCAACCACAGGTCGCCCTTTGGGACGAACGCCCGGGCGCACCGAACGTTCGCTCGCCTCACTCACCGGTGCAGCGTCTCCGCCGTGCGTCCGGTCTTCTTGGAGATCGACACGATGTCCGCCCGCTCCCTCACCTCCGGTGCGTACCTCGTTGACCGGTTCATGACCCCACCCTCTCACACTCTGGGGCCTCTGGCAAACCCGGGGCGATTCGTTCTTCGGTGTTTCTGACCAGGATGTGGAACACCACCCTCGAGAACACCTTTGGGCCCTGATGACGAAAAACCCACACCCTGTTGACATTTCAACATCGCCCCCGTTAGCCTCCCTCCGTGGGCTCTGGGGCAGCCTGTGCGCCGTGCCCACCCCCCCGCATCCCGAACCCTCCAACCCCTGGGAGATCGCCATGATTCCCGAGTCAGGGCTGAGCCGTCGCGAGAGCGAGGTCATGGAAATCATCCACCGCCTGGGACGCGCCACCGCCGTCGCGATCCGGGAGGAGATGGAGGATCCACCCACCGATGCCGCGGTGCGGTCAACCCTCCGGATCCTGGTGGAGAAGGGTCACCTGGTCTACGCGCAGGACGGACCGCGGTACGTTTACGCCCCCACCGTGCCCCGGTCCGAGGCGCGCCGGACGGCCCTGGGCCGAGTCCTCGATACCTTTTTCGACGGCTCCACCGAAGGGGCCATGGCCGCCCTCCTCGATGCTCGCGGTCCCCTCTCCGCCGAGGAGCGGGCCCGCCTGAAGGCACTCATCGACCAGGCTGCCGAGGAGGGACGCTGAGATGAGCCTTCCCCTTGAGATGGGACCGGGGCTGGGGGCGGTTCTCCTCCTCGTTGCCCGCGTCACCCTGCTTCTCGGCGGGGCGCTGGCGCTGGCCTGGGTCCTCAGGGATGCGGAGCCGGCCGCACGGCATCGCCTGTGGACAGGTGCGCTCCTCCTGGCCCTCGCCCTCCCTGCGCTTCCACGCCTCCTCCCCGAGTTCACCCTCCCAGGGGTCACCCTGCGGACGCTTGCGTTGGGGGACGCCACCGAGGGACCCGGACTCCCGCCCGAACCCTCCCACCCGTCGTACGCTTCCGGAGAGAGGCCAGACGGTGCGGCCTTCCCCACCCTGGCGGAGGGGGCGCCGGGCGGCTGGCAGCCCCAGGGGCGGGATCCCGCGCCCGCCCCCACCCACGGCGCGCCCGCGGGACCGAACCGCACCCTAACCCTCGTCCTGGCTCTCTGGGGTGCGGGAACCGCCGTCTCCCTCGCCGGGCTGGGGCTGGGACTTGGTCGGGGACGGCGCCTGGTCGAACGCGCCGCCCCCATCCCTACCGGACCACGGGTGCCATCCCCCGGGCCCCTGGCGCGCCGGGCGGGGATCTCCCGCAGGAACCCCGTCCGCGTGCGAGTCTCCCCCGAGGTCGCCGTCCCCCTGGCGGGTGGCCTGGTGCGGCCATGTGTCCTCCTGCCCCCGGTGGCGCTGACCTGGCCCCGCGAGCGGTTGGAGGCAGTCCTTCTCCACGAGTTCGTCCACCTTGCGCACCACGATCCGGCCCGGCTCCTCCTTTCCCGCCTGGTGGTGGCCCTGTACTGGTTTCACCCGCTTGCCTGGGCGGCGCATGCCCGGGCGGCAGAGGCACGTGAGGTGGCATGTGATGCGCGGGTCGTGGCCCTCCTGGGGAGCCCGTCGAGTTACGCGCGGCACTTGCTGGCCGTGAGCGAGAACCAGGTCGCCCCGCGCGCCCTCCTCCCCTCGCCGGCCGGCTTCACCGGCCTTCATCCTTCGAACCTGGAGCGGCGCGTCATGGCCATCCTTGATCCCGTCCCACCCACCTCCGGCCGCAGGTCCCGGTCCTTCATCGGCCTGGCCGGGGGGCTGGGCTGGGGGCTGGCTGTCGCCGCCTGTGCTCCGGCCCTGGTCCAGGAGGCGCCCGCCCCTCCGAACGCGCCGGTCGACGCACCGAGCGTGGAGGCCCCGGCGGGGCCGAGCCTGCCCGAGGTCCCGCATCCCCCGACCGAACCCCCGGCCGCCGGGGTCGAGCCGCTCCCGGCACCCGCAAGCGCGGCACCCCCTTCCCCGCCCGGGGCTTCCACCGCACCCCCTCCCCCGCCTCACCC
This sequence comes from Gemmatimonadales bacterium, assembly GCA_050485885.1. Taxonomy (GTDB): domain Bacteria; phylum Gemmatimonadota; class Gemmatimonadetes; order Longimicrobiales; family Gaopeijiaceae; genus SKNW01. Next base: position 140 of record JBJHCG010000065.1, on the reverse strand, counting down.
GGCCGGAGCTCCCGAAGCGTCGGTGCCTCCCGAGCCCACGCAGGACGGGCGACTTTCCGAGGCCGACCGTCTCCTCCTCCAGGCCGAGCGGCATCGGCTGGAAGACGAGCTCGTTCGCATCGTGGAGCTCGGGCTGAGGC
>JBJHCG010000064.1:0-2541 GCA_050485885.1 Gemmatimonadales bacterium | reverse complement strand
GCGTTGGCTGCCGATGCCGAGTCGGCCCTCGAACCACTCCTCGCGTGGGCTCGGGAGAACCCTGAGCTGGCCCAGCAGGAGCCGGCGAGGGCGCTGATTCGACGGAACCTGGTAGGAATCGCCTCCGGGCGTGCGCGGGCGCTGGAGGTCCCGGTGGCAGGAACGTACCGGTTCGTTCTCGACCTCGGCGACGGTTCCCCCCGAACCTTCCATGCCCGGACCGGATCGGCCCACATCTCCGCGCGCCTTCTGGAGCCAGATGGAGACTGGCTCCGGGAGCTCCGTCCACCGGAGCGCACCGGCTACATGGTCTGGACCGAGACCGCATCCCGGCTGGAGGGGCTTGGGGGAGAAGGCAGCCGGGCACCCGGCGGATACCTCTACCTCTTCCTCGACGGTCATCCCGCAGAGGGCGCTCCCCATCGCATCCCCGGTGCTGCCGAGCTGAGTCTCGCGACCCGGGCCTTTCCTGACGATGCGGGCGTACAGGGGCTGGCCAACGCCCTCCGTGATCCCATCCACGCCCAGGCGTACGTCGAGCGGAACCTGACCCATGGCGCCGATGCCTTCTTCGAGGTGCATCCCGACGGGTCCGTCACCTTCGAGCAGCGGTACCACCTTCCGGGCGGACGGGTGGTGACCCTGAGGGGAGAAAGGATTGATGGGGGGGATGGGGACGGAGCGGATCGGAACGAGGCGGATGGGGACGAAGGGACCGGGGGCTGATCCTCGGCGGGGCGAGTTCTTCGCGCGACCGATCCTTCGCGCGACCCATCTTCCGCACGAATGGGCTGAGGTGCTCGCCTGGTTCGCCGGGCCGGATCCGTGCTACGGGAGGCTTTGGGGGGCTGGACGCTTCAGGTGAAACGCGTCGGCGTGTGTTTCGCCTGACGCCGGCGCCGCCGGGTCTGCCCGCCACCGCCCCCCTGCCTCGGGGCGCTTCACGTGAAACGTGTCGGCCTGCGGTCCGCCTGACGGCGGCGCCGCCGGGTCGGTCCGCCGTCGCGCCCTCGACGGGGGGCGCTTCACGTGAAAGGTGCGGGCCTGCGGTGCGGCCGTCGCCGGTGCCGGGTCGCGAGACGCTTCATGTGAAACGCGTCGTCGCGGAGCCGCCGGGGTGGCGGGCTCGCTCCCGGAGTCGGGCGGGCTCGATCCAGGCTGAGCGCTTCACGTGAAACGTGCGGGCGCCGCCGGATCTGCCCGCCGTCGCCCCCTCGACGCGGGACGCTTCACGTGAAACGTGGCGTCGCCGCGGGGTCTGCCCGCCGCCGCCGGGTCCGACCGCCACCGCCCCCCTCCCGCCGGACGCTTCACGTGAGATGCGCGGGCCGCGGCCCCCCCTGAGCGCGCGCGCCGGGCCTGTGGAAAAGAAAGTCCCCGATTCCCATGCGAACGCCCGAATTCGAGGGGTTTGGGGGTTGACGGGTTTTGGGGTGCAGGTGGGGCGGAAATCCGGGAACCCTCCCTGGCGCCTCTCCTCGCGCCCCTCGCGGCCCTTCTCGCCGGTCTCGTGGGGCCGGTCCACTTCCGAAGGTCTCCCGAGGCCTCCTGGGCCGTCCCAGCCCCCTTTCCGGGTGCAGAAGAACCCCCCGTTATATTTCTACATGTCGTTGTGGCCGTACTGGATGCGTCTGTTGTGAGGGATCCGTGGAGGGGGTCCACGCTCGGGGTGTCGGAATCCCCGGAGTCCCGGATTCCCGGATTCCCGGAGTCCCGGAGTGCCAGGCGCAGGGCCACGGAGTCGTGAACGGGTGGTGACGAGGAGGATGGGACGATGTGCGGACGGGATGGAGATGCAGCGGATGGAGCGGGTGGAGCGGGTGGAGCGGGTGGAGGGCGTGGGGCGAGTGGGCCGGGTGCAGCGGACAAGGCGGGGCGGTGCGATGCCCTCCCCGACCTGGAACACCTCCAGGGCCTGACCGCGGCCGGGGGCCCGGAAGATCCGCCCGGGTGGGCGGGGCGGGGGAGCGAGCGTCCTGCCCCGGGCGCCCCCTCGCGCCCGACCCCGCTCCGTGCCAGCGACCCCGAGGTCCCCCTCGAGATGGCGGCGCGTCTGGCGGGGGAGGCACTGGAGCCCTTCGATCCCTGGTCCAACCCCGACCAGGTGGCCGAGGTGGAGGACCGGATCCTCTCGCTCAGCGCCTCGATGGAAGCGGCGGAGCACGAGCGACTCCGTCTCCTCTTCGAGTTTGACCGGATGGAAGGCTGGAGCCTCTCGGGCTTCGGCTCGGCGGCGGAGTGGTACGCGCACCGTGTGGGGAGCGACCGGGCCACCGCCCGGGAGAAGGTCCGTGTGGCCCGCGCCCTGCACGAGCTCCCCCTCATGAGCGCCCGGTTCCGGCAGGGGCGTCTCACCTACAGCCATGTCCGGGCCCTGACGCGGGTGGCGACGCCCCGGGACGAGGAGGAGATCCTGGAGGCGGTGGAGGGAATGAGCGTGGCCCGCGTGGAGCACTTCGTCCGGGGGTGGAGGGCGGACTCCTCGGAAGAGATGATCGAGCGGGACGAGGCTCGGTACCTCGCCCGGGGGCTGAGCATCGT
>JBJHCG010000063.1:0-2764 GCA_050485885.1 Gemmatimonadales bacterium | reverse complement strand
AGCTCGCCGACCACTCCCCCGTGCGCGGGAGCATGGTGATCCGCCCCTGGGGGTACGGGATCTGGGAGCACATGCAGCGGGCCCTCGACGACATGTTCAAGGCCACCGGGCACGAGAACGCCTACTTCCCCCTTCTCATTCCCATGAGCTTCATCGAGCGGGAGAAGGAGCACGTGGAGGGGTTCAAGCCCGAGCTCGCCGTGGTGACCCACGCCGGGGGGAAGGAGCTCGAGGAGGCCCTCGTGATCCGTCCCACCTCGGAGACGATCATCTACCACATGTACGCCAAGTGGGTGCAGTCGTACCGGGACCTTCCGGTGCTGATGAACCAGTGGGCGAACGTGATGCGCTGGGAGCTCCGGACCCGTCTCTTCCTCCGCACTTCGGAGTTTCTCTGGCAGGAGGGGCACACGGCGCACGCGACCGACGCCGAGGCGGAGGCCGAGACCCGGCAGATGCTCGGCGTCTACCGGACGTTCATGGAGGAGTGGATCGGGATGCCGGTGGTGACCGGTCTCAAGTCGGACTCGGAGAAGTTCGCGGGGGCCGTGCGCACCTACACCTGCGAGGGGCTCATGCAGGACAACCGGGCGCTCCAGGCCGGGACCTCGCACAACCTGGGGCAGAACTTCTCGAAGCAGTTCGACCTGAAGTTCCAGAGCGAGGCCGGGCAGGAAGAGTACGCCTGGAACACCTCGTGGGGGGTCTCGACGCGCCTCGTGGGGGGGATGATCATGACCCACGGCGACGACACGGGGATCGTGGTTCCGCCCAGGCTCGCCCCCACGCAGGTCGTGGTCGTGCCGATCTACCGGAAGGACGAGGAGCGCGCGGCGGTGGTGCAGAAGGCCTTCGAGGTGCGGGCGCGGCTGGCCGAGTCCGGGGTGCGGGTGCGGGTGGATGACCGGGACCACATGAACCCCGGCGCCAAGTTCTGGGAGTGGGAGCGCAAGGGCGTGCCCTTCCGGATCGAGGTGGGCCCGAAGGACCTGGAGAAGGGGCAGCTCTGCCTCGTGAAGCGGGTGCGGGGCGAGGGCGAGGACCGGAAACTCTTCCTTCCCGAGGGCGAGGCCCTGGCCGGCCTCCCCGCCCGCCTCGAAGCCTTCCAGCAGGAACTCCTGGATGCGGCCCGGGCCCGGCGGGAGGCGAACTCCCACCGGGGTGTCACCTCCCTCGGAGAACTGAAGGAGATCCTCGAGGGTCCCGGCGGCTTCGTCTACACCGGGTGGAGCGGGGACCCGGGGGTGGAGGCGCGGATCAAGGAGGAGACGAAGGCCACCCTCCGCTGCATCCCGGATCCGGACTTCCGCTCGGAGACGGCTCCGGAACGGTGCATCGGGGGTGAGGCCCCGTCGAAGATGGAGGTCGTGTGGGCGAGGGCGTACTGAGCCCCGGCGCCGGGCTCCCGGGCGCCGAGCTTCCGGGCGGTGCCTTTCCCCGGGTGGATGGGGTGCTTCGCGCCGGGTCGGGCGCGGACGCGCCCTCCCTCGAGGCGCTTGCCGAGGAGCACGGCACCCCGCTCTACGTGTACGATGCGGACGCGATCGCAGCGCGGGTGCGCGCGTACCAGGAGGCGTTCGGCCAGGAGTCCTCCGACAGGGCAGGGGGGGCGGGCTTCCTCCTCGCCTACTCGGTCAAGGCGAACGGAAACCTCGCGGTCCTGAACCGGGTGGGGGCGCTCGGCGCCGGTGCCGACATCGTCTCCGGCGGGGAGCTCGCCCGGGCCCTCGCCGCAGGGATCCCGGCAGAGCGGATCGTCTTTGCCGGGGTGGGGAAGACGGAGGGCGAGATGCGCTCGGCCCTCGAGGCCGGAATCCTCGCCTTCCACGTGGAGAGCGCCGGCGAGCTCGAGGCGCTCGAGCGGGTGGCCCGGGAGGTGGGGGTCCCCGCCCCGGTGGGGATTCGGGTGAATCCCGACATCGAGACGAACACCCCTCACGCCTACACCCGCACCGGCCACGCGGCCACGAAGTTCGGGATCGCCGTGGCCGAGGCCATGGCCCTCTACCGGAAGACCGCCGGGAGCCCCTGGATCCGCCTCCGGGGGATCGACGTCCACATCGGGTCGCAGATCGTCGAGGTGGAGCCCTACCGCCGCGCCCTCGACACGGTGCTCCGGATCGTCGACGAGCTCGCAGGCGAGGGGATCACCCTCGAGTACCTGGACCTGGGCGGAGGCTTCGGCGTGGGGTACGACGGAAGCCCCGGCCTCACCCCTGTCGAGGTCGCCTCGGTGGTGCTCCCTCCCTTGCGGGACCGGGGGCTCCGCCTCGTGCTCGAGCCGGGGCGCTCCATTGCCGGCGAGGCCGGGGTTCTTCTCACCCGCGTGCTCTACGTGAAGGTGGCGGGGGGGAAGACCTTCGCGATCACCGACGCCGGGATGACCGAGCTTCTGCGCCCGTCGCATTACGACGGGTGGCACCGGATCGTCCCGGTCCGGGAGCGGGCGGGGGCGCCGTCGGCCCCCGTCGAGATCGTGGGCCCGGTCTGCGAGACCGGCGACTTCCTGGCCCGGGGCCGGGAGATGCCCGTGCCCGAGCCGGGCGAGCTCCTGGCCGTGGCCACCGCCGGGGCCTACGGCTTCAGCATGGCCTCGAACTACAACGCCCGCCTCCGTCCCGCCGAGATCCTCGTGGAGGGCGGTGCCGCCCACCTGGTCCGCCGGCGGGAGACGGTGGACGACCTGATGCGCGGAGAGTCGATTCCTCCGCATCCCCGAAGCTGAACCCCCCCTTCCCGAGCCCCAGACCCCCTTCCGATGGCC
>JBJHCG010000062.1:0-2836 GCA_050485885.1 Gemmatimonadales bacterium | reverse complement strand
AAGCCCCGTCGTCCCCGACGAGTAGAGGATCGCCAGCGGGTGGTCGAAGGGAAGGCGCGTGGCTTCGGGGATGCGAAGCTCGACGCCCTCACCCGGAGGTCCGCCCCCGGCGAGGAGGAAGTCCTCCCACGCGACTGCCCCGGGCACCCCGGGTGCGGCGGGGGCGGGTGCCGGGCCGCCTCCCGCGGCCCCTGCGCCCTCGCCTGCCGGGGCCCCACGGCCCGCGGCGGCCTCACCTCCGTCGAGCCCCGGGGACCCCCCGTCGTCGTGGCCGGTGAACCCGGACGGCACCACCACCACCGCCTCCACCGAGGGCAGGCGCGCGGCGATCTCCGCCACCCGGTCCGCCAGGTGGATAACCTTCCCCTTGTAGCGGTAGCCATCTGCCGCCACCAGGAGCCGGGGCTCGATCTGGCCGAAGCGGTCCACCACGGCGCCCGTTCCGAAGTCCGGCGAGCAGCTCGACCAGACCGCGCCGACGCTCGCCGCCCCAAGAAAGGCCACGATCGTTTCCGGAAGGTTCGGCATGAACCCCGCCACCCGGTCGCCGGGGCCGATGCCCCGGGCCCGGAGCGCGGCGGCACAACGGGCCACCTCGTGGCGGAGCTCCCCGAACGTCATGGCGCCCCGCCGGCCCCCCTCGTCCCAGCGGATCAGCGCGACGGCGTGCGGGTCCCGGTCGGCGGGGGCCAGGAGGTTCTCGGCGTAGTTCAGCCGCACCCCGGGGAACCAGGCGGGCCGGTGACCGGGGTCGAACCCCCCGGGCGGAAAGTCCGGAGGCGGGGGCGTGTCGGGGGGCACGAGCCCCGTGTCCGGTGCCTGCCCCGTCGGGATCTCCCGCCCCTCCGCATCCTCCGAAACCATGCCCGTGAAGGCCCACACCGCGCGCCAGAAGGCGTCGGGCTCGGACACGGACCAGGCGTGGAGGGCCGGGTAGTCGAGGGGCGAAGGGCTGCCCTCGGGCACGAGCACCGCGCCCGGTGCGCCGAACCCCTGCACCACGAACCTCGCGAAGGCGGCGAGCCGCGTGCCCGCCGCCCGCTCGGGCGACGGCGCCCACAGGACCGGGTTTCCGGTTTCGGCGGCCCCCTCTTCCGCGGCCCCCTCTTCCGCGGCCCCCGGGTTCACCGTGCCCTCTTCCACCGCCACCTCAGCCCACCGGGGCGGAGAGCATGCGGGCGAGGGTGCGGCCGGCCCGCTCCGCGCCCTCCTCGATCCGCTCCCGGCCGGTGGTGAGCGCAATGCGGAAGTAGCCGGCGCACGAGGGGCCGAGCCCCTGGCCGGGGATCACGATGACCCCCTCCTCCTCCATGAGCTTCATGGTGAACTCGATGTCGTCCACCCCCTCGGGAAGGCGGATCCAGACGTACATCGTGGCCTTCGGCACCTCCACCAGGAACCCCGCCTCCCGGAAGGCCTCGACGGCCACATCGCGCCGGGCGCGGAAGACCTCCACGTTCCCCGGAACGAAGTCGTGGCGGGTCTCGAGGGCGGCCACGCCGGCGGCCTGGACCGCCATCATCTGCCCCATGTCCACGAAGGTCTTGACCTTGGCCAGGACCTCGATGAACTCCGGCTTGCCATTGGCCCAGGCCAGGCGCCACCCCGTCATGTTGTAGGTCTTGGAGAGGGTGTGGAACTCCATGGCGATCTCCCGGGCGCCCTCCACATGGAAGATGCTCGGGGGCTCATACCCGTCGAAGGCGAGCTCCGAGTAGGCGTTGTCGTAGGCCAGGAGCACGTCGTGCTCCCGGCACCAGGCCACCACCTCTTCCAGGTACGAGAGGGGCGCCGTGGCGGCGGTGGGGTTGTTCGGGTAGTTCAGGTACATGAGGCGGGCGCGGTCGGCCACCTCGGGGGGGATCTCGGAGAGGTCCAGGAGGAAGTCGTTCTCGGGGCGGAGGGGCACAAAGTGCGGCTCCCCCTCGCTGAGGCGCGCCCCCCCGATGTAGCTCACGAAGCCGGGCTCGGGCACGATCACCGCATCCCCCTTCGAGAGGTACGCCAGCGCCAGGAGGGAGAGCCCCTCTTTCGAGCCAATAAGGGGGATCGTTTCGGTAATGGGATCGAAGTGCACCCCGAAGCGCTCCTCCATGAAGCGCACCGCCGCCTCCCGGAAGGGTCGGTGCCCCATGCCGAACCCGTAGCGGCCGAGGCGCGGGTCGCCGGCCGTCTCCCGGAGGCGCTCCACTGCGGCGGGGGGGGGCGCGAGATCCGCATCCCCTGCGCCCAGGTCAATGACGTCCACCCCACGGTCCAGGAGCTCGGCCTTCCGGAGGGGCATGGTGTCGATCCAGCTCACCCCGAGGGAGCGGTAGCGGTCAGTGACGAGGGGCATGGGCGGGTGCGGTCCGGTGGGTGGGGTGGGTTCGGAAATGCGAAGGACGCGGGCGAGGGGGGCGTCCGAACGAACGAGCGCATGGGCGCGCCAGCGGGTGCGAGGGGCGGTGGAGGACGCGTCGTTCGGGAGGGCCGGAGCCGCCTCAGGGAATCATCGGCTCCGGCCCTTCCTTCGCATCTCCGGCTTCCTTTCGCTCCTTCGCCTCGATCCAGGAGCGGAAGTAGCTGTCGTCCTCCAGCGGGAGGGCTTCCTTCGCAATGTAGAGGGGGCGGAAGGAATCCATCATCACGGCCAGCTCGTTCGTGAACTTCTGCCCGATGGACTCCTCGTACCGCCCCGGGTGAGGCCCGTGGGGGAGACCGTCGGGATGGTGGGTCACCGAGCCCCACTCGATCCCCTTCCGGCTCATGAACTCCTTCGAGCAGTAGAAGAGGACCTCGTCCGAGTCCACATTCGAGTGGTTGTAGGGGGCCGGCACCGCCTCGGGGTGGAAGT
>JBJHCG010000061.1:0-3769 GCA_050485885.1 Gemmatimonadales bacterium | reverse complement strand
CCCGCCGGAGGATCGCCCCCTGCTCCGGGGTGAGGCGCCCCGTGACCCGGTACATTCCGTCCAGGTCGGGGACGATGGAGAGGCACCGGGCCCGCTGCCTCTCGTCCTCCCGGGCCACGGCGTCTGCGGCGGAGCGCATGCGCCACCCCCGCACCATCCGCTCCACCTGGGCGGCGGTGCACCCCCGGGCGGCCTCGAGGAGCTCGGCCTCGTCATCGGGGCCGGCCACCCGGGTGGAGCGCCCGCACCTGCGAGAAGGTGAGCCGCCCGAGCCCGTACCAGGCGCTCGTGAGCGGCAGCTCCTCGAGGGCCCGGGCCACGCGCACCTTCTCGCGGGCGGTGCCGGCGTCGAGCCCCGCGCGTACGCCGAGCCAGTGGGCGCAGGAGGCGTGCCCCCCGAGCTCCCATCCGCGCCGCCGGTCGAACTCGGCGATCATGCGGAGCATCCGGTACCCGGCGGCCTCGATGTGCGCCCCGAGCGAGAGGATCCGGTCCTCCAGGTCGGAGAGGGCATCGGCGTCATCGAAAGGGTCCGGAACGGAAAGGTCGGGCTCCGGGGGTGCGCCGCCTCGCCCGACCGACTCCTGGAACCGCGCCTCGAACGTCTCGTCCACCGCTCCGCGAAACCCGATCATCGTCCCCCCCCTTGAAATCAACCCATACGGCAGTGCCGCAACGACTTGTACCAATATAACGGGGGGTTTCGCGGGGCCCGGAAAGGCCCCTGGCAGGCGCGAGGGCGGGGTGCGGCGACGAAAACGGGTCTCCGGGTCCGCGAGGGCCGGGAGAGGGCCGCTGGAGCGCTCGGAAGGGGCACCGAACGGGCGGAATCCCGAGGAGCGTCCCAGGCGCACCGAAAAGCTGTCAACGCGGCTTATTCATGACGACCGGCCACTTCCTCGACAAGGGTCCCCTGAGGGGGCCATGAGGTTGGCGGAGCGGCTCGAGGTGGTGGGCGGACGCAGATCCCCTTACCCCCGCCGGAGGGGGTGAGAGGCGAAATGAAGTTCCCGGCCTTGGGGTCAAGCTGGCGAAGGCCGGGGATTTGGACGTGGGGACCCTCGAGGTCTGGGCCAGTCTTGGAGGTGCTTCCAGAAGGTCTGCCAGAGGCGGGCGCGGGCGCTCCCGATGACGACGGTGACGCGCCGCTTGCCGAGGAGGACACGAGCGGCGGTCTTGAGGAGGAGGGTCCGGAAGCGCTCGCGGCTCATCCGGTGCTCGCCTTCGGTGTGCAGGAGTTCAGCGCCTGCGGCCATGAGATTGGCGGCGAGAAGGGAGAGGAGAAGCTCGGCCTCGTTCGTGGCGAAGGCGTCGTGGTCCCCGGCTGCCCCGTGGACCGCCTGTCCCCGGTAATGCTGCTTGGGCCGTGGGGCGGAGGAGAGGGAGGGCGGGATGGCTGCGTGGCAGTCCCCGAAGTCGGCCTCGGCGGTGCCCCGCTGCCGGTACCGATGAAGCAGGGCCTCGGCGCTTTCCTCCTCGGCGGGGGCATTGGTAAGGAGGAAGAAGTGGTCCAGGAAGAGATGCTGCTGGGCGTCCGGACGCTCGACGACGACGAGGATGACGCGGCGAGCCCGCGACCACGAGGTGGCCCGGTAGGGGAACTCTCGTGAAGCCAGGTGCGGCCCCCGGTCGGCGGTCGGCCCGGAGGACGACGAAGGAAGGGCTGCGCGAGCTGGTCGAGGGTCCGGTTCGAACGGAGCCGGAAGACGTAAGGGACCTCTTCGGCCTCGAGCGCGTCCAGGAAGCTCGGCGCCGGGAAGCCGGCATCGGCCCGCAGCCAGACGCGGGGGATGAAGGCCTTCAGCCACCGAAGAAGGGGAAGCACGAAGTCGAGCCCGCCGGCTGCGGTGTGCACGTGGCCGGGGCGAAGCCGAGCCCCGAGGAAGAAGCGCCCGAGCACGCTGGCCACGATGGGGTGGTAGCAGCGCGCCCGGTAGTGGCCGTTCCAGGCGCTTCCGGGCTGATGGCCATGGACCTCGTAGGGGAGCGAGTCCAGGTCGAGGGTGATCTCCTGGCGGTCCGCGCCCAGGAGCGGCGCCACCAGCTCGCGAAGAATGACCCCGAGTCCGCTGCGGTTCTCCTCGGTTCCGAGGGCGCTCATGAGCTTCGAAAGCGTCGGCTGAGAGCAGAGGCCCTCCGGAGCGTTGCCCCGGGGCTCGCGGAGCGGGCTGTCGCCCCGCCGCCGGGAGACGGCCAGACGAAAGGCCGGATCGTCCCGGAGGAGCGAGACATCGTCCTGGTCTCTCCACCCCTGCGCCAGCGCCAGGACCCGGGTCCGCACGAGTTCAAGGAAGGGATGCCGCGTGCGAGCCGCATCACGCGGGTCCGTCAGGTGCCGACGGATCAGCGCGGGCAGCCCCAGCCGATCCGAGAACTCCCGCATCAGCAGCACGCCCCCATCCGAGGTGAGGCGCTCCGGCCTCGCCTCGACCTCGACCGACCTGTTGCATTCCAGCCGGAACAGCGTACCTTGAACCTCACCCATGGCGTGTCTTGCGGGGCAGTGGTGGGAGGGATGATTAGACACCTCCAACCTACTGCAGCCCAACAACATGCGCCATGGGTTTTTCGTGCCCCTTTATCCCGCTACGTCATGCGGGGTGAATAAGCCGGGCGAATTAACGTGGCGTACCCACCTGTCCAATAACAATTCCGGATATCACCGGGCCTACACCCGACACTATCCACACCCCCACCGCATTTCTGTCGAGATTCACTGAACTCAGAACCTCCGAGCCTATAACATAGGATCCGCCTTCGCGGATTGGACGAGAGCCCACATCCATCTCAAAATGGGCGATTTGGACGACTGCCCGGTCCCCGTCCATCTTGGCATGAACCATAACCGAGCGAAACCCTTCTGGAAACGAACAATCAGCTCGCCGCTCCACGATCCTCTCAGTACACACGAAGTGCGGGCGGTCTAGGGCGAACTCCACCTCCAGGGCCCGGGCGGCGCCTCGGGGGCCGTCGGGGAGAGCAACTTGATCGCGAGCTTCGGCTCGAAGAGGCACGAGCACAAAGGGAACGTCGGTCATGTCGTGCTGCATCATCAGGTGCTGCACAGCCGCCGTGATCGCCTGAGCGGGCTCATCCGAGCGTTCCCCCGCCTGATGCTGAGCGACGGCTCCCGTGTGAGCAACGAGCAGAAGAAGCGCGGTGACTAATGCAGGGGGCTGGCGGAGAGCCTTGGCGCACCTTCCCGCATGAAAGACAAAGTTTTTCATGGATATGGTCCTTTGCCTCAAATAGAGGGAGTTCACAGGATCCACTGGCCACCAACGCAGTGGAGGGAGCTTGAAGTGTATCCAGGAATCGTACCGTGATGGTGACCAGCAAGATGGATACCTTCGTGAAACAGAATGCCTACGCCGATGTCGGTGGTTCCCGTTTGCATGCCAAAGAAATAAGGCGATCCAAAGCGGATGGCAACCCAATCCCCGTCGATGGGTGCGATGGCTGCCGCGGTTGGATGGGTGGTGCTGCTGTCGAAGGTGTGGACCTGCCACGGTCCGGTGGACAAGTGAACGCTCATGTGGATCCTCCCTCCCCGCTCCGCAGCGGGGCGGGGCTCGGCTCGGCCGGGCGGGGTGCGACTCGGGCCCGCCCCCTCGGTCGAAACCCGGAGGCACGCTCCCGCCGCCGTGGCACGTCCCTCCGCCCGGGGCCATATTCCGCCGAGCACCCCGCCCCGCCGCATCCCCCGACCCGGAGGCCCCTGCCGTGCCCGACCCCTCCGTCCCGAACGACCGCCCCGTCCTTCCGGTTC
>JBJHCG010000060.1:0-5645 GCA_050485885.1 Gemmatimonadales bacterium | reverse complement strand
GCGTCGTTCGGGGTCAGGAGGATGGGGGCCTCCTGGGCCTCTGCCGGGGCGGCGAGGGCGAGGGCGGCGAACAGGCACACGAGGGCGGTGCCGGCGAATCGGGTCGGCGGGTCGGATCGAACCATGGCGGTTCCTCCTTTCGGCTGGGTCCGGGCTTCCGGATGATTGGACATGGACGGGGCCGGACACGCCCGGCCGAGCGGTATTCCCGGGCCCCGTGCATCGAGCTTGCGAAGCCGTCATCGTCCAGACATCGTTCCCGTATCGTTCGGCGCCATTTCGCCCCGATCGGCAGCGAGGACCGATGTACACCCTCCGACTTCTGGGACCACCCCTCCTTTCGGGTCCCACCGGGCCGGTATCCGGCCGGGTGACCCAGGAGCGGAAGCTCGCCTTCCTGGCGGTCCTTGCCCTCACCGAGGGGCGCACCCTCACGCGGGACTCCCTGACGGCCCTCTTCTGGCCCGAGTCGGATCAGGCGCGGGCCCGGCACAACGTGGCCGACAGCGTCTGGGTCATCCGGAGCTCCCTCGGCGAAAAGGCGATTCTCGCCCAGGGGAACCGGCTGACCCTGAACCCGGAGGTGGTCGCGACCGACGTGGAGACCTTCGAGGCGGCCCTCCGGTCCGACGACCGCGCCCGGGCGGTGGAGCTCCATGCGGGTCTGTTCATGGAGGGGTTCCATATCTCGGGTGCACCCGAGTTCGAGCATTGGCTCAGTCGGGAGCGGAGCCGACTGGCGTCGGCCCGCGCCGCTGCCCTGGAGGAGCTGGTTCGAGGAGCGCTCGACGCGGGTCAGGGGAATGATGCCGCCGGATGGGCTCGGAGGCTCTTCGCCGTGGATCCCCTGAACACCCACCGGGTGCTTCTCTGTATGGAGGCGCTGGCCGCTGCGGGGGATGTGGCGGGGGCGATCCGGTGCGGGGAGGAACACGGGGGGGAGCTGGAAGAGGAACTGGGGCTTCCGGTCCCCCTGGAGGTCAAGGACCGGGTCCGGGAGCTTCGGGCCTCGCCCGCTCCGGTACCGGCGGTCCGCGCCCGTCCCCAGACGGGGGCGCCCTCGGCGTGGCCGGGAGGGGCTTCCGAACCAACAGCCGGATCCGGAACAGCCACCGACCCCGGGCCGGAGGTCCCCTCCGGCGCCGCCCCTCGTCCCGAGCGAGAGGCTCCCTTCGGTCCCCCCTCCCGGGGTGGGCCGATGAAAAGGCGGCGCCCCGCCTCCCTGCTCACGGTTGCGGCCGTGGCCGCCGTCTTCCTGGCGTGGATGGTTCCCGGATTCACGGATGGGGGCACTCCTGACCTGGTGCCCGACCGGATCGTCGTCGCCGCCTTCGAGAACCGGACCGGGGACCCCGAGCTGGATCTGCTCGGCCGCCTTGCCGCCGACGTTCTGATCCGGGGGCTCACCGGGGCCGCGGTGGGAGAGGTCGTCCTCCCCGGTGAGATGATCGGCACAGGGGTGAGCACCGACGGCGGACCGCGGGGCCCCCGCCAGGCGCAGACGCTTGCCCGCGAGCTCCTGGCGGGGATCTCGGTGAGCGGGACCATCGATTCGGGTCCGGAGGGGACGGTCCTCGCCACCACTGTCACCATGAGACCCGGGTCCCGCGTGGCGTTCGTCCTGGAGCCCGAACCCGTGAGCCCGACCGACCCTGGGCCTGCGCTGGAGCGGGTCAGGTCCCGAGTGGTGGGGACCGTCACAGCCCATCTCGGCCAGAAGCTCCCCGAGCACCCCTTCGTGGTCCCGACCCCCTCCTACGAGTCGTACCGGACCGCTGACCGCGCTACGGCACGTTTCCTGGAGGTTCGTTACGAGGAGGCCGCGGAGCTCTACCGGAGGGCGTACGAGCTGGATACGACGGCGATCGGGTACCTCCTCTGGGAGGGGGTGTCCCGACACAATCTGTCGGACCGGCGCAGCGTGGGGGCGATCCTGGACGAGGTCCGGCCCCGCCGGGTCGAGCTCACCCCCTTCGACGACGCGCAGTTTGAATGGCTCGAGGCCCGTCATCTGGGTGACCTGCGGAGGGCGCTCCGGGCCACCCGGACGGCCCGGGCCATCCACCCCCACTCGGGGGTCGGGGGGTTCCAGCTCGCTCGGGAGCTCCTTCGGACCGGCCATCCCGGCGAGGGGCTCGAGGTCCTGCTCGAGCTCGACCCGTACCAGGGGTGGCTCTCCCGTCATCTCTTCTACTGGACCCACGTGGCGGGCGCCTACCACCTCCTGGGCCGTCACGAGGAGGAACTCGCCGCCGCCGAGGAGGGCTACCGCCAGCATCGTTCGTCGGGGCTGTTGACGGCCCGTCTCCGTGCCCTTGCCGCCCTGGGGCGGACGCCCGAGTTGCGGCGAGCCCTCCGGGAGTCCACGAACCCGCCTTTTCACGCCCTGGAGGCGGCCCGAGCGCTACACCGGCACGGACACCCCGAGCACGGCGTGGCCGTGGCCGAGGAGGGGCTTCGAGCCCTGGCTTCGGCACCCCGTCCCTCCGGGGCGTCGGCCTCCCAGGTGACGACCCGAAGGTCCCGGGAGGCCCGGTTGTTCATTCTGGCGGGGCGCCTGACCGAGGCCCGGGACGTTCTCCTGGAGGTTCTGGACGAGAGCCCGTCCGACCGGGACATTCTCGGATGGACGGGGTTCGTGGAGGCCCGCCTCGGCCTCGAGACCGAGGCCCGTGCCCGCATCGAACTCCTGGAATTCCTGGGACGCCAGCCGTTCTCCTACGGAGGGCACAAGGTGGCCCGCGCCGCCATCCATGCCGAGCTGGGAGACGACCCGGCGGTGATCCGCCTCCTCCTGGAGGAGAGCCACGTGGACGGGTGGCCGCTCGACTACTTCCACTACACGAGCCTGTTCGACCCGGTCCGGGAGCATCCGGATGTCCGGGATTTCTTCGAACTCCCGAGGGGTCGGTGATCCCTGGACCGTTGACGGGTGCCGTCGGTTCGCCGAGGGCGTTCCTGGCGGCCCCGTTCCTCCTTTTCGCGGGCCCCACGGCGGCCCTTGTCCCTCGGAACCGGTCCGCCTACCATCCCGGACGCCTGAACACCTCCACTCAGACCCCGGCCCGGTCCGCAAGACCCTTCGCTCCCTCGCTGTCCCAGCCCAGGGATAGACATCATAGGGGCAGCGCGTCGGTGACCGGAGGAGGTCCGATGGTACGGCTGGCCCCGAAAAAGAGTTGGCGATCTCCTGAAGGCGGGGACACTCTGGGATGTGAGAGAGCCCGGAAGACCCCACCTCAACAGGAGACCGCCCATGGAGAGGTATATCGGGCTGGATGCCCACGCGTCGAGCTGCACGCTGGGGGTCATGACGCCGAGCGGGAAGCGGATCGGTTCGCACGTGGTGGAGACGAACGCACGGTGCCTGATCGAAGCGGTGCGACAGATCCCGCAGCCCCGGCACATCTGCCTGGAGGAAGGGACGCTGTCGGAGTGGCTGTACGAGGTTCTGTCACCCCACGCGGAGAAGGTGGTGGTTGCGGCGGTGAGCGAGAGCCGGGGCCCGAAGGACGACCGACGGGATGCCTTTGGCTTGGCGGAGGGCCTCCGGCTGGGCGCGATCAAGCGGAAGGTCTACAAGGAGTGTGGCAGCTTCGGGTACATGGGCTACCGGGCCAAGGGGTACCGCTGGATCAGGAGCGATGGGGTGCGGGTGAAGAACCGACTGAAGGCCCTGTACCGCTCGCGGGGGGTGGCCGTGGCCGGGCGCGGGGTCTACACGGCCTCGAAGCGAGGGGAGTACCTGGGTCGACTCCCCAAGCCGGCCCAACCGCTGGCCCAACCACTGGCCAAGCTGCTCTACGCGCAGATGGATGCGCTGGACGGGCAGAAGAGCGAGGCGAAGAAGGC
Organism: Gemmatimonadales bacterium; assembly: GCA_050485885.1. Lineage (GTDB taxonomy): Bacteria > Gemmatimonadota > Gemmatimonadetes > Longimicrobiales > Gaopeijiaceae > SKNW01. The sequence continues at coordinate 1,793 of JBJHCG010000060.1, read as the reverse complement.
GATGCTGGCCGAAGCGAAGCGGCATCCGGAGTGAACCGCCCCGGGTTTGCGGGAGGCTCCATTTCTTGAGAGGATGGGGTCATGACAAGACCGACGAGGTACTCCCCGGAGGTGAGGGAGCGGGCGGTTGGATGGTGTTCGAGCAGAGCGAGGCCCACGGGTCTCAGTGGGCAGCGATCCGTTCGATTTCCGAGAAGGTCGGATGCTCGGGTGAGACGCTGCGCAACTGGGTCCGACAGGCAGAGCGAGATGAGGGGCGCCGGACGGGCCTGACGAGCGAGGAGCGGAAGCGCCTGAAGGATCTGGAGCGGGAGGTCCGCGAGCTGAGGCGAGCGAACGAGATCCTCCGGAAGGCGTCCGCGTATTTTGCCCAGGCGGAGCTCGACCGCCGAGCGAGATGATGGTGGCTTTCATCGATGAGCACCGAGAGGTGTGGAGCAACGGGAGCCTGAGCCGGAAACGGGCGCGGGGAAAGCCAATTTCAGTGCCGCAGCAGCTGCGGCGCCCTCACCCATCACGTCCGGCAAGATCTTCCAGGTACCACTCCGGCACCTCCTCCACCGCGATCAGGTTGAGTAGGTAGGGGCAGAGACGGAATCCGAGCGTTCCCTGTAGCGCCTCGGCCGCATCCCTGGTCGCGGGAGGAGTGCTCACGCAATTCACCCCAATGGACTCGGTCGGGACAGGTCCGAGCGTTTCCGGATCCAGATGAAATGGCCAGGCCTCGTCAAGTCCGGGCCCTGGCATGATTGCCCCGTAGATCCGGACGACCGATCCGGACCCGAGCATGGCCTCCGCCTCTCCAACATATGGAAGGTGGCTTGCATGGAGGCGAATCGTGTCCGACGGAAGCTCGTCCACACCGGCAAACTGCGGGTTGAACACCCCCACGAAGACGGCGCCGGGGAGGCCTTCGACGGAGACCTGGACGGTATCGCTACCGGGCACCGAAGCCTCGACGAACTGCGTTCCGACCGCGCCCCCGAGCCTGAGCTGCGTCCACGCGAGTCCGTCGGCCCCCGTCGGGACCTTAGCCCTGGGCTGGAGCTGTGCCTGTTCCTCGATCGGCCTGCTATGATCGCCCCGATTCCCCAGGAGGCCACCCGAAACGGATCGCCACTCGACCACCCACCCGACGAGCGGGCTGCCTGACTCGTCCGTCACTTCGGCCCGGAGCTGCGCGGCACCGAGGACTCCCTGCGTGTCGGGAGTTACCGAGAAGCTCACATTCGGCCGCATGCGCTCGCCCTGGGGATCCGGCTCCAGGGTGTCGGCGCAGGCGGCAGCGACCGAGCCCACGATTGCGATGGCGACGACGGTTCTCCCGCGGGCCTCCGAGCGGATGCGCTGTCGGGGGAGCTGCGGCGAGGGATTGGAAATCCAACCGTCCTCTCGAGGGCGGAGAGGAGAGAAGGTAGGGCGGGGCATCTGGCCACGCGAAACGCCGAAGGGTCGGTGATGGCGGAGGCGTCTGTGGGCCTCGAAGGCGCCGTCAGCCGCGGTCCCCCGTGTCCCGCAGCCGCTGGAGTTCCTCGACATCGGCCAGGTCCCGGAGGCGGCCCACCGCCTCCAAGTGGGGAGGCCAGTTGATCCCACGGAATCGGGCCTCCAGCAGACCCGGGGCGGTTCACGGCATCAGACCTCCATTTGCCTGGGTGCAAACCGGCTTCTGCCCCGAGGTGGGCGGCGCTGTGGAAGGAAGAGCAACCTTTCATGCACACCGCAGCCCATGCCGGTACACCTGGATTGACCACGTGTCGTCATACGCCCGCGTGGTGACGAGCACCCTCCCC
>JBJHCG010000059.1:0-6261 GCA_050485885.1 Gemmatimonadales bacterium | reverse complement strand
GCCCTGGATCCCGCCCACCCCTTCGAGGCTTGGATGGCGCCGGTGCGGGAGCGGACGGACTGGATGCCCGTGGGGGAGTTCCGGTTCGACCCTTCCTCGTCACGGGACTACGTGGTGGAGGCCAACTGGGCCCTCTACTGCGACAACTACCTGGAGGAGTTCCACATTCCCTACATCCACGGGAGCTCCCTGGGGGGCATCCTGGACTGGGAGCGCTACCGCACCGAGTGCTTCCCCTGGGGGAGCGTGCAGCTGGGGATGGGAAGGGAGGGGGAGGGCCTGTTCAAGCTGCCCCCGGGGCATCCCGACCGAGGGGAGCCGGTGGCGGCCTTCTGGTTCTGGCTCTTCCCCAACCTGATGTTGAACTTCTACCCCTGGGGGCTCTCGGTGAACGTGGTCACCCCCCTGGGGCCCACCCGGACCCGGGTGGCCTTCCGGAGCTGGGTCTGGCGGGCGGAGCTCCGGGAGGTGGGGGCCGGCGCCGCCCTCCACCGGGTGGAGATGGAGGACGAGGCCATGGTGGCTTCGGTGCAGAAGGGGGTATCGTCCCGCCTCTACCGGTCGGGCCGTTTCTCCCCCCGGAGGGAGGTGGGGACCCACCACTTCCACCGGCTCCTGGGGGAGGCCATGCGGTGATAGGGTGGAACCCCCGCGGCGGCTGTCCAGGCTAGAGGCCCGCTTCCCGGCGGATGGCCCGTCCAGGGCGTGCTTCTTCCTGGAGTCCCCCGTCCCGGATCCCCACGGACCGGACGCCGTCGAGGCCCGACGGGGGGTCGATGACCCGCCCGTCCAGGAGGACCGGGGCGAAGGGTTCCCCCGACTCCGAGGCGCACCCCACGGCGAGGGCCATGAAGAGGCCCAGGGGGAGGAGGGAGCAGGGGTGAACGTGCGGTCTGGGGAGAGGGGTTCCGCCCCTCACGGGGATCCCGTGCCTGTGGCGCCCCCGGTGGCCTGGAACCAGGCCCGCTCCAGCCCCGCGGCGCGGCGGGCACCGGCCAACTGACCGCGGTGCATGTACCCATGGTCGGCGGCGTACTGGGGGCATCGCCGATAGCTACCGAAGAGTGCCTCCACCCCGCGGGACGCGTGGGCGCTCGGGCGGTCCAGGTCCGCCTCGCCCAGGGTGTCGAGGAGTGCGAGGGTGGAGGCGCGAACGTTCCTCACTTGCTCCAGGACCTCATCCAAGGGCGGGAAGTGTCCGCCATCGCCCGACGTGTCCGCCCCGTCGAAGGCCTCCTCCAAGTGGGCCAGGGGGTTCGGCTCCCCGAGCAGGAAGCCTCGAATGACCAGGCCTTCGGTGTACGCCAGGTGACCCAGGACCCACAGGGTGTGACCTCCGCCTCGCGGGGTGGGGAAGACCAGGCAGTGATCCCGCATGTCCTCCACTCCCGCCAGGACGATCTCCCCGCTGAGCCTCAGGTTCTCCCGGATCAGTTCGATGGATTCCATGCCGACCTGTCCCCCCCGTCGGCCCCGCCGCCCCCGACCTTCACCCGACACCAGGAGCCGGCGCCGGCGCATGCCGTACCATGCCGAAGAAAGCCCGTCGGTACACGGCATAGCTCAACACCGCCATGACGGGCACCGCCACGGCTCCCACCATGGGAACGAGCTGGAGCAGGACCAGGAAGAAGAAGAGGACCTTCACCCCCAGGCGCAGAACGAAGGCCTGGCCCCGGCCCACGTACCGGCGGAAGGGCGCCACCAGGGCCAGCCGGAAGTAGATCACGCCGATGACCAACCCGATCAGGGGGAGGACGCTCAGGAACAGGCAGGTCACCAGCACCGAGGGGAGACGGGCCCGCATGGCCCCATCGTAGGCCGTCACGAAGTCGGGCTCGTCGAAGGGCTCGGTTCCACACGCGGGGCACGCCTGGGCGGGGGAACGCTTGAGAAGGCGCGCGGCGCACTTCCGGCAGCGCTTCTTCGCCACCAGCTCCATGGTGTGCCGCGCCACGTCCTCCACCGGGGTCAGGGTGGATGCGCCGAGCCAGTCCACCGTGGTGGGGGAGGGGTTCGCGGTCCCACACGCGGCGCAGGCGAGGGCGCTCCGGTACATGGGCTGCGCGCAGGCCCCGCAGGCCACCTTGGTCCCCTCCTCCCTCGCCGCGGCCCACCGGGCCATCAGCAGGATGACGCCGATCCCCATGCCGATGAGGACCAGGGCCACGATGGGGAAGAGGAGGAGGAGGAAGATTCCGAAGACCGACCAGAGATCCTGCACCCAGCTGAACAGCCCCAGGACGCCGGTGTCGTCGTCCTCGTCGGCCTCCATGACGGTGGCGAGCGCGGAATTGTGCGCCCGCGCCACCACGTAGGTGCCGCCGGCCAGGAGCACGGTCAGGGCGTACGATCCCAGGTCCCCCTGGCCCTGGGTCTGACCCACCAGCTCGTCGATGAAGACGAACTCGCGCACGGACAGGATCCCCAGGTAGGTGAGCACCGCCGCCACAGGCTTGGCGTACTGGTCCACCTGGATGAGGAGCTCCCGGGCGCCGGAGCTCTTGTGCGCGATGAGCTCGGCCAGGGCCAGGACGCCCAGCACCATGAGGGTCAGGTCCGCCGTGAACCAGGTGGGAGGGGCCCCCTGGACCCCCATGGCCAGAAGACCGAAGCCACCCAGCCACTCCACCGAGGGCCCGAACCGAAAAAGGAGCGCGGCGGCGAAGGCGGGCAGGAACACACGCGAGGCGAAGAGCCCCGTCAGCCCGAACGCCGGTGCCAGGGTGAAGAACGGCGTCATGCTCCCTCCGGTGGGGATATGGGTTACACGCAGTCTACCACTGGGACTCGGTCCAGGAAACGGAAATCTTGCATACCGGGAGACCGGTCGGCTCCCCTCGTCCCGGGCGCTCCGCCCTTCCCCACCACCCCGGCGCGCCTCGACTCATTCCAAGGCCATCCTGCGGAGGAGATCCTGGAAGTCCGGTCGCCCCCGGAGGGGGTCGTGCCAGGGATGGACGGCGAGGGAGACGAGGGAGCTCGAGCGCTGTTCCCAGGCTCGCAAGAGCCACTCCATGGCGGTGTCCGGGTCGTCCAGACCCGTGTAGAGCGCACCCATGTGGACCCCATCCACGTGCTCTCCGGCCCGAGCCCGCACTTCGAGGTCCCGGGCGATGTCCGTCGCCTCTTCCCGCCGGCCCGCGCGGGCCGAGAGCTTTCCCAGGGTAGCCAGGGTGATGGTGTGGCCCTCGGCGATCTCCACCGCTCTCCGGGCCTGGATCAGTGCCTCCTCGTAGCGCCCGAGCTCGCCGAGGGCCATGGCGAGGCGCAGGTGCGTGGCGGGCCTGGTCTCGTCCAACCGAAGGGAGCGCTCGTACGCCTCCACCGCCTCGTCGAACCGCCGGCAGTAGTAGTAGGTGAGACCCAGATCCGCGATGAGGATGGCCGCCAGGGGGTCGAGCTCCGCGGCCCGCCTGCCGTGGGCGATGGATTCTTCACAGCGGTTCAGGATGCGAAGGAGACCCTGGTACCCACCGTGGGAATCCGCGGACCCGGGAGCCAGGGCCAGCGCATGGCGGAAGCTGCGTTCCGCTCCCTCCCAGTCCCAGTCGTATTCCATGCGGAGGAAGGCGAGGGCGGCGTGCGGGGAGGCGAGTAGGGAATCCAGCTCAATGGCCTGCTCAGCCGCCCGTCGCGCATGCGGAAACATCTCGTCCGCCGGACGATAGGTGATCCCCAGGCGGATGTAGGTTCGCGCCAGCCCGGCGAGAGCGGGTGCGAAGGAGGGGTCGATCTCCAGCGCCTCGACGAAGGCCCGGGTCGCCCGCAAGAGCTCGGCCTCCCTCCCGGTGTCGGCCAGTTGCCGGCCGAGAAGGTAGAGGTCGTAGGCCCTGAGGTCGGTGGACCGCCGCGGTGCCGGGCGGTCGGCGGCGGGCGCGCCCGACTCGAACCCGAGCTCGCGGAGGATCGCTTCGCTGATCTCGTCCTGGATCTGGAAGACGTTCTCCATCCGGCGATCGAAGCTTCGGGACCAGAGCTGGAGACCGGTGCCCGCGTCCACAAGCTGCACCGCGATGCGCAATTCCGGGCCGTCGCGCCGGACGCTTCCCTGGAGGAGGTGGGTCACGTTCAGTCGGCGTCCGATCTCGGTGACATCCGCTTCGGTCCCCTTCCAGGCGAAGGCGGAGGTGCGGGCCGCCACGCCTAGCCCGGGGACCGCCGTGAGGGCGTTGGTGATCTCCTCCGTCACTCCGTCGCTGAAGTGGTCGTCCTCCGGATCCGGGCTCAGGTTGAGGAAGGGGAGGACCGCGATGGAGACGACGTGAAGGTACGGATCAGCCAGACCGGCCGTTGACTCCGCGGTGCCCCCATTCCAGGCGGTGCCCCCGGCGACCCACAGGACCAGGAGGGAGAGGCCCACGAGCCCTGCGCCCCCCGCCAGGAGTTGCATCCGGCCGCTACGCCGCGCTCTGGTTCGGGGCCCGACAGACAGAGGGGGATTGCCCGGGGCCGCCGCCTCCACCGCCGGCTCGGCGGGCACCGCCTCCTCTTGCGCGGGCTCGCGGACCTCCCCGGATCCTGGACCCCCGTCCCCGGGCCGGGCGGCCACCGGCGGAGCCGCGGGCACCCTCTCCAGCGGGGTGGAATCCGCAGGCGAGGGGACCGTCCGCAGGCGATGGGTGACCTCCGTGAGCAGCTCGGGCGGCTCCATTCCCAACTCGGAGCGCAGCAGGGTCGCGTGCGCCTCTGCCTCGAGGAGGGCGGCGGCAGGGCTTCCCGCCCGCACCAGGGCGTCCACGAGGAGAAGCGTCCTGCGCGAGTCGTAGGGGTCCAGCGCGCCGAGCCGGCGGAGGGACTCGAGGGCAGCCTCCATCTCCCCCCCGCGCTCCTGCGCCTCCGCAAGTTGCTCCAGGGCCCGGCCGCATCCGCCCCGGAGCCTCGCGCGCTCGGTGTCCATCCACCGCTCGAACCCCCCCAGGCCGGACAGGTGGAAGCCGTCCAGCAGATCGCCCGAATAGAGGGTGACGGCCTCGGCGAAGCACTCCGTCTCCAGGGCGTGATCGAACTCCAGGGCATCGCAGCGCACCTCCCCGCCGGCCACCCCCACCTCTTCGGCCCCTCGGCCCACGATGACCTGCGCTCCGAGTCGCCCGCGAAGGAAGTAGAGGGCGTCGCTCAGCGCCGCCCGCGCCTCCGCCTCCGACCGCTCCGGCCAGAAGAGCGCGAGGAGCTTGTCCCGGCGGTGGAAGCCTCGCGGCGCGGCGAGGGTGAGGTAGGCGAACAGGGCCAGCCGTTTGGGCTGCACGAGCACATGGGGAAGGCCCGGACGGGTGCCGTCCCGGATGGCGGGGGTGCCCAGGAGCTGAAGGTCGATGGTCGGCATGGACCCCTTTCCCCACGACGGAACCAAGGCGAGGGCCAGGCGAGAGGGAGTCGAGCGCCAGGCGAGGGCCGCCGTCTATCCTCTGGAAAGGTTAGGCCCGAGGGCCGTGCGCCGCCACAGAATCCGGTCGGTGGGACCCGGCCTTTGGGGCCCTGGCGGAGCCCGACCCCGGTTGGTTCACCCCAATAGCGAGGAGGCACCATGAGGCGCTTCATACTTCCGGTGGCCACTGCGATCCTGCTCGGCGGCTGCGAGGCCCCGGGCATGCTGGCCCCGGAGCCCATCGGCCCGGAAGCCCTGATGCTCATGACCCAGAATCCAGACGGGGTCCGGTGCCATGGGGTCCAGTTCGACATGGTGTTCCGGGGGATCCTCGCGGACCCGTTCAGCCCCCCGCACTTCGAGGGCGAGCTGGTTCCGGGAGGGGATCTCGAGGGAACGGTGGAGATCATCCTGACCGGTGCCACCGATCCGACGGGACGGACGAACACCGCCACCTTCGGATTCACCTGGCACATCACCGGCGGGGTGATCCCCGAGCTCCACGGAGAGTCCTTCGTCACCGAGGTAGCGAACCGGAATCTGAATCAGGTTCCGCCGCCGACGCCCTTCGGGATGGCGGTGGGACATCACCGCGAGGTCGGCGGGGTCGCACGGGCCCACCTCACCTACATCGGCCACGCGGAGGCGGTGGATCCAGGAGAGAACTTCTTCGTGTTCGAGACCCCGCTCCAGCATCGCGGCGTGATCTGTCCGTAGGCCCGAACGCCATGGCCGGCATCCCATTCGGGGTGCCGGCCGGCGGGGCTACGCGGGTCAGCCGCCCGGGGAAGCCGTTCCGGCGTGAGAAGGCACCTCCCGAAGCCCAATGGAGTTCCACCGGAGGAGAGGCGGTCCGCGGAACCCCCCCGGTCAGGGGAAGAGGGGCTGGAAGG
>JBJHCG010000058.1:0-6588 GCA_050485885.1 Gemmatimonadales bacterium | reverse complement strand
CCCGGAACGCGGAATCCAAGTCCTACCAGCGGGTACCGCAAGCCGCAAAGCCTTGCCGCACCGAGGGCTGCACGGCCATGGCGACCCGATCCTCCTAACTCCGGTTAAATGGATACCCCAGTTCCGCGGAAACGTCCCGACGCCTCTCCTGCGACGCGTCGGTGGTCCCGCTCGTGGTCCGCAAGGGGCTGGGGGAACGGAAGATGGCGGTGCTGGAGGGGATGGCGGAGGGAATGGCGGAAGGAGTGGCGCAAGGCGGCGCCCCCTCACCTCCCCCCGAGGTCGTGGGACTTGGAGCCGCCACCCGCACGGTGAGCCCCTTCCTCCGGCGGGCCCTCGAAGCCCGGGACGGCGGGTGCCGCTTTCCCGGGTGCGACGGACGCTTCACCGAGGCGCACCATGTGGTCCACTGGGCCGAGGGCGGAACGACCACGCTGGCGAACCTCGTGCTCCTCTGCCATCACCATCACATCCTCCTCCACGAAGGAGGATGGCGCATGCGGTGGACCACGGGCAGCCAGGGCGGGGAGCGCACCCCCCTCTTCCTGGACCCCCGAGGAGGGGTGCACCACGAGGGACTCCTCCGCCGGCGCGGGGCCGGCGCCCACGGGGTGGAGCGCCTCCTCCAGGGGAATGCGGCGTGGCAGCGGGCCAGGTGAGGGGGGATGGCACGCGAGGGACCGGGTTTCGAGGAGGCCGCCCAGCGGTCCCCCGAGCCACGGAAGGGTATCGGGCCGGAGTGTCGCGTCCGGGGAGGGAGCGTCGGACCCCACGTCTCGCGGGGTCCACGGAACGCGCGGTCCTCGAAACCGCGCCACCCGTCCACCGCGCCACCCTTCCACCGCGCCACCCGTCCACCGCGCCACCCGTCCTGCGCCGCCCCGGCGCTTCCCCTGCGGGCCTTTCCTCAGCCCCCCCCTCCCCTCACCTCCACGAAGTGATTCACCGGCCCATGGCCGCGGCCGAGCCCCGGGGCCGTGGCAATGGCCCGCGCCACGAAGTCCAATCCCTGGTCCACTGCCTCCTCCAGGGGCCACCCCTGCGCCAGCCCTGCCGTGATCGCTGCCGAGAGCGTGCACCCCGTGCCATGGGTGTTTCGCGTATCGATTCGCCGCCGCCGCCACACCCGTTCGGCATGCCCGTCCCAGAGGAGGTCGACGAGTTCCTCACCGGAACCATGCCCGCCCTTCACCAGCGCCGCCCCGGCCCCCATCTCGACGAGGGCCCTGGCCGCCTCCCGCTGGCCATCCTCCCCCTCCACCGCCAACCCGGTGAGGATGCGGGCCTCGTCCAGGTTGGGCGTGACGAGCGCTGCCCGCGGTACGAGAAGCCGGGCCACCGACGCCTCCGCATCCTCATCGAGAAGCCGCGCTCCCGAGGTGGCCACCATGACCGGGTCCAGCACATACCGGGTCAGCCCATGCTCCTCCAGCAGCTCTCCCACCAGCGCCACGAGGGCGGCCGTGGCGAGCATCCCCGTCTTCACGGCACCCGGCGAGAGGTCCTCCACCACCATGTCCACCTGGTCCCGGACCATTCCGAGGGGCACCGCGTGCACGCTGCGAACCCCCGTGGTATTTTGCGCGGTCAGGGCCACAATGGCACTCGTGCCGAAAACCCCGAAGGCATGGAAGGTCCGGAGGTCCGCCTGAATCCCGGCGCCTCCGCCACTGTCGCTCCCCGCCACCGTGAGTGCCACGGGAAGCGCGCCTCGTGCCGGCGGGTCTGTGGGGGTCGGGCGCGCGATCGGGCCCGAAAGGGATCGGGACGATGCCCCGGCCGGACGCTCGGTGGACCCCTGATCCGGATGTTCGGACGGGGGTTCAGACGGACGTTCGGACGGGAGTTCGGAAGGAGAAACCGGCACGTCGGTCACGGCTGGCACGCTTGTTGGAAGGAGAACCCTGGGCAGCGTGGGAAATCACCGACCCACACGCCCTCCATCGCCCTGCAGAACCCCGATCCCGCCTGGCCGATCCCCCAGCGCCCATCCCCCAGCGCCGATCCCGCTTTGCCCATCCCGCGCCAACGCCTCCTCCCCCAAACCCTCGCCCTCCATCCCTCCCCTCGCCCCCCCCCTCTCCCGAGCCCGCACCCTCCTCGTGAGGCGCCTCCATACCCGCCGCTCCCGCGAACGGGAGGGCCTCGTTCTCGTGGAGGGTCCCCGGATGATTGCCACCGCCCTCCAGGCCGGGGCCCGCCCCCGCTTCCTGGTCCGGGAGGAGGAGGGCTCCGCAGAGGCTCGGGGTTCGGCGGGAGACAAGGGCCATGCGGGCGCCGAGGGCGCATCGGGGGCTCGGAGCACCCAGGAGCCCATCCCTCCCGCCGCCCCCCACCTCCCCCCGGACCTCGAACACTTCACCGCTCCCCCGGAGCTCTTCCGGACCCTGGCCGACACCGAGACCCCCCAGGGCCTTCTGGCCGTCTTCGAAGAGCCCCCCCATGACCTGGCCTCCCTGGCACCCCCCCCTGCGGGCGCCCGATACCTCGTCCTCGATGCCCTCCAGGACCCCGGGAATGTGGGCACCCTCCTCCGCACCGCCGCCGCCTTCGGGGTCACTGCAGCCCTCCTCCTCGATGGCACCGCCGATCCCTGGTCGCCCAAGGCCGTCCGCGCGGCCGCCGGCGAGCTCTTCCGCCTTCCGGTGGTCCGGACCCGGTGGGACAAGGCCCGGGGCTGGCTCGAGGCCCACGAGGTCGCCATGCTCGTGGCCGACGGAGCGGGACAGGATCTCCGGACCGTTCCCCTCCCGCCCGCTCCCCTCGCCCTCCTCGTGGGGAACGAGGGTGCCGGTCCGCGACCCGAAGTCCGGGACGCCGCCCACACCCTCCTGGCCCTCCCCCTGGGCCGGGGGGTGGAGTCCCTGAACGCCGCCATGGCCGGCAGCATCCTTCTCTGGGCCCTGGGCCCCGGCGCCCCCTCGACCCTCGTCCCCCCCGCCTCGTGACCTTCGCCGACCTCACCGCCGACACCACGCTCCTCGCCGGAGTGGCGGGTCTCTTCGGGCTCCTCCTCGGATCCTTCCTGAACGTCTGCACGATCCGGTGGCCCCAGGACCAGTCCGTGGTGCGTCCCCGCTCCCGCTGCCCCGGCTGCGGCAAGGAGATCGCGGCCTGGGACAACATCCCCGTGCTGAGCTGGCTCGTGCTGCGCGGGCGCTGCCGCCACTGCCGGGAGCCCATCTCCATTCAGTATCCCCTGGTGGAACTCGCCACCGGGCTCTGCTGGGCCCTTCCCATCGTCCTCCACGGCCCCACCTGGGAAGCCCTCCGCGCCGCCGTGTTCCTCACCCTTCTCCTGGGGATCGCGGTGAGCGACGCCCGCTTCTACATCATCCCCGACCAGTTCTCGGTGGGCGGAACGGTCCTGGGACTGGGGCTCGCCTTCCTTCCGGGGGGGATCGGGTGGGTCCAGGCGCTGGCCGGCGCCACAACCGGATTCCTCCTCCTCTGGTTCGTGGCATGGGCCGGCGAAAAGGCCTTCCGGAAGGAGGCCATGGGCGGCGGCGACATCAAGATGATGGCCATGATCGGCGCCTTCCTCGGCATCCCCGGCGTGCTCCTCACGATCTTCCTGGGGTCGCTCCTGGGCGCGGTGATCTTCGGGCCCATCTCCATGAAGACGGGGAAGCTCGTCCCCTTCGGTATCTTCCTCGCGCTGGGGGCGGCCGTGAGCTGGTTCGCCGGCGACGCCCTCGTGAGCTGGTACATGGCCTGGGCCTTCGGCCCGTAGGCTCAGGGGTCCGAGCAGTCCCGCATGTAGCCGCATCCGGTGCACACGAGCTTGCAGTGCCGACCCAGCATGGGGGCACCGCAGAGGTCGCAGTGGAACGCCCCCTTCGTCGCCCCTTCACGCCCTTTCGTGGGAGGGGAAGGCCGGCGCCCGAACGGGGAAGGAGGGGGCGGGTCCTGAGGGCGGCTCATCCCTCCGCTCCAGTCCCCCGGGGGGGCTGCCCCGCCGCCCCGGCCTGCCCGGCCGCCCCATGGGGAAGGGGAACCCGGTCGATCCCCTCCTCCAGGTACGCCCGGGAGAGCGCCACGTAGTGTTGCGCGCTCCGGCCGATCCAGCCGGCGGCGGAGCCCTCCAGCGTCTTTCGCACCCTTCCGGGGACCCCGGCCACCACGCTCCGGTCCGGGATCCGCGCCTTCTCCAGCACCACCGTCCCCGCAGCGAGGAGGCACTCCTTTCCGATCACCGCTTCCTGAAGGATCACGGCGTTCATCCCCACCAGGGAGCCGTCCCCGATCTCGCAGCACTCGAACACGGCGCCATGCCCCACCGTGACCCCTGCTCCCACGACGGTGGGCCCCCAGTCCCCCACATGGACCACGGCACCATCCTGGATCGAGCTTCCCGGACCGATCACGATGGGGTGCCTGGGGTCGTCCCCCCGGAGCACCGCACCAAACCAGATGCTCGCCTTCGATTCCACCCGGACATCCCCCACGAGCACGGCGTTCGGCGCCACGAAGGCATCGGAGGCCACCTGGGGGTGCTTGCCACGAAAGGGGAGAAGAATGGCCATGGAGGCGCGTCCGTCCAGGGGGAGGGGGGGGAACCATTGCGGGATCCATCGGGTCGAATACAAGATAGCAAGTCCCTCGTCTCGTGCTCGATTGCCCCGGCCTCTGCCGGGGCGCGGGTCCGACGAGCCCTCCTGCCTCCGGACCTGGATCGGCTCCAACATGCCCCACCGACCTCTTCGCCCCGCAGCCTTCCTCGCCCTGGCTGCGGTGACCCTCACGGCATGCCTCGACCCGGTGGAGATCGAGCCCATCGAGGATCCGCCCATCGAGGAGGTGGAGTTCGACAGTTCCCTCCAGATCGACCTGGGGGAGTTCCTCGAGCTTCCCTCCGGACTCTGGGTGCGGTCGGATGAGCCGGGGGAAGGCTCGCCTGCCGAGCTCGGCCAGCTCGTGGGGATCTACTTCTCGGGGTGGGCGTCCAATGGTGCCCTCTTCGACCAGGTCGAGGAGGAACAGGGCGATTTTCCCGAGTTCCAGCTCGGCATCGCGGGCCCCCTTGCCGCCCTGACCCTGGGCGTCGAGGGAATGCGGCTCGGGGAAACCCGCACCGTGCTCTCCCCCCCCTCCCTCGCCTTCGGATCCTCGCAGGCCATTGCCGCTGTGCCGCCCAACTCCTGGATCGTTCTCCGGATTCGCCTCGTGCGGCTGGATGGGGCCACTCCGTGACACGCGCAGCGCCGCTCTTCCTCCTGGGCGTTGCGGGGTTCCTCCTCGTCGCCTGCGGGGATTCCGGGATCACCAACGGAGGCCCCGAGCCCCTCCCCTTCGAGGAGGTGCAGTGGGATGCGGCCCTGTCCATCGACACCGTGGACTTCGTGGCGGCGGGGCAGCTCCGGGTGCGCCTCGATGCCCCGGGCGACAGCAGCGCCACCGCGGCCGGCACGGGGGACCTGGCTCGCCTCTTCTACGACCTCTGGCTCCCCACCGGAACGCGGGTGGACGGGCGCACCCCCGAGGAAGGGGGGCCGGGAGAGCTCCGGGTCGGAAGCTCGGGGGTGATTCCGGCCCTCAACCAGGGGGTGGTGGGGATGTTCCCCGGCGAGGTGCGCACGCTCCTCGTACCGCCGGCCCTCGGGTTCGGGCGGTTCGGGGCGGGCGGGGTCCCCCCCGAAAGCTGGCTGGTCCTGCGCCTGGAGCTGGTCGAGCGGATCCCTCCCGAGTAGGCCGGCCTCGCTGCACACCCCGCGGGGCGGTTCAGCCCTCCTCGCCGGTGGTCGCCACCCCGGCGTGCTTCCGAAGTCGAGCGCGAAGGACCTGGGTTTCGGTGGCGTCGAGGATCTCGATTTCGAGGCCGGGAAGGTCGAGGCGGTCGCCCGGCGCAGGAACCCGCCCCATCTCCTCGAGAAGGAAACCGTTGAGGGATCGGTGCTCGAGCTGGGGGAGGGAGAGGTTGAAGGCGTAGTTCATTTCCCGCAGCTCGATCCCCGCATCCACCTCGATCTCGTCCTTCGAGATCCGTGTGAGCATCTCCTCGGACACATCGCGCTCATCCTCGATCTCGCCCACGAGCTCCTCGATCACGTCTTCGAGCGTCACGAGGCCATCGGTGCCTCCGAACTCGTCCGCCACGATTCCCATGTGGATCCGGCGTGCCTGGAAGTCCCGGAGCAGGAGAGGGAGGGAAAGGGAGCCGGGGAGGAAGAAGGGCTCCCGGGCCAGGCGCGAAAGGGGAAGGCTCGTTCGGCCGGCCACCCAGGCTTCGTAGGCCTCCCGCACGTAGAGAATCCCGGTAATGTCGTCGATGCTCTCCCCGTAGACCGGGACCCTGGAGTAGGGTACCGCATGGAGCTGGGGAATGATCTCCTCCAGGGTCAGGGCGTCGTCCCAGGCGAAGATGTCCACCCGCGGGGTCATGACGTCCCAGGCCGCCAGTTCGTCCATCCGGAAGGCCCGCTCCACGAGCCGGTGCTCCTCCTCCCCGACCACCCCTTCCTTTCTCCCCAGTTCCGACAGCTCCCGGACTTCCCGGGCTTCGGGCGAGTCCGGCTCGTCTCCGTTCCTGCGCTGGAGCATGGCATCGAGGCGGAGAAAGGGGGCGAGGAAGGGGTGGACGAGCCGGAC
>JBJHCG010000057.1:0-10907 GCA_050485885.1 Gemmatimonadales bacterium | reverse complement strand
CTTTCTCCCCAGTTCCGACAGCTCCCGGACTTCCCGGGCTTCGGGCGAGTCCGGCTCGTCTCCGTTCCTGCGCTGGAGCATGGCATCGAGGCGGAGAAAGGGGGCGAGGAAGGGGTGGACGAGCCGTTCCAGGGCCAGCAGGAGAGGCGCGGTGAGAAGGGCCATCCGGATGGGACGGGGTGCCACGAGGATCCGGGGCACCCCCTCGGCCACGAGGAGAACCGCGAGAAGGCCCCCCGAAATGGCCAGCGCGATCCCCCGAGGACCCATGTGCAGGGTGGCGGCCCCGGCCAGGAGCCCTACCGCGGCGCCATTCAGGAGGGTGCTCAGGAAGAGGGCGGCGGCCCGGACCTCGCCCCCGCGATCCCGGGCGGCCTGGAGTCGCTCCGCTCCGCGGAACCCCTCGTCCAGGAGGGTGCGTAGCCGGCTCGTTCCGGGCGCGAAGACGGCAGCCTCTGCCGCCGAGAGGAGCGCTGATCCCGCCAGGAGGAGGCCGGCCAGCACGAGAAGAGCCGTGATCACCTGGACCTCCAACTCGGAGGGTGATCGTCTCCTTCCCGCCCTGATCGTCGTTTCTTCATGGTCCGCTTCCTCCAGTCGGTTGCCTGCGCCTTGCGGGCCCGTTCACAGCCCGCCCTGCCCCGTGATTCACCGCGATCCTTCCCCGTTGGGGCCCCGGAGTTCCTCCAGGAGGGTCCGGATCAGGTCGGCCCCGCTCAGCCCATCGGCCTCCGCATCGAAGCCGGGCACCACGCGATGGGCCAGCACGGCCGGCGCCACCCTCCGGACATCCTCGAAGGAGGGGATGGGCTCACCCCGCGCAGCCGCGCTCGCCTTGGCGCCCAGGACAAGGGCCTGGCTGGCCCGCGGACCTGCTCCCCAGGCAAGGTATCGTCGGGCGGCGGGGGCGGCCTCCTCTCCTCCCGGACGCGTGGCCCGGGCGAGGCGCACGGCGTACTCCGCAACCGAGGGGGCCACCGGGATTCGACGAACCAGTCCCTGGATCGCCCGGAGGCGATCCGCTTCGATCACGGCCTTCACGGCCGGCAGGCCTTCCCCGGTGGTCTGGAGCGCCACGGCCACCTCCTCCTCTCGGGAAGGATAATCGATCCTGAGTTCCAGCATGAAGCGGTCCAGCTGGGCCTCCGGGAGAAGGTAGGTCCCCTCCTGCTCGATGGGGTTCCGGGTGGCAAGGACG
The DNA here is from genome assembly GCA_050485885.1 of Gemmatimonadales bacterium. Classification (GTDB taxonomy): domain Bacteria; phylum Gemmatimonadota; class Gemmatimonadetes; order Longimicrobiales; family Gaopeijiaceae; genus SKNW01. The sequence continues at coordinate 9,709 of JBJHCG010000057.1, read as the reverse complement.
AAGAAGGGAGCCGGGAGCGGATGGGTCACCCCTCCGGCCGTCACCGCCCGCTCCTGCATGGCCTGAAGGAGGGCAGCCTGGGTCCGGGGCGGGGTCCGGTTGATTTCGTCCGCAAGGACCACATGCGCGAAGATCGGCCCCGGCACGAAGCGGAAGGCCCTGCGCCCCGTGGTCCGGTCCTCCTCCATGACCTCGGTGCCCGTGATGTCGGAGGGCATGAGGTCGGGCGTGAACTGGATCCGGGAGAAGTCCAGGTCCAGGGCTTCGGCCAGGGTGGACACGAGGAGGGTCTTGGCCAGCCCCGGAACGCCCACCAGAAGGGCGTGCCCCCCCGCCAGGAGGGCCAGGAGGAGGCCGTCCACCACCTCGCGCTGCCCCACGACGCGCCGACCCACCTCGGCCCGGAGGTCATCGGCGGCGCGTGCGGCTTCGGCCAGGAGGGCCACATCGTCGGGGCGCTGGAGACCTTCCGCCGGGGGGGCGGAGGGGGACACACGCATGGCAGAGTCCACGTCGTCGTCGGAGGGAGGTGGGGGGAAGATCCTGGCAGGCATCCGGGCTGGCACACGGTAGCCTACCCGCGAGGGTGCCGAAAGGCTCGGGGGGGCGCGCCGTCCCCGGGACCGGGGGGCTCGCGAGCGGCCTTCCCCACGTGCCCCCCGAGGAGGGGCGGGCCTCCCCTCGCGGTGCGGCCGCGACGGCCTCCCCGGGGGCGCTTCCGGTGCCCGTGGCGGACGTTCTCCCGGGCGGGCTTCGAGGCGTACGCCGGCGCTTGCGAAATTTTTCACAAGCGCCTAGCTTAGCAGGCTGCAAGGAGTCTGGAGCCCAACCATGACCGGATCGCGCGACGACCAGGGGGAGACCCCCGAGTCCCCCCTGGTGCAACTGGCCCACCACTCGGGCCATGGTCTGACGATCGCGCTTTCCACCGGCCTCTTTCTCATGGCCGGATGGTGGCTCGACGGAAGGGTGGGCACGCGCCCCCTCTTCACGATCGTCGGGGCGCTGGTCGGGGCGGGGGCCGGATTCTGGAGTGTGATCCAGCACCTCCTCCTTCGCCCGCGAGAGCGGGAGGAGGAGGCCCGCCGCCGGAAGGACGAGGCGGCAGGTGGGGCGGAGGAGAAGGAGCCATGAGGGCCTGGCTTCGCTACGCCGCGATGGTGCTGGGAGTGGTGGGCGCCGTGGCACTGGGCGCAGTCGTCGCCTTCGAGGGGCCGAGCAGGACGGGCCTTCTCTGGGCCGGCGGCGTGGCGGCCGTGGTGCAGGGGGCTGGGTTCGCCCTTCTCCTGCGCTTTCGCCACAAGCCCCAGGGCTTCCTTGGGGCCTGGCTGGGGGGAACCTTCCTTCGGCTGGCGGCGCTGGGGGCCATGATGATCGCGGTCTGGCTGCGCGACGATCTGGACCCCCTCTGGACCTTGATGGGAGTGGCTGGACTGTTCTTCGTCCTGCACCTGCTGGAGCCTCTGGCGCTCCGGGGTGGAGGGCCCGAAACGGGAACCGGGAACGAGACCGGATGATCGACACGGAAAGCGCGGCCCGCCAGGCCACGGACGAGTCCACCTCCTCGGGAACCTTCGACCTGGGCAGCATGCTCATGGGGAAGGTCTCCGACGGGAACTACATCGACTTTGCCGGCTGGAAGCTCTACCTCCCCCAGTTCGACCCGATCCAGATCGGTGCCTTTGCCCTGGACCTGTCGCCCACGAAGAACGTGGTCTTCATGCTCCTGGCCGGGGTCCTCTGCCTCGTGACCATGGGCCTCGTGGGGAAGACGTACCGGCAGATGGAGGCGGGCGATGCGCCCACCGGCTTCGCCAACGCCATGGAGTCGGTGATCCTCTTCTTCCGGGACCAGGTGGTTCGGGCCAACATCGGCCATGGTGCCGACCAGTTCGCCCCCCTCATCCTGACGCTCTTCTTCTTCATCCTGTACATGAACCTCCTGGGGCTCGTACCCTTCGGAGTCTCCGCCTCGGCCTCCCTTTCGGTGACTGCGGCGCTGGCCTTCCTCGCCTTCATCTGGATCGAGGTGGCCGGATTCCGGGCCCTGGGGCCTGCCGGGTATGCCCGGACGATCTTCTACGCCCCCAAGGGCCTTCCCCCGGCTGGACAGGCGGTCATGCTTCTCATCATGACCCCGGTGGAGGCCATCGGAAAGCTCACCAAGCCCTTCGCGCTGGCCATCCGTCTCTTTGCCAACATGACGGCGGGAAAGATCCTGATTCTTTCCCTCCTGGGGCTCATTTTCGTCTTTGCCGAACTCACCGTGGCCCGCTGGGGCGTCGCGGGGGGCGCGGTGGTGATGGCCGCGGCCATCACCCTGCTGAAGGTGTTCGTCTCCTTCCTGCAGGCGTTCATCTTCTCCATGCTCACGGCCGTCTTCATCGGCCTCATCCGCCATGCCCACTGAGGGGCAGGCGGACCGTTCGTCGCGGGGCCCGGAAGGGCGCGTGACCTTGCCGCTCGCAGCTTCGAACTCAGCGGTTGACACCCACCAACTCCAAGTCGAAACGGAGACACAATGCTGAACTCCCTCCTTCTCGTCGCGCAGGATGTCGCCATGACGCCCGAGGCCGCGCTCAACTACCTCGGACTCCTCGGCTCCGGTCTCGGGATTGGTCTGACCATCATCGGCGCCGCCATCGGGATCGGCATGATCGGCTCCTCCGCCGTGCAGGGGATGGCCCGTCAACCCGAGGCCTCCGGGAACATCCAGACCTCGGCCATCATCCTGGCGGCCTTCATCGAGGGTGCAGCGCTCTTCGCCCTCGTGATCACGCTGCTCTACAAGCTGCTCTGATCGCCGGGTTCGAATCCGAGCGGCGGGGCACCCCCCTCCGGGGCCGCCCCTGAACTCCGGCAGCACCGGTCGGACCCATCACCCTCGCGGCGGTGGGTCCGGCCGGCGCCCCGACGACCCATGGAAGGCGCACCCATGAAGATTTCCGCCATGCCGGCCTGGTCGGCCGCGGCGATGTCCTCCATCCTCCTCCTGGCTCCCACGCCGGCCTTCGCGGCCGACGAGGGCGGGGGCGGACTCTTTGCCGTGGATCCGGGCCTCTTCGTCTGGACCCTCCTGGTCTTCCTTCTCGTGCTCTGGGTCCTGGGCAAGTTCGCCTGGGGCCCGATTCTCGGGGCTCTCGACGCCCGGGAGCAGGGGATCAGGAAGTCCATTGACGATGCCGCGGCCATGCGGGCAGAGGCCCAGCTCCTCCTGGAGGAGCATCGGAAGCAGGTCGCCGATGCCCGCCGCCAGTCGCAGGAGATCGTGGCCGAGGGTCGCGCCGCGGCCGAGCGGGTGGGCCGCGAGATCCAGGACCGGGCCCGGGAAGAGGCCAACCGGATCGTGGAGCGGGCCCGCGCCGAGATCGAGCGCGAGCGCGACGCCGCCCTCGGGAAGATCCGCGAGGAAGCGGTGGAGCTGGCCCTGGCCGCCGCCTCTCGCCTCCTCCGGGAGCGCCTCGACGAGGATCGCGACCGGGTCCTCGTGCAGCAGTTCCTGAGCGAGCTCGACCGCCCCGCTGCGGAGGCCTGACGTGCGCGGAGAGACCATCGCCCGGAATTACGCGTCGGCCCTCTTCGATCTGGCCGTGCGCGACGACGCGGCCGAGGCCTACGGGGAGGCGCTGGACCAGGTCGTGGCGCTCCTCGACCAGGTGCCGGACTTCCAGGCCCTCCTCGAAACGCCCCGGATCACTCCGGAGCGGAAGAAGGCCGTGATCCGGGAGACCTTCGAGGGTCGCCTCCCCCGGCATGTCCTGAATTTTCTCTACCTCGTGGTGGACAAGCGGCGCCAGCGGGTCCTTCCCGACATGGCGTCCGAGTACCGGGCCCTCCTCGACGCGCGCCTCGGGCGCACCCATGTCGAGGTCCAGGTGGCCCGCCCCCTTCAAGATGACGAGCTCGCCGGCATTTCGGCCGAGCTTTCCCGCATCCTCGGCAAGGAAGCGATCCCCCACGTCCGGGTGAAGCCCGAACTCGTGGGCGGGATCGTCTTCAAGAGCGGGGACACGATTTTCGACGGGTCCGTGCGGCGGAGGCTGCAGCGGATGCGCCGGCAGCTTCTCACCACCGACGTGTCGACGGACCAAGGATAAGACGAGACCATGGCCAACTCCGATTCCCAGCTTCGCGCGAGCGAGATCAAGGGCGTTCTCCTGAACGCCATCGACAACTACCAGGACGCCCTGCAGGCCGAGGAAGTGGGTCAGGTCCTCGAGGTGAAGGACGGGATCGCCCGGATCTATGGCCTGAAGAACGCCATGGCCTCGGAGATGCTCGAGATCACGCCCTCCGGGGGCGGCGAGGCCGTCACGGCCCTGGCGCTCAACCTGGAAGAAGACAACATCGGGGCCGTGATCCTCGGGGACTGGACCCAGCTCCACGAGGGGAACGAGGTCCGCCGCACCGGGCGCGTGCTGGAGGTCCCGGTGGGTGCCGGGTACCTGGGCCGCGTCGTCGATCCCCTGGGGCGCCCGCTGGACGGGGCCGGCCCCATCGAGGCCGAAAGCTCCCGGATGATTGACATCGTGGCTCCCGGGATCGTGGCCCGTCAGCCGGTGGGCGAGCCCATGCAGACCGGGATCAAGGCCATCGACGCCATGATCCCCATCGGGCGTGGACAGCGGGAGCTCATCATCGGGGACCGCTCCACCGGGAAGACGGCCATCGCCATCGACACGATCATCAACCAGAAGGGGCAGGACGTTGTCTGCGTCTACTGCGCCGTCGGGCAGCGGGCCGGGAAGGTGGCCTCCGTGGTGGAGACCCTCCGGGAGAACGGGGCCCTCGACTACACGATCGTGGTGGCCGCCAACGCCTCGGACCCGGCCCCCATGCAGTACATCGCGCCGTACTCGGCCACCGCGCTGGCCGAGCACTTCATGTGGCAGGGGAAGGCCACCCTGGTGGTCTACGACGACCTTTCCAAGCAGGCCCAGGCCTACCGCCAGCTCTCCCTCATCCTGCGTCGCCCTCCGGGGCGCGAGGCCTACCCCGGCGACGTCTTCTACCTCCACTCCCGGCTCCTGGAGCGGGCGGCCAAGCTCTCCGACGAGCTGGGCGGGGGGTCGCTCACGGCCCTCCCCATCATCGAGACGCAGGCCGGAGACGTGTCGGCGTACATCCCCACGAACGTCATCTCCATCACCGACGGGCAGATCTTCCTCGAGCCCGACCTCTTCTACTCGGGTGTGCGTCCTGCGGTGAACGTGGGGATCTCCGTGTCCCGGGTGGGAGGTGCAGCGCAGATCAAGGCCATGAAGAAGGTGGCCGGCCGTCTCCGCCTCGACCTGGCCCAGTACCGGGAGCTCGAGGCCTTCGCCCAGTTCGGATCGGATCTCGACGCCGCCACCCAGCGTCAGCTCTCCCGGGGTGAGAAGACGGTGGAGGTCCTCAAGCAGCCCCAGTACCAGCCGGTGGCCGTGGAGAAGCAGGTCGCGGTGATCTACGCCGTGACGAACGGGCTTCTCGACGCGGTTCCGACGAACCGGGTCCGGCAGTGGGAAGAGGCCTTCCTCGAGTACCTGGAGGCCCAGCGCCCCGAGGTCCTCCAGGGAATCCGCGAGGAGAAGGCCCTTACCGACGAGATCGAGGCGAACCTCAGGTCCGCCATTGCGGACTTCAACGCCAGCTGGGCGGCGGAGCAGGCGGTCGCGGAAGGCTGAGGGCGGTCCTTCCAGCCCCCCGCTTCCGCACCCTGAACCCCCGACCGGCAGGAGGACCAGCCACACGTGTCGCAATCCAGAGAGGTCAAGCGCCGCATTCGTTCCGTCGAGAACACGCGGCAGATCACCCGCACCATGGAAATGGTGGCCACGTCGAAGCTCAAGCGTGCCACCGACCGGGTCCGGGCGGCGCGTCCCTACGGGGATGCCCTCGAGGAGATGGTGGGGAGCCTCTACAACCCGGCCCTCGCCCAGACCTACCCCATTCTCCGGCGCCCCGAGGCCCTGCGTCGGGCGGTGGTGATCCTCCTCACCTCCAACCGCGGGCTGGCCGGCGGGTTCAATGTGAACCTGATCCGGCGTACCCGGGCCCTCCTGGCCGAGCTTCGGGCCCAGGGGGTGGAGGTGGAGCTCCATGTGGCCGGAAAGAAGGGCATCGGGTTCTTCCGCTTCCAGGGTGAGGCCATGGCGGTGCAGCGGACCGACATCTCGGACCGCCCCACCCCCGAGGAGGCGGATTCCCTCGTGCGGGAGCCCCTCAAGCGGTTCGAGGAGGGGGAGGTCGACGCGGTCTGGGTCGTGGCGTCGGAGTTCCGCTCCGCCATGTCCACCCCGCCGGTGGCCCGGAAGCTCCTTCCCATCGAGCCGCCGGGGGAGCGGGTCGACCCGGAGAACTTCATCCTCTCCCCTTCGGGAGACGAGATCCTGAGCCGGATCCTCCCCCTCTACATTCGCAACCTGGTCTTCAGGGCGCTGGTGGAAAACGCCGCCTCCGAGCAGAGCGCCCGGCGGACGGCGATGAAGAACGCCACAGACAACGCCGCCGACATGCTGGAGTCCCTGCGCAGGACGTACAACCGGGCCCGTCAGGCCCAGATCACCCAGGAAATCGCCGAGATCGTGGGCGGCGCCGCAGCGTTCGAGTAACCGGAGACGAGACGAATCATGGCTGACAAGAATATCGGTAAGGTGGTCCAGGTCATCGGGCCCGTGCTCGACGTGGAGTTCGCGCCCGAGCATCTCCCCGACATCTACAACGCGCTCCGCATCGAGGGGACGACCTCCGGGGGAACCCAGGTGGCCGTGACCGCCGAGGTGCAGCAGCACATCGGGCGCGGCCAGGTCCGCGCCGTGGCCATGTCCTCCACCGACGGAATCGTTCGGGGGATGGAGGCCGTGGACACGGGGAGCTCCATCCAGGTCCCGGTGGGCGAAGCGGCCCTGGGCCGGATCCTCAACGTTCTGGGCGAGCCCGTGGACGAGGCCGGCCCGGTGGGGGGCGACGACGCCGCCTCCGTGCAGCGGTGGGCCATTCACCGCGAGCCCCCGAAGTTCGAGAACCTGGAGCCCAAGACCGAGATCTTCGAGACCGGGATCAAGGTCATCGACCTTCTCGCCCCCTACGTGAAGGGGGGAAAGACCGGCCTCTTCGGCGGCGCCGGGGTGGGGAAGACGGTGATCATCCAGGAGCTCATCAACAACATCGCCATGCAGCACGGCGGACGCTCCGTCTTCTGCGGGGTGGGGGAGCGGACCCGCGAGGGGAACGATCTCTGGCTCGAGTTCAAGGAGGCCGGGGTGCTGGGCTCCACCGCCCTCGTCTACGGCCAGATGAACGAGCCTCCGGGGGCGCGTCTCCGGGTGGGGCTCTCCGGGCTGACCATTGCCGAGTACTTCCGCGACGTCGAGAAGCAGGACGTGCTCCTCTTCGTGGACAACGTCTTCCGCTTCACCCAGGCGGGGTCCGAGGTGTCGGCCCTCCTCGGGCGCATGCCGTCGGCCGTGGGGTACCAGCCCACCCTGGGCACGGAAATGGGGGAGATGCAGGAGCGGATCACCTCCACCCGCGAGGGCTCCATCACCTCGGTGCAGGCCATCTACGTTCCCGCCGACGACCTCACGGACCCGGCGCCGGCCACGGCCTTCACCCACCTCGACGCCACCACCGTGCTCTCCCGATCCATTGCCGAGCTCGGGATCTACCCTGCGGTGGACCCCCTCGACTCCACCTCGCGGATCCTGGACCCCCAGTTCCTGGGCGAGCGCCACTACGACGTGGTCATGCAGGTCCAGCGGATCCTCCAGCGGTACAAGGAGCTCCAGGACATCATCGCGATCCTGGGAATGGACGAGCTCACCGAAGAGGACAAGATCATCGTGGGCCGTGCCCGCCGGATCCAGCGCTTCCTCTCCCAGCCCTTCTTCGTGGCCGAGCAGTTCACCGGCCGCCCGGGGAAGTACGTGAAGCTCGAGGACACGATCTCCTCCTTCGAGCGGGTGGCCGCCGGCGAGTTCGACCACCTCCCCGAGCAGGCCTTCTACCTGCAGGGCGGAATCGACGACGTGATCGCCGAGGCCGAGCGGATGGAGAAGGAGGGCTGAGATGGCCGCCGCCCAGGGAGGTTCGCGCGCAGGAACGCTCTCGGTGAGGGTGGTCTCGCCAGCCCAGGTCGTGTACGAGGGAGCGGCATCGAGCCTCGTGGCCCCGGCGTGGGATGGCCAGGTGGGCATCCTTCCCGGCCACGCGCCCTTCCTCGCCCTTCTGGGAGGGGGCATGCTCTCCGTGGACCTTCCCGAAGGCGGGAGCCGACGCTTCTTCGTGAACCGGGGGGTCCTCAAGGTGGAGAACGACGAGGTCACCGTGCTCTCGGAGTTCGCCTCCGACGCTCCGCCCGCCGGCTTCGACCCCGGCTCGGGGTGGATCGACCTCGACCAGGAGCCGGTGGACCTGGACCAGATGGCCGGACCCGGGAACCCCCTGGTCTGATCCGAGGGCCCCGACAGGCGCGCCGGGTCGCATCGTCCGGGCGCCAGGGGCGTACAAGGAGGGGCGGCTTCCCATGGAGGAGGCCGCCCCTTCGCCGTGGCGGGAGGGTGGCCCAGGGCGAAGGCCGCCCCCCTCGGTCGTCGGCGACCCCGGCTTCCAACGTGCTCCCTTCCCCGGGTCTCCGCGAGGCTTCGCGGCCCCCAGGGGCTTCGCTCTTGTGTCCCCGCTCTCCCGCATCAGATTCAGGAATGACCGAGTCCCTTCGCATCGACCTTCATCTCCACTCCACCGCCTCCGACGGGACCGTGTCTCCCGCCGAGGTCGTGGCCCATGCCCATGCGGGCGGGCTGACCCATATCGCCCTGACGGACCACGACACCGCGGCCGGGGTGGAGGAGGCCCGCAGGGAAGGGGAGGCGCTGGGGGTGGTGGTGATCCCCGGGATCGAGGTGAGCGCCACCTGGGAGGAGGGAGAGGTCCACCTTCTCGGGTACGGCATCGACCCGACCCACCCGGAGATCGTGTCGCACGGGCGCCGTGCGGGAACGGTACGGGAGAACCGGATGGCCGGAATGGTGGCCCGGCTCCAGGCCCAGGGCATCCCCATCACCCTCGAGGCGGTGGAGGTCCAGGCCGGGCCCGAACGAGAGAGCCTTGCCCGCCCGCATCTGGCCCGGGCCCTCGTGGCGGCCGGGGTGGTGGAGCACACCTGGGAGGCCTTCGATCGCCTCATCGGAGACGAGCACCCGGCCTTCGTTCCCACCGACCTGGTTTCGCTGGAGGAAGGGCTGGAGCTCATTCACGCCGCCGGCGGGATCTCCTCCTGGGCCCATCCTCCCGAGGCCCTCCTCGATACGCTCCTTCCCCGGATGCGACGCGCCGGACTCATGGGTCTCGAGGTGCATCGTCCGAGGACGCCGCGCGAGCGAGCGGGCCGGCTCCTGCGACGCGCGCGAAGCGTGGGACTCCTCCCCACCGGAGGTTCGGACTGGCACGGCCCCGAGGGAGGCGTCCTCGGCGAGTTTCACCTCGACGGTTCCGCGCTGGAGGGGCTCTTCTCCGCCCTGGAGCGCACTCCCGAGAACCCCCTTGACCCTGAAGCGGCCACGACCTAATTTACTTGGCTCCGCTGAACGCCTCGTCACGAACCGGCAACGAGCCGGTTTCCGCGAGGTCGGCGGACCCGCTTTTTTGAAAGACACCCATGCAGCCGCCGGAGAGGGCGGGTTGAGTCTGGGCATCCTGGAAGGGGTGTTTGGGCTGACCTGGTCTGGGC
>JBJHCG010000056.1:0-11314 GCA_050485885.1 Gemmatimonadales bacterium | reverse complement strand
GTCATTACCGGAGACCGGGCCGAGGTGATCGGAGCGAGCCAGGTCCTTCTCTATTCCGCCGCCGACCGGACCCGTACCCCCCGCTCCCTCCGGGCGGGGGCGGTGGTGGACCTGGGGGTCCTGAGCCAGTACACCGGGGCCTACCTCCCGGCGCCGGCCTCCCTCCCCGGCCCCGCCGATGCGGGGGGACCGGGAACCCCTTCCCCCTCCCCCCGCTGAGCACGCCCCGGGAGTCCGGAGCGGGAAAGCGCCTCCCGCCCCTGCGAACGCCCCCCGGGCCCGGTGCGGAGAAGCCCCTGGCCGTGCGGGTGGTCCCGGCGGCGGAGCGGGCGCTCCGCGACGGGCACCCCTGGGTCTTCGCCTCCTCCATCCGGGAGGTCAACCGGGAGGGTCGGACGGGGGAGATTGCCGTGCTCTTCGACCGGAAGAACCGCTTTCTCGCAGCCGGGCTCTGGGACGCCCGGGGACCCATTCGGGTGCGGGCCCTCGTGGTCGGAAAGGGCGCGCCCATCGGGGCCGACCTCTTCCGGGAGCGGGTGGAGACGGCCCTTCATCTTCGCCGCCCCCTCTTCCGGCAGCCCCGGCCCACCGACCCGGCCACCACCGGGTTCCGGGTCCTCCACGGGGAGAGCGACGGAATGGGGGGGGTGATCCTCGATGCCTACGGCCCCCACCTCGTCCTCAAGCTCTACACCCCGGCCTGGCTCCCCCACCTTCCGGACCTCCTGGACGGGATCGAGGAAGGGTGGGCTTCCGCCGGCCCCACGGGAGCCCCGCCCGACGGGATCCTCCTCCTCCCCTCGCGGCGGATCGAGGCCGAACTCCCGGCCGGCCTCGAGCTCCCGGCGGCGGGGAGGGGCGAGGTCCCCCGGACCCTCGCCTTCCTCGAGCACGGACTCCGGTACGAGGCCCACCCCCTGGAAGGGCACAAGACGGGGTTCTACCTGGATCAGCGGCACAACCGGGCCCGCATGGCCCGGCTGGACTGGTCTTCCCTCCCCGGGGGAGGGAGCCCGGGGAGGCGGCGGGTGCTGAACGTCTTCAGCTATACCGGGGGGTTTTCCCTGGCCGCCGCGGCCGGGGGCGCCCGGGAGGTGACAAGCCTCGACCTGAGCGGGGCGGCGCTGGCCCAGGCCCACCGGCACTTCGCGCTGAACGAGGACCATCCCGAGGTGGGCCTCGCCACCCACGAAGGCCTCGAGGGCGACGCCTTCGCCCTCCTGACCGACCTGCAGGGCCGGGGGGCCCGCTACGAGGTGGTGGTGGTGGACCCCCCGGCCTTCGCGAAGGAGGCAGGGCAGGTCCCGGGTGCCCTGGCCCAGTACGGGCGGCTCACCCGCCTGGCGCTGGGAGTCCTCGTGCCCGGAGGGCTCCTGCTCCAGGCCTCCTGCTCGAGCCGGATCACCCCCGCGGCGCTGGAGGGCGCGGTCTTCCGGGCTGCCACCGACGCCGGCCGGCCGCTCCGTCTCGTGGAGCGAACGGAGCACGACGTGGACCACCCCGTACGAATCCCCGAAAACGCCTACCTCAAGGCGGTGTGGGCGCGGGGGTGATCCCTGCGGACCCGTTCCCGACCCCGGCCGCACCCGGGAGCGCCTCCGCAGCGGGAGCGGTGGCATTCCCCTCCTCCGCCCCCGCCTCTTCGGCCCGGGCCGCCTCGGCCGCCAGGTCCTCGGCGATGAGTCCCTCCACCACCGGGGCCAACTCGCGCAGGATCTGGGTGGGAAGGGCCGAGGTGAAGCGGTAGGCATCGGCCTGGTCGCCCGGGACGTAGGCGCTGATGACCCCGTAGTACCGGTCGCCGATGAAGAAGACGAAGGTGGAGGTGCGGTTCACGCTCCGGGACTCGGTAAGGCGCCCGCCGGGGGCATAGACCCGGAACCGGTTGTCGCCCGTGCCCGTCTTTCCGCCCACCGGGAGGGGGGTCCCGTCGGGCATGCGGAAGACGCCGCGCACACGCCGGGCCGTCCCCTCCTGGACCACGTCCTCCATGGCCTCGCGGAGGATCCGCGCCACATCGGGGTTCATGACCCGCTCCCCCTCGGCACCCCGGCGCACAAGGCGGGTTTCCCAGGGGGTGCCCTCGGCAAAGTGGAGTTCCTCGACCCGGAAGGTGGGGAGGCGCACCCCCTCGTTCAGGATGATCCCCACGAGTTCGTTCAGGGCCGCAGGCCGATCGCCCGAGCTCCCGATGGAGGTGCCGAGCGAGGGAACGATGTTTCCGAAAGGATAGCCCAGGCGCTGCCATCCACGGTGAATCTCGGTAAAGGCCTCCACCTCGAGAAGGGAGCGGATCCGGGCGTCCTGGGCCTGGGTGCGGCTCGTCCGGAAGAGCCACTGGTAGACCTCCTGCCGGGCCCCCTCGGAGGCGCGGATGGCCTCGGCCGCCGTGGCCTCGGGATGGTCGATGAAGTACCGGGCGGCCCAGAGTTCGAGGGGGTGCACATTGGCCAGGTACCCCAGGTCCGCCAGGTCGTGGGGGGTGGGGTCGGCCCTCCTCCAGATGTCGGCAATCGCAGCCTCGTTGAAGCGGTCATCGGGGAGGTTCTGGCGGAGCACCCGCTCGAACTCCTCGATGGAGGCCTCGGGAACGGCGGTGATGTAGGCCCAGGCCATGCGCTGGGGAGAGAGGCGCCGGTCGGCGAAGAGGGCCTGCAGGATCTCCGTGCGGTTCTTCCCCCGGTACTTGGGAATGAAGCGGTTCAGGAACTGGATCCCCTCCCGGTCGGCGAAACGGGCGAGGTACTCCTGCCGGAGGGGGGTGCCCCGTTCCTCCAGGACGTGGGCGGTGGACCCCGGGACCCGGTACATGTAGTGGTTCACCACGTCGCGCATCATGCGCACGAAGGGGAGATTCACCGAGTGCCGGAAGGCCACCCAGACCGAAACGGCCTGCTGATTGTAGGTGTTGTCGAAGTTCGAGAAGGTCTGGACTCCGCCCCCGGTGACGAAGCGCTCTGCCGGATTCGCCGAGTACATCCGGTCCATGGCGCTCCGGAGGACCTCCTCCGTGGTGGCCGAAGGGCGGAGGAGAACCTGGTCCCGGGTCCATGCCGAGAGACGGTCCTGGGAGGCCACGGGGAAGCGGCGGAGGGAGTCTGCGGGGAGGACCGAAAAGCCCTCGTGGAGCTCGGCGATGATCTCCAGGTAGCTGGCCAGGGTCCGGAGCTTGGCCGTGGATCCCAGCTCCAGGCGGGCCGACTCGTTCAGGTTGAAGGGGGCGTCCAGGTTGTCGGCCTGTACCCGGACCACGTTCCCCATGGGGGTGCGCTCGTGAAGGGAAATGGAGTACACCACCTCCTCGGGGTCGCCCCGGTCAAGGAGGCGGAACTGGTCAAACCCCCGGGTGCGGATGAAGGTGGGGTCGCGGAGGTCCCGGAAGAGGCGGGTGGCGGTGGCCTGGGCCCCGGCATCGATGGTGGAACGGGCGGTGAGATCGACCCGGTCCAGGTCGTAGAGGCGGGGAATGTCCAGGAGGGAGAGGAGCCCGGTGCGCACCGTGTTCACCGCCTTCCGCTCGACGAAGTCCACCGGGGGACGTTCGGGGGGGAGGACCCTGGGCTGGACCCGGGCCTCGATGGCGCGGGATGCGAAGTCCTCGTCCAGGAGCCCCTCTTCGGCGAGGAGGCGGAGGTAGCGGTCGGTGAGGCGGGCCAGGGACTCCTGCCCCTCGGGGTTCGCCAGGTACCAGGTGGGACGCCGCTGGGCCAGGAAGAGGCTGAGGACCTGGCGGTAGACCGCCGCCGAAAGGGAGGCAGACACCCCTTCCGCCCCAGCCCCTGCACCCACCCCCTCCGCCAGCGCCGCCATGCGGGCGGCGAGGGTGTCGTCCACCCCATCCCCGTTGTCGCCCTCCTCCTCCCGTGGGGCACCCGTTTCCGGATCGAGGGGCGCCCCCATGGATCCCCCCACCGCCACTCCGGGGCGCGGTGTCACGCCCTCCGGGAGGACTTCCTCCGGGGCCGGAATCACCCCCACCCGCCGGGCGGGGATCCCGGCCAGGGCGAGGGTGGCGAGCTCGGGGTCCGTGCCGTACCAGGCCCAGAGGCCGTCGGGGATCCCGGCGATCTCCCCTTCGCCCCGGATGGCCGCCAGGGGGACGGTGTTCACGTAGTGGAGCACGACCCGGCGGCGGGCCTCCAGGGTCTCCTCCCCCAGGAGGTAGGCCCGGAAGGAGGCCGACGCCATCTGGAGGAGCTTGTCCCGCGGGGATTCGGTGCGGCCCTCGGGCGCGTGGCGGTACTTCTCGATCTGGGTGGCCAGGGTGCTGGCCCCCGCCACGCTCCCTTCCCGCCCCAGGTACCGAAGCCCCAGATCCCAGCTGCTCCGGACGAGCCGCCCCCACTCCACGGCCGGGTTCCGGAAGGGGGACTCCGGGGCGAGGGCCGTGCGGTTCTCGATGAAGAGAAGGGTCTGCCAGACGATGGGGGGAATGTCCTCGAATCGCTCCCAGATCCGGTCCGGGGTCCGGTGGGCGAAGAGGAACTCTCCATCGCGATCGATGACCGTGAGCCCCCCCTGGTCCTTGGCATGGTACACGGGGAAGAGGCCGTGCTCCTCCACCAGGGCGTGGAGTCGATCCGAACTCCGGGCCTGTTCCACCACCTGGAACCCCCGGGAGCGAGCCACTGCCACCCGCTCCGGGAGGTGCGTGTACCCCAGTCGGAGATCGTAGGGGCCCTCGGCCGGAAGGAGAAGGCGGTCCGCCTCCCCCTCCTCGACCCACCAGGTGATCTCGGCAGCCCGCGGGGCGATCCAGCGGGCCTGCCAGACCGAACTCTCCATTTCGCGCAGGGCCAGGACGGCGCTCAACCCCCCCACCAGGAGGAGGAAGAGGAGGAGGCCCAGGAGGATTCGGCGACGACGGCGCTTCCGCGGGGGCCGGGTCTCGTTGTCCGCCGCCTTCTTCGTTCGGCTCATTCTCCCGACCCCGCACCGGTTGCGGACGGTTCTTCCGACCGGGCCCCGGTGGGGGTGGAGGGGGGACGGGTCCGGGGAACAGGCGAGTCCAGGATCTCCCGGACGGCCCGTGCCAGCTCGTCCGCCCCGACGGGCTTCGTGAGATAGCGCTGGACCGCGCCCGGGGCGGCCGCCCACTCCACATCCTCCTGTACCCGCCCCGAAATGTAGAGAACGCGCGAGGGGCCCTGGGCTTCCTGCAGGCGCTTCATGAGGGAGAATCCACTGATTCCGGGCATGACGAGATCGGTGACCAGGAGGTCGACGGACCGGGGAAGGGAGCGGGCCGAAGCCAGGGCTGCTTCCCCATCGGGGGCTTCCACCACCTGGTACCCCAGACGCCGGAGGAGCATCCCCAGCGCCTTCCGGCTGGGGCGATCGTCATCCACGACCAGGACCCGCTCCGAGCCGCCGCGGAGGCGGGACGCCCCGTCTCCCAGGAGGCGGTCGTCGGGTTCGTCTCCCTCGAAGAGAACGCCGGGAACCCGCTCCGCCTCGCCCTCCACGACCACGGTGGCCGTCGTGGCCCCGCTCTCTCCGGCCCCGAACTGGCTCACCACCGGGGGAGGCGCGGCAATGCGGTGCGTGTCGCGCCCGGCTTCCTTCGCGGCGTAGAGGGCCCGGTCCGCCGCCTCGAGCATGGACTCCGCCGAGGTCATGCCGGGGGCGTACTGGGCAATCCCCGCCGAGAAGGTGACCCGCCCCCAGGGAAATCGGTGGGTCTCGAACTCGGTCCGCAGGCGGCCGAGGAAGATCTCGGCCCCATGGGCGGTGCAGTTGTGGAGAATGGAGAGGAACTCCTCCCCCCCCCAGCGCGAGGAAAGGTCCATGCGCCGGGTGACGGTGCGCATGGCGTCGGCAAAGGCCTGGAGCACCTGGTCGCCGGCCCTGTGGCCGTGGCGATCATTCACCTCCTTGAAACGGTCCAGGTCCAGGAGGACGATGCTCACCGGGTCGCCCCGCACCGCGGCAGCATAGGCCGCATCGAGGAAGATGGCGGCGTGCCTGCGGTTCGGCATCTGGGTGAGGGCATCGGTGAGGGCCATGGACTCGGCCTGGGCCCGTTCGCGTCGGAGGAGCTCGGCGAAGAGGCCGATCCCGATGCAGATCACGATGTAGGTGGCCACCATCCAGAAGAGGACCCGGAACTCCGGAATGGAGAGCCCCAGCGTCACGGCCGCCACGTTGGCCAGGGTGAGGGCCGCCATCCCGGCGGCCAGCGCCGCCGAGGCCCCCATCCACCCCCGGTAGTAGGTAAGGAGGAAGGGAGGGATCAGCGCACTCAGCCAGAGAAGGACCCCCGACTCCTCCGTCATCCAGTCCGGAGCCAGGAAGGAGCCCAGCACGGGCGCGGCCAGGGCCAGGAGCGAGAGCCCCAGGGCCCGCAGGGGAACCGGCGAAACCTCTCGTTCAGCGGCCAGGATCGCCACGGGATCCATGCCCTCCTGGGAGGCGGTTGCAGGGTGCCGAGGGACGGCCCCCCATGGGATGCAGGGAGGCAGAAGGTCTGCGTGCGTACCACTCCCCGGGGGAGTTCACGCGACGAGGCCCCGGCAGGGTCCCCTTCAAGGTATCCCCCTCCAGGGCCTCCCGGCGAGGGGGGGGAGGCAGCCCGCCCCTCCCCCACCCCACCGAGGCTTCGGCACCGGCCCCCGGGGCCGCGCCCCTCGCGGCCTCAGTTGCTCGCCACCACCGGCTCATCGTCCACCAGGTATCCGGTGAACCAGTCCACGTACTCCTGGAGCCTGCGCACGAGGAGCCAGGGTTCCCCGGTTCGCGACATGCCGTGGGCCGAGTCGGGGAAGAGGACCATCCGAACGGGAACGTCGTGCTTCTGGAGTGCCCGGAACCACTGTTCCCCACCTTCGAGCGGGGTGCGGTAGTCGTTGATGGAGTGGATGATCATGGTGGGGGTCTGCACCCGGTCGGCCCATACGATGGGGGAGAGCATCATTACGAGGTTGTAGCTCCCCTCCTCGGTGCTCTGGAAGGGCCAGGGCATGCCACCGAACTCGCCCTCGACCAGGCCTGATGCATCGGAGACCCCGTAGAAGGAGAACCAGTTCGTGATGGAGCGATCCGTCACGGCCGTGGCAAAGCGCTGGTCGTGGGCCGTGATCCAGTTCGTCATGAAGCCCCCGTAGGACCCCCCGGTGATCCCCAGACGATCCGGGTCGGCCAGCCCCCGGTCCACCACCATGTCCACCGCCTGGAGCACGTCCTTCGTATCGTCGATTCCCCAGGCGCGAAGGGTGGAGAACTGGAAGTGCATCCCGTACCCCGACGACCCCCGGGGATTCGTGTAGAGCACGAACATTCCCTTGGCGGCAAGCATCTGGAACTCGGGGAACCAGGTGTCGGCGTAGCGGGAGTGAGGGCCCCCGTGAATGTAGAGCACCATGGGGTACTGACGCCCCGGCTCATAGTCCACGGGGTAGACGAGCCAGGCATCCACCTCGAAGGCGTCGCCCCCCGGCGCATTGTTCTCGAGCATCCACTCCACCCCGCGCTCCGGAAGCTCGTTCAGCCATTCCCGGTTGTGGGGCACCCCCTCGTAGGTGAAGTACTCCACCTCCGAGAGCCGGACCTGCCGCATCCAGTCGGCGTTCACGGTGGTGACCTGCCGGGCCCCCGAGCCGTCGATGTTCGCCACCCAGGCCTCCCAGGGCTCCTCGGGCGTGGTACGCACGTAGGCCATGGTCCCCCGGGCAATGTTCAGATCGGAACCGCTGAAGGTGTGGCGCCCCTCGGTCACGAACTGCACCGGTCCGCCCCCGGCCGCCACCTTCACCACCTGGTCCGTTCCCCGCACGGCCGAGACCCAGAGGAGCTCCCGGCCGTCCTGCGACCAGGTGGGGTTCCCGATGGAGAAGACCCAGTCGTCCTTCGCCACATCGACCTGCGTGCCGTTCCGCACGTCCACCACGCGAACCCAGGGGTCGGTGCGCTGGGCCGCCGTCTTCACGAAGGCGATCCGGTTCCCGTCGGGGGAGAGGGTCACCCCGCGAATGGAGCCCCGCACCCGGTGGAGAAGCTCGGGCTCGCCGCCCTGGGAGGAGACCCGGTAGATCCCGGTCTCGGGGGGGAGGGAGTCGGAGGGGTCGGCGGGTTCGGCGTCTTCATGGCGGAACTCGGGGTCCGGGCGCGGCGTGCTCTCGTCCTCCAGGTCAGCCTGCCGGTGGTTCACGGTGTAGACGATCCAGCGTCCATCGCGGGAGAACTCCTGGAAGCTCTTGTTCACCTCGTCGAAGGTGATCTGCTCGGCCTCTTCTCCCTCCCGCAGCCCGTCGGCGGGGATCCGGAAGAACTGGGTGAAGGTGTCGCTGTTTCCGCCGCCTCCCCCACCGAAGGCACCGAAGCCGCCCCCGCCACCGCCACCGCCGCCGGGAGGGAGGAAGGAGAAGGTCTCGTCGCGCTTGTAGACGGAGTGCTCGATCACGTAGATGTCGCACTGACGCTCGGCCTCGGTCCGCCCCCGGGTGGCCGGGTCCGTGGCCGAGGTGAAGGCCGGCGGGCCGGCGGGCCAGCAGGAGCGCGCCCGCGCCGCCTCGGCCGCCCGGGCCCGGGCCTCTGCCGAGGGGGGCTCGGGCTCGGCCGCCCCTTCGGCCCGAACCGGGCGCGAGACCAGGGCCCATTCGCCGGTGGGGTGGAAGGTGAAGCCTCCGGTGAGTCCCGGGATCCGGTACGCCTCTCCTCCCGGCTCGGCGAAGTTCAGGAAGTGCACCCCGCTCTCGCTCCCCCGGCTCGTGTTGAAGTAGACCCGGCGGCCATCGGGGGTCCAGTTCGGGTTCGTGGAGTTCACCCCCTGCGTGCTCAGCCGCTGCGACCGCCCCGACTCCAGGTCGGTCCACCAGATGTGCGTAATCCGGTCATTCTCCGACCGGCGGATCGACTGCACCGTGTAGAGGAGGTGGCGACCGTCCGGAGAGAGGGCCGGGCTCCCCATGGACTGCACGCGATAGTAGTCCGCCGGCTCGATGGTCCGGGTGTCCTGCCCCACCGCGAGGGCGGGAAGGAGGAAGAGGACCCCGAGGGCGGCGGGGAAGTGTCGACGAAGGGAGCGTCCCATGATGGCGTCCGTGGTGCGGGAGGTACGGGCCCGGTTGCGCGCAGGCGCCGCCGGGGTCGGGCGGAGGAGGAACCGGGGCATTGTGCGATGCAAGGGCGAGGGGGTCAAGGCCGACCCGGATCCCTCGCATCGGTTCCGCTCAGGTCGGGGGGTCGAAGAGGGACCCCTGGAGCGGGGGTGGCGGGTCCGCCTCGGGGTCCGCCTCCGGGGACCCCCCCTGGGGATCCACCGCCTCCACGAGCCCCGGGTCGTCTTCGGAGGGGCGGTTCACCCGCATGGACACGGGGTGGGCCGTGAGGGCATCGGCCTCTCCCGCCACCCCTTCGAGGAGGGCGGCGATCTCGGCCTCCGGCTCGCCGTGGGGCCCATGGAGCCACCCACTCCGCTGCTCCGGGGCCACGAGGAGGGGGAGGCGGTGGTGAAGTCGACGTAGCTCTCCCACCGCGTCGCAGGTCAGAATGGTGAAGGTCTCGAGTGGAGGCCCTCCGTCCGGGGGGTGCCACACCTCCCGGAGGCCCGCCAGGGTGAAGGGGCCCCGGTCGGGGCGGTGGATCCACCATGGGGTCTTTCGGTCTCCTTCCGTGACCCATTCATAGAACCCGTCCACGGGGACGAGGCACCGCCCCTCGCGGAAGGCGTGCCGAAAGGCGGGTTTCCGGTGCACCGTCTCCGACCGGGCATTGATGAGGCGGTTCCCGATGGAGGGGTCGTCGGCCCAGAAGGGGACGAGCCCCCACCGGTGCGCTGCCAGGCCGCGCCCCCCGATGACCACCGGGGCCTCCTGCGTGGGGGCCACATTGTAGCGGGGTCGCGGGTGGGGATCCGGCCGGCGCTGCGGCGGCGTCCCGCCCTCTGCGGCAGCCGGATCGGTTCCCCCCTCGGCCAGGAGCTGGGCCACCCCGAGGGCGGCGGCAAGAGCCTCCTGGTCCAGGGTCAGGGTGTAGCGTCCGCACATGGGGTCTTCCTCGCTGAGGCTCTCACGGGGTGCCGGGGGTCTCCCCGCTCACGCCCCTCGGGGTGGCGGCGCCTTCCCCTCGGGGTCGCGGCGCATTCCCTTCGGGGTCGTGGCGCCTTCCACTCGAGGCCACGGAGCGTTCCCTTCGAGGCCGTGGAGCGTTCCCCTCGAGGCCGTGGAGCGTTCCCCTCGGGGTCGTGGCGCCTTCTCCCCGGAGGTTCGGGAGCATCCTCGCCGGAGGACGAGGCCGACGTGAACCTGCGTGCCCCTCCGATCGTAGAAGCTCCCGGGGACGTCCGCCACCCGGGGCGCCCCCTCCCGAACTCCGACGCGGCGCGCTGTCCCGGCGCCTTTTCCCAGGGCCCACCCCCAGACCCCCCGCCCCCGAGCCCCTCTCCCCTCTCGTGCGCCCTCGCCCCTTCCCCTTCCGGCCAGGCTCCCGACGCCTCCCGGCCCTCGCCCTCCTCCTCCTTCCCGGACTCGAGGGCGCGCCGCCGCCGCCCGAACCGGGCGCGCTGGAGCCCGGTGTGCGTCGCTACGACCTTCTTTTCGGCGGGAGACCGGTGGGGGGGGTGACGCAGCACCTGGCTCGGGAGGGGACGGAGTGGGTGGCCACCTCGATCGTGACCCCGGGGGGCGCGGCGCCTCCTCAGATCACCACCCTCCGATTCGATGCCGTCGACCTCACCCCGCGACGACTCGAGCTTGCCACCGGCGCCGGGGGCCTGGGGGGATCCGGGAGGCTGGAGGTGGAAGGGGGGCGGATCGTGGGGAGGCTGGACCTGCCGCCAGCCCTCGGAGGTGCACGCAGTGTCGCGGTGGAACGGGGGGACCTCCTCCTTCCCGGAATGGAGGAGTATGCCCTCGCCCTGGCGCCCCTCGAGACGGAAACCCGGATCCGCTACGCCCTCTACGACCTCGTGACCGGGAGGGCCACGCCGTACGAGGCCCGGGTCGGGGAGATCCGCCGGGTCGACACGCCGGCAGGGGCCTTCGATGCCTTCCGCCTGGAGGTTTCGGGGGGAGAGGGCACGACCGTACTCTACCTCCGGGCAACGCCCCCGCACATCCTCCTCCGACAGGAATACCCCGACCAGCCCCTCGTCCTCGTGCTGGCCGGAGTATCTCCCCTCTGAGTCCGGGCGCCGACCCCTGGACGACCCCGGGCGCCTCCTTGCCACCGAGCGGGGTGCGGCCCTCAGTTCCCTCGACCGGCCGGCGGCCGGGATGCCTGTGCCGGCGGGCGCGACCCCTGGGCTGCGGGGCGGGAACCCTGAGCTGCCGGGCCTGACCCCTGGGCTGCCGGCCTGGCGCCCTGGGCGGGCGCTGAC
>JBJHCG010000055.1:0-12019 GCA_050485885.1 Gemmatimonadales bacterium | reverse complement strand
CCCCCCCAACCCCCACTGGCTTGCCCTCCCCGGGCCCCCCCCCCCCGGGGGGGCGGGGGGGGGGGGGGTGGGGGGGGGGGGGGTGGGGGTTGGGGCTCGGTTTGGGCGTCGTTGGCCGTTCCGCCCGCCTGGGGGGGGGCAGGCTCGGGGGCGCCCGCATCCTGCTGGTCGCGGGGTGGATCCTCCCCGCCCTGGCCCCGGTCCCCGACCGGGGTGGGGTCGGGATCGTAGGGCGGGGGCATGCCGGGCACCTGCAGGAGGGCAGGGGGCGCACCCTGCCGGGCCACCGCCGGGAGGTCGGGGGCGAGCCGCACCCGGCCGTACGCCGCATCGGGTTCGACGCCCAGGAGCCCCTCCACCGCAGCCCGCACGAGGCGCGCAGCGTGCACCGTCCGATGGGCCAGGACGGAAGGATGTTCGGGAGATGCGAAGGCCCCGAGGGGAGGAAGGCGCGCACTCCGGGGCCGGGGGGCCGGTGGCGCGTCGGGCTCCGACCCCGGGGGGGATGCCAGCCGCACGGACGGGGTCGGCGTCCCGGACCCCGGCGACGGCGCGGCGCTGGACCCGGAGGGGGGTTCGACCACCGCCCCCCGGGTGCCGAGCATGGGGAGGGCCCGGCGGGTGGGGGGGCGGGGCGGGGCTTCGGGGTCGGGGGCCGGGGTGGGGGCGTCTGCGGGTGGGGCGGGGGGCACGGCGGTAGGCGGGGTGTCGGGCGGGGTGTCGGGCGCGACATCGGGCGCGACGCCGGGCTTCTGCGCCGCCACCTTCGAACCCTCCGTCCCCTGCGCGCCCCGCGAAGTCTCCACTCCCTGCTGCGCCGCCTCCACCTCGTCGGCTCCCGCACGAATGGCGTCCACCCACCCCTCCACCCCCAGGGGCTCCACGGCCTCGGCGAAGTGCCGGAGGAGGGCAGAGGTGCTGGGGAAGGCGGCAGGAAGATCGGCTGAGGGATCACCACGGCCCGGGCCACTCCGCGGCGCGGCGACTGGTGCGATCCGCGGCGGCACCCCCGGCGCCTTCCGTGGCGCCATCTCTGGCGTGACCCCCGGGGCGGCTACCGGCGCACTCACCGGCATCGCCCCGGTCTCGATCCCTGACCTGACCCCCGGCACAACTCCCTTCGCCACCGGGACCGCCCCCCGGATGACGGCCTCTACGGCCCGGTCCAGGGTGGGTCCCCAGGGACGGAGGCGTTCCACCATCCCCGTCCAGAGCGCCCACCGGGCCGCCACGAGGAGGAGGGCCGGAGGGGAGGGAGGAGAAGGCAACGCGGGGTGCTCCTCCGAGTCGGCCTCCACCCCAGCCCCGGTCCCGGCCGCCATTCCGGGCCGCCTCCCGGAAGGCGCCGTCCCCCCATGCGCCGCAGACGCCGCCTCCCGGAGCATGGCCTCGAGGAGGGACCAGGCGAGGGCCCACCGCCCCCCGCAGAGGGAGCCGAGGGCAACTTCGGCCCGGTGCTCTGCGGGGAGGCGAAGGAGAGACCCATGGCGCACCCCGCCCAAGATGGGGAGAGGCGGTGCTTCCGGGTCCGCGCCCGGGCCGAAGGAGGTGATGGGCCCCGCGGGGGGCCCGCCTTCGTCGAGCTCGGGGAGGGCGTCGAAGGGGGCGTCGTCCAAGAGGCGGAGGGCCTGGGAAACGCGCTCCAGGAGGGGGGCGTTGGGAGAGGAGAGGGCGGGGAAGGGGGGGGCGCTGGCGGGCCCGCTTCCCGTGGATTCCCCGGCCGCCGCCTGCTCCTCGGCATCTTCCCCTCGCCGGTGCCGGAGGAGGACCCGACCGGCGAGTCCCCGGCCTAGGGAGGCAAGGAGGCGGGCGGCCCGCGCTTCCGACAGATCGGGGGGGAGGTAGGCGGTGGTGCGGAGGACCCGGGGGGAGGGGGCCTCGCGCGCGGGGGAGATCTCGTGTGTGGGAGGGAGCGGGCCGTGGGGTGGGCCGTGGGTCGGGCCACTGGGTGGGCCCTGCGGCGGGTTCTCGGGCGGGCCTTGGGGCGTGCCCTGTGGCGGGTTCTCGGGCGGGCCTTGGGACGCGCCCTGAGACGGGCTCTCGGGCCAGTCGCCGGACGGGCCCTGAGACGCGCTCTCGGGCCACCCGCCGGACGGGCCCTGAGACGGGCTCTCGGGCCAGCCTTGGGAACGGCCCTGGACGGGGATGTCCTCCCCCCCCCCTGCACCCGCCTCCGCACCCTCCGTCATTCCCACCTCCACCTCCTGAACCACGAGCACGGGGAGGCGGTCCAGGAGGATTCCCCGCTCCTGCACCCCGGGGGCGAGGGGTCGCATCCATCCTCCGGGGAGGGTGAGGCCGGCGGGGGGCCCGCCCCGGGTGTCCGTGGGCTGGGTCGCCGCATGGCCCCCCGTTGGGCCCGCCGCCTCGCCCCCTTCCTCGCCCATCGCCTCGCCCGTTCCACGGCCCACCCCCCCGAGCTCCCCCCGAACCGCCCCCACCCGCACCTCGCGGACGCCGGACTCGAGGGTAAGGCGCACCGCCATGCCCCCTCCGGTGGCCGTGCGCACCCCCGATGGCCAGGGGCGGGCGTGGTGGGACAGGGGGAGGAGGTCCGCCCCCTCCAGCGGGTGGGGTCGGAGCACGATGGCCGCCCCGGGGGAGCCCGGGGACGCCTCGGAGGGCCGCGATGAAGACGGGGGACGAGACGGAGAGCCAGTCATGGAGGGGAGGGAGGCTGCGAAGGAGGTTCCGGGTCCGGATCCCGGTACGCGTTGCCGCAACGGAGGCCGTTCCAGAGCACAGTGGCACGGTTGGTGACCACCACGGTAACCAGACGTACACGCGTGCGGTTCCGGATGACGCACGTGGTCGGTCAGGAACCGAGGCGGTTCCTGACCGTGCCTTCGTGAAGGGAAGCGGCGCCGAATGCGGGATTGGTGACCGGGTGCATGGGTGGAGCGACCAGAGAGGGCGGAGCCACAAGCAGAGGCCGGAGCCGCCAGAGAAGGCGGAGCGGCCAGAGAGGCCGGGGCGGCGAAGGGCACGCGCCGCCTGGTCGCCCTGCCCTCTTCCGCTCGCCTGGTTGCCCTGCGCCTCCCGTCCCGAGAAGATTCGCATTCTCCGCCCTGCCCTTCCACCCCCGCCTCCCCTCCCCCACCCCGCACCGCCCGCCATGGACGACGCTCGCCCGATCCTTCGCATCCCCCGCATCCCTGGCCCCGGTCCCGGCCCAAGCCCGAGCGGCCCGGGCCCTCGCGCCTCCACCCCCCCGGCCCCACCCCTCCCCCGCACCCTGACCCGACGCCTCGCCCCCTTCCTGGCGCTCGCCCTTGTCCTGACCCCGGCGGCGTGCGCCACGGGGGGAGTGGGGGAGGAGCCCGGGGACCCGGCGATCGAGGCGCCGCCGGGGGTGGACGACCGCCTCCCCACGGTGCGGCGGGAGGACGTGCTCCGCCCGGGGGTCACGGACCCGTCGGTGCAGACGGTGCGCTCCCCGCATGGGGCCATTGCGGCGGCCTCGGTGTGGGCGGCGGAGGAGGGCGCCCGGGTCCTGGCCGAGGGCGGAAATGCGGCAGACGCGGCGGTGGCGGCGGCCTGGGTCCTGGCGGTGACGGAACCCAGCATGTCGGGGATCGGCGGGCGGGCCTCCATCGTGATCCGCACGGAGGGGGGCGAGGTGAACGGAATCGACGGCCTGAACCAGGTCCCCCGGAGCTACCGCGAGGGGGTGGCGCCGCCGGGGTACGATCGGGTGGCCATTCCCGGGGTGCCGGCGGCCCTCTACCGACTCCATGCCGAGCATGGCTCCCTCCCCATGTCCCGCCTCCTCACCCCGGCCATTCGCCTGGCGGAGGAGGGGTTCGCCCTCCCGGCCCCCGAGGCCCAGCGCATTGCGGGGGCGGCGGACGATCTCCTGGCCTTCTCGCCCGAGTCGGCGCGGGGGAGCTACCTCCAGCCCGATGGCACCCCCTGGCCCGCCGGCGCCCACTTCCGGCTCCCGGATCTGGCCCGGACCCTTCGCATCCTCCGGGATGAAGGGGTCGAGTCCTTCTACCGGGGCGAGATCGCCCGCACCATCGATGCCGACATGCGCACCCGGCGCGGCTTCGTCACCACCGACGAGCTCGCCGCCTACGAGGCCCTCCCGGCGCGCCTCGTGCGGGGGATGTACCGGGGGCACGCCCTCGTCTCGAACTTCCGGCCGGCCTCGGGCCACGCCGTGATCCAGGCCCTCCAGACGCTGGAAGCGGCTACGCCGGAAGGACTTCCAGCTCTCTCGCACGAGGGGGTGGGGAATGCCGAGGCCCACGCCCGCTGGGCCGCCCTCGTGGGCCAGGCCATGGAGCAGGCCATCGGGGAGCGGAACCGGGTGGTGGAGGAGAGCGAGTCGGCCTCGGCGGCCCTCCTCACCTCGTCAGCCCACGCCCGGGAACGGGCCCGCGAGATCGTCCAGCCGTGGCGGGGCGGCACGCCGGACGCGGACGACGCCGGGGCGCTTGCCGCCGCCCTTGCCGCCGCTCTTGCCGCTGCCCCTGCCAGAACCGCGCCCGCCGGATCGCCTCTCGCTGCGACGCCCGCCGCCGCCTTCGCCGCCGCCGCCCTCCCGACCCTCGTGCTCCGCGACGAACGCGCCGCTGCCGTCACCCGCGTCCTCCCGCACCGCGACCGCAGTGACCTCGCCCCCCCGGCGACCCTCGCCCTCCGCCACGACCTCGCCCGGCCCCATGTGCCGGGCACCCTCGTCACCGACCCCGCCGACCGGGAGTCCACCACCCATCTGACGGTGGTGGATGCGCGGGGGATGATCGTGTCGCTCACCCAGTCGCTGGGGCCGAGCATGGGCGCGCGGGTGGTGGCGCCGGGGCTGGGGTTCGTGTATGCGACCCGGCTGGGGGTGGTGCCGGGATCCCGGCCTTCTTCGACCATTGCCCCGACCCTGGTGCTCCGTCCCGACGGGTCGCTCCTGGCCGGGCTCGGAGGGGCGGGCGATGCCCGGATCCTCTCGGCGGTGATCCAGACGGTGAGCCGCCTCGTCGACCACGGCCTCCCCCTGGACCAGGCGGTGGCCGCACCCCGGGTGCACCCCGATGGCGAGCGCAACTTCCGCTTCGAGACGGGGGCGACCCCCGCCCCCCTTCGCTGGACGGAAGCCGAGGCGGAGCACCTGACCCGGTGGGGCTTCACCCTGGAGTCGACCCCGCCGGGGTACTTCGGCCGGGTGCACGCGGTGGGGTGGACCCCGGGGATCCCGGCGCGGGCCACCGCCAACATTCCCGATCCGCCCCCCACCGGGGAGGCGCTGGGGGTGGCCGAGCCCCGGTGGGACGGCGGCGCCTCGGCGCCCCGCGAGCCCCCCCGCGGGTCGCCCTGAGGGGTTCGAACGGAGGCGTTCGGTCCTCCCCGCCCCCCCTCCGGCGGGACCCTGCCCCCTACCCCTTCTGCACCACCTCCACCGTGCCGTGGTGGTCGCAGTGGTCGCCGTGGGGGTGGTGGAGGACGCCATCCACCAGGTAGTCCACATGATCCCCGTGGGGAACGGCCTCGTGCCCGCACCCGGGGCCGTGCACATGGTCGTCGTCGTGGGCCCCGGAGAAGCCCGGGGTGCAGGTGGCGGGATTCTCGTCGGTCACGGGAATCCGGTGCTCCTCCACCGCGCCATTCGTGGCCCCCACGGGGTGGTGCAGGTGCCCGTCGTGGAGGTAGTCCACATGGCCGTTGTGCCGAATGGCAGTGTGCCCGCACCCGGGGCCATGGGTGTGGTCGTGGTCGCCGTGATCGTGGGCGGAATCCTGGCTCGTCGTCTGCGACATGGTGAGGTCGTTCCTTTTCCTGAGGTCGAAGTTTCGAGATCGTGGAGAGGGCAAACGAACGTGCGTGGGCGATGCCCGGCCGGAAGGCACCTCCGAGGTGAGGCCGCACTCGAGGCGAGGCCGCTACCCGGATTGAGGGCTGCCCCCGATGGCAGGCCGCACCCGAGGCGAGGCCGCTACCCGGATTGAAGGCTGCCCCCGATGGCAGGCTGCACTCGATGCGAGACCGCACTCGAGACGAGACCGCACTCGAGACGAGGCTGTGCCCACCGAGGAGGGCCGAGTCGCCGATTTCGGGCTGCCCCCCCACAACCGTGATTCTCATTTGCTTCTCATTATAAGGACTCTCGCCCCGGCGCGAAAGGTGCAAGTTCAATCATGACAACTCGTTATCATGACAGCGGACGCCCCTGGCTCCTCTACGGGGCGTACGGGTTCACCGGTCGCCTCTTGGTGGAGGAGGCACTGGCCCGGGGGCATCGACCGATCCTGGCCGGCCGAAATCGCGCCAGGCTCGAAGCACTGCGCGATGTTTGCTTTCATGCGCATACAAGCAAACATGCGCACACGAACAACGATGAGGGAGCGGCCCGGCGTGGCATCCCCGAACCCCTCGAGATCCGGGTCTTCCCCCTGGAGGGTCCCGAGCTCGTGCGCGGGCTGGAGGGGGTGAGCGCGGTCCTTCATGCCGCAGGCCCCTTTCTCGACACCGGGGTCCCGATGATGGAGGCGTGCCTCGAGGCAGGGGCCCACTACCTCGACATCACGGGGGAGGTCCCGGTGTTCGAGGCCGCCTTCGCCCGGGGGGAGCGGGCCCGGGAGCGGGGGGTCGTCCTCCTCCCCGGGGTGGGCTTCGACGTGATTCCCACCGACGGGATCGCGGCCCTCCTCGCCCATGCCGTGCCCGGCGCCCACCGCCTCGACCTGGCGCTCCACTCGCCGCATCGCTCCTCGACGGGAACGCTCCAGACCGTGGTGGAAGGGATCCCGGGCGGGCTTCTCGTTCGGCGCGGCGGCGAACTCCAGCGGGCGTGGCCCGGGGCCCGATCCTTCCGGAGGGAGGTGGATTTCGGAATGCCAGGGCCCGGCTCGGGCGACGCCCCTCGCCCCAGGCCCGGGGGCGTGCAGTCCGTGGCCCCGTACACCTGGGGGGATCTCTCCACGGCCTGGAGAACCACGGGGATCCCCGAGATCACCTGCTACATGGCCACCCCCCGACGCGAGGTGCGCCTCCTCCCCTGGATCCTTCCAGTGGCCTCGACCCTCCTCCGCATTGCGCCCCTGCGGAAATGGATCCGGCGCCGGGTCGCCCGCGACGCCGGCGGCCCCGACCCCGAAACCCGCGCCCACGGCCGCACCCGCGCCTGGGGACGGGTGGAGCGCGACCCCGCGTCCCTGGGGGCCGGCGCCGCCCCCGCTCCGCACGCGGGCTCCGCCCCGGGCGCGACGTCGGCCCCGGGTGCGACACTTGCCCCGGGTGCGACACTTGCCCCGGGTGCGACACTTGCCCCGGGTGCGACCTCCGCCCCGAGCGCGTCCCCCCGCTCCTCGGCGCTCCTGGCGCCAGAGGAAGCGAGTGACGCCACCTGGGCCGAAGTCGTGCTCGAGTTTCCGGAGGCGTACCGCTTCACCGCCGAGGCCGGGATCCGGGCGCTGGAGGCCGTGCTCCGCGAGACCGAGGAAGGACGCCTCCCGGGAGGTGCCCACACCCCGGCCGGCGCCTTCGCACCCGAATGGGTCCTGGAGTTGCCGGGGGTGGAGGTGACGGAATGGAGAGGTACCGGGGGGCCTCCGGGGGGCGGCTGAGGCGTCGGGCGTGCGCCCGCACCGCGAATGAGCCCAGGCCGCGCGTGCGTCCTCGCTGATCGGCGGGTGCGCCCCCGCCGAACAGTCCACCGCGCGCCGACCCCCCCTTTCCAGGCCACTCACCTCCGAATGGCCCCCGCGCTTCCAACGGCCCCCACGCTGCGAATGGCCCTCACGTGTGGAGCGACCCCTGCCAACGGGCGGCGCCCGCCTCACACCGCCTCCGCCCGAGCGCCCTCCCCCGACGAACCACCCTCCGCCCCGAACGGGCCTCGGCCTGAAGCCCCCCGAACCGCCACTCAGGCTTACCAGGCTCCCCATCCCTCGCATGATGACCCCTCCTCCCATGGCATCGCCCGGGGAGCTCCCCGAGGGTTCGGGATGCCGCCCCCCCCCCCCTCCCGCCGCTCCCGACCGCCCCATCTCGACCCGGCCCTCCCCCGGGTGACCCCGCTCCCGCGTGGATACCTCCTTGTGCGCCTCCCCCGGGGGTTCACGCAGGGGATGGTGGCACGGATCAAGGCGATCCCGGGACGCCGATGGGATCCGGAGCGGTTCGGGTGGATCCTTCCACCGCGCCACTCGACGCCGACGCTCTTGCGCCAGGCCTTCCCCGGAATCCACCTCCCAGGCGATGCCACCGGGGAGGGGGACCCATCCCGGGCGCGTCGGGCCCTCGAGCCCCCGACGGGTGATCCGGGCGGCCCGCTCCCCAGCTCCTCCAGTCCGTCCGCCGGGCCGCGTGAGCCTCTCTCCGGTCCTGCCAGTCCCGCCTCCGATCCCCCGCCCGGTCGATCCGGCGAGACCCCGACGGCAAAGCCGGCGGGGGGGAAGACCTGCACACCCACAGGTGACCCCCCTCCACCCCATCTCGCGCCCCTCCTGGAGGAGGTTCGGAAGGAGCTGATGCTCGCCGGATACGCGCCCCGCACGCGGAAGGTCTACCTGGGGCACATCCGGAGATTCCTCCGGTGGGCGGCGGCGCGCGGGGTGGTGCGTCCGGATGGCGCCGTGGCCCGGGCCTGGATTCTGCACCGGCTCGATGCCGAGGAAGGTCTTTCCCGCGCGAGCCATGGCCAGATCGTGGCCGCCCTGAGGATTCTCCTCGTTCGCATCCTCCAGACCGAGATGCACCGGGAAGCCGTGCCCACGCCCCGGAAGGAGCGGAGCCTTCCCCATGTGCTGAGCCGCGACGAGATTCGCCGCCTTCTCGAGGCCGCCCGCGGGAGCCGCGATCAGGCCATTCTGATGCTGCTGTACGCCACAGGACTCCGGGTGGGCGAGCTCGTTCGGCTGGGTCCCGATGATCTTGAGGTGGAGCGGGGGCTTCTCCGGGTGCGAAAGGGAAAGGGTGGAAAGGACCGCTACACCCTCCTCTCGGACATTGCCGTGCAGGCCGTGGTGCGATACCGGGTGGCGCATCGTCCGGAGCGATGGCTCTTCCCCTCGGCCCGGGATCCCGCCCGGCCGGTGACCACCCGTACCGTTCAGGCCATGGTCCGGAGAACCGCCCGAGAGGCAGGGCTCAAGCGCAAGGTCACCCCCCACATTCTCCGCCACTCCTTTGCCACCCACCTCCTGGAGGCCGGCACCGACATCCGGTACATCCAGACCCTCCTGGGCCACGCATCGACCCGCACCACCGAGATCTACACCCACGTCTCCCAGCGGGACCTGGCCCGCATCCGGAGCCCCCTCGACACCATGGGGATCGAACTGGGGGTGCGGCCCGGCGGAAGGGATCCCGATGGAGGGGGCGAGGGCGAGGGTGGGGGTGGAGGTGAGACCAGGGGGGGAAGCCGGAGCCGAGGGTAGCGGGTGGGAAGCCGAAGGGGAGGGCGCCATCGCGAGGGCGGCAGCCGCTGTCCACACCGCGCTGGCCGCTCTCCGTAGCCGGGGACGACTGCCCTCGCCGCACCACCCTCCGCGCTCTGCCCTCGGCACATCTCGCTCACCGCAGCACCGTCCGCGCAGCACCGAGCGCGCTGCACCACCAGTGCACCACCGTCCGCGCTCCACCGTCGGGCCACCACGCCCCCCGCTTCGCCGTCGGGACGCCGACCTGGCAAACCCTCCGGCCAGGATGTATCGGGCCCCTTCCCCCAATCCCTGACCGGCGCCCTTCGCGCCCGGTCCCCGCTGCCCACTCTTGCGTGGCTCCAATCCGACTCCCAAGATGGACCACACACAGAACCCGTCGGTTTGACGGTTGGGAGGGTCGGAGTGCAAGGAAGGGATGGCAGCGCCAGCCCGCGGCACCCCCGGCGAACACCATGCAATCGCCCGGAGACCACCCCGGGCCCCCTCCTCCCAGCCTAAACCGACTACGAAATCCCCTTCGCTTTAACCCGGGGGGAGGGGGCGTGCCTCCCCGAGGCCCGAATCCCCCAAAAACGAGTTAGGCGAAATCCCTTCACAGCGCACACGGTGAAACAAGAGGAGCAAGATGTCCGAGTTGGAACCCCGCGAATTCAATCCGCTTTCGCTTGAGTCGATCGGGCAGGGCGTCGTGTACGAGTTGCTGAAGAGTCCCGTCCAAGGCCTCCCACCGGATGGACGCTTCCTCGGATCCGGGGTTTACGCCCTCTACTACGCAGGAGAGAGCGAACCCTACACCGGATTCCGACGATTCAACTCCCCCGAGGAAGAGATCTGGTCGTGGCCAATCTACGTGGGGAAGGCGGTGCCGAAGGGCTCCCGAAAAGGCTCGACGGAGTTCACCGCTGGCCGAGGTGCGGACATCTTCAATCGAGTGAGGCAACATGGAAGATCGATCCAACAGGTCACAGGCCTGGAGGTGGAGAACTTCCGCTTCCGGCACCTTGTCGTCGCACCGGTGTGGATCCGCCTCGCTGAGAATCTGATCATTGACGAGTATCGGCCCGTCTGGAACACCCTCATCGACGGATTCGGAAATCACGACCCGGGGTCCGGTCGGTACAATCAGGAACGGTCGCGATGGGATACGCTTCATCCCGGACGTGCGTGGGCTGAGCGGCTTCCAGAGCCCGGTTCGTTTACGCGGGATGGACTCGCGAAAGAGGTTGCGAGTTTCCTGGCCCAGCCACCCGAGGCGGTTCGCTCCTGAGCCTTTACACGAGGGCAAGGGGGCGGTCGTGGGCGAGGTCGACCCAGATCGCGGAGGAACGTTGCACTGTCGCTTGCGATGACGCAGCTAGAAAGTCCCTGATTGCTACTGCGATGGCTTCACAGACGACTACGGGGGCAGCGTTGCCAATCTGACGCATTGCCTCGGTCCGGCTCCCGACAAACCGATACGTTCGGGGAAAGGTCTGAATCAGGGCCGCCTCATGGACCGTAAGGTAGCGGACCGACCCATCCGGAAACCGTATCATGTTCTCTCCCCCAGGTACGCCATGCACCCCGGCCTTGAGGGTCTTCGACGGCTCGTCGAGCGGGCTGCCGGTGTGCCCTGGGTAGATCCGAGCGCCACCGATTCCGACGTGGTTGGGATGACATGGGTGAGGTTCCCCAACGCTCGGCTCGGGAAGCCCTGCCAGCGCGTCTCGGACGGTTCGCCAGGGCTCCCGAGTCCCGGTTGGAGGTGAGCGCTGTTTGCCTCGGCCGTTCGTAGAGAGAGGTTCCGGAGGAGACAGCTTGTGCCGGTGCCAGTAGGTGCCAGTCACCGTCTGACTGTGGCGAAGTGCAGCCTCCGAATGGGTTGGCTCCGGCCACCGGAACCCTCGGCCCAGGTCCGAGCGGGTGGCAACGATGAAGACTCTGAAGCGCTTCTGCGGGACTCCGAAATCCGCGCAGTTGATAACGCGGAAGTGAACGTTGTAAGCCGGGTGATCACCGTGCTCATTTTGTGTGAGTGCGGCCGTCAGCCGCGCCTTGTGGGTGTCCCAGCTTTCGCTGGTATTGCGGGGTAGCCCGGGGAGAGCGAGTTGAAGGAGTATGTACTCCAGGTAGGGCATGAAGCCCTTGCGGGCGAGCCCGCGCACGTTCTCAAGTAGGACAGCTTTTGGCCCCAGAGCTCTCTGGGCCCGGAACACTTCAGGAAACAGGTTTCTCGAGTCGGCCTTCCCCCGATGCCGCCCAGCCAACGAGAAAGGTTGGCAGGGCGCGCCCCCCGCTAGGAGATCGACCGGTGCCTGAATCGAACTGTAGTCAAACTCCGTCACATCTACCGGAGCAAGAGGGAGAACTGGACTACTTCCTTGTCCCTCGCCGGCATTCGCCCTCAAGGTCTCGACCGCGTGAGGGTCGCGCTCCAGAAGGGCAAGGTGCCTGAACCCGGCGCGATGGGATCCGACGGCCATTCCTCCCCCACCTGCAAATAGTTCGACTGCGGAGAGGGTGCCCTGGGTGCTTGAATCTGTCATGCTTCGGCGTCCCCTTCTTCCAAGTGTAGCTCGTGGTTTACTCGACGCAGGAGGAGTTGGTGAACGCTTTCCTCATCGACGACCCAGTCCCTGCCGAACTTGTGGCCGGAGAGG
>JBJHCG010000054.1:0-13397 GCA_050485885.1 Gemmatimonadales bacterium | reverse complement strand
GGGCCCGCTTCGTCGAGGCCATGGCCGGGGCCACGGTGCCGAAGCTCGTCCTGACGCTGAACCACGCTTCGGGAGCGGGTTACTACGCCATGGCGGGGCAGGGCTTCGATCCGGACTTCATTCTCTCCCTTCCCACCGGGCGCATGGGGGTCATGGAGGGGGATTCGGCCGTCATGGCCCTCTTCTCCGGGCAGATCGAGCGCCTCAAGGCCGAGGGGAAGGTCCCCGACGAGGACCTCACCACCGCCATGGACGCGGTCCGCGCCGACTACGAGGCCCAGCTCGATGCCCGCTTCGCCGGGGCCCGGGGCTTCGTGGACGAGGTCCTCCTTCCGGAGGAGATCCGCCCGGCCCTCTCCCTCCTCCTCCGTGCCGCGAACCGGAACCCCGGGCCGCACCTGGGCCCCTTCCAGCTTCCCACCGGACACCCACGATGACGGACGCACCCCCAACCTCCGGGGCCGGGCCGCACCCGACTCCTCCTCCCTCCGGCTCCGGCGCAACGGGCCCGGCCACCCCGTCGGCCCCCGGCGAGGAAACCCCGCGCCCGGGCATCCTCCGAATCGGGAGCGGACAGGGCTTCTGGGGCGATGACCTGGAGGCGCCCGTTCGGCAGGTGGCGGGAGGCCCCCTCGACTACCTCATGATGGACTACCTGGCCGAGGTGACCATGTCCATCATGCAGAAGCAGCGGAGCCGCGATCCGTCTGCCGGCTACGCCCGCGACTTCGTCCCGCTCATGGCGCGGATCTTCCCGGCCCTGGTGGAGAAGGGGGTGCGGGTCGTGACGAATGCCGGGGGGGTGAATCCCCTGGGATGTGGAGCGGCCGTGGTGGAGGCGGGGCGGGAGGCCGGGGTCGGGGGACGGGCCCGGGTGGGGGTGGTAACGGGAGACGACCTCCTGGAGCGTCTCCCCCACCTCATCGAGACCGGCCACGAACTTCGCAACATGGAGACGGACGAGCCCCTGGCCTCGATCCTCGACCGGGTGGAGAGCGCCAACGCCTACATTGGCGCCGAGCCCATCGTGCGGGCGCTGGAGGGAGGGGCCGACGTGGTCCTCACCGGGCGCTCCACCGACACGGCCCTCACCTACGCCCCCATGATGCACCACTTCGGGTGGCGGAGCGACGACTGGGACCGCCTGGCCCACGGGGTGGTGGCCGGGCACATCAACGAGTGCGGCGCCCAGGCCTCCGGGGGGAATGCCCTCGTGGACTGGTGGACGATTCCGGCCATGGAGGAGGTGGGGTTCCCCATCGTCGAGGCGGAGGCCGACGGGAGCTTCACGGTGACGAAGCATCCGAACACCGGGGGGCGGGTGAGCCGTCCGGTGGTGACAGAGCAGCTCCTCTACGAAATGGGCGATCCCTCGGAGTACATCACCCCCGATGTGGTGGCCGACTTCACCTCCCTCCGCCTGGAGGAGGTGGGTCCCGACCGGGTCCGGGTGTCGGGGGTGCGGGGGCGGCCGGCCACCGACTTCCTCAAGGTGTCCATTGCCTACCAGGACGGGTACAAGGCGGTGGGGACCCTCGTCTACGCCTGGCCCGATGCCGCCGCCAAGGCCCGGGCGGCGGGGCGGGTGCTGCGGGAGCGCATGGATCGCCTGGGGCTCCGCTTCGACGAGGTCCGCATCGAGCTCGTGGGGTGGGATTCCACCCATGGGCACCTGGCGGGCCCGCCCCCCGCCGATCTCCCCGAGGTCCAGCTCCGGGTGGGGGTGCGGGGGCAGGACCGGAGCGCCGTGGAGCGCTTCACCCGCGAGCTCGCCCCCCTCGTCCTGACCGGGTCCCCCTCGGTGACCGGCTTTGCCGGCGGGCGCCCCCGGGTGCAGGAGATCATGGCCTACTGGCCCGCCCTGATCCGGAAGGAAGCGGTGGCCCCCCACCTCGACGTCACGATCCTGGAGGTGTGAGATGACCCCCGACTCCCCCAACGCCCCCACGCGCCGGATCCCCCTCGTGCACCTGGCCCATGCCCGCTCGGGCGACAAGGGCGACACCGCGAATGTGGGGGTCATTGCCTATGATCCGGCAGACTACCCCCTCCTCCGGGAGGCCCTCACCGTGGAGCGGGTGCGGGCCCACTTCGGCCCCCTGGTCCGGGGCCCGGTGGAGCGCTTCGAGCTCCCCAACCTGGAGGCGCTCAACTTCCTCCTCCATGGCGCCCTCGGCGGGGGCGGCACCGTCTCCCTCATGACCGATGCCCAGGGGAAGGTCTTCTCCACCGCCCTCCTCCGCATGGAGATCGAGGTCCCCGAGGCCGTGGCGGAGCGGGCGCTGGCCGGGGGTGCCGGGCGGGGGCGGGTGCCCGCCGGGTACGACCCCGAGGCCCCGGTGCCCCACCCGGAGGGACCATCCCGCCATGCGGGTCCGGGCGATGCACCCTCCCCGGGAGGGACCCTCGGAGCGTCCGGATGAGCGGGCCCGCCGGCGAGCGCTCCCCCCTCCGGATCGAGGTGGGCGAGGACGGGGTGGCCCTTCTCACCCTCTCCCGTCCCGAGAAGCGGAACGCCCTGAACGGCGCCCTCGTGGAGGCCCTCCTGGAGGCGCTGGAGAAGACGGCCCGGGACCCGCAGGTGCGCGTGGTCCTCCTGGCCGCCGAGGGACGGGACTTCTGCTCCGGGGCCGACCTCGCCGAGCTCGAGAAGGTGGCCGGGCAGGGGGCCGAGGCCTCCCTCACCGATGCCGGCCGCCTGGGCGCCCTCTTCCAGGCCATGCGCGCCCATCCCCGCCCGGTGGTGGCCGCAGTGCAGGGAAGGGCGCTGGCCGGCGGGGCGGGGCTTGCCCTGGGGTGCGACCTGGTGGTGGCCGAGGAGGGAGCCCAGCTCGGCTTTCCCGAAGTCCACATCGGCTTCGTGCCGGCCATGGTCATGGCCATCCTCCGGAGGAAGGTGGGGGAGTCCCGGGCCTTCGAGCTCGCAGTGCGTGGGAACCGGATCCCGGCCGGGGAGGCAAGGGCGCTGGGGCTCGTGAGCGCGGTCTTTCCCCCCGAGGGCTTCCAGGACGCGGCCCGGGGGTGGGCCGCCGAACTGGGAACCCGCCCCCCCACGGCCGTGGCCCTCACGAAGCGCCTCCTCTACGGGCTGGATGGAGCCTCCTTCGAGGAGGGGATTGCCCGGGGGGCCGAGGTGAACACCCTGGCGCGCCTCACCGAGGCCTGCCGCGCCGGGGTCCGGGCCTTCCTCGACCGCGCCGGCGGGCGCTGATCCGGGGAACGCTCCCCATGCCCTTCCGCCTGAATCGATCCCGAGATGGAGGTGCCGACCCCTGGATCCTCCTGAAGGTTCGCCTCTTTGCCGCCGGGGCAGCCCTGGCGCTGGGGGGGATGCTTCTGGACCGAAGCTGGCTCATCTGGGCGGCCATGGGGGTTCTGGGCGTCGGGGTCGTTCTCCGATTCGTCCCCCACCCCGGGGCCCGAGGGGCCGAGGAGGGGGAAGAGGAAGAGGATCGGGGGAGGTCGGAGGGGTCGCCGGACGACGCCGAGGCCTGAGGGGCGGGGGGGCGGAGGAGGGCGAAGCGGGAAGGTGGTCCTCGGGGGGCGGGGGCCCGGAATCCCATGGCACCGCCCCAGAGGCGGGTTGAACTTCACGGTTCGACCGGTCTGTGAACCATGGCGTCCGCCCGCCACCCCTGGCGCCCGGTGCGCGCGTCTGGTCCATGCCCTCCCGCTCCGGCACGCCCCGGCCTTCCCCACGTCGCGCGCGCGTCACCGCGTGCTCGCTGCCCTCCGGGAATCCCCCGGGAGGATCGGTCCCCACGTCGCGCGCACGCCTCACCGGGTGCTCCCTCCGCCCGCGCCCCTGTCGCCGGGTGCCCCGTCCTCTCGCGCACCGCCTTCGCCCCCCCCCGCATGGTTCCCGCCCCGCCCCCCCGTTCCAATCCTGCCTCGTGCGCCCCGGCCCCCCCGGCCGAACGCGACCCGGTGACTCTCCTTCGCAGGCACTTCGGGTATCCCGGCTTTCGGGCCGGGCAACGCGAACTCGTGGACGCGGTCCTGGAGGGGCGGGACGCCCTCGGGATCCTCCCCACCGGGGGCGGGAAGAGCGTCTGCTACCAGGTCCCCGCCATGGCCCTGGGGGGGCTGACCCTGGTCATTACCCCCCTCGTCTCCCTCATGGCCGACCAGGTGCGGCGCGCCGAAGCGGCCGGGATTCCCGCGCGTGCCCTTCATTCCGGGCTCGACGCCACGGCGCGGGGAGGGGTGGAGGCCGCAGCGGTCCGGGGAGAGCTCCGGCTTCTCTTCGTGGCTCCGGAGCGCCTCGAAGGGGCCCACTTCCGGAGCCTCCTTCCCCGCCTGCCCCTGCGCCTTCTCACGGTGGACGAGGCCCACTGCATTTCCCTCTGGGGGCACGACTTCCGTCCGTCCTACCGGCGACTGGGCGAGGTCCGGGCCACCCTGTCCTGTCCCGTCCTGGCTCTCACCGCCACCGCCACGCCACGGGTCCGCCGCGAGATCGAGACCGAGCTCCGCCTCCGTCAGCCCGCGCGGGTGACCCTGAGCTTCGACCGGCCGAACCTGGGGTGGGGGGTCTTCGACCTCCCCCGTGGGGTGTCCCGCACGGACCTCCACCGCCAGCTCGTGAGGAGGCGCCCCGGGGCTCGCATGGTCTACGCCGCCACACGAAAACGGGTGGAGGCCATCCGCGACCACCTCCGGCGGGGCGGGCTCCGGGCGGAGGCCTACCATGCCGGGCTCCCGGCCGAGGAACGGGACCGGGTTCAGCACTGGTTCCTTCACGACCCGGCCCCGGTGGTCGTGGCCACGAATGCCTTCGGCATGGGCATCGATCGCCCCGATGTCCGGATGGTCATCCATGACCAGCTCTCGGGGACGCTGGAGGACTACTACCAGGAGGCGGGTCGGGCCGGGCGGGATGGGGATCCGGCCCTTTGCCTGGCCGTGAATGGGGGAGGGGATCGGGAGGTACACCGACGCTTCCTCGCCGCGACCCACCCGGCGCCCCGGGGGGTGCGGGGGTGGTGGGCGGTGGCCCGCGGGGGGGAGGCGGCACGGTCCTGGAACCGCCGCAGGGTGGGGCTGGCCCAGATCCAGGGGGTGGACCGCTACGCCCGAGCCTCGGGCTGCCGCCGGGCGGCGCTCCTTCAACACTTCGGCGAGGGTTCGGGGGGAGAGGTCGAGGGATGCCCCGCCTGCGACCGATGTGCGGGGTGGTCCAGCCTTTTTCGGTTCCTCGATTCCCGGTACCTTTGACAGGCTGTCGAGGGAGGCCCGGGCACCGCCGGCCCGTCCGGATGCCCCGCGCAAGGCGCCCCTTTCCTCCTTCCAGGCCGTGCGCCCGGTCCCCCCTGCGGGAGCGCGTCCTCTCCCCAACCCTTTCCTTCCACCCCCCTTTCCATGGATCGCTACCTGAACGACGAACATCGCGCCCTCCTCCGCGAGGTCCGCGGCTTCGCCGAGGAAGCCATCGCTCCGGTGGCCCGGGAGCTGGATCAGGCCTCCCGCTTTCCCTGGGAGAACGTCCGGGAAATGGCCCGTCGGGGGTACCTGGGCCTTCCCGTACCCACGCGCTACGGCGGGATGGGAAAGGACGGCCTCAGCTACCTCCTGGTGGTACAGGAACTGGCCAAGGTGGATGCGAGTCACGCGATCACGGTGTCTGCCCACACCACCCTGGGGACGTACCCCATTCTGAATTTCGGCACCGAGGCCCAGCGGGAACGCTTCGTGCCAAGGCTGGCTCGGGGCGAGGTTCTCGGAGGCTTCGGGCTCACCGAACCCGGGGCCGGTTCGGACGCCTCGGGAAGCCGGACCCGTGCCGTGCGGGACGGAGACGGATGGCGGTTGAACGGTTCGAAGATCTTCATTACCCACGCCGGGGTCGGGGAGATCTTTTCCGTGACCGCGGTCACGGATGCGGGTCAGGGCGCCCGGGGGATCACGAACTTCGTGGTCACGAAGCCCACCACCGATCCGGAGGCGGCGCAGGCAGTGGGAATGGGTACCGCAGAGGACCTGGGGTATGTGGAAGGCGTCCGGGCGGGAAAGAAGGAAGACAAGATGGGGTGGCGCGCCTCCGACACCCGGGAGCTGCTCCTGGAGGATGCCTGGGTTCCCGATGAAAACCGGATCGGAACCGAGGGAGAGGGGTTCATCAATTTCATGAAGATCCTCGACGCGGGGCGGGTGGGGATCGCGGCCCTTTCCCTCGGGATCGCCGAAGGAGCCGTGGACACGGCCCTGGCGTACACGAATCGTCGCAAGCAGTTCGGGCGTCTGATTTTCGACTTCCAGCCCGTCCAGTTCCGGCTGGCGGAGCTGGCCACCGAGATCGAGGCCGCCAAGCACCTCACCTACCACGCTGCATGGCTCCAGGCCCAGGGGCGCCCCTTTTCCAAGGAGGCGGCGATGGCCAAGCTTTTCGCCTCCGAGCTCTGCATGAAGGCCACCCTCCAGGCGGTTCAGGTCATGGGGGGGGCAGGGTACACCGATGCCTATCCGGTGGAGCGCATGCTTCGCGATGCGAAGGTGTGCGAGATCGGAGAGGGCACGAGCGAGATCCAGAAGATCGTCATTGCCCGTCATCTCGTCAGCGAGGCGGCGCTCAGGGCCTGACGCACATCCCCAACCCCTTCCCCCGCACGCTCTTCGCGGGCCTGATGCCCCGGTGGCATCCGGGGGAAACGACCACGGGACAGACCCGGCCCCTGCGACCGGTTCCGGAGGTTCCCGACCCCGCAGCCAGCCTCGACGGACCCGGCATCCAGCCGACCGACGGGGCGGAGCGGGGTCGCGGAAGGCGGAACTGGCGGAGGACCGAGATCCCGCACACGGGAGCACCGACAACTTGAAGCGTGAAATCCTGATCAGCGCCACCCGGCAGGAGTCCTGGGTGGCGCTCCTCGAAGAGGGTCGTCTTGTCGAACTCATGCTCGACCGGGCCGACCAGGAACGACTCGTCGGCGACCTCTACCTGGGGCGCGTCGAAGCCGTCCTCCCCGGGATCCAGGCCGCCTTCGTCGACATCGGCACGGACAAGGCCGGGTTTCTCCATGTCTCCGACCTCGTCCAGGACGAGGAGGAGGACGACGACGACGACGACGGAAATGGCGGGGGCTCCGGCAATGGGGGAGGCCGGGGAGGGCGGGGGAGGCGGCGGCGCAACCTTCCCCCCATCCAGGATCAGGTGAAGAAGGGCGACACCCTGATCGTGCAGGTGACGAAGGAGCCCATCTCCACGAAGGGACCGCGCCTCACCGCCCAGGTGTCGCTTCCGGGACGGATCCTCGTCTACATGCCCTTCTCCACCCATGTCGGGGTGAGCCGGAAGATCGACCAGCGGGACGAACGGGCGCGGCTTCGGACGCTGGCCCGGGAGGTGGTGCCGGCCGGAGAGGCCGGGGTCATCATCCGCACGGTGGGGGAGGAGCTGACCCGGGAGAAGTTCGAGGGGGAGTTCTCCCGGCTTCACGCCTCCTGGAAGAAGATCAAGCGGCGCGCGGACTCGTCCAGGGCCCCCGCCCTCATCCACCGGGAAGCCCGCCTCATTTCGGGGGTGATCCGCGATCTCTTCAGCGACAAGTTCGACGCCCTGGTCGTGGACAACGCCCAGGTCTACGGGGAGATCATCCAGTATGTGAAGAATGTGGACCCCGAGCTCCAGGATCGGGTGCGCCTTGACCGGGACCCGGTGCCCCTCTTCGACCGGTGGGGGATCGAGGACGAGATCCGCGAGGCCTTCCAGAGAAGGGTGAATCTCCCCTCGGGAGGCTCCATCATCGTGGAACCCACCGAGGCCCTCGTCTCCATCGACGTGAACACCGGACGCTTCACCGGAAAGGGGAGGAAGGACCCGGAGGAGACGATTCTCCGGGCCAACCTGGACGCGGCACGGGAGATCGCGCGCCAGCTTCGGCTTCGCGACGTGGGTGGGATCGTGGTCGTGGATTTCATCGACATGGAGTCCCAGGAGAACCGGGACCGGGTGCTCCAGGAGCTTCGGACCCACCTGGGGAGAGACCGGGCGCGCACCCGGGCCTACGCCGTTTCCGAGCTCGGGCTCATCGAGATGACCCGTCAGCGGGTTCGGCCCTCTCTCTTCCAGACCCTCACCACCCCCTGCTCTCATTGCGGGGGGGCGGGGCGGGTCTTCACCCCGAGCACCGTGGCTCGCCGGGTGGAGCGAGCCCTGGTCCGGGCGGGAGCGGCCTCCGACGACAAGTCCCTCGAGGTGCGCCTTCATCCCGACGTAGCACTCCACTTCCACGAGGAGGAGCCCGAGTTCCTTGCCCGCATCCGGGAGGAGATCCCCATCCCGGTCCAGCTCGTGGACGATCCGCTTCTCCGGGAAGACGAGTTCCGCCTTCTCTCGGGTCCGGCCCGGACCGACGTGACCCAGCGGTACGCGACCCGGTAGGGCCTCGGGTTGACCAACGGCCTTCGTGCCGGCATTTTACAAGGCTTATGGCCAATGGGTGGCCCGCCGAGGATCATGCTCGATCCCCGGCAGCGTCGCGGGGCGGAATCGTCGTCGATCCTGTCGCGGGGCTGCGAACGGACCACCCGTTGGATTCCCGATGAGAACCGACCAGGCACCGGATCGAGGTTCAGCATGTACGCGGTCTTCAGGACAGGTGGAAAGCAGTTCCGCGCCGAGCCGGGCGTCCGGCTTCAGGTCCCGTCCCTCGACGCCGAGGCAGGCGACACCATCGTCTTCGATGAGGTCCTCCTGGCGGCCGATGGCGATGACATCACGGTGGGCTCTCCCATTGTCGATGGCGTCGCAGTGAAGGCCGAGGTCCTGGGCCACGGTCGTTCGAAGAAGGTGATCGTCTTCAAGCGGAAGCGCCGGAAGGGCTACCGCAAGAAGCAGGGTCACCGTCAGGGCTACACGGAGATCCGGGTCGAGGAAATCACCCGCTGAGGCGGGCGTTTCCCCCTTCGGACTCCTCTCCACGTTCTGCAGGAGGCTTCCCATGGCACACAAGAAAGGCGTCGGCTCCAGCCGAAATGGCCGCGACAGCAACCCGCAATACCTCGGCGTGAAGCGCTATGGGGGCGAGTCGGTCACGGCCGGCAGCATCCTCGTGCGCCAGCGGGGGACCAAGTTCCACCCCGGCCGGAATGTGGGCCGCGGGAAGGATGACACCCTCTTCGCGCTGAGCGACGGTGTGGTGAAGTTCGAGACGTACCGGCGGAAGCCGGCGGTCTCGATCGTTCCCGTCGACTGAGTTCGCAGCACAAGGGGGTCCGGGCGCCGGAAGGGTCGGCGCCCGGACCCTTTGCACGTCCATCGGCGTACCAGTCCGCCTGGTGCCGGATCGCTGAGATGCGCCGGCCTGGCGGGCAGGACCGGAGCGTGCGAGAGGTACCGGCGATCCTCGCCGGGGCCCCGCCGCGCCGATGGATCCTCGAACACCTGTGGTTTGCATGACGCCTGACCCCAACAGTCGGGACCCTCGACAGCCGTACCTGCCCGGACTGCCCTCCGGGTTTCGAGGGGTCTCCGGCCTCCCCCGGCCCGTTCGTCGCGTCTTTCTCGGCACGGGGACCCTCGCCGGCTTCCTTCTCCTCCTGGCTGCCGTCGGCAACCGGGAGGTCGCTCTGCCTCCCCTGGACCCGGGCCTCGACGTGCCCGACGTCTCGGTCCTCCTGGGGGACACCCGGCTCCCCTTCGAGGTGAACGCCCGGGTCGAGCACTGGATCGCGCGATTCCTCGGCCCCGAGCGCGCGGGCTTCGAGGAGTACCTCGTCCGGGAAGGACTCTACGGCGGCCTGGTCCGGGACCGGCTCCGGGCCCGCGGGATGCCGGAACAGCTTCTCTACCTGGCCATGATCGAGTCCGGATTCTCCTCGTCCGCCACCTCCCCGGTGGCCGCCGCCGGGCTCTGGCAGTTCCTCGGGTCCACGGCCCGTCACTACGGCCTCGCCGTGGACGGGTGGGTGGACGAACGGAGGGATCCGGTCCGGGCCACCGAGGCCGCCCTGGACTACCTGGAAGAACTCCATGGCGAGTTCGGATCCTGGTACCTGGCCGCGGCTGCCTACAACGCCGGACCCCAGCGGGTGCACCAGGCCCTTCGGCGGTCCGGGGGCGATGGGGCAGCCGGGGGCGACGAGGCGCTTTACTGGCGGGTCATCGAGGACCTCCCGCGCGAGACGCGGGAGTACGTCCCGAAGATCCTCGCCGCTGCCCTCCTGGCAGAGCAGGCCGAGCACTTCGGGATCGAGGTGGAACAGGACCTTCCGTACCTCTTCGACCAGGTCCTCGTCCCTGGCGGCACCTCGCTTTCCCGGGTCGCCGACGTCCTGGACGTGAGCCCGGCGCTGCTGCGGGAGCTGAACCCCCACCTGATTCGCGGGGCCACGCCCCCGGGGCGCAGTTTTCCCGTTCGCATCCCCCTCGGGGAGTCCCATCGGGTCATGGCGGCACTCCCGGGGCGGTGATACCTTCTCCGGCATGACCCCCCGCATTTCGCGTCGTCCCTCCTCCCCCGCCTGGATGGCTCCCGCCCTCCTTGCCATGCTCCCGGCCCTGGCCGGGTGCGGCGATCTCGATACCGGGCCATCCGTCGAGATCCGCGCCGATGAGCCGGTGGCGAACCTCCACTTCCGGGAGCCCCTCCCCTCCCTCGAAAGCCTCGCTTCCCGGTGGGCCCCCCACGAGGGACTCGACCTCTGGCTCTCCCGCTGGCAGCAGAGCTGGGACCGCCCGGGACCGGAGGGGGTGGCCGAACGGCGCGAGGCGGTGGAGGTGGTTTCGGGGATCCTGGCGGCCTCCCTCCCGGCCTCCGAGGTGAACGAGGCCTTCCGGCGGGTGGACGATGCACTGCGAGG
The DNA here is from genome assembly GCA_050485885.1 of Gemmatimonadales bacterium. Taxonomy (GTDB): domain Bacteria; phylum Gemmatimonadota; class Gemmatimonadetes; order Longimicrobiales; family Gaopeijiaceae; genus SKNW01. The sequence goes on along the minus strand of JBJHCG010000054.1, from coordinate 2,597 downwards.
CGCCGAAGCCCTCCTGGGAGCCTCCCTTGGCGGGGAGGATCCCTCCTCCTCGGAGGCCGCGGCGGCCATCCCGTGGGACGAGGCGTATCCCGGTTCCCCGGACGACCCCCTGGGTGGGTCCCTGCACCGGGCCGCCGCCCATCGGGATCAGGCGGCCGCAGCCCACGAGCGGAGGGACGGAGAAGGGCGTCTCCTGCACGTACTTCTCGCCGCCGACGAACTTCGGGGAACCACGGCGGGGCCCCTTGCCCGGACGCTTGTGGCCCAGGCCGAGTCGGAACTTCGAAGGTTTTCCCGGGATGGATCGTATCCGGAGGTGACGAGGGTCCGTGCCGAACGGCTCCTCCAGGGCGCTCAGGAGGCCCTGGCGGTGGGTCAGCCGGCCCTCGCGCTCCAACGGGCGTGGTACGCCCTCGGGCTCGTCCGGGTGCTGGAAGACCTGGACGAGATCCCCGGCACCCCGCCGAACGATCGCTGACGTGTCCACGCCCTCGGGCCGGACGCACCCAGGAGAACCCATGAGGACCCGCGCCTCCCTGTCCCCCTTCGCCTCCCTGCGCCGCACCCTGAGCTTCCCCCTCCTTGCCGGGGGTGGTGCACTCCTCCTCGTGCCCCTTCTCTCCGTGGAGGGGGCGGGGGAGGTTGGGGTCACCCCGCAGGCGGCCCCCGCCGCCCTTCCCTCCATGGAGATGTCGCTCCAGCCCACCGGGACGGACGCCACCCAGGAGGCCGCCCAGGAGGCGTCGCCCACCCCCTCCCGTCAGCGCCCGGCCCTGGGCGGGGGTCCGGTCATGCGCATCCCCATCGACGGGGTCATCGAGATGGGGCTGGCTCCCTTCGTGGAGCGAAGCCTTCGCGAGGCCGCCGCCATGGAGGCTTCCGCCGTCATCCTCGATATCGAGACCCCCGGGGGGCGGGTGGATGCCGCCGAGCGGATCGTCGACGCCGTTTCGGACTCCGAGGTCCCGGTCTTCGCCTACGTGAACCGGCGGGCCATTTCGGCCGGCGCCATGATCTCCCTTTCGGCTTCGGAGATCTTCATTCGCACCCAGGGCACCATGGGGGCGAGCACCCCCGTCGATGGCACCGGCGAGAAGGCCCCGGAGAAGATCGTCTCCGTCATGCGGAGCTCCATGCGCGCCCTGGCCGAGGCCCGGGGGCTCGACCCCCTCATTGCCGAGGCCATGGTCGATGAGGAGCTGGAGATCCCGGGGTTGGTGGAGGCCGGCCAGCTTCTCACCTTCAGCCACTCCGAGGCCGAGGAGTACGGCTTCGCCACCGTGGTGGCCGACTGGAACGCCCTCATGGCCGAGCTGGGGCTCGAGGGCCGGGAGGTCGTGGAACAGCGGGTGAACTGGGCCGAGCGCACAGTCCGGTTTCTCTCGAATCCCCTCGTGGCACCCTTCCTCCTCTCGCTGGGGTTTCTGGGGCTCATCGTCGAGGTGAAGACTCCGGGCTTTGGCCTGGCCGGGGCTGCGGGTGCCCTTTCCCTCGCCCTCTTCTTCGGCTCCCACCTCATTGTGGGGCTCGCCGGGGCCGAGGGCGTCCTCCTCTTCGGCGCCGGGGTCCTCCTTCTCCTGGTGGAGGTCTTCCTCCTTCCCGGGCTGGGGGTCTTCGGCATTCTGGGGGCCATCGCCATCCTGGCCGGGATCTACATGTCGCTCCTGGGCGGGATCCCCGTGGCCGACGACTTCACCCGGGCAAGCGCAGTGCTGGCTGCCACCCTGGCCATGGTCCTGGCCAGCACCTGGATGCTCGTGCGCCGCATGCCCGCGAACCGGCGTCTTACCCGCCTGGGGATCTTCCTGGGCGAGAGCACCGACCGGGAAACCGGGTACACCTCGGCCATCCGCCGCACCGATCTGAAGGGTGCGGTGGGCACGGCGGTCACTGACCTGCGCCCGGCAGGCACCGGCCTCTTCGGCGACGAACGCGTCGACGTCGTGGCCGACTCGGAGTGGATCGAGGCCGGAAGCCCGATCCGGATCCTCTCCTCCGAAGGGTACCGGCACGTGGTCCGGCGGGCGGAGCCCGGCGCCCCCGCCGTGGAGCCCTCCCGGGAGCCCGCGACCCCCGCCGACCCCTGAGTTCACCCCCTTCCACCTCGTCATCCCCTCAACGGACGGACACCACGAGACATGGACGAACTGTTCCAGTATTCGGGCACCATCGCCCTCTTCTTCTTCATCTTCTTCATCATCGTCCTCCTCTGGGCGATTCCGGTCCGCCTCTGGATCGAGGCGATCTCGGCCGGTGCCCGGGTGGGGATCGGGTACCTCATCGGGATGCGCCTCCGGAAGGTGAATCCCCCGGCCGTGGTGCGCCCCCTCATCTGGGCCACGAAGGCCGGGATCGCGCTCAAGATCGGGGACCTGGAAGCCCACTACCTGGCCGGGGGCCGGGTGGACCGGGTCGTTCGTGCCCTCATCTCCGCGGACAAGGCGAACATCGACCTCTCCTTCCAGCAGGCGGCGGCCATCGACCTGGCGGGGCGTGACGTGTTCGAGGCGGTGCAGGTCTCGGTGAACCCCAAGGTCATCGCCACCCCCCGGGTGGCGGCCATGGCCCGCGACGGGATTCAGCTCATTGCCATTGCC
>JBJHCG010000053.1:0-13696 GCA_050485885.1 Gemmatimonadales bacterium | reverse complement strand
AGGCGGTGGAGGCGGAGGCTTCCCCGCCCCCACGTCGCCCGGTCCCCGGCTCCGGCGTACCTCCTGCGCGGGGGAGGAAGGCCGGATCCAGGGGTTCGTCCTCCTCGTCGGAACCGGGGCCGAACTCCCGGAGGAGCGCCTCCTCGTCGAGCCCGTCGAGTCCCAGCTCCTCGTCGGAGGGGAGGCTGGGAAGTCCGTCGTCCCGGGAACCGCCCGGCCCGCCTCGGGAGTGCCGCTTGTCTTGCCGATCGTCAGGGGAGCCGGAGGGCGGATCGGAGGGGGTCATGGAGGGACGGGCGGAAGGGAAGCGGAAGGCCGGCGCAGGGCTGCGGGCACGCCTGCCCCGGGGGCCATCGGGGACGCCCTTAGACTACGGCCTCGACGCGTCGGAGGGGAGGGGGAGAAGGGCGACCTCCCATCCGCCCCGCACGCGCCGTCTCGGCCCCGCCCCCCCCCGCCTCCCACGCGCGACCGCGCACCTTCTGCCCCCGGGAGGGCACCGGCCCCGGCGCAGCGCCCGGATCATCGGAGATCAGAACGGCCGACCGCCCCGCCCTCGCCGGAGCGGGGGGTGGGAAATGATGAGAACCGGAGAGGGCGCTTCGCGAACCATTCGGGCCAGAAGCCCGCCGATCCGGCTCCGGGCGCCCCGGGGTCGGGTGATCCCCAGCACGAGGAGGTCGTACCCTTCCGCGCGCCGCACGATTTCGGCAATGGGGTCGGCGGCCTGCGTCACCACCGCCTCCCCCCGCCCCCTCGCTTCGTCGCGGAGGTAGGCCTCGAGGGCGCGCCGGGCCCTCCGTTCGGCGGCAGGGGTGGCCTCCTCCGGAAGGACATGGAGAAAAGCCAGGTGCTCGAGCCCCTTTCGGGCCAGCGTCCCGATGACCCGTGCCCGGAGCCGGTCGTGATCATTGTGCCCGCTCAGGGGAATGAGGACACGGCGGACCCGGTCCAGATCGAAGCCCTCCGGGGCATGGAGGAGGGCCACGTCGGCGGGGAGGCGCTCCATGAGGCGGTCCAGCGGGTGGGCCGGGGCACCGGCGCCCGCCCCGGCCTCCGTCTCTCCGGTGTCGGGCACGTGGGCCAGCCCCAGGAGAACGGTGGAGGCGTCCTCGTCCCGGACCACCCGGGCGATCTCGTCCCAGGGTTCGGTGGCCAGCGTCAGGAGGAGGCGGGTCTCCACCCCCTCGCGGCGCGTCCGGACCAGGGCATTGGAGAGGGCTGCGTTTCCGTCCTCCATGGCGCGGCGGAGGGTCTCCTCGTCGGTGGAGGCGTCCTGCACCACGACCTGGTGAAGCACGATCCTTCCCGCCTCCTGCGGGGCCAGGGCGCTCGCCACCGAGGCCAGGGAGCCCGCACGTGCCGGGTTGGCCAGGGGGACCAGCACCGTGCTCGCCCGCCCCCGGAGCCGGCTGAAGAGGGGGTCCGCCCCGGCCACCGAGGCATCGAGGGCCTCGGCCCGTCCCGAAAGGAAGCCCAGGTAGATGAAGGCCCCGAAGCCCCCCCACACGAGGAGAAGGAGCCCCGCCGAGGGGACGGTCACCACCTGGAAGAGGACGAGTCCACCGCACACGGCCATCCCCACCAGGGGAACCAGGGGAAAGAAGGGCGCCGCGAAGGCCCCTTCGATCCGCCCCCCGGCCCGCTTCCGGACCTGCCACGAGGCCAGGTGCGTGACCCCGAAGGTCACGAGAAAGATGAGGGATGCCGCGGCCCCCGCCACCGCCAGGTCCGGCACGACCAGGAGGAGGAGGGCGGCGGCCGTGGCCACGAACCCGATGGCTGCCACGGGGGCACCCGTGGCCGGGTCAGTGTGTTCGAGCGCCCGGGGGAGGGTCCGGTGGCGGGCCATGGCCAGCGCCACCCGGGAACCGGCCAGGAGGTTGGCATGGAGTGCCGTGAGGGTGGAGAGGAGGGCCGCCACGATCACGAGCCAGAACCCGAAGGCACCCAGGTAGGCCTGGGCAGCCACGGCGAAGAGGGTTTCCGGGTTTTCCCGGGCCAGGGCCACGGGAGAGGTCACCCCAGGAGGCATCCCCACCGACATGACCACGAGCAGCAGGGGGAGGTAGATGACCAGCGCCACCCCCAGGCTTCCGAACATGGCGCGGGGGATCGTCCGACGCGGGTTCTTCACCTCTCCGGCGATCCCCGCCACCAGTTCGAACCCCTGGAAGGTGATGAACGTGAAGCCCATGGCCGCCACGATCCCTCCCCATCCCCGCTCCACGAAGGGCGAAAGGGGGGCCAGCGCCTCGCCGGGCCCCCGTTGCACGATAAGGGCAAGACCCGCGGCAATGAGGACCCCGAACACGACAAGCTTCCCCACATTCTCGACCTGCCCCCCTCCGGCCACCCGCCGGGTGAGGCGCCATGCATAGACCCCGGTGGCGCCAAGGGCCACGAGAAGGAGGGCACCCCGCCCTCCCCCCGCCGCCCCGAGCCAGGCGCCCGCAGCGGGCGCCACCGCCTCCACGGCGGCCAGGGCGTATGCCGCGAATCCGAGGGCGTAGAGCACGGCTGCCACCACATGGGCAAAGGTCATGACCCACCCCACACCGAAGGCGGCCTGGACCGAGAAGGTGCGGCGGGCATACACGTACTGCCCCCCATTCTCGGGGAAGGCCGTGGCCAGCTCCGCGAAGACGAGGGCCGTGAGGAGGGCGATGGTCCCGTTCAGGGCGAAGGCCACGAGGGCCGACGGACCCGCCTCGGCAATGGCCACTCCGCCCAGGACGAAGATCCCTCCCCCCATGATGGCGGCCACCCCCACCCCGGTGGCCCCCACGAGACCGATGCGCCGGGGGGAAGCCTCGTCCCGGCGATCGCCGCCGGGATCGGTCATGGACGCGGATCCGACCGTTCGTCGGCCCGGGCCCCTCCAACCCCCGGGAGCACGACATCGGGCGGAAGAAGGATCCGGTCGATCCCGTGAATCACCCCGTTCGTGGTGCGCAGGTCGGGGCGCACGAGGGCCGCTCCTCCCACCCGGACGGTGGAACCCGACGGCGTCACCTCGAGCGAGGTTTCCGCGAGGGTGGGGAGGGCATCGACGGGGAGGAGGGAAGCCCGGAGGAGCGTGCCCTGCACGACGTGGTGCAGGAGGACACGCGCCAGGACCTCCGGGTCGCCGAGGAGCTCCTGACGGGCCTCGTCCGGGAGCGCCTCGAAGGCTGCGTCCGTGGGCGCGAAGAGGGTGAAGGGGCCGCCGAAACGGAGTTCGTCGATCACCCCCGAGGCCCCCAGGGCCGACTCCAGCGTCTGGAAGTCGTCGTCCACCTGGATGCGCTCCACCATGTTCAGGACCACCTCGGGGAAGAGGACACGATCCACCCCGTGGAAGATTCCGTTCCAGGCCTCGAGGTCGCCCAGAACGATGCGGGCCCCACCCACCTCCACCACCCCGTTCTCGACCCTCGTGGAAAGGGGGATCCCCGCGAGGGTGACGACGGAGGCGACGGCAGCGAGGTCACCCGCCGTTCTCGTACCCGAAATCAGGTGGTGGGCCACGATGGGACCCAGGAGGGTCGGGTTGTTCAGGATCCGGCTGCGCGCCGAGGAGGGGAGGCGCTGGAACGCCTCGTTGGGAATGCCGAGAACGGTCAGGGGACCTCCCTGTTCCAGCGCGGGGAGGATCCCCACCGTGACCGCGGCCCCGAGGAAGATGTCGTATTCCTCGGCCTCGATGGCCACGTCGAAGAGGGACCGCGTCCCCTCGGACCCGGTGCCCGTTTCATTGCACGCTGGGAGGAGGAGGAGGAGGAGGAGGCCCACAAGCGGAGCGTTCAGGGTCCACCCCGGCCAGGGGCGCTTCGCACGGGGGGTGAGCGGACGGGCAGGGATGCCGGCTGGGCGGTTCATGGTGCGTTCCGGGTGTGAAGGGGCCGGGGTGCGGCCGTGGGGGGCAAGAGAGCGTTGCAAACGCCCGGGCGGGGCCGACGCACGTTACCTGTCCTCCGGACGGAGAAAGCCCCGCCGGACCAGGGTCCGGACCACCTCGAGGGTGTCGGAGAGAAACGCTCCCGGAAGGCCCCGGCAAGGGTCCGGAGGTGCGACCGGCGACGGCATGCCATCGCTCCCATGGGCCCGCGGAGCGCTCGACGCCTCCGCCTCGCCCCGGGAGGCCCCCTCCTCCGGGGAGACCCCCACGGAACGGGCCAGCTCCAGGACCCCCTCGGAAACCTCTCTTCCTCCCTCGAACCCGGCCACGAATCGGGCCAGCTCCGGGGGGAGCTCGAGCGCACCCCCGGCCGTCGGGGAGCACGAGAGGCGGAGGGCCACGGGTGCCCATCCACCCCCCTGGAGCCGGTGGTCGACCTGAAGTTCCAGATCGGGCGCCGTGCATAGCCTGGCCTCGAGGAGGGCCATGCCCGGGCGGGCCGCGAGGATGTCCTCGGCCCGGAAGGCCTGCTGCGCCGCCTCCCCGGCGCCCTCGAACGGCCCGCCGGGGAGGGGCTCGAACCGAAGCCGGGCCGGCCCGCCGGGGGCACCCGCCCCCCGCAGCCGGAGCGCCAGGAGCCCCCCGACCACCTGCCGCACCCCCTGTTCCCGGAGGTGGTTGCGCCACTTCGTCCACCCGTCCTCCTTCGGGGGACTCCCGGCGGCGTGCCGCTCGAGGAGCCGGTCCCGGGCGTAGCGCTCGGGAGAGAGGGCATGGGTGCGAAAGACCACGGCATCGAGCCCCGCCCCGGAGATCCACCCTCCCAGGCGATCCTCCCACCCCTCGTCTTCGCATTCCACCCACTCTGCCACGAGGTGAAGGAACCCTCCCGGCTGGAGGTGCCGGGGGGCCCCCTCGATCACGGCCTTCACGATCCCGTCCAGGGCGAGCCCGCTGTCGCGATAGAGGAACTCGGGCTCGGGAGCCAGCACGAAGGGCGGATTGCAGACCACGAGGTCGAAGCGTTCCCCGGCCACGGCCGACCAGAGATCACCCGTGCGCGCCTCGATCCGGCTCGCCTCGTTGAGGGCGGCATTGAGGGTCACGAAGGCGGCAGCCCGCGGGTTCAGGTCGGTGGCCACCACCACCCCGGCATGCCTGGCCAGGGAGAGGGCCTGGATCCCGCAGCCGGTGCCCAGGTCAAGGGCCCGTGCGACGGGCCTCCGCGGGGTGAAATCAAGGAGGTGCCGTGCCGTGGCGTTGGACCCGAGAACGTGGTGAAAGCCCCCGGGGGAGGACAGGTGCCGGTAGGGGTCCGATGCCACGAGACCCCCTTCGCGCGCCAGGGGTTCAAGGAGGATGCGAGGGAGGAGGAGGGGTGCTTCTGCGGTCAGGAACCCGCAGCCGAGAAAGGTCTCCAGCACCCATTCGGGGAGTGCCTCCCGGGCGCGCTCCTCCTCGACGGGATGCGCGAGGAGAAAGAGGCGCGCCAGGAGGGGGAGGGAGCCCGGGCCTCCGGTGGCTGCAAGAAGGGCCCAGGCCCTGGGCGAACCGGGGAGGGGCGCACGCGATGCTCCCACCGCTCCCTCGAGGCCGGGGGCGCCGTACCCCACCTCCCGCAGCCAGCGGGAGAGGGCACGCGCCGCCTCCGGGGGAGGGGTCCCCGGGGTGGGAGAGGGAGGGTGCGAATCGGTCGGGGTTCGGGACATGCGGGGAAGTGAGGGCCCGGGTCGGCGAAGGGCAAGGCCCGCCTTCGGGGGTGGGGTCGAGCCCCACGCCCCCGGCGTCCTTCCCCGCTTCTCCAGGACGGGTCCTTTTCCGGACCCCCGGCACCCCCTACTCTGCATCGTCCCGGTCGCGGGGCTGCGCCTCCCTCCCTCCTGCCCACCTTGCCGTGCTGGCCTCCATGGATCCCGTCGTCCCCCCCTTCCCCACCGCCCGCTTCCGGCGCCTCCGTCGCACCCCGGCCCTCCGGGACCTGGTGCGAGAACACGCCCTCTCCCCCCGGGACCTGATCTGGCCCCTCTTCCTTCGCGAGGGAACGGGGGTCGAGGAGCCCATTGCCTCCATGCCCGGGGTGGTGCGTCGCTCCCTGGACCGCCTCCCCGCCGCCGCCGAGGAGGCCCAGCGCCTGGGGATCCCGGCCCTCTGCCTCTTCCCGTATACCGAGCCTGCCCTTCGGACCGATGGATGCGAGGAGGCGTGGAACCCGGAGAACCTGACGAATCGGGCCCTTCGCATCCTCCGGAAGGAAGCCCCCGACCTGGCCCTCATGACCGATGTGGCGCTCGACCCCTACAATGCCCAGGGGCACGACGGCCTGGTGCGCGACGGGATCATCCTGAACGACGAAACGGTGGAGGCCCTCGTGCGGCAGGCGCTGGCCCAGGCCGAGGCCGGGGCCGACATCCTGGGGCCCTCCGACATGATGGATGGGCGGATCGGGGCGATCCGGAGGGCGCTGGAGGAGGCGGGTCACCCGGAGGTGGCGATCCTCTCGTACACGGCGAAGTACGCCTCCGCCTTCTATGGACCCTTCCGCGATGCGGTGGGGGCGAGTGGGGCCCTCAAGGGCGACAAGACGACGTACCAGATGGACCCGGCCAATGGCGACGAGGCCCTTCGCCTGGTGGAGCGGGACCTTCGGGAGGGGGCCGACATGGTCATGGTGAAGCCCGGCATGCCCTACCTGGACATCTGCCGGCGTGTGAAGGACCACTTCGGGGTTCCCGTCTTCGCCTACCAGGTCTCGGGGGAGTACGCCATGCTCCGGGGTGCCGCCGACCGGGGGTGGCTCGACGGCCCCAGGGTGATGCTCGAGAGCCTTCTCGCCTTCAAGCGCGCCGGATGCGACGGCATCCTCACCTACTTCGCCCCGGACGCTGCCCGTCTCCTGGCCGAGGGAGGGGCGTGAGGATCGACCCCGTCTGCCAAGGGGCCGAGGGAGGGGCGTGTGGGATGCCGCCGGCGTCCGGGCCGGGGGAGAAGCCTACGGGTCGATCCCACCCACCTGGGCGGCCATCCGAGCCCGGAGCCCCGATTCCTCGGCCTGGTCCAGGGCGGCGGTTCCCGAGCAGTACCCCGCCGAAACCCACCCCGTCTCCTCGTTCTTCCGGGCAAAGAGGAGGTAGCGCTCTCCCTCGTGGAGGGTGATGTCGCAGCTGGTGCGGATGCTGGCCCAGGCGTCCCCGCGGTAGCGTGCCATGGTCGCTTCGGCCTCTCCCTTCCAGACCCGCTCCACCTGGAGGCGCTCCAGAATCGGGTGGTTGCGCTCCACATCGAGGCTGGAGGGGGGTGGCACGTCGGGGAGGGGGCCGCCCAGGGTATCGACCCCGATCACCAGAACCTCCACCACGAGGTCCGCCGAGGAAAGGTACGAGGCTACCTGGGCCTCCGGATCGGGGTTCTTGACGCAGCTGCAGCGTGCGGGCTCGTGGAGGCTCAGGCTTCCCTCGGCCTCGTCGAGGGCGCAGATCTCCGACCCGGGTGCCTGCGGGGGCGGGAACCCGGACACGAGATCCCCCGCGCCCGGGATGGAGGCCGCGAGGGAGGCGGCGAGGCCACCGGCTGCGAAGGCGGTGGTGAGGGTGCGCAGGGGGATCATGACCGGTTCCGGGTGGGAGGATCGAAGGCACTGTGATCATTCTCGTCGCCGGATGAGGCATGCGCAACCCGACCCCGACCACGGTACGGAACGCGGGTTCGCCCCGACCTTCCGGACAGCGAAACCCCGGCCCCCCGAGCAGGCGGGGGGCCGGGGCGGAACCCCATGCGATCGCGCGGGTGGGCCCCCGAGTCACGGGGCGCGGCACCCTCAGAGAGGCGTACAGGGGGCGCCAAGCCCCCGGGCCACGCATTCGTTCGCGGGGACGATCATGCTGGGGTAGACGGTGTCGCCCGGGCGATCCACGGGGAGCGTCCCCAGCCGGTTGTACCGCCGGGCATCGATCCACCGGGTCCCCTGGGCCCACATGAGGGAGTAGAGTCGGTTGTAGAGAAGCTCGGTGACGAAGGCGTCGCTCGCGCTTCCGGCCGTGAGGGCCGTGGGTCCGAGGCCTCCGGCGTGTTCCCGCACCCGGTTCAGGTCCTCGATGGCCCCCGCCCGGTTCCCCGTGTTCCACCGGATCTCGGCTCGGAGAAGGAGGAGCTCCTCGTTGTTGATCCAGGGAATGGGCGCCCCGAGGTTGGCCAGGGTGCGGTTCGCCACCTGGTTGTACAGGACGGGCTTGTAGCGGCCCACCAGCCCTTCCAGCTCGTTCGTCCGGCCTGCGTCGAGGACCTTCGTCGTGAGCCGCAGGTCGGGTGACCCGTCAGGGCGGTTCTGCGCCCCGCTCACGATGGAGGGGTGAACCCAGAGGCGCTGGTTGGCCAGGGGTTCGGAGACCGGATTCGCCGGCTCCCCGGCCGCAGTGGAGTACTGGTAGAACACCCCCGTGGCCAGCGACCCCGGAAGCCCCTGGTCCGTCACGAAGGATTGTCCCAGCGCCGTCGATGCCTGCTCCCAGCAGGGCTGGCACCCGGTGAAGGTGGCGCGGTGCACGAGGATCTTCGCGGCCAGGGCACGGTTGAAGGCCGCGAAGGTGGCCGGCGTCCCGAATCCCGCGTACCCGGGCGCCATGGCAAAGGGAAAGCTTCCGCCCCCGGCCTGCAGGTCGGCGTAGGCCTCGTTCATCAGGGTCGAGGCCGCCTCCAGGGCGACCGCGAAGGTCACGAAGGGCGCCGGATCGGCGGTGATGGGCCGATCCACGTCGAGGGGGATCCCCAGCTCACCGGTCCGCACGGCCAGCCGGTGAAGCTGCCACGCCTTCATCGTCTTGGCGAAGCCCTCCGAGGCCCGCACCTCCGCCGCCGAAAGCCCGGTGGCATTGGGGAGTGCCGCCAGGTAGGTGTTGATCGTGCGGATGGAGGCGTAGGGCCCGGTCCAGATCCCCGAGTGCCGCCCGGTGGGGTCGGCCGGACCCCGGATCTGCTCTCCCGTTTCCCGGGGGTCGTTCCCCAGAAGGTTGTACCCCTCCCGACCGTAGAGGGCGTAGAACTGGATCTCGGTCCCGATGTCGGTGAAGGTCCCGCTGAAGATTCCGGTGGCCGCCAGGGCCAGGACATCGCGGGTGGGGCTCCCGGTGAGGGTCTCCACGGTCGGGGCGTTCGTATTCGTGATGTTCAGGTCACCGCATCCTCCGAGGAGGAGGAGGCCGGCCCCGAGGAGCGCTCCGATTCGGGTGCGGGGGCCGGGTTCGTTCCAGGGCCGGCGCCGGGAGGAGGAGGGGCGCTCCGCCGGAGGGCGCGGCGCAGGGGTGCGCGTCAGGGCGCGCAGGGCGTCGTCGTTTCGCATGTCAGAACCCCACGGCCAGGTTGAAGAAGATGCTCCGGGTGGGCGGATGCGGGGCAATGTCGAGATTCCCGCGCACGGCCAGCCCCCCGAAGTTCGAGACCTCGGGATCGAGCCCGCTGTACTCGGTGAACATGAGGAGATTGCGCCCCGTCACTCCCACCCGGATGCTCCGGGCGCCCAGCCGAAGGGACTCGGCGAAGGAGGCGGGGAGCTCGTAGTTCACCGCCACCTCCCGGAGCTTCACGAAGGTGGCATCTTCGATGTAGGGTGCGATGGAACCCACGAGGAAGTTCCGCGTGTAGCGCTCGTCCCACGAGGGCTCCCCCCAGTCGGCGGTGGTCTGTGCCGCGTCCTGCAGGTACCGGGTCAGGTTGATCACGCTTCCCCCCTGCTGCCAGTCCACCAGGGCCGTGAGGCTGAGGGCGCCGAGGAAGAGGTCGCTGGAGAAGCCCATGCGGAAGTCGGGGGCGGTGTTCCCGAGCTGGCGCAGCTCCGAATCGCGGGCGCCATCGGGCCCGATTCCGAAGCCCACGAGCTGGGTAATGGGCTTCCCCTCCTCGATCCGGGTTCGACCGAGGTTTCCGAACCCGGAGCCGGCGGGGAAGAAGGCCGGGAGCCCGGCCAGGTCCACCACCTCGCTCGTGTAGCGGGTAAAGGTCACCCGGTTCGACCAGGTGGTGCGCACCGTCTGGATGGGCGCGTACCCCACGCCGATCTCCACCCCCTGGTTCCGGATCTCCCCGCCATTGAAGACCTGGGCCGTGAAGCCCGACGAGGGTGCCGGCGTCCGCGACAGGAGGAGGTTCGTCGTGTTTCTCCGGAAGGCCGTGAACTCCCAGGTGACGCGGGAATCCAGGACTTCACCGTCGATCCCGCCCTCCCACTCCTTCAGTCGTTCGGGCTCCACATCGGGGGCTCCCGAAGTGGTCGACACGGTGATCCCCTGCCGCCCCCCGAGCTGCGGCGTGCCGAGGTTCGTGAACTTCTGGCCGAAGATGGGCTGGTTCCCGGTTTCTCCATAGGCGATGCGAAGCTTCAGTTCGCTCGCCTCGCCCAGGAGGCCGGGGAAGCGGTACGAGCCCGAGGCCTTCGGGAACACGTAGAACCGGTCGATGTCTCCATTCACGCTGCTCCGCTCGGCGCGCACCCCCGCCTGGACCAGGAGGCGGTCATCGAGGAGCTGGACCTGCTCCTGGGCGTAGAGAGCGAAGGTCCGTTCCGCCTCGAGGCTCTCCACGGCCGTGATGTTCGTGCCCTGGTTCACATTCCGCTGCCCGGGAAGGAGGTTCTGCGTCCGGATGCGGAAGGTGTTGAGGCGCCGGTCCTCGTACTGGATCCCCGCCGAGGTCGTGGCGGACCACCCCCGGTCGGCGAAGAAGGAGTGGACGGCGTTCAGATTCCAGTTGTAGAAGAGGCTGCGCCCGCCACTTTCCAGCGACTCGCCGGGGAGGGCCTGGGTCCGCTCGAAGAAGAGCTCGTTCGGGGTCCAGACATCGTTTCGCTGATCAAAGGTGTCGAGCCCCCCACCGGTGACGAGCCGGACCCGCTGCCTCGCCGAGCTCCAGGCATCCCACCCCAGCGTCACCCCCCCGGTGAAGCGGTACGTCTCCTCGTCGTTCACCCCCAGTTCGGTGAGCTGAACGGGATTCGACTGCACCCCCACGGTGGGGACCGGAAAGGTCCCGTCGGGGTCCCGCTTCGTCAGGTCGACGAAGCTCGGAATGTACGCCATGGCATAGCCGTGGCATCCGAAGTTGTTGCAGTTGTTGTTCCATCCGCGGTTGTTGGCGTTCCGCGCGAAGGCGCTCGACACCTTCACATCCATCCCTCCACCCAGGTCCTGATCCAGGTTCAGGCGAAGCCCCTGGCGGGTGGCGTAGGTCCCGGGCTCGATTCCCTCGTCGTGCTTCCAGCTCCCCGAAACGAAGTACCGGGTCCGTTCGGTCCCTCCGCTCACATCGGCCAGCGTTTCGTGCGAGAGCCCCCGGTTCGAGAAGACCTGGGCATACTGGTCGAAGTAGGGGGAGGCGTTCCCCTGGAAGAAGGGGCGCGCGGCCTCCCCGTAACGGTCCACCGCCTCGGCCTCGGTCCACCGCCGCTCGTCGAGAAGGCGGAGGGGGGTGAAGGTGCCGAAGCGCTGCACGATGTTCGCCCGCGCCTGCCCTGCCTGCCCCCGGGTGGTGGTGATCACCACCACCCCGTTCGACGCCTTGGAGCCGTAGATGGAGGAGGCGGCCGCCCCCTTCAGCACCTCGATGCTCGCGATGTCGGCGGGGTTCAGGTCGGCGATCCGGTTCACGGGATCGGCCTCGAGGAGGGGGCTTGCTGCGTTGTTCGTGAAGCCCCGTCCCCCGGGGATGCTGGCATTCGAATAGATGACCCCGTCCACGACGAAGAGGGGATCGAAGCCCCCGAGAATCGTGGAGTTCCCCCGGACCTGCATCTGGATGCCCCCGCCCGGGGCGCCCGAGTTGCTCTGCAGGTTCACCCCCGTGATTCGCCCGGCCAGGGAGTTCAGGACGGTGGGGCTCGAGACCCGGGCCAGCTCCTCGCCCGAGACGTACGCGATGGCGGTGGTGGCACTTCGGCGATCGATGGTGGTGACCTGCCCCGTGACGACCACATCGGAGAGACGGAAGATGTCACGGGCCAGGGCCACGTCGACCACGTTCTGCTGGGCCCCCACCGTGACCTCCGCTGCCTGGTAGGCGAAGAGGTTCACCCGGAGGCGAATCTCCCCTGCAGGGACGCGCATGGTGAAGCGGCCCTCGGCATTTGTGAGGACGGTGCCGGGGGAGGGGGCTCCCACCACCGAAATGTCGACGCCGGGGAGGGGAGCCCCGGTGTCGGCGGCGGTGACCCGGCCGGTAATCTGTCGCTCCTGGGCCTCCACCCCTCCGGACAGCGGCACGACGGCCGCAACGAAGGCGAGGAGGAGAGCCCGGAGCGCGCTCACGAAGGAACGACGCATGAGACCTCCTGCGCAAGGTGGACACGCAGGCAGGCACGAGGGGGTCGGAGGCCTCGAGGAAACTCTACCGCAGGGCCCCCGGGAAGGGGGAGGTCCCGGCGGACACGGCGAAGAGGTCCGGGGGCGCGGCCCGATCGGGCTGCCGGAGACCCGGGAAGGAGGGGCCTCCAAGCGCCACGGTGCCGTGCATGTTTCCCGATGTCAACGATTTCGTTGCGAAACGGCGTTGTGGCTGGTTCGGAAGAGGCCGAGTGCCGCCGGCATGCTACGACACCCCCCGTTGGCTTCGCTCCGGATGGCCCTGGACCGGCCGCCCTGCGGGAAGGGTGCCCACCGGTGCCGGGGCCCGGCCCTGGCGCGCAGCCGCCCTCGCGGTCGCACGCCCCCCCCGTCGCCCCCTACCCCTCCCCGCGCCGCACCACGAGCACATGGGCCGAACACCCCAGAAGGAGGGGGCGGTCCGGGCCCCCGGCGGCCTCCTCGAAGCGGGCCAGGAGCGCCTCCCGCACAGGAACGAGTTCCTCGGGGGTGCACTGGGCCAGGACCCGCCCGGTCACGGGGTTTCCCTGCACCCCCTCCCACATGGCCGCAGGGCTCGGAAGGGCCAGGGTGGCATCGATCACCGAGACCCGGGGGTCTTCGAAGGGCCCCGACGAGACCACCTCGTCCGCCAGCCCCTCGGGGGTGAAGAGGTTCTCCCAGTCGGGGCCGGACCACCCGTCGGTGAGTCGCGAGGGGAGGGTCCCCCGGAGCGTTTCCACCTGGATGCGTGCGATCTCGTTGTGTTCGGCCGACCGCCACACCGACGTTGCGAAGCTCCCCCCGGGGCGAAGAGCCCGGGCCGCCTCGGCCCACCCCTGCCGCCGGTCGGGAAAGAGAAAGATCCCGAACGACGAGAAGGCGGCATCGAAGCTCCCGTCTTCCACCTCCAGTGCGAGCCCGTCTCCCTCGCGGCAGGTCACAAGGGGACCCAGCCCGGCGTTTCGCGCCGCCTCCCCGGCCAGTGCCACCATCCGCGGCGACCGGTCCAGGGCGAGGACCCGCCCCCCGGCGCCCCCCGTGCGCCCGGCCTCCGCTCCCCGAGCGGTCCGCCTAAGGAGCGCTCCGGCCTCCACCGCCAGGTCGCCCGGGCCGCAGGCAATGTCCAGGATCGAGGCGCCCGCCGGAATCCGGGTCTCCACCATGCGCACCATGGCGCGCGCCACGTACCCGGTGTAGGGGGCAAAGAGGCGCTGGTAATCGGCGGCGTGGCTGTCCCAGTCAGGAAGGGAGCGGGGGTGGGACACGGGTCCTCCGAGGGAACGGGTTCGGGTATTCGAGGGGTCAGGCTTCGCGCGCGTGCAGAGGGCGTGCAGGGGGAGAGAGGCTCGGGCCGTTCAGCGCCCGCGACCCTCGCACGGCGCCATCGCCCGCCACGAGCACGCTCGGAAGGGCCCCCGGACAGGTCGCGCCGCGGGGCACCCTCCCCCCCAACCTCATCCCCCCACCCCCGACCCCGCCCCCGCCTCCACCG
>JBJHCG010000052.1:0-14545 GCA_050485885.1 Gemmatimonadales bacterium | reverse complement strand
ACCCCGCGGGAGTCGAGGATCCCCAGGTTGTAGGCGCCCCAGGCGTTCAGGGGAATGAGGATGCACACCGCTGCCGACGTCGAGTCGATGAGGTAGGCCAGCTTCTCCCTCGAGACGCGGTACCGGTCGAAGAGGGGGCGGGAGACGGACCCGGCCACCAGAACGGTGATGTTCGACTCGATGAAGATGACCACCCCGGTGATCCAGGCCAGGAGCTGGGCCCGGCGGGGGGTGTTCACCCACTCGCGGGTCTCCAGGTACCGGACGAATCCCCGCACGCCACCCGAGGTCTCGATCGTGGCAATGAGGGCCCCGATGACGAGGGTGAAGAGGATCACGTTGGCATTCCCGGCGCTCGCCAGGACCGCCACCGTGTTCTCGATGGCCCGCGCCAGCCCCGATGCCGGGTTCCACCCTTCGAGGATGACCCACCCGAGCCAGACACCGGCCCCCAGAGAGAGATAGACCTGCCGCGTCCAGATTGCGAGGACAATGGCAAGGACCGGCGGAAGTATGGAAACCCAGGTGGGATCGGTCATCCGGGACGGGATCTCTTGGTCAGGGGTGGATGCGACGAAGACGCCACCCCCGCATCGGGGGATGGCGTCTCCGCAGGGTCATGAAGTCCGGGATTCGGGCATGGAGAAAGGGGGTTCGCTCAGCGGCCCGAGCGTCCACCACTCCGACGACGGCCTCCGCCGCCTCCCCCCCCCCGGCGCCGCGGGGGAGCCTCGACCACCTTCCGCCCTCCCGGCCCGTGGAGCTCGGCGCGCCGGCGGGCCACATCGTCGACCCACTGCTCCAGAAGAAGCTCGGCCCGACCCGCCGGGAGAAGCTCCCGAATCCGGTCCGGGTCCGTCTCCATGACGAGGAAGAGGCCTTCTCCGTGCGCGTCGAGGAGGGTCTCGGCCGTCTTCTTCCCGATCCCCCGGTAGGAGTTCGTGAGGTAGGCAGCCGTCGCTTCCCGGTCCGAGGGGAGCCCCAGCTGGGGGAGGTCGGCGGCGGGACCGGTGGGAGCCCTGGGGGCGTCCTTCCGGGGGGCGTCCTTTCGAGGCGCCTCCTTCGCGCCCCCCTCCTTGCGGCCGGTCTCCTTGCGGCCAGCGTCCTTCCGGCTGCTCTCCTGGCGGCCACTCTCCTTTCGGGACGAGCCCTTGCGACCACGCTCCTCCCTCGGACGCTCCGCCTTCGCCTCCTCCTGCTTCGGAGGCTCCGTCGGGGCGGCGCCCTCCTCCTGCTTCACGCCACCCCGGGGGGTGCCGCCCGAGGAGGGAGAAGCCACCGCCTGGCCTTCGAGAAGGGGCGGCGGCTCGTCCTTCGCCCCGCGGCGACGCGCCGAGAGGCGGGGACGAAGACGACGACCGTCTGCCTCGTCCTCTGCCGAAGCGGAGGGTGCGGGCGGGGTCGTGGGGGACGGGGAGGACGCCTTCGACTCGCTGCGGCCACCACGTCCGGCAGGGGACCGGGCGCCGGAAGTCTCGGCGGCCGGTGCCTCGGCCGCAGCCACGCCCCCGGTGACCCGGACCTCGTAGATCCCGCTCTCCCCGCGGCTCAGGGCCACCACGCCATCCTCGTCGGCCTGCTTGAGGAAGTGGGAGAACTTGGCGAAGCCGAGTTCGGACTCGTCGAAGCCGCCCTCGAGGGCGAGCATCCGGCGCTTCACGTCGGAGTCCCGGACGCCAGCTCCGGGCTCATCGGCCAGATCGTCGATGGCCCGCACGAGGAGGGCGAAGGCCGCCGCCCGGTCACCGGCGGGGGCGGCACTCGCGCCCTCGGCCCCGGCGCTCTCGGCACCCGGGGCCCCCTCGGACGTCGGGGCTCCCGGGGACTCGACCTCCGCCGGAACCTCCGCGAGGGACTCCGGCGCAGGGGCCTCGCGGGACGCCTCCCGCCCGGACTCCCGGGCGGCGTCGCGGCCCGCATCCCGGCCGCTGTCCCGACTCCGCCCGTCCCGACCATTCCGACCGTCGCGGCGGCTCGACTCCCGGCCGCCTTCCCGTCCGGAGGGGGCGCTTCCGCCCGTGGCATTCCGCCCGGCGGCCACCTCGTACTGGCCATTCTCGAGCTTCTTCAGCTCGAGGAGACCCTTCTGGGCCGCCTCGGTGAGGAAGCGCGAGAACTTGGAGAAGCCGATGGCCTTCTCGTCGAAGGTGGAGTCGAGGTCCAGCATGACCTGCTTCAGCCGGTCCGAGCGCATGACGTCGCGCCGCTTCGCCATCTGGTCCACGGCCCGCTGCACGAGGGCCCAGGGGTCCTGGGCGCTCACCGTCTCCCCGCTCCCCGCCTTCCGGAGCCCGGAGAGGGAGGTGTAGGAGTAGTACTCGTCGCAGTTCTGGACGAGGATGTCGGAGGAGGACTCCTGGATCCCCACCCCGATCACGTACTTCCCGTACTCCTTGAGCTTGAGCACGAGGGAGGAGAAGTCCGAATCCCCGGTCAGGAGGATGTACGTCCCGATTTCGGGGCGGGTGAAGACGAGCTCCATCCCGTCGATGGCCATCCGGATGTCGGTGGCGTTCTTCTTCGAGCTTCCGTAGGCCGGGGCGAAGATGAGGTCCACCGAGGCCTCGGAGAGGGGCACGATGTACTGGGGGTAGCGCCGCCAGTCGGCGTAGGCCCGCTGCACCGTGACCTTCCCCCGAATGACGTCGGTGGCGAGGAGGGTCTTCAGTTCCTTGGAGAGGTCGCTCCTCATTCCCATCGTGACATTGTCGAAGTCGATGAGAAGGGCGGCGTTGGGCGCCCCCGAGGGGAGCCCGGGATGGGGGGCCCCCTCCACATGGGGGGCCCGGATGTAGGGAATGTTCATGAAGTGGGGTTTCAGGGTTCGCAGCGATGCAATGGAGAACGGGGCCGCGAGCCTCCCCTCCCGATCCCCCCGGGACTCCGAAGCACGAAGGCGCCGGGGTGCCGCAGGGGCGCGGGCGGGGGAAGCCACGCGGAAGAAGGTCGTGGGGTCCGATCAGGCATGCGCCTCGAGGAGGCGGACGAGTTCCACCCGTCGGACCTTTCCGGAACTGCTCGTGGGGAGGGCTTCGAGGAAGCGCACGAAGTCCGGGACGCGGCCCTCGGCGAGGGTCTCGCCGCACCAGTCCCGAAGTTCCTCCTCCGTCACGATGGCCCCCTCCACCTGCACGACCGCAGCGGAGATGGCCTCTCCCAGGAGTTCATCGCGAATCCCGACCACGGCCACCGCCTGCACGGCAGGATGCTGGGCCAGTCGGGACTCGATCTCCCCTGGATGGACGTTGGAACCGCCTCGCAAGATAACGTCTTGGCGACGCCCCACCAAATGAACGTATCCATCGTCGTCCAGGATCCCCAGGTCGCCGGTGCGCAGAAAGCCATCCTCCCCCAGGACCCGGTCCGTGGCCCGGGGCTGGCGGTAGTACCCCCGCAGGAGCCCGGGACCGGCCACCGCGATCTCTCCCAGCGACTCCACCGGGAGCTCGGTCCCGTCGCGCTCGAGCACCCGGACCCGGGTTCCGGGGAGGGGACGCCCCACCGTGAAGCGCCGCTTCTCCTCGGGGTCATCGGGGCGGGTCATGGCCAGGACGGAGGCGGTCTCGGTCAGGGAGTACGCCGTGAGGAGATCGGGGCAGAGGTTCGCCTCGACCCGCTTCCGAAGCTCCTCGAGCATGGGCGCGCCGGCCACGACCCCCCTGCGAAGGGAGGAGAGATCCCGGGGACGGGCCTCCTGCGCCCGCAGTTCCGCGGCGTAGAGGGTGGGCACCCCGTAGTGGACGGTGGCGGAAAGGCCGGCGGCCAGGTCCAGCGCATCGTCCGGGTCGGCCTCCCGCTGCAGGATCAGGGAGGCCCCGGCATGGACGCATCCCAGAATTCCCGGCCCCAGCGGAAAGACATGATGCAGGGCCGAGACCCCGATCACCCGGTCCGAAGGGGTGAGCCCCACCACCTCCGCTACCGCCGCCGCCACCCCCAGGAGACTCTGGTGCGAGAGTTCCACCCCCCGCGGCTTCCCCGCCGGGCCCGAGCCGTAGAGCAGCACGGCCACCCCCTCCGGCCCTCCGCTTCCGGCCGCAGGGGGAAGGCTCTTCCCCCGCCCGGCCGAGAGAAGGTCCTCGAACTGGAAGATCCGGTCGTCGTACCAGAGGTCCTCCTCCCCCACCGTCACGAGGTACTGGAGCTCGGGAAGGGCCGGGAGGAGGTCCTCGAAGCGCTGCAGGTAGTCCACCCCCAGGAAGCGCTCGATCGTCACCACGGCCACCGCCTCCGAGTGCCGGAGGAGGTAGCGGAGTTCCGAGGGGGGGAGGCGGGGGTCCAGGGGAACCGCCACCGCGCCCAGCCGGGAAAGGGCGAAGAGGCTCTGCACGAACTCGGCGCACGCCGGGAGGAGGAGGGCCACCCGGTCGCCGGGCTCCACCCCCAGGTGACCCAGGGCCGCCGCCAGCGACCGGCTTGCGGCAGCCACCTCTCCGAAGGTCGCCGTGGTTCCCCCGTCGAAGAGGAAGACCCGGTCGCCCCCGGAGGCCGCCTGCGCATCGAGGGCCTCGTGCAGGGAGGGTCCGCGGGAGGTGGGGGAGGGAGATGCGGAGGCGTGCGCCTCGAAGGGGGCCTCAGCCTGCGCCATGGGGTCTCGGGTGGGGGCGTGGGGTCAGGTGCGACAGAGGGTGCCGGCAGGGGCGGAGGGGCCGGCTCGCCCGGCGCCGACCGGGCGAACGATACCGGTCCCGATCCCTCACCGTCAAACTCCCGCAGCCCCGAGGAGGGAGAGAACGGACGCTTCGTCCACCGGATGACTCCACCCCCCGTCGGGGGCGCGGGCCGCGGCCCCGATCTCCGAAAGCAGGACGTACCGCACCGCCCCTCCCCGGACCTTCTTGTCGCCCCGGGTCCACCGGACGAGGTCCCCCGGCACTGCCGGAAGGGGGGCGGAGGCAGGGAGTTCCAGCGTCGAAACGGCCCGGGCAAGGCGCGCGGACGTACCCGGGGCGGTGACCCCGAGGGCCTCGCCCAGGCGGGCCTCGAGGACCATGCCCAGCGCCACCGCTTCCCCATGGCCTACCCGGTAGCCCGAGGCCGCTTCCAGGGCGTGCCCCAGGGTGTGGCCGAAATTGAGCGTCTCCCGCACCCCCCCCTCCCGCTCGTCGCGGCTCACCACCCCGGCCTTGATGCGCACCGACCGGAGGACCACCCGGGTCGTGGCCTCGGGATCGCCGGCCAGGAGGGCCGGGGCCAGGGTCTCCACCTCCTCCAGGTGCCCGGCATCGACAATGGCGCCGTGCTTGAGCGCCTCGGCGAGCCCCCTCGCCCGTTCCTCCCGGGGAAGGGTGTGGGTCAGGAGGGGGTCGGCCAGCACGAGGCGGGGGGGGTGGAAGGCCCCCACCAGGTTCTTTCCGGCGGGAATGTCGATCCCCGTCTTTCCCCCCACCGAGGCATCGATCATGGCCACGAGGGAGGTGGGGACCTGTACCACCGGGATCCCCCGCATGTAGGTGGCGGCCACGAACCCCGCCAGGTCTCCCGCCACCCCGCCGCCCAGTGCCACCACGCACCCGTCCCGACCCATCCCATCATCGAACAGCGCG
The DNA here is from genome assembly GCA_050485885.1 of Gemmatimonadales bacterium. Classification (GTDB taxonomy): domain Bacteria; phylum Gemmatimonadota; class Gemmatimonadetes; order Longimicrobiales; family Gaopeijiaceae; genus SKNW01. The sequence continues at coordinate 8,999 of JBJHCG010000052.1, read as the reverse complement.
TCGGTGAGTTCGGCCCACCGGGCCCTCGACTTGGACGCCTCTCCTGCGGGGAAGGTGCGAAAGGTGACAGGGGTTCCCGTGGCCGCCACGGCCGCCCTCACCGCTTCCCCATGGAAGTGGGCTACCCTGGCATCGGCCACGACGGCGTATCGATGGGCCGGGGCGTGGGCCACGAGAAGGTCGGGGAGAGCGTCGAGGGCCCCGGGACCCACCACCACCGGGTAGTCCCCGGCCCCGGCCCGGACCGGGATCGTCACCGGGTCCATGGGGAGCATCGCCTATGCCTCTCCGGAGCTGCCTTCGGGTGCCCGCCCGTAGCGGTCCCGGACCCGCACCACGTCGTCGAGCTCCGGGGTCGAGGCCTCGAGGATCCGGCAGTCGGTGAGGGCCTCCATCCGGTGGAGCATGCCGGGAAGGATACGCACACTCATCCCCTCCTCCAGCGTGACCGGAGCCATCGCGTCGAGGCCGGGCCCCGCCTCGAAGAGGAGGCGACCGCTCACCAGGTGGAGGGTCTCGTCCTTCTCCTCGTGGAACTGGAGGGAGAGGGACTCGCCGGCCCGGACCACGAGGAGCTTCCCCACGTAGACCTCGGTGTGGGCCCAGAGGAGCTCGTACCCCCAGGGCTTCTCCACGCGGATCGGGGCATGGGGCCGGGGGGGCTCGCCCTGCGGAAGGCCGGGGGGGGTGACCTGGGTGCTCAGGGGGAACTCCTGGGAGGGAAGGCGGACGACGGGGGGGGAGGGCTCCGGGTTCTCAATATCCCCCGGGTCCGCGGGCTTGCCAAGGCGGTGGGCACGTTGCGTCGCCCGACCGGCATGGGGATCTTTCGGGGATGCACCCCCTGCTTCCTTCTCCCCCCCGTGCACCGTCGGGCACCCGGCTGCCTCCTTCAGGGCGGGTCCGCCCGCGCATTTCGGTTCGCTCCCCCCGGGGCACCCCGGCCCCGTGGGCAGGGGTGCTGGCCCTCACCCTCCTCGCCCTCGCAGGGGGACCCATGGGGCCCTGGGGGGACGGGGGGCTCGGCGTGGCAGGGCAGACGCCCGTCGGGGCCTTGGCCCCGGCGAGCGTGGCCGGGAACACGGTGCGGGGGGCGGTGGTGGACGCCATGACGGGTCGGGGGATACCGGCAGCCCTCGTGGAATTCCTCGACTCGGGCGGGCTGGTACGGGCCTCGGCCACCACCACGGAGGAGGGCGGGTTCGTCTTCACCCGCCTCCCCCGGGGGGAGTTCAGAATCCGCGTCACGAGTCTCGGTTATGCCCAGACCCTCTCCCTTCCGTCGCGCCTCGACGAGGGCGAAACCCTCACCCTGACGGTGCGTGTCCACCCCTCCGCGCTGGCGCTGGCGCCCCTCGAGGTCACCGCCTCGGTGCGGGCCACCTCCCCGGCCCTGGAGTCCTTCTACACCCGTGCAGAGCGGGGATTCGGGGGCGCCTTCCTGACCCGGGTCGACATCGAGCGGTCCGGCCTCTCCCGGGTCTCGGACCTGGTGGCGGGCATCGCCGGGATCCGCCTCGATGCCCCGCCGGCCCCGGGAATCCCGGGGGGCATCTCCCTCTCCGAGTCCCCCTCGGGGGTCGGGGGTCGCCCCTGCCCCGCCCAGATCTTCCTCGACGGCTCCCCCGTCTCCCGGCGGAGTGCCCTGGGGGGGAGCACCCCCCTTTCCGTCCAGATCGACCGGCTTGTCACGCCGTCCGAGGTGGAAGGGGTCGAGGTCTACCTCTCCCTTTCCGAGATCCCGCCGGAGTTCCTCACCTCCGACGCCCGGTGCGGGGTCATCGCACTCTGGAGGCGCCCCGGCGCGGACTGAGGCGCCGGCGGAGGCCCCTTCCTCAGGGGGGGGACCCCTCCTCGCCTCCACCGTGTATCTTTGGGGGTCTCACCTTCGTCGTTCCCCCCGACCACCGCCATGGCACGCACACGCTGGAACCGCTTCACCCAGGGCGCCTCACACCTGGCAGGGTCCACCTTCCGCACGCTTCGCCTTCCCCTGGCCTGGATCCCCCTCCTCTTCGTGATGGCCGGGGGGCTGGGCTTCGGGTGGGGTGCGTGGCGGAACCTCTGCGCCGACTGTCCTTCCATTGCCCAGATCCATACCTGGGAGCCGGCCCAGACCTCCAAGGTCTTCGACCGGAACGGGGAGCTCATCGGGGAGATCGGGATCGAGATGCGGACCTTCTCCGCCATCTCCTCCCTCCCGGATCATGTTCCCCAGGCCTTCGTGGCCGTGGAGGACAGGCGCTTCTACCGGCACCGGGGCCTCGACCTCCGGGGGCTCACCCGGGCCGTGGCGGGGGCCGTCCTCACCCGGTCCCTCTCGGGGGGCGGGGGGAGCACGATCACCCAGCAGCTCGCCCGCAACATGTTCATCGAGAGCATCGGCTTCGATCGAAGCGTGATGCGGAAGCTGAAGGAGCTCCAGGTGGCGCTCGAGCTGGAGCGGGCCTACACGAAGGACCAGATCCTCGAGGCCTACATGAACCAGATCAACCTCGGGGTGGGGATCTGGGGCATTCACACCGCCTCCCAGCGCTTTTTCGGAAAGCCCCCGCAGGAGATGAACCCGGCCGAGGCGGCCATTCTCGCCGCCGTGGCGAACAACCCGCGAGGGTACAACCCCTTCCTGAACCCCGACCGCTCCCGGGCCCGGCGGAACCTGGTCCTCGACCGGATGGCCCGGGAACGCTTCCTCACCCGGGAGGAGGCCCGTCAGTGGAAGGAAACCCCCCTCCCCGACAGCCGGGGGGAGTACGCCGACGCGGTGGGCGGGTACTTCCTGGAAATGGTCCGGGACCAGGTCATGGCCCGGTGGCCCGGACAGGTGAACACCGCCGGCTTCCAGATCCACACCACGCTGGACCTTTCGATGCAGAGGGCCGCGGAGCGGGCCATGCGGGCGGGCTTCGACCGGATCGAGCGGTACCCCGGATTTCGCCACCCCCGCTACGAGGAGTTCGAGGACCGCCGGGCATCGGAGATTCCCGAGACCAACTCTCCCTACATTCAGGGGGCCCTGATCTCGGTGGACGCGCGGACCGGGGCCATTCGGGCGCTCGTGGGAGGTCGCGACATCCAGCACTCCAAGTTCAACCGGGCCACCCAGGCCCGTCGGCAGGCGGGATCGGCCTTCAAGACCTTCGTCTACGCCGCCGCCCTCCAGTCGGGGATCCCGGCCTCCCGGATCATCACCGACGGGCCCGTGGTCCGGGAGCAGGCCGACGGAACGGAGTGGCGCCCGCAGAACTTCGACCGGACCTTCGAAGGCGACATGACGATCCGGTATGCGTATCGCCGCTCCATCAACACGGTGGCGATCAAGGTGGCCGACGAGGAGGTGGGGCTCGAAACGGTGGCCCAGACCGCTCGGCGCCTGGGGATCACGACCCCCATCGAGCGCTTCCCCTCCATGGCGCTGGGGGCCGCCGACGTCATCCCCATTCAGATGTCGGAGGCCTACGCAACGCTCGCGAACCTGGGGGTCCGAACCACCCCGCATGCCATTGTCCGGGTCGAAGCCGCCGACGGAGAGGTGCTCTGGGAGCCCACGCCGTCCTCCTCGCGGGTGCTGGACCCGCAGGTGGCGCGCCTCATGCTCTCCCTCATGGAGGACGTGGTCTCGAGCGGGACCGGCCATACCGGAATCCGGGCCGGCGGAAAGGTCCCCCCCGAGATCCCGGTGGGGGGAAAGACCGGAACCACGAACGACAACTCCGACGTCTGGTTCGCCGGGGCCACCCCCGACCTCCAGACCACCGTCTGGTTCGGGATGGACCGCCCCCAGCGCATCGCCCCGAACGCCACGGGCGGGGCCCTCGCCGCCCCGGTCTTCGGCGACTTCATGCGGAGCGTCTACGTGGGCGACGAGGAGGCAAACGGAGAGGGGGGCGCCACCCCCCTCCTCCCCCGGCCCGAGGCGTGGCCCATGCTCGAGCTCGTCTCCCGCCAGGTCGACAACATGACCGGACTCCTGGCCTCCGAATGGTGCCCCACTGACCGGCGCTACACGGAGTGGTACATTCCGGGAACCGAACCTTCCGAGGTCTGCGACGAGTCGACCCGGAGCCGCTTCCCCCTGCGCTGGTGGTAATCCCCGTGTCCGAGCCCGCTGCCCCCGCCCTCTTTCTCTTCGAAAGCTCCCACTTCGCCCTCTGGGCGGAAGACGTGGCCCGGGAGCGGAATGTCATGGTGAAGGTCGTCCCGGCCCCCCCGGAGAGCCGGGCCAAGTGCGGGCTGGCGCTGGAGATCCCGGCCGAGGCGGCGGAAGGACTCGACGAGGCCTTCCGGGAAGAGGGAATCGCCTTCGATCGTTCCAGGGGGTAGGAGGGGAGGGATCGCCCCTCCGGCTACCGCTCGATCCGGTCGCCCAGCAGGGGAAGGAGTTCAGGGGTTCCCTCCCCGATCCTGACGGCGGACCGGACCACCCGCTCCATCCGCTCCGCCTCGCCCGGGGTGCGGGCATGAATCCGGGCCAGGAGATCCCCCTTCGCCACCTCGGTGCCCGGGGGGGCGAGGGCATCGAGCCCCACCGCGGGGTCCACCACATCGGCCTGCCGCATGCGCCCGCCGCCCAGCTCCACCACCCCCACCCCCAGGGCCCGGGGTTCCACGGCGAGGAGGGTGCCGGCGCGTTCGGCCCGCACCTCCCGAACCTCCGGGGCCCGGGGAAGGCGGGCCGGGTCCTCCACCACCCGGGTGTCTCCTCCCTGCCGGGCCACCATGCGGGAAAAGCGTTCGAGGGGCGCACCCGAGTCGAGGATCACTTCCGCCCGTGCCACCCCCGCATCCGGATCCGACTCGATCCCGCCCAGGGCCAGCATTTCCCCGGCCAGGGCCAGGACCACCTGGCGAAGGTCAGGCGGGCCTTCGCCCCGGAGACACGCCACGGACTCGGCCACTTCCAGGGCATTCCCCACCGTTTGTCCCAGAGGCCGGTCCATGGCCGTCATCCGGGCCGCCACCCGGACCCCCCGGGCCTCTCCGATGCGGACCATGGTGCGCGCCAGGGCCCAGGCCTCCCCCGGATCCGGGAGAAAGGCCCCGCTCCCCGTCTTCACGTCGAGGACGAGGGCGTCGAGCCCCTCGGCGAGCTTCTTCGAGAGGATGCTCGCGGCAATGAGGGGAATGGAGGGAACGGTGGCCGTGACGCTTCGGAGCGCGTAGAGGCGTCGGTCGAGGGGAGCGATTTCGGCGGTCTGTCCGATCATGGCCGTTCCCTCGGCCTCGAGCACCGCGAGAAACTCCGGGAGGGGGAGGTCCGTCCGAAATCCCGGAATGGCCTCGAGCTTGTCGAGGGTGCCCCCCGTGTGACCGAGCCCCCGCCCCGACATCATGGGCACGAAAAGACCGGCCTCGGCCACGAGGGGGGCCAGGGGGAGGGAGACCTTGTCCCCAACCCCCCCGGTGGAGTGCTTGTCGACCCGGGGGGCCGGGAGGTGCTGAAGGTCGAGCACGGCGCCGGAGTGCAGCATTACGTCGACCAGGGCATCCAGCTCCTCCGTCGACATTCCCCGGTAGTGCACGGCCATGAGGAAGGCCGCCACCTGGGGCTCCTCCACCGACCCGTCCAGGTAGCCTTCGAGAAAGGCCCTGAGGTCGGCCGGATCAAGCGCCCGTCCGTCGCGCTTCGCCTCGAGAACCGAAACGGGATTCAGCACCCCCCCGCCCCCCGGTTCAGGCTTCCGGCTCGGGAAGGCCGGCTCAGGAAAACCGCTTCCGCGCCGTGGCGAGCGCCTCGTCCACCCGCTCCCGGACATCGTCGGCCAGGTCCTCCCAGCGGTCCTGCGCCTTCTCCCTCAGGTCTTCCGCACCCCGGGTCAGCTTCTTCCGGGTTTTCTTCCCCGACGAGGGGGCCATGAGGAGGGCGGTGGCGGCCCCGATGGCAGCGCCACAGGCCAGACCGGCAATGAAGTTGAAGATGCGAGCGTCGTCGTCGTATTCCATGGTCACTCCTTCGAACAGGCTGAATCTGGGGGAGTACAGGGGCACCGCGTTCAGGGGACAGCCACGGCGTTCGTCCGTGTGCCAAGCCACATACCGCGCGAGGGCCCGGAAGGTCCGTCGGAGCCCCGGGGGCCCCCGCCCCCCGCGAGGGTCAGGATCGAGGGGAGTGGACCGGTGTACCCATGGGTCGTACGTTCCGGCATGGTTCCGGCAGGTGTGCGGCATCGCCCCGGCGTGCTTCCAGGACCCGTCCGGCCACCCTCCTTTCCGACCCGGCGTCCCCCGACTTCCCCCTCCCTCGCCCCGGCCCATGCTCGAACCCCCTGCCTCCCCCTCCCCCCTCCAGGCTCCGTTCGACGCTCCTCCCGCGGCGGCCGCCCCCCTCCATGGCGGCCCCGCCGACCGTTCGGGGCGGGAGCTTCGCATCCCCATCGAGCTTCTCCACCAGGTGGGCGTGGCGGGGGGAGACCGGGCACTGGAGGCAGCCGGAACCGCTGCCGGGCACTGGCTCTCCGACCTCCTCCGGGAGTCCCTCGGCGCGGAGGCGCTGGCCCACGCCCCCTCCCATGCCTTCTGGGAGGCGGTGGATGCGCACCTCCGCGAGCGGGGATGGGGACGGTGGCGGGAGACCCGGATCCACCCGGGCCTCTCGGTGGTCATGGTGGAAGAGGGACCGGACTTCTCCGGGAAGGCCGGAGGGAACGCGGGCACGAGCAATCCGGGCGCGACGCCTGGCCCCCAGCCCTCCTCTCCCTTCCTCCACGCCCTCCTCCTCACCCTCCTCCGGGCCGCCGGTGGTGAGGGGCTGGAGGTGGTCATCCTCCCGGGGGAGACCGACACGACCCGCGTCGCCTTCGGCGCACCCGCCGCCGCCCGGGCGCTGGCTGCCGGCCTGCGGCAGGGCATGACCGAGGAGGAGGCCCTTGCAGCGCTCTGAGGGTCCCCTCGAGGCAAGGGCCCCGGAGGGCCGCGTGCTGGGGGTGGACTTCGGAGAACGCCGGGTCGGGGTGGCCCTCAGCGATCCCACAGGTCGCCTGGCCTCCCCCCTGGAGACGCTCCACCGCCGGCTGGGCAAGCGGCCTCCCCTCCACGCCCTGGCCGAAGTGGGACGCGCCCACGAGGTGGTGGCCGTGGTTTTCGGCCTTCCCCTTGAACTCGATGGCTCGGAGTCGGACTGGACCCGCGAGGTCCGCGCCGCCGGCGAGGGGGTGGCCGAGCGACTCGGGGTCCCGGTGCACTTCGTGGACGAGCGAATGACCTCGGTGGTGGCCGAGCGCCAGGTCCGCCAGAGCGGGCTCCCCCGCAACCGCCGCGAGGAAAGGGGCCGGGTCGATGCCCAGGCGGCCGTCCTCATTCTCCAGCGATGGCTCGATGCCGGGGAACCCCGGGACCGGGCGCCCCGAGCCGTGGTCCCGCAGCACCCGCTGGTCCTGGTCCTCGCCCTTTTCCTCAGCCTTCTCGTGGGGGTGGGGGGGTGTGGAGGCGAGGGGGCGGGTGCAGGGCCGGGGGATCCAGCCTCTCCCGGCGCCGATCCGGAGGTGGTCCGCTTCACGGTGCCCCCGGGCGCCGGGTTCCGCCAGGTCACCGACACCCTGGTGGCCCGGGAGCTTGTGGGCTGGCCCACCCTCTTTCGGGTCTACGCCCGGATCCGCGGCGACGACGGGAGTGTCCGCGCCGGCCCCTACGCCGTGGCCCCGGGGATCGGCTGGGGAGCCCTCCTTGACGACCTCGTGGCCGGGCGTGTCGAAACCTTCCCGGTCACCTTCCCCGAGGGGTGGACCCTTCGCCAGATCTCCGCCCGCCTGGCCACCGTGACCGGGATGGAGGCGGAGGAGATTCTTGCCCTCCTCCAGGACGATGCCATGGAGGCGCGGCACGGGGTCCCGGGCCCCGGCCTCGAGGGGTACCTCTTTCCCGATACCTACCGCTTTGCCGTAGGCGTGGGGGTGGAGGACATGGTCCGGACCATGGCGGCCCGCTACCACGGGCTCTGGACCGAGGCGCGCCGCAGCCGGGCGGAGGAGCTGGACATGACGGAGCGCCAGGTCATGACGCTGGCCTCCATCGTGCAGGCCGAGGCCCGGCACTTCTCCGAAATGCCCCGGATCGCCGCCGTCTTCCACAACCGCCTTCGGATCGGGTACCTCCTGCAGGCCGATCCCACCGTCCAGTACGCCCTGGGGGAGCGCCGGAGCCGCCTCTTCTATCGCGACATCGATTCGGTGGCAGACCATCCCTACAACACGTACACGAACCCGGGCCTCCCCCCCGGCCCCATCGGCGCCGCCGGCGAAGCCGCCCTCGACGCCACCCTCTGGCCCGAGGACTCGGACTACCTCTACTTCGTGGCGCGGCCCGACGGGAGCCACATCTTCACCCGGACTCTGGTGGAGCACAACCGGGCCCGGGTGGAGGCGCGCCGCCAGTGGGATGCCCTGGCCCGGACCCAGGGGGGCAATGGTGGGGAGTGAGGGCGGGGGAGGCGGGGCACCCCTCCAGAACCCGGGGCCGGGCGGTTCCCGCCAGCCCGCCGCCCGCAAGCCCGCCGCCCGCAAGCCCGCCGCTCGCGAGCCCGCTGTCCCCCGGGACGCGGCCCTCCCCGGCGAGGGCCCTCCCCGGTCCGACCCCCACTCCGACGCGCGGCCTGACCCCCTCTCCGCCGCGCACCCCGCTCCCCCGTCCAGCCGCCTCTCCAGGGCCCTGACCCTCCTTCTCGTGACCGATCCGGAGGCGGGGGGGGACCGCCCCCTGGAGGGACTCGTCGAGGCGGGGCTCCAAGGTGGGGTGACCTCGGTCCAGCTCCGCGACAAGGGGGCCGGCACGGGAGCCCTCCTCCCCCTGGCCCGGAGACTGCGCGCGCTCTGCCATGCGCACGGGGCCCTCTTCTTCGTGAACGACCGGGTGGACCTGGCCCTCGCCGCCGGGGCTGACGGGGTGCACGTGGGTCAGGACGACCTCCCGGTGGAGGCGGTGCGCCGCCTTGTCCCTCCAGGCTTCCTCGTGGGGGTCTCGGCCGAGACCCCCGCGCTGGCCCTGGCGGCCCGGGACGGGGGCTG
>JBJHCG010000051.1:0-15805 GCA_050485885.1 Gemmatimonadales bacterium | reverse complement strand
GGAGGCAGGCCCCGGTGTACTCGCTCAGGACCCCCAGGTCCACCACCGCCCCCGCCCGGAGGGAGCGGGGGGTACGGGTCCGGTCGGCGGCGGAATAGAGAAGGACCTGGCTCGCTCCGATCACCTCGGCCCGGTCTCCGGTAATGACGAGGGCCGTCCCTTCGTCGAGCCCGATTCCCAGAAGGTCGGGGCGCGCCTCCAGGACTTCCCAGAGGTCGTTCTCCCGGGAGCGCGCCAGGAGGTGCTGATCCACGGCGGCCCGGGCCAGGAAGCCGAAGCCCTCCTCGTACCCCGGGGCGATCATGACCTGGTTCGTGGAGGGATCGCCGCGCACCAGGTACTCGGCCTGAATGGAGGCCCCGGCCGAGGTGCCCCCGATCACCCCCCCCCGGTCCAGGAGGGCGCGGAGCTCGTCGTGCACCCGGGTGTGGAGGTAGGCGTCCACCAGACGCCACTGCCGCCCCCCGGGGATCCAGACCCCGGTGGCCTGCCGGAGCGCCATGGCGAAGAACTCCGAGTCCGCCTCCTCCCGGTCGCGGGTGTGGAGAACCTGGAGGTTCCAGGCCCCCGCGTTGCGGAGGGGGTCGAAGCCGGACCAGGACTCCGGGAACTCCTCGTCGGTTCCCGCAGTGGGGATAATGACGATGCGGGCCGAATCTCCCCCGGCGAGCTCCACGAAGCGGGACCAGATCTCGGGTCCCAGGCGACCGCCCCCGGCCACGAGGAGGGACCCGCTGGCGGGCCCGACCCGGGGGGCAGCCTCCGCTTCCCCCCCTCGCGGGAACCCGAGGGGGGCACAGGCCGCGGCCGCCAGAAGGAGGGCGCCCACGACCGGCACCCACCTCCACCGGCCCCGGATGGGCGGGGTGCGGGGGGCGCGCGGACGCGGGAGGGGAAGGGTGCCCGGGCCCATGCAGGTCAGTGTGCGAAGTAGGGGTTCTGCCCCGAGGCGTGGTCCGTCACGTCGTGGATCGCCGTGACCTCGGGGACGGCCTGGCGGATCATCCGTTCCACCCCCTGGCGGAGCGTCATCTTCGACATGGCGCACCCCTGGCATCCCCCGGTCATCTCCATGAGGATCTCCGTGCCCTGCACATCGACCAGGAGGATCTTCCCCCCATGCGAGGCAATGGAGGGGTTGACCTGCTCGTCGAGGATCTCCTGCACCTTGTCGGCGATCTCTCCGGTGGGGCGGGGTGCCTCGGGCCCCCCGGACGACGCGACCGGGGCGGCGGGGCGAACCTCGAAGCCCGCCTCGTTCACCCGTTCCACGAAGTCCACCTCGGCTCCCTCGAGCCGGGGGGCGCTCCCCGGGTCCACGAGAACGAGGAGGCCGTCGGCCTCGATCCGGAGATCGTCGTCGCGGAGTTCATCGGTTCCGACGAGGGTGAGTTCGAAGGTGGGGGCCACCGGGCTTCCGCCCGTGATCTCGATCCGGAGGGCTTCGAGGGCCCCCTCCCCCTGATCCATGAAGGAGCGGACCATGTCGCGGGCCCGGGGTGTGAAGGTCAGCATCATCTCGGGGGTGCGCAGGGAGCCCGGGGCGCGGGGCCGAGGGGCTCGGGGAGAGGAAGGACGGGGGTCCGGAGCCCGATGCCGGACTCCACTTCCCCCTCCGTACCCCGGAACGTACGGGAGGGGTTCGCGGCCGGGCAATCCCCGGTGACACTCCCTCGGTTGCTCCCGTCCCGGGGGGCGCCTAGCTTTGGGGCCGCCTCCTCCCCGCGGGGGGGCGCGAGCCCCGCCCTGCGCCCCCGCGTCTCCGCTTCCCCCCCCTCTCTTCCCCGAGCTCCGGCATCTTCCATGGCCGATCACGACCTCATGGAGAAGCTCGTTTCGCTCTCCAAGCGACGCGGCTTCGTCTTCCAGTCTTCCGAGATCTATGGCGGCACCGGCTCGGTCTGGGACTACGGCCCCCTGGGCATCGAGCTCAAGCGGAATGTGAAGGAGCTCTGGTGGTCCCGCATGGTGCACCAGCGCGACGACGTGGAGGGGCTCGACGCGGCCATTCTCATGCACCCCCGGGTCTGGGAGGCCTCCGGCCATGTGGAGGGCTTCACCGACCCCCTCGTGGAGTGCAAGGTCTGCAAGAAGCGCTTCCGCCAGGACCAGCTCGATGTGCAGAGCTGTGGCCGGAAGCCCTCGAAGACCCCGGGCGCCACCGAGGAGTGCGCCCTGGGGGAACCCCGCCTCTTCAACCTCATGTTCCGGACCTTCATGGGTCCGGTGGAGGAGGCGGCCTCGACGATCTACCTCCGCCCTGAAACGGCGCAGGGGTCGTACGTGAACTTCCAGAACGTCCAGACCGCCTCGCGCCAGAAGGTCCCCTTCGGGATCGCGCAGATCGGGAAGGCCTTCCGGAACGAGATCACCCCCGGGAACTTCATTTTCCGGACCCGGGAGTTCGAGCAGGCCGAGATGCAGTTCTTCGTGGAGCCCGGCTCCGACGACGAATGGTTCGAGTTCTGGCAGGCTGAGCGCATGGCCTGGCACCGCGAGCTGGGGATCCGGGAGGACCGCCTCCGCTTCCACGAACATGGCCCGGGCGAACTTGCCCACTACGCCAAGCGCGCGGTGGACATCGAGTACCACTTCCCCTTTGGCTGGAAGGAGCTGGAGGGAATCCACAACCGGACCGACTTCGACCTGGCGCGCCACGAGGAGTACTCGGGGAAGCGCCTCGAGTACATCGACACGGGGGCCGGAAAGCGCTTCCGCCCCTTCGTGGTGGAGACGGCCGTGGGGGTGGATCGCTCCGTCCTCGTGGTCCTGGCCGATGCCTACCACGAGGAGGAAGTGGAGGGAGAGACCCGGGTGGTCCTTCGCCTGCACCCCAGGGTGGCCCCCATCAAGGCCGGGATCTTCCCCCTCACGAAGAAGGACGGGCAGCCCGAGTTCGCCCGGAAGCTTGCCGCCGAGCTGCGGAAGGCCTCCATCCCCACCTTTCTGGACGAAGCCGGCTCCATCGGGCGGCGCTACCGCAGGCAGGACGAGGCCGGCACCCCCTTCGGAATCACCATCGACGGGCAGAGTGGCGAAGACGGCACGGTGACGATCCGCGACCGTGACACCCTGGAGCAGGTCCGCCTCGAGGCGGGTGCCGTGCGCGGGTGGCTTCTCGAGAGGATCCACGGGTGAGCGCCGCCGGCGGCGGTTCCACCGGGTCGGGGGGAGGGAGCGCCACCCTCTCCAACGTCTTCACCTCGCGCTGGGGGATGCTCCTGGCCATGGTGGGGATGGCTGTGGGCACCGGGAACATCTGGCGATTTCCCCGGATTGCCGCCACGAACGGAGGGGGGTCCTTCCTCGTGGCCTGGGTGGTCTTCCTCCTCCTCTGGTCCATTCCCCTTCTCATTCTCGAGTTCGGGATGGGGAAGGGGACGCGCTCCGGCCCGGTGGGGGCCTTCGCGAAGACCATGGGACCGAAGTTCGGCTGGATGGGGGCGTGGGTCGCCTGGACGGCCACCGCCATCATGTTCTACTACTCGGTGGTCATGGGGTGGACGCTGCGCTTCTTCTGGGCGGCGATCGTCGGCGAGGTCCCCGACTCTCCTCCCGGATCCTTCTGGGAGGGCTACGCGGCCTCCGGCGAGGCGGTTCTGACCCACGCCATTGCCATGGGGCTCGCGGTGTTCGTGGTTTCGCGGGGGGTGCGGGGGATCGAGACGGCGGCCCGCTTCCTCATTCCCTCCCTCGTGATCCTGGTGGTGATCCTCGCCATTCGGGCCGTGACCCTTCCGGGGGCCATGGAGGGGCTCGCCTTCCTCTTCACCCCCAACTGGTCGGACCTGGCCTCGTACGAGATCTGGCTCCAGGCCCTGACGCAGAACGCCTGGGACACGGGGGCCGGATGGGGCCTTGTCCTCTGCTATGCCATCTACATGCGGCAGCGGGCCGACACGGCGCTCAACGCCTTCGTCATCGGGTTCGGGAACAACGCCATGTCGCTCCTGGCCGGGATCATGGTGCTCTGCACCGTCTTCTCCGTCATGCCCGGGGCGGCGGCCGAGATCACCGGCGCGGGGAACGAGGGGCTCACCTTCATCTGGGTGCCCCAGCTCTTCGACACCCTCCCCTTTGGTCAGGTCTTCCTCGTCCTCTTCTTCCTGGCCCTCGTCTTCGCCGCCTGGTCCTCCCTCATCGCCATGATCGAGCTGGCGAGCCGGGTCCTGGTGGACCTGGGGGTCGAGAAGGGGAAGGCCGTGGGGATCGTCGGGGTGGGTGGCCTCCTCCTCGGGGTTCCCAGTGCCCTCTCCATGGAAGTGTTCGGGAACCAGGACTTCGTCTGGGGCGTGGGTCTCATGCTCTCGGGCTTCTTCTTCGCGGTGGCCGTCCTCAAGTACGGCGTGTCGAAGTGGCGGGCCGAGTTCATCAACACCGGAAACTCCGACATCCACATCGGGGCGTGGTGGGACTGGGCCATGCGCCTCGTGGTGGTGCAGGCCGTGGTCCTCATCGGGTGGTGGCTCTGGCAGGTGCGGGGCGACGGCTTCGCCGCCAACTGGTCCCCCTTCGAGACCTACAACATCGGAACGGTGGTCATCCAGTGGGCCGTGGTCCTGGCCATCCTCATCGGGATCAACCGCTTCCTCGTCACCCGCTCCCTTGCCAGCGCCCCGGGGGGGCCGCCTGGGGGCGGGTCCGGGTAGCGCGCAGCGCACCATGGACTTCGCCACCTTCGAGGCCCGGGCCCACGCCATGTGGGACGAGATCCCCGACACCTACAAGGAGGGGATCGACGGCATCGTGGTGAAGCCCGAGGTCGAGGCCCACCCCGAGTACCCGGACTACTGGACCCTGGGGATGTGCTTCACCGAGCCCTATCCCTCGGGGTACATGGGCCCCGACACCACCCGATCCTTCGTGGCCCTGTACTGGGGCTCCTTTCGCAAGGTGGCGGAGCGGGCCCGGGGGGAGGACCGGAGCTTCGACTGGGAGGAGGAGATCTGGGAGACCCTGACCCACGAGCTCCGGCACCACCTGGAGTTCCTGGCCGAGGACGACGCCCTCGAAGGGGTGGACCATGCCATGGAGGAGACGTACAAGCGAGGCCAGGGCGAGACCTTCGACCCCTGGTACTGGCAGTATGGCCTTCCCCTGGCGCCCGGGATCTACCGGGTGGAGTACGATGTCTACGTGGAGATCCGCCTCACCGACGACCGCTTCGCCTCCCTCGAGGCGGTGGAGTTCGACTGGGATGGGGCGCGCTGGGCCATTCCACGGCCCGAGGAGCTGGGGGACCTCCACTGGGTCTGGATCCATGGGGTGGAGACGGCCGGCGGGTGGCTCCAGCTCGTCCTTGTCCGGGAGCGTTCCCTCCTGGAGCGGATGAAGCGCTTCTTCCGCCCCCCCGAGGAGCGGGAGCTGGACCTCATCGAATCCGAGGCCGAGGCCATCCGGGTGGGGGATGCACCCGGCTCCCCCGGTCCCTTCGACGGGCGACCGGGTCGGGCCGCCGGCGGTCCGCCCCCTCCCCCCGACGCCTCCCCCGAGCCTTCCTCCTGAACCCTCGCTCCCGCGCCATGCCCGATTCCCGACCCACCCCCTTTGCCCTGGCCCTCCCCGACGAGGACGCGGCCCGCCGCGGCTTCCTGGCCATCGAGGAGGAGGCCCGGGAGCGTGGGGTGGATGCGGCAACGTACGATGCCTTCGTCCAGCTCGGGGCCACGGCCCTCCTCCTCGAGTCGCTTCGCACGGAGGAGGGGGGGGCGGGGGAACCCGGGGGCGAGGCGGATCCCGGGGAGCGCTTCGGGGCCTTTCTCGCCCTCCTCCACCACGCGCACCGGCATGCCGCCGGGGCGTCGGGGGGCGCGGTCGGGGGCGGCGTCGGAGGGGGGACGGGGGAGGGAAGGGGGGACGCGGCTCCCCTCCTCCTCGACGCCTCCACCGAGTTCGCGCGGTACCTCGTGGTGGGGGCGCCCACCGGGGCCCTTCCCCGGCTTCCGGCACCCGGGGGGTACCTCCGCCTCCCCCGGAACCTCTTCTGGGTCCGTCCCGGAGGCGCGTCCGGCCCCGCCGAGGCGGTGGACGGGATCTCCTGGATCTCCCGGACGCTGGGGCGGGGAGGGGCGGAGGGGGGCACCCTGGTGACCCTCCTCCTCGTGTCGGGGGTTCTCCCGGGGCGGCCGGGCTTTTCGGTGATCCCCCTCCCCCCCCTCGATCTCCGGGACCTGGAAGGGTGGCTCGACCGGGAGGCGCGCGAAGGTCAGCCCGGCGCCGACTTCGAAACCACCCTCCCCGGGGGGGAACTGGGCGTCCTCCACTCCCTCGAGACCCCCGCCGAGGTGGTGAAGCTCACTGCCCGCGCCTTCGTGGCGGTGCTTGGGCTCGAGGGTGGGGCAGGGGAGGGGGACGCCGGGGCTCCCGCAACGGACGAGGACGCCCTCGAGGGGTTCGATGCCCACTTCCGCCGCCGCCGCCTCACCCTTGGAGCGAACGACCATGCCCCGTGAACGAAAGGCCGACCGGATCGCCCGGGCGAACGAGGTCTACGGCATTCTCGAAGCCACCTACCCCGACGCCCACTGCGCCCTGGACCACCGGAACGCCTTCGAGCTCACCGTGGCCACCATTCTCTCGGCCCAGTGCACCGACGAGCGGGTGAACCTCGTGACCCCGGCCCTCTTCCAGGCCTTTCCCGATGCCGAGTCCCTGGCCCAGGCCCGGCTGGAAGAGGTGGAAGAACTCGTTCGCTCCACCGGCTTCTACCGGAACAAGGCGAAGAACCTCGTGGGAATGGCCGAGGCCGTGGTGACCCGCCATGGTGGGGAGATCCCCCACGCCATGGACGACCTGGTGCAGCTCCCCGGGGTGGGACGAAAGACGGCGAACGTCGTTCTCGGCAACGCCTTCGGGATCGACGAGGGGATCGTGGTCGACACCCATGTGAAGCGCCTCTCGAACCGGCTGGGCTTTACCCGGAAGGAGGACCCCGTCAGGGTGGAGGAGGATCTCGTGAAGCTCTTTTCGCGGGATCGCTGGACCCAGCTCTCCCACATCCTGATCTTTCACGGGCGCCAGCAGTGTCCGGCCCGGAAGCCCCGATGCGCCGGGTGCCCGGTGAACCACCTGTGCCCTTCCTCCATGGCCTGAGGCGCACGGCGCCGAATGCGCTCCGCCGGAGGCCCCGGGGCTGCACGCGCCCCGTCCGCCCCCCCCTCCTCCGCCCCCCCCTCCTCCTTCCCCCCCTCCTCCTTCCCCCCCTCCTCCTTCCCCCCCTCCGACCTCGCCCATGCCCACACCCTCGCGGGACGACGCCCTGGCCCTTCTCCACACCTGGGTCGAGAACGAGAACCTCCGGAACCACATGCTCGCCGTGGAGGCGGCCGTGCGGCACTACGCCGGGCTCCGGGGTGCCGACCCCGAGCTCTGGGGGCTCGCCGGGCTTCTCCATGACCTGGACTGGGAGAAACATCCCGACGAGCATCCGAACCGGGCCGTGGCCCACCTCGAGGCCGAGGGATATCCGGCCGAGGTGATCCGGGCCATTCAGGCGCACCGCCCGGACTTTACCGGGGTGGAGCCCGAGACCGAGCTCGACCGGGTCCTCTTTGCCTGCGACGAGCTGGCCGGTTTCGTGGTGGCCTGCTGCCTCGTGCGTCCCACCGGGGTCGATGACCTGACCCCCCGGTCGGTGCGGAAGAAGCTCAAGGACAGGGCCTTCGCGGCCGGGGTGAGCCGGGACGATGTGGCCCGGGGCTTCGAACTCGTGGGGCTCGACCCCGCCGAGCACATCCAGAACATCATTGACGGACTCCGCGCCGAAGCCGAGTCCCTTCGCATCCGGGGGGTGGACATTGCACGCTGAATCCGGCGACGCCCGACGTCGCACGATCATCGAACCCTTCCGGATCCGGTCGGTGGAGCCCATCCGGATGACGACGCGAACGGAGCGGAAGGCCCTGCTCGGCGAGGCCGGCTACAACGTCTTCCTCCTTCGCTCCGAAGATGTGCTCCTCGACTTCCTCTCCGATTCGGGCACCTCGGCCATGAGTGCGGCCCAGTGGGCCGGGATGCAGCAGGGGGACGAATCCTACGCTGGAAGCCCCTCCTACTTCCGCTTCGAGGAGGCGGTGCAGGACATCTTCGGCTTCGAGCATGTCATCCCCACCCACCAGGGGCGGGCCGCGGAGCGGATCCTCTTCCAGACCACCTGCCGCGCCGGAGACGTGGTCCCCTCGAACACCCATTTCGACACGACCCGGGCCAATGTGGAGGCGGTGGGGGCCGAGGCCCGGGATCTCCCCTCGCCGGCGGGGCTCGATCCGGCCACGCCGCATCCCTTCAAGGGCGACATGGATGTGGAGGCCCTGGAAGCCCTCTTCGCCGAGGTGGGGGCGAAGCGGATCCCCCTCGTCATGATCACGGTGACGAACAACTCCGGAGGGGGGCAGCCCGTTTCCATGGCGAACGTGCGGGCGGTGGCCGAGGTGTGCCGGCGGCATGGCAAGCCCCTCTTCATCGATGCCTGTCGCTTTGCCGAGAACGCCTACTTCGTGAAGCTCCGCGAGGAAGGGTACGCGGACCGGAGCGTGCGCGAGATCGCCCGGGAGATGTTCGACCTGGCCGACGGGTGCACGATGTCGGCGAAGAAGGACGGGCTCGCCAACATCGGGGGATTCCTGGCGCTGCGCGATCCAGGGCTCGCCCAGTCCCAGCGGAATCTCCTCATTCTCACCGAGGGTTTTCCCACCTACGGCGGCCTCGCCGGGCGCGATCTCGAGGCCATTGCCATCGGGCTCCACGAGGTGCTGGACGAGGACTACCTGGACTACCGCCTGGCCTCGGTGCGCTACCTGGGCGAGAAGATCGCCGCCGGGGGGGTGCCCATCATGCAGCCCCCGGGGGGTCACGCCGTCTACATCGATGCCGCCGCCCTCCTTCCCCATGTGCCCCCGGCCCGCTTCCCGGGACAGACCCTGGTGGCCGAACTCTACCTGGAGGGGGGGATCCGGGGGGTCGAGGTGGGGAGCGTCATGTTCGGGCGCCACGACCCGGCCACCGGCACGGAGCACCCGGCCCGCATGGAGCTCGTGCGCCTCGCCCTTCCGCGGCGGGTCTACACCCAGAGCCATGTGGACTACGCGGTGGAGTGCATCCTCGCCTTTCATGCCCGGCGCGAGGGGGTGGGCGGGTACCGCTTCGTGGAGCAGCAGCCCGTGCTCCGGCACTTCACGGCCCGCTTCGCCCCGGACTACGAGATCGTGTAGCCCGACCGGGGGGTGGGAGGAAGCCCGGGGCGTCTGGCAAGGAAGGGGAAGGTGCGGGGGGCCTTCGGTGGAGAGAATGCCCGCACGTCACCTTGATTTCGGGGGGGGCGGGGCCGAGTTTACCGGGGCTCTGGCACCAGCGCCCCCGGGGGTGCGTGTAGCGCGCCCCCGTCACCTTCGCCCAGGAGAATCCCATGACCGCCGCAGGCTGGATCACCCTCATCCTGGTCGTGGGGTTCGTTTGGGGCGGATTCGCCCTGGCCATCCTCACCGCCGTCCGCAGCGAAGCCCGCAAGCAGGCCCACCCCCCCGACCTTCCTCCCGGAAGCTGACGTGCCCCGACGCGACGACCTGGAATCGATCCTCATCCTGGGCTCCGGCCCCATCATCATTGGCCAGGCCTGCGAGTTCGACTATTCCGGCACCCAGGCGGTGCGGGCCCTCAAGGAGGAGGGGTACCGGGTCATCCTGGTCAATTCGAACCCGGCCACGATCATGACCGATCCGGAGCTGGCGGATCGGACCTACATCGAGCCCCTGACCCCGGAGTGGGTGGCCCGGGTCATCGAGAAGGAGCGCCCTGACGCCCTCCTTCCCACCATGGGAGGGCAGACGGCCCTCACCGTGGCCATGGCCCTCCATGAAGACGGCACCCTGGAGCGCTACGGGGTGGAGCTCATCGGGGCGAATGCGCGCTCCATCGAAATGGCCGAAGACCGGGAGGCCTTCGCCGAGGCCATGGCCCGCATCGGGCTCGCCGTTCCCACCGGTGGGTTTGCCCACTCCGTGGAGGAGGCCCTCGCCATTGTCGAGGAGACGGGGTACCCGGCCATCATCCGTCCCTCCTTCACCATGGGGGGGACGGGGGGCGGGATCGCCTACAACCGCCAGGAGTTCGAGGTGGCAGTGAAGAAGGGGCTCGACGCCTCTCCCACCACCGAGGTCCTCATCGACCGTTCGGTCATCGGGTGGAAGGAGTACGAGCTGGAGGTGGTCCGCGATGGCGACGACAACGTCATCATCATCTGCTCCATCGAGAACTTCGACGCCATGGGGGTCCACACCGGGGACTCCATCACGGTGGCCCCGGCCCAGACCCTCACCGATGTGGAGTACCAGCGGATGCGCGATGCGGCCATCGCCATCATCCGCGAGATCGGGGTGGAGGCCGGAGGGTGCAACATCCAGTTCACGGTGAGCCCCGAAACCGGGGAGCTCCTCGTGATCGAGATGAACCCCCGGGTCTCGCGCTCCTCCGCGCTGGCGTCGAAGGCCACCGGCTTCCCCATTGCCCGGGTAGGGGCGAAGCTCGCCGTGGGGTACCGCCTGCACGAGCTCCCCAACGACATCACGAAGACGACCCCGGCCTCCTTCGAGCCCACCCTCGACTACGTCGTCACGAAGTTCCCCCGCTTCGCCTTCGAGAAGTTTCCCGGGGCCGACCCCACCCTCGGGGTGCAGATGAAGGCGGTGGGCGAGACCATGGCCATTGGCCGGACCTTCAAGGCCGCGTGGCAGAAGGGGATCCGGGGGCTCGAGATCGGGCGCCCCGGGTGGGAGGAAGGGCGCACCCTGGCCGACGACGGCCTGGAAGACGACACCTTCGACACCCTCCTCTCCGGGCTTCGCCGCCCCACCGCCGAGCGGGTCTTCCAGCTCAAGCGGGCCATCCGCCTCCGGGTGGAGTGGGAGGACGTCCAGGCCGCCGCCGCGCCTGCCACCACCCCGGCCGATGCCGATGTCGCACCTGCCGCCGCCGACGCGGAGGCCGCCCCCGCCACCGGAGGCACCCGGGCCGCGCCCGCCCCCCCCTCCCTCGACGAGATCCAGGAGGCCACCGGGATCGACCCCTGGTTCCTGGGCCAGCTCCGGGAGATCGTAGAGATGGAGCGGGGCTACGCCGCCCTCCCCGACGGAGATGCGCCCGGGGGAGCCTGGGACCCGTCCGTGCTCCGGCGCATGAAGCGCGCCGGCTTCTCCGACGCCCAGCTCGCCCGCCTCCGTGGCCTCCCCGAAGGCGAGGTCCGGAAGAAGCGCCATGCCGCCGGGATCCGCCCCGTCTTCAATGTGGTGGACACCTGCGCCGGGGAGTTCCCCGCCGAGACCCCGTACTACTACTCCTCCTACGAGTCGGAAGACGAGGTCCTTCCCTCGGAGCGGGAAAAGATCGTCATTCTCGGAAGCGGTCCGAACCGGATCGGGCAGGGGATCGAGTTCGACTACTGCTGCGTGCAGGCCGTCCTCTCCCTCAAGGCGGCGGGGTACGAGACGATCATGATCAACTCGAACCCCGAAACCGTCTCCACCGACTTCGACGTGGCGGACCGCCTCTACTTCGAGCCCCTGACGCTGGAAGACGTACTGGAGGTGCTCCACCGGGAGAAGCCCCTGGGGGTCATTGTCCAGCTCGGGGGTCAGACCCCCCTCAACCTGGCCCGGGGGCTCGAGGCCGAGGGGGTCCGCATTCTCGGCACCTCGGTGGATGCCATCGACCGGGCCGAAGACCGGAAGCGCTTCGAGGAGGTCTGCCGGATCGTGGGGGCCCCCGTCCCCGCCAATGGCACGGCCACCTCGCTGGACGAGGCCCGGGAGGTGGCGGCCCGGGTGGGGTACCCGGTGCTCGTCCGCCCCTCGTACGTCCTCGGGGGCCGGGGGATGGAGATCGTCTACGACGAATCCACCCTGGAGGGCTTCTTCCGCCGGGCCATCGAGGCCTCCCCCGATCACCCCGTCCTCATCGATGCCTTCATGGAAGATGCCTTCGAGGCCGATGTGGACGCCCTCTCCGACGGGACGGAGGTCGTGATCGGGGGGATCATGCAGCACATCGAGGAGGCGGGGGTCCACTCGGGCGATTCGGCCTGCGTCCTTCCCCCCTACCGCCTTGGCGAGCCCGAGGTGGAGCGGATCCGGGCGCTCACCCGGGCCTTTGCGCTGGAGCTCGGGGTGGTGGGACTCCTGAACGTGCAGTACGCCATTCGCGACGGCGAGGTGAAGGTCCTCGAGGTGAATCCCCGGGCGTCCCGCACCGTCCCCTTCGTGGCGAAGGCCACCGGGGTGCCCCTCTCGCGGGCGGCAGCCCGGGTCATGGCCGGGGCGCGGATCGCCGACCTGGGGATTCCGGCCGAGCCCACCGTGCCCGGGGTGGCGGTGAAGGAAGCGGTGCTCCCCTTCAACCGCTTCGATGTCGACACGATCCTCGGCCCCGAAATGCGCTCCACCGGCGAGGCCATGGGCTTCGACACCTCCCTCGGCATGGCCTACGCCAAGGCCCAGGCCTCGGCAGGGAACCACCTCCCGCGGGAGGGAGGCACCCTCGTCATCACGGTGAACGACACCGACAAGGAGGAAGTCGCTCCCCTGGCGGCGCGCTTCGCCGACATGGGCTTCCGGATTCGCGCCACCCGCGGGACCCACGCCTTCTTCCAGGCGCGGGGCATCCCTTCGGACCCCGTCTTCAAGGTGGGCGAGGGACGCCCCGACATCAGCGACGCCATCGTGAGTGGCGAGGTCGACCTCCTCATCAACACCCCCATGGGGAAGAAGTCCCAGTACGACGACTACGCCATGCGCCGGGCGGCCATTGCCTTCAAGGTGCCCTATCTCACCACCCTCTCGGCCACGGCGGCGGCGTGCGAGGCGATTCATGCGCTCCGCACCGGGATCCTGGAGGTGCGCTCCCTGCAGGAATGGGGGGAGATGCGCGGCGTTCCGGCGGCCGGACCCTCCCGGTGACGGGCCGGGGCGCGGAGGAGCCCGGGGGACCTCCCCCGCATCCCGCCCCGGCGGAGGGCACCGTGCCCGGCGGCGGCGAACCCCTCGCCGCCGCCTTCTTCATGCACGAGGCGGGACCCCTCCACGACACCGGGTGGAACCACCCCGAGCACCAGGGGCGCCTTCGCTCCCTGGCCTCCCAGGTGGGGAAGGACCTCTTCGCCCTCCATGGCCATGTGGAGGCGCTGGAGCCCCGGAGTGCCACCCTGGAGGAACTGGCCCGGGTTCACCCCCTCCCCTACCTCGAAACGATCCGGGACCGGGCCCAGGAGGCCGAGCTGGCGGAGCGAGTGCTCGAGTTCGCCCCCGAAACCCCCGTTTCCGGGGCCACCTGGGAGGCGGTATGCGGGAGCTCCGGGGCCGTGCTCGAGGGGGTGGAGGGGGTGCTCTCCGGCCGGTTCCGCACCGCCTTCGCCGCCACCCGGCCCCCGGGGCATCACGCCTCCACCCGCCAGGCCATGGGCTTCTGCCTCGTGAATCACGTGGCCGTGGGGGCCCGGCACGCCCAGGCCTGGGGCGGGGCCTCCCGGGTGGCCATCGTGGACTGGGATGTCCACCACGGAAACGGGACCCAGGCGATCTTCGAGGACGACCCCGGCGTCTACCTCCTCTCCCTCCACCAGGCTCCCCTCTTTCCAGGCACCGGAGGGGTGGGGGAGCGGGGGCGGGGGGCTGGCGCGGGAACGGTCCGGAACGTCCCCCTTCCGGCGGGGCTCGAAGGGCCGGCGTACCTGGCGGCGCTGGACCAGGCCCTGGAGGGGGCGGCCGCCGAGTTCGACCCCGACCTGATCCTCGTGTCGGCCGGGTACGATGCGCTGGCCGGGGATCCCCTGGGGGGGATGGGGCTCGAGCCCGACGACTTCCACGCCCTCATGACCCGGGTCCTGGCCTGGGCCGATGCGGCCTGCGGGGGGCGGGTGGTGGCGGTCCTGGAGGGGGGGTATCACCCCCGTCGCACCGGAGAGGCGGCGGTGTCCACCCTTCGGGCGCTCGCCCGCCTCGCTCCCCCGGGCTTCGGCTCCACCTTTCCCGGGGAAACCCCTCCCGGGCGAGGGGGCCCGACTTGAGCGTACGGGCCCACCCCGCGATCTTGGGAGTGGCCCGGACCCCTCCGGTCCGGCCGGTCGTCTTCCCGGCCCCCCGCCCCACGTTCGAGGGGACCCCATGACCCAGCCTCGATCCCATCGCGAATCGACCCCGGCGCTCTCCGCCCCGAGGAGCACCTCGATGCGTTCGACGCGTGCGGGTGCCTCGGTTCTCCCCGTCGCCTCCATGCATCGACGGCGGCTTCCCCGGGCCCTGGTCCTCGCCGCGACCCTCGTGGCAGGGCTTGCCCTGACCCTGGCGCCGCTGGTCTCCCCCCTCCAGGGGCAGATCCCCGAGGGGGTCGAGGGGACCTTCCGCCCCCACCCGGAGGCGGAAAAGGCCATCGCACGCCTCCTCTCGCCCTTCTGCCCGGGCTTCATGCTCTCGCAGTGCCCGGCGGCGGAGTCGCTGGCGCTCCGGGACTCGCTTCAGGCGTTTGCCCTCCAGGGGTGGAACGCCGATGCCCTGGAGGCCTGGATGCTCTCGCGCCACGGAGAGGAGTACCGGGCGGTGCCCAAGCGGAGCGGGGCTGGGCTCCTGGCCTGGATCTTCCCCCCCATGGCCCTCCTCCTGGGGCTGGGTGGGGTGGGGGTGGCCCTTCGCCGCTTCCTGGGCCCCCGGAACGAGGGAGACGCCGAGGGTGTGGCGCAGGCGGAGGCCGCAGGCTCCCCGCCCTCGGCCCCCCTCCCCTCCGCCGACGAGGAAACCCGGCTCCGGGAGGCCCTGCGGGACCTGGAATTCTCCGAGGACCCGGTCTACTGACCCGGTCCGGGCCTTCCCGCCTCGGCGGACTTTCCTCCTTCCCATGACTTCCTCCCCCCAGGCGTCCGAGCGCCCCTCGGAGCCGGAAGAGGGCGCGACGCCCCCTGTGCCTTCGATGCTCGACCTCCTCCGGTTGAGCCCCAGGCCCCTCTTCCCCCCCGGGGGGCGCGACCTCTACCACCGGGTGGCCATCCTCACCGGGATGGAGGAGGACCAGGAGGTGCTGGTGGCGGCCTGCGGTCCGGGGGTCACCCTGGAGTACTTCGTCCGGGAGTTCGGGGTGCATGGCTCCGGGGTGGATTTCGACGAGGCCCTCGTGGCCCGCGCCGAGGCCCGGGCCCGGGAGGAGGGGATCTCCTCGAACCTCCAGGTGCAGCAGGCCCCCATGGACGCCCTCCCCTATCGGGACGGGGTCTTCGACGTGGTGGTGGCCGAGATGGGGCTCGCCGCCCACGCCGACCCCGAGGCGGCCATTCGGGAGGTGGTGCGGGTGGCACGCCCCGGGGGACGGGTCGTCCTCGTGCAGCTCGTCTGGCGGGCTCCGGTGGACCCGGTGCGTCGGGAGGTCCTCTCCCGGCACCTGGGGACCGTTCCACTCATGACGATGGAGGTGAAGAAGATCCTCCGCGATGCCGGGGTCCGGAAGCTCCACACCGAGGCCTGGACCGACGAGGAGACCTCCTTCCGGGGGACTGTACCCAAGCCCTTTCCCGACTTTGCCGAGCTCTTCACCCTTCCGGAAAGGGTGGGGATCCTCCGTCGCGCCTGGCGCCGGTGGGGGTGGCGGGGGGTGCGGGAGGCCATGGCCCGGGAGCTGGAAGTGCACCGCCTTCTGACCCGGGAGCGGATCCTCGGGCTCGACATGATTCTCGGGACCCGGGTGGTGGAGGAAGAGGCGGCGGAGCCCCCGGCCCCCGGGGGCGAGGCCGCCCTCGGCGGGGCCCCTGCCGCCGGCCCTGAAGCCGGAGCGGACC
>JBJHCG010000050.1:0-16014 GCA_050485885.1 Gemmatimonadales bacterium | reverse complement strand
CGCCAGCCCCTTCGCCGCCTGGATCTCCGTGATCGCCGCCGTCAGCGTCGTCTTCCCGTGGTCCACGTGTCCGATCGTTCCCACGTTCACGTGCGGCTTCGTGCGCTCGAACTTTGCCTTGCCCATGATTCGCCTCGTGGCTCCTGACTCTATCCTACGGATCGATTGCGTCCGCCGCGCCGTCTGCGCAGGTCGGATGTTCGCGTGAAGGCGCGAAAGCTCCGGGAGGGAATTGAACCCTCGACCTCTTCCTTACCAAGGAAGCGCTCTACCACTGAGCTACCGGAGCGACGCGTTGTGGCGCCCGGGCCCGAAGGCCCGCCCAGAGCGGGAGACGGGACTCGAACCCGCGACCCTCAGCTTGGAAGGCTGATGCTCTAGCCAACTGAGCTACTCCCGCACATCTCACTGCTCCTGTCCTCGTTCACGCATGCGTGTGGCATGCATGAGGCCGGACCCGGGCTTCCGGATCCGACGCTCGACCCGGGATTCCCGGATCGGTTGGTTCTCTTCGCGGTCATGGTGGGGGCAGGATTCGAACCTGCGAAGGCATGAGCCGGCAGATTTACAGTCTGCTCCGTTTGACCGCTTCGGTACCCCACCGCATCGCCCTGCGTCCGGCCGAACCCCGCCGGGCCCTCGCCCGCGAGGTCCGGCACAACCGGTCTCCCGCACGCATCGCGGCGGGGAGAGGAGGTCGAACCGCCGAGGTTCCTTCGGGCGAAGGAGCTGACGGAGGGACTCGAACCCTCAACCTGCCGCTTACAAGGCGGCTGCTCTGCCAGTTGAGCTACGTCAGCGAAAACAGAGCCTTGAATAGTATTCCTGGGCCTCTGCGTTGTCAACCTTCTCCCTGGCCCCGCTTCCAGCGCGTTCCGCCGGCCGAATCCTCCAGCACGACCCCGGCTTCCGCGAGCTCCTGACGGATCGAATCGGCCCTCCCCCAGTCGCGGGCGGCCCGGGCCTCGGCACGGGCGGTGATCCGGTCCTCGACCCAGTCCGCGAAGGCCCCGTCCACCTCCCGGGAGCGCCGCCCGACCTCCAGAAGCCCCAGGACCTGGTCCGCCTCTTCGAGGAAGGCGAGGGCCCGGTGCGGCCCCGGGGACGAGGAAGGAAGTCCTTCGTCGAGGGCCCTGTGGGCGCGCCCCAGGAAGACGAAGAGGGCCGCAAGGGCCGCTGGGACATTGAGATCATCGAGGAGGGCGCTGCGAAAGGCGCCCCGGGCCTCGGCCAGGGCCTGGTCCAGCGCATCTCCCCCCTGCAGCCCGGCTTCGTCGGGAGAACCCTTCTCCAGGCGTGCTCCGTCCCGGGAGAGCCCCTCCCGGGGAGCCGCCGTCCGGGGCGTCGCGCCTTCGGGGTGGGCCTCCTCTCTCCCCCTCCCCCCTTCCACCCACCGGCGGAGGCGGTCCTCGAAGTCGAGGAGTCGATCCATGGCCCGGGCCGAGGCCGCGAGCCCTTCGCGGGTGAAGTTGAGTTCGCTCCGGTAGTGGGCGGAGAGGAGAAGGTGGCGAAGGGCAGCGGGGGAGATCCCTTCGTCCAGGAGCTCGCGCACGGTGAAGAAGTTGCCCGCCGACTTGGACATCTTCTCCCCCTCGACCCGGAGGTGCTTCACATGGAGCCAGGTCCGGACGAAGGGCTTCCCGGTGGCCCCCTCCGACTGGGCGATCTCGTCTTCGTGGTGGGGGAAGATGAGATCCTCTCCCCCGAGGTGCAGGTCCAGGGTCTCTCCGATCTCGGCAAGGGCCATGGCCGAGCATTCCAGATGCCACCCCGGGCGCCCGGCCCCCCACGGCGCCTCCCAGACGGCTCCCACCGAGGCATCGTCGGGCTTGGAGGCCTTCCAGAGGGCGAAGTCCCGGGCATCCTCCTTGGCGTATTCGTCCGCGGCCACCCGCTCTCCCGTGCGGGCCTGTTCCAGGTCCCGCCCGGAGAGCCGGCCATACCCCTCGAAGGAGGAGATGTCGTACCAGACCGATCCATCGTCGGTGCGGTAGGCGTGGCCCCGTTCCAGGAGACGGGAGACGAGCGCGATCATCCTGTCGACGTACGCCGTGGCCCGGGGGTAGAGGGAGAACCGACGGATCCCGAGGGCATCGGCATCGGCCATCATGGCCTCTGCGAACGGTCGGGTGTAGGCATCCAGCGAGCTTCCGGCTTCGCGGGCCGCCCGGATCGTCTTGTCATCCACATCGGTGAAGTTCATGACGAACTGCACCTCGTGCCCCGTCCATGTGAGGACGCGGTGCACCAGATCGTAGAAGAGGAAGGTCCGGAAGTTTCCGACGTGGGCGAGCCCGTAGATCGTCGGGCCACAGGCGTAGACCCCTGCCCTGCCCGCCTCGAGGGGCTCGAAGGGTTCGACCTGGCGGGTCAGGGTGTTGTAGAGGCGAAGGCCCATGGGTCGGGAAGGTGCGGGGTCGTCGGGGGCGAGGCGAACGGGGGACGAAGGGACAGGTGCAGGAAAGCCGCACCTTCGCCCTGTGAGCGCGTTCCGGGCATGTCCGTCCTCCTGGCGGGAGGCTTCACCGACGCGCCGCCGCACGGGAGGGGAACACGGCCCGGCCGAAGGATGGCAGGAGACGGGCCCCGGTTCAACCTCGGGAGGGCCGGGCCGGATGCGCGGGCGACGCTGGTCGCGCGCGCCACCTGTTCGCGCGTCAGCCTGTTCGCGTGTCAGGAGGCCCGGCTCGGGAGGGCGTGCCTCAGGGAAGGAGCCGAATTTCCTCGATCCGCCACCCGCCTCCCACCTCGACGAGGCCGAGGAAGACGGAGTGGGCGGTGGGCTGGGAAGTACCGAGAACCCTTGCCTGCCAGCGGAGTTCGGCGAATCCCCGCCCCGGGCTTCCGGCCACCGGGGCGGCGCGCACGAGGCGGACCTGGCCGGCTTCGTACCCCCGGAGGAAATCCCGGAGGGCCGCCTGAGCCTGTCGGGACGAAAGGGCGGAGCGATCGAGTCCCTGCAGGCGGAGGCGAATCCCCCCTTCCGCCAGGAGTCGAGCCATCCCCTCCACATTGCCCTGTCCGAGGGACTGGGCGAATCGGAGCGCCACCGCCTCGAGCTCGGAGGCGGGCACGGGCTGCGTCAGCCCCCCCGGACCCACGGGCCCGGAACCGCGATCCGCCTGGGCCGAAAGAGGACCGGGGGGTGCGAGAAGGAGGAGGCCGGCGACGAGGGTCGCGACGAGCGTGGCCGGCACGCCCGACGGACGATGCGCCGGACCGGCTGCGAGGGCCGTCCCGAGACCCGTCGCACCGAGAGGCAGGTACACGGGAGGAGAGGGGCGCGTCATGCGGCCACCTCTTCCCGGACCCGGGCCAGGGCGAGGGCCGGGTCGGGTGCGTGGGTAATGGCACGCCCCACCACGAGGTGACTCGCCCCGGACCGGGCCGCCAGGGCTGGCGTGGCGATCCGGACCTGGTCATGGGCCTCCCCTTCGGCGAAGCGGATCCCGGGGGTGACGATGGCGGGCTCGGGGCCCAGGAGGGCCCGCAGGGAGGGCGCCTCCCGGGGGGATGCGACGACGCCGTGCACGCCCGCGTCGCGGGCGAGGGAAGCCAGGCGCAGGACCTCCCTTTCGGGCTCGGGGTCGGGGGTGCGCCCCCAGGCCTCCCCCACCTCCGCTCCGGAAAGGGAGGTCAGGACGGTGACTGCGAGGAGGCGGGGCGAGGCGGTCGTCCCCTGGGTGGCCTCCACGGCCTCCTCCAGCATCCTCCGCCCCCCCGAGGCGTGGAGAGTGAGAAACTCCACCTCCAGGGCCGCCGCCGCACGGGCCGCCGAGCCCACCGTTCGGGGAATGTCGTGGAGCTTGAGATCGAGGAAGACCTGGAGCCCCTGCTCCCGGAGCCATCCCACGAGGGAGGGACCCTCCCGGGTGTAGAGCTCGAGCCCCACCTTGACCCGGTCGAGCCCGGACCCCAGGCGGGACACCAGGGCACGGGCAGCCCGGGCATCGGGGACATCGAGGGCAACGAAGATCGGGATCATTCCGGGGACGCCTCGCACGGGGGAGTGGGGCCCACCTGGGCGGCCCCGATCCAGGCTGACAATGCGGAAACCCCGAGGCGGGCACCGAACTCCCGGATCTCCTGTGTTACACGGAGGCCCGAGCGGGGGTCCCAGAAGGAGGCCGTCCCCACCTGGACGAGGGAGGCCCCTGCGAGGAAGTACTGGACGGCATCGGTTCCGTTTCCCACCCCCCCCACGCCCACGAGGGGGAGCCGGGTGAGCTGGCGCGCCTTCCAGACGGCATGGACCCCCACGGCCCGGAGGGCGGGCCCGCTCATTCCCCCCGCACCGGCGCCCAGCGCAGCGCGTCCCGTCAGAGGGTCCAGAACCAGGCCGGGCATGGTGTTCACGAGGGTGAACCCATGGGCGCCCTCCCCCTCGGTGGCCCGGATCACCGGGCCCAGGTCCGGGGCGTTCGGGGCAAGCTTCACGAGAAGCGGGCGGTCGGTCCGGGCCCGGACATCGGCCACGACCCGGGCCGCTGCCTCCGGGTCCAGGGCAAAGGGGAGCCCGCCCAGCCGGGTGTCGTTGGGGCAGGAGAGGTTCAGCTCGTACCCTGCGAAGCCATCGGCATCGTCCAGGATCTCCACCACCTGTGCGTACTCCTCGGCCCGGTGACCGGCCACGCTCACGAACACGGGAAGTCCGCCCAGGTTCGAGGCGATCCAGGGGAGCTTCTCGCGGCGGACGGCCCGGGCCCCGGGGTTGGCCAGCCCGATGGAGTTCACCATGCCGGAGGCGAACTCCGCCACCCGGGGGGCCGGATTCCCGCCCCGGGGCTCCAGCGTCACCGACTTCGTCATGAGGCCCCCGAGCCCCTCCAGCTCCACGACCTCCGCCACGGCCTCCCCGAACCCGCACGTTCCGGCCGCCAGGAGAACGGGGCTTCGAAAGGAGAGGCCGAAGAGGGTCTGCTCCAGGGCGGGAGCCCCCTTCACCCCGTTCCCCCCGGGGGATACCGGTCGAAGAAGTCCCGGATGGCCCGGGCCAGGGCCGCCGCCGAGTCCCGGTGGAAGTCCGGACGCATCATGAGCTGCTCCTCGGTCCGGTTCGTGATGAACCCCAGCTCCACCAGGACCGAGGGCATGAGGGCGTTCGTGAGCACCGCAAAGGGACCCTGCTTCACGCCCCGGTCCGGCCCGGGGTGGAAGGTGGAGAGCTCCCGCTGCACCCGGTCGGCCAGGTAGGCGGACCACTGCTGGTGATCATGGGTGATCAGGTCCCGGAGGATCCCGGCAAGGAACGGGTCTTCCGCCCCCGGAAAGGGTGCGTCCGGTCGCTCCCGGCGGAGGGGCGCATTCTCTGCGGCCGCCACCCGGCGCTCATGTTCCGTTCGGGCCTCGGAGAGGAAGTAGGTCTCGAAGCCTCGCACCGTGGGTCGGTCGGGAACGGCGTTGGCATGAATCGAGACGAAGACGCCGGGGCGTTCTCCCTTCCACGCGGTGGCCATTTCCCCCCTTCCCCAGATGGGGACGGTGGCATCGCGGTCGCGGGTGAGGAAAACCTCGATCCAGGGGTAGGCCTCGAGTTCCCGGGCGAGGGCCAGCCCCACCGCCAGGGCAATCTCCTTTTCCCGTGTGCCCCCCGGCCCCACGGCCCCGGGCTCATCGCCCCCGTGCCCCGGATCGATGACCACGACCCGGGAACGAGGGGCCCGGGCTCCGGCCTCGGTGGGTCGGGGTGCATCCGCGTCGGGGCGGGAGACCTCCACCACGGGAGCAGGCCGAACCCCATCCTCCCCCGGAGAGGGAAGGGCCTCGCCGGTGGTGCGCGGAGCCGGGGGGGACGGGTCCCCTCCCGTGGAAGGCTCCAGCACTGCGGTCTCCACCCGGAGGGTGCGGGTGGTGGCCTCGTACCGGTAGGCCGCGGGGAGCATGCCGGGGAAGAGGTCCGCCAGGAGCTGGAGAGGAACGAGGAGGTCGTCGCCGAAGGCATAGACCTCGTGCGCGAGCTGGAGGAGCTCTCCGTCCCAGCGGACCCAGGGGGAGCCCTCCCGGAGTTCCACCCGGATCCCGGTGCGGTGGCGGAGGGTGAGGGTACGCCCTTCGGCGGCGCGCTCCCATCCCAGGCGCTCGATGGACCGCGAGGGGAAGGCCGGGTAGCCCCGGTGTCGGTAGACGGGGACCCGGTCCTCCCGTCCCCCCGGGAGACGAAGCTCCAGATGGAAGGCCGGGGGAGAGGGGAGGCCCTGGGGAGAAACCTGGGCGGCGAGGCCGAAGGTCGCCCCGGCCCCGGCCCCGCTCCGGAGCTCGCCCTGCCGCGGCCCCGCGGTGCCCGCAGCGTCGGACCATGTCCCGGTCGTCGGAGCCGAGACGTCGGCGGGGATCCCGCCGACGAAGGGGAGGACAAGGAGGAGGAGCACCGCTCCGGGGAGGCGCCTCAGGAGAGGCCTGCGGGGGGTGGAGGAAGAACCGCTCACGTCGTCCCCCCCTTCACCGGGCATCCATGGCGCGACGCGCTTCCCGCTCCATGGTCCGCTGCTTCAGCGTCTCGCGCTTGTCGTGGAGGTTCTTTCCGCGGGCCAGGGCCAGCTCGACCTTCACGTATCCCCGGCGGAAGTGGAGGTCCAGGGGGACCAGGGTCAGACCCTTCTCCTCGACCTTGGCGGCCAGCTTCCGGATCTGGTCCTTCCCGAGGAGGAGCTTCCGCGGGCGAACCGGATCGGCGTTCCAGCGTCCGGCCTGTTCGTAGGGGGAGATGTGAAGGGCATGGAGCCAGATCTCCCCGGACTCGACCCGGGCATGGGCGTCCTGGAAGCTCACCTTTCCCTCGCGGATGGACTTGACCTCGGGGCCGGTGAGGGCAATCCCCGCCTCCACCTGGTCCAGGACCTGGTATTCGTGGCGCGCCTTCCGGTTGCTCGCGATGAGCTTCCGGCCGGGCTCGGGAGAGGGGGGCATGGCCTGGCGAGCGGTCAGAAGATGAGGACGGGCGTTCCCACGCTGACCCGGTGATACAGCTGCCGCGCCGCTTCGTTCGTGAGGCGGATGCAGCCGTGGGAGACGCGTCGGGCCTCGGGGTCGGGGTTCAGGAGGAGATCGGGACGGTCGGTGCCGTGAATCGCGATCCCGTCGCCCAGGAAGAGCGCCGTCGTCCCCAGCGTGCCTGACATGAAGCGGGAGGGGTGGTCGGCGGCCGGGATGCGGAGGTTCCGCTGCACGAACCACCAGTCGGGGGCGATCCAGACCGGTTCCTTCTCCTTGCGGAGCACCCGGAAGAGGCCGATGGGGGTGGAGAAGTTCCACTCCCTCCCCTCGGCGGCCAGGTCGAAGCCGTTCCCCGTTCCGGCGGGGGCGGACCAGGTGATCTCGGTTCCCTCCATGAGGAGGACCCGGTTCTCGGCCAGGTGCACGACCACGTAAGGCCCGTCATGGTCCACGAGGGGACGATCGAGGCGGATCTCCCGCTCGAGGGCCCGGGTCCCCATGACCACCCCCGCACCTGGATCCAGAAGTCCGGTCTCCATGCCGTTCCCCCCGAAGACGGAGGGCGCCTGCTGGGCCGCGACCGGGGCGGGAGCGAGGGCGTGCACGAGGAGTCCTCCCCCCAGGAGGAGGGCCAGGAGAAGGGAGGCCGGGGTGGACGGGGGTGGCGGCGAGGGGTCCGTCTTCCCGCCGCCTCCGGGAGGGGAGGAGGACGGCGCGGGAACCGGTGCGGGGGTGGGCTCGGGCATGATGCGTACCTCGTAGGTGCGGGCCACGATGGCGCCCAGCACGAAGACGATGGAGCTGTAGTAGATCCAGAAGAAGAGGACGGCGCCGGCGGCGAGCCCCCCGTAGGCATTCGAGTAGTCGGCGACGGAGGTCACGTACCACGCGAAGACCTCCTTCAGGAGCTCGAAGCCCACCGCAGCAAAGGTCGCGCCTGCCACGGCGGTACGAAAGTCCGGCCGCCGCGCCGGGACGAAGCGGTAGAGGAGGAGGAAGAGGATCCAGGCCGAGGCGAAGGCGAGTCCTCGCCCCACGATCTCGCCCAGGAGGCGGGTGGCCGTCCCGTCGGCGGCAAAGAAGAGGGCCCCCAGTGCCTCGAGGGCGCGCACCCCCACCGTGACCCCGAAGTTCAGGAGGATGAGGGACGCGCCGAGGATCACCACCTTGAAATCGAAGAGCTTTCCCCGGACGATCCCCCGTTCCTCCTCGACATCGAAGACCTCCCGGAGAACGACCCGGAGGGTGCCCACGAGGCGGGTCGAGATCCAGGCCAGGACCACGGCTCCGATGACCGAGAGCCCGGCCCGGTCCGCCACCAGTCCCTCGAGGAACCGGTCCACCGTGCCGCGGAGCCCCGCCGCCGAGCCTGCGGGAAGATACCCCAGCACCACCTCCACCACGTCGGGACTGACCCGCCCCAGGCGGTCCCCCACGAGGAACCCGGAGATCCCGGCGGCCAGGATCACGAGGGGGACCACCGCAACGAGGGCGTTGAAGGTGATGGCCCCGGCCAGGAAGAAGAGGTCACTCCTTCCCACACGGTCGCCGAATTCCCGGAGGAAACCGACGGCCCGGTCCTTCCGGAGCCTGAGTCCTTCGGTCAGGAGGCTTCCTCTTCCTCGACCGCCACCTCCCGGGCCGCCTCCACCCCCGCCCGGTAGGCCGCCTTCGTCCGCTCGATCTTCTCCTCGAGCTCGGCGCGGGCCTCCTGGGCCGAGACCTTCCCCGACTCCACCGCCTCCTTCACGGCCTCGACCCGCTCCATGAGCTCTTCCCGGGCCTGCTCCAGCCGGGCCTCGATCTGGGCCTGCGCCTCGCGAAGCCGCTCCTCGGCGGTATCGCGCAGCTGGGTCGCCCGCTCCCGGATCTGGGCCTGGGTCTCCTCGCCGGAGCGGGGGGCCAGAAGGAGGGCCGCGCCGGCACCCAGAAGGGCGCCGATGAGGAAGGCTCCAACGCCGCTGCCGCCGTCCCGCTCGATGATGAAGGTGGGGGTCTCGTCACGTTCGCGCATGGTTCCTCCGGAAGGAATGGGGGGAGTCTGCCGCCGGTTCTCGAAAATGTACCCAAAGGGGAAGCGATTGTCCCCTGGGAGCGTGTTCGGGCAAGGGGGGTCGGGAGGGGAGGCACCCTCAGCTTCGGGCGCCCCCGGCACTCTCTTCGGCCAGCTCGGGAACGGTCGTTCCCTCCCGGCCCAGAAGCCCGTAGGTGAGGCGCTTACCCGCCTCCACCCCCGGCTGATCCAGCGGGTCCACCTCGTAGTGGGCCCCGGCAAGGACGGTGGCGACCTGGAAGAGCATGAAGAGGCCGCCCAGGGAGCGGGCATCGAGCCGGGGGATCTCCAGGAGGGCGGAAGGCCGGCCATCGCGCCGGAGGGCCTCGGCGGTGGCGCGGCGCTCGCTTTCGAGGAGGTGCCCCACATCGTGGCCGCCCAGGTAGGCGAGGGCGGGTTCGGCCTGGTGCCGCCGGGGGATGGGGACGGCACGACCTCGCTCCGCCACCCGGACGAAGAGAATCACCTTGTCGCGGGGACCCTCCATGAAGAGCTGGAGGAGGGAGTGCTGATCCACGGCCCCGAGGGCTGCCAGGGGGGTCGGGCCCCGCTCGGGTGCCTTCCCCAGCGACTCGGCCCAGAGCTGCTGGAACCAGAGGGAGAGGTTCCGGAGCCGATCGGCGTAGGGCATGAGAACGTGGACCGACTGCCCCCGCTCCCGGTGGGCGGCATGGAGGAGGGCGGCAAGGAGGCCGGCGGGGTTCTGGCGAAGCTCCGGAGAGAGGCAGCGGTCACGCATGGTGCGCGCGCCCTCCAGGAGGTCGGGGAGGGAGATCCCCGTCACCGCGGCCGGGAGGAGCCCCACCGCCGAGAGCACGGAGAAGCGCCCGCCGACATTCGGGGGGACCTCGAGGGCCGGGATCCCCCGCTCCCGCGCGAGTTTCCGGAGCACCCCCTCCTCCGGATCGGTGGTGAAGAGGAAGTGTCCATGGACCTTTTCCGGCCCCACGGCTGCCTCCACCACCTCCTCCAGGACGAGGAACCAGGCCATGGTCTCGGCCGTGGAGCCCGACTTGCTCACCACATTGAAGAGAGTGCGCCGGGGATCCAGGTGCACGAGGAGGTCGGTGAGGGCGTCCGGATCGGCGTTCTCCAGAAAGTGGAGACGGGGGTAGTGCTCCCGGCTCTCGTCGCTCCGGGCATTCCAGGAGGGCCCGAGAAGGGCCTCGGCCAGGGCCTTCCCTCCGAGGGACGACCCCCCGATCCCCACCACCACGAGGTCCTCGAACCACTGGCCGAAGGCATCGGCCACCTCCTGCACCGTCTCCTCCCCCGCCGTGTCGTCGGGGAGGGCGAGGAAGCCCAGCTCGCCGGCGCGCTCCCGATCCCGGAGAACGGCCAGGGCCGCCTCGTGCGCCCGGGCCAGGGGCCCCCCGGACTCGAGGTGGGCCGGGTCCGCTCCGCGCCCGGGTCCCAGCGCCGGGGAGAGGAGATGGGCGTAGGCGAGGGGGACCGGAGGCGGGGGCGCGGGGGGAGGCGCGTGGGGGGGGGGCGGAGCGTTCATGAAGGGTCACTCCAGGACGGTGAGGGGGACGTCGGGCGCGAAGGGGATGCGGAGGGTCAGGCCGTCGTGGGCGGGGCGGATCTCCCCCGGCAGTTCGCGGAGGAGGTCGGCGTGACGCAGGCGGTGGGTGAGATGAACGAGATAGGTCGTTTCGGCCCCCACCGTGCGGGCCGCGGCCACCGCTTCCTCGATGTTGAAATGGTTCGGGTGCGGGTTGCCGTGCCAGAGCGCGTTCAGAACGAGGAGGCGGACCCCGGCCAGGCGCTCCAGAACCCGGGGAGGGAGGGCCTTGGCGTCGGTCACATACCCCAGGGGACCGACCCGGAACCCCAGGGGGTGGACCCGTCCATGGGGGACCTCCAGGGGGTGGAAGGTCTCCCCCAGGAGCTCCACCGGCTCCCCCCCGTCCACCACATGTGGGGCCAGATCGGGGCGGGTGGTGCCGTCGTCCGGGTCCGGATCCCCCCCGAAGATGTAGTCGAAGCGGTGCACCACCGGGTCCAGGGCCTCGCGGGGAAGGTAGACCGGGAGGGGACGGCCGCTCCGGAGGGAGAAGATGCGAAGGTCGTCAATCCCGTGGAGGTGGTCGGCATGGGCGTGGGTGAACCAGACGGCGTCGACCTCGCGAACCCCGGCGGCCAGGAGCTGGAGGCGGAGTTCGGGGGGGGTGTCCACGAGGAGCCTCCCGCCCCCCGGAAGGCGAAGGTGAGCACCGTGGCGTCCGCGCCGGTCGCGGGGGTCGGAGGAATGGCAGGTGGCGCAGGGGCACCCCACCACGGGAACCCCGAAGGAGGTCCCTGTTCCGAGAAAGGTCAGCTCCAGCGCCCGGGCCGGGTCCGCCTCCCCCTCCCCTTCCCCTGCCCCGGCCCCGGTCATCAGAGGGATTCCACCCGCATCGTGTTCGTCGTTCCCGACTGGTGGAAGGGGAAGCCGGCGGTGACCACGATGGCGTCGCCCGGGTCCCCTGCCCCCGAGGTGACCATGACCCGCTTCCCGAACTCGGTGAGGGCCTCGTAGCTGATCTCCTCCGCCTCTGCGAGGATGGGACGAACCCCCCAGACAGGGGCAAGCTGCCCCAGGGTGGCCGGGTCGGTGGTCACGGCAAAGATGGGAACGCCCGGGCGGTGGGAGGACACGAGGCGGGCCGAGAACCCGGAGCGGGTGATGACGAGGACCCCGGCGGCGCCCAGGTGCCGGGCCGCATCCACGGTGGCTGCCGCCACGGCATGCTCTCTCGCGGTGGCACCCGCACGCTGCCCGTGGGCTTCGACGCCCAGGTACCGGGGGCCCGACTCCAGAACGCCGGAGCTCTCGATTTCCCGGATGATGCGGACCAGCGCCTCCACGGCATTCACCGGGTACTTCCCCACCGCCGTTTCTCCGGAGAGCATGACGGCGTCCGTTCCGTCAAGAACGGCGTTGGCCACATCGGAGGCCTCGGCCCGGGTGGGACGGGGGTTCTCGATCATGGACTCGAGCATCTGGGTGGCGGTGATCACCGGGCGCGCGTGGAAGTTGGCGAGCTGGATGATCCGCTTCTGGGCCAGGGGAACCTGTTCGAAGGGGAGTTCCACCCCCAGGTCTCCCCGTGCCACCATGGCCAGGTCCGCCGTTTCCAGGATCTCGTCGATGGCCCCCATGGCCCGGGCCATCTCGATCTTGGCCACGACGAGGGAACGACCGCGGATCCGGTCCTTCAGCTCGGACACGTCGCTTGCCGCCCGCACGAAGGAGAGCCCCACGAAGTCGGCCTCCTCGGCCAGGGCAAAGTCCAGGTCCTCCAGGTCCTTCGGGGTCAGGCTCGAGGCCGAGAGGTTCCCGGCCGGTATGTTGATCCCCTTGTTGCTCTTGAGAAGCCCCCCCCGGATGACTTCGAAGGTGGATCGGTCGCCATCGGCTTCGAGGCACACGAGTTCGAAGAGGCCGTCGTCGAGGAGGACCTGGTCCCCCTCGCTCAGGTCGGACGCCAGCGCGGGGTAGGTGGTGGGGAGCTCCTCCCCCTTCTCCCGTCCCTCGGGGGCGAAGACGATCTGCTCTCCCGGGGTCAGGAGTCGGGGCTCGGGGAGCTTCCCCACCCGGATCTTCGGGCCCTGAAGGTCCACCAGGATCCCGACCTTGCGACCGGCCTCCCGTCCGGCCTCGCGAATGCCCCGAAGGGTCGCTCGATGGGCCTCCCGATCCCCGTGGGACATGTTGATCCGGGCCACATCCATCCCTGCCCGGACCAGGGCACGGAGGATGGTGGTGTCGCTGCTCGCGGGTCCGAGTGTGCAGACGATCTTGGTTCGTCGCATGGGAGGGATGGGGTCCTGTACGGAGAGGGTGAGGGAGGGATGCGGAAGGAAGCCGGGGGGCCGGGTCGACGCCCCCCCGGTGCCCGCCAGGCGGCGGGGCCGCTTCGCCAGGAGAGCAGGCGGGACGGGGCGCGGGGTGACCCGTGCGGGGTCGGGCAGAGGGGCGGTGCCGGGCGGCGGTGATGCCATGCCGCCGCCAGCGGGACGAACCGCTGGCCCTCCGATGGATCCGGGACAAGCTCTCAAGTTGCCGGCGCCCTGCGGCCATGGCAACCCGGGCCCGTTCTCCCTGGGCCTCCGACTCCGAACCGTGACCCGGGCGCCCCTCCCCGAGGGAGAGGGCCGAGGAGGGTCCGGCGGTCGAAGGGTGGGGTGCCGAAGGCTTGAAGCCCGGAACTTTCAAGGATTTGCGCGGTATCACGTCGTCTTGACGATGTCGCGCTCCCCGTCGGTCTGGCGGGGTTCTGCCACGTCCAGGATCCTGAATGCGGGACCACGAATGAAGGAGTTGCATGGATATTCGCCTCATCGACCACGATGAAGCCCTGGAAGAGACTCGTGCCCTTACCGCGGGCGTCCGAAGCGTGGCCCTCGATTGCGAGGCCGCCGGCTTTCACCGGTACTCCGACCGTCTCTCCCTCCTCCAGCTCACGGCCGGCCCCTTCACCTTCCTTCTGGACCCCCTCGCCCTGGACCCCCGCGAGGTGCTTCGCCCCCTCGTGGAGGACCCCGAGGTCGAGGTCCTCATGCATGGGGCCGACTACGACATCCGCCTCCTGGACCGGGATCTGGACCTCCGTCTCCACGGGCTGTTCGATACCCAGATCGCGGCCTCCCTTCTCGGAGAGGACGGAATCGGGCTCTCGAGTCTCCTGGAGCGCTACTTCGATGTGAAGCTCTCCAAGAAGTACCAGCGCGCGGACTGGGCGGAGCGCCCCCTCTCGGAGGGAATGATGACGTACGCCGCCCACGATACCCTCCACCTGCGGGACCTCGCCGATCTCCTCTCGGAGCGCCTGGAGGCTGCAGGGCGGATGGCGTGGGCGGAGGAGGAGTTCCGGGAGCTTGAACGGATCCGCTGGGATCCCCCGGTCAACGGGGAGGACCCGGTCCTCCGGGTGAAGGGGGCCCGGGACCTGACCCCGCGGGAAGCCGAGCGGCTTCGGGCCGCCCTTCTCTGGCGCGATGGGATTGCCCGGGAGCGGGACAAGGCCCTCTTCCGGGTCGCCGGAGACCCGGTCCTCCTGGAGGTCGCCCGCCGGGGTCCCGCCACGGTGGAGGCCCTGGCCTCCATCCAGGGGATGAATGCAGGGTTGGCGCGGGGGGAAGGCGCGCCCCTCCTCGAGGCCCTCGCCCGTGTGGACGGCCTGCCGGAATCCGACCTGCGGCCCTACCCCAGAACGCCCCGGGGCGAAGGGAGGGGTCGACCCCTCCCCGAGGTGGAAGAGCGGTTCCAGCGCCTCAAGGGCGTGCGGAACCGGCATGCCGAGGCGCTGGGGATTGATCGGGGCACCCTTCTCCCCAACGCCGTGCTTCAGGCTCTGGCCGATTCGCCTCCCTCCTCCCGGGAGGGGGTCGAATCGGTGCCGGGGCTGCGTCGGTGGCAGGCCGGGATCCTCGCCGACGATCTGCTGGATACCCTTCGAAAGGGGGGCTGATCCCCTACCGATCCACCGGGATTCGCAGGCAACGTGCCTTCCGGTGGATCGACTTCGGGAAGACCGGCGGGGGGATTCCCCGGCGCTCTCCCTTCAACGACTCGCTCAGGACGTGGAGGACCGATGGCTTCGGAAATGCTACAGCGCGACGACCTTTCGATCTACGTGGTGGCCGGCGTGCCCAAGAGCTTCAAGAAGAAGCTTCAGAAGTTCGTGGGCACGGAATCCAAGTCCGAGGGCGATGTCATGCTCCTGGACGAGGAGATGACGGACTGGGTCCTGGCTCGGGTCCGGGGAGAGAAGCGGCGGAGCCATGAGCAGACCCCGGCGTCGGCCGCCCTCTGGCGGGCCTACCGGGCCTTGAGTGCCGCTCGCTACCACCTGCAGGATCAGGAAGTGGAAGCCCAGATCCGGCAGATCCGCGACGAGGTCGAGGAGCTCTGGCGGGCGGCGAGTCCCCTCTTCCGGGAAGAGGCCTCCGAGGAGGAGGAAGGGACG
The DNA here is from genome assembly GCA_050485885.1 of Gemmatimonadales bacterium. Classification (GTDB taxonomy): domain Bacteria; phylum Gemmatimonadota; class Gemmatimonadetes; order Longimicrobiales; family Gaopeijiaceae; genus SKNW01. The sequence goes on along the minus strand of JBJHCG010000050.1, from coordinate 1,074 downwards.
GAGGCGCTGGAAGAGGCGAGCTGAAGGATCCCTGGCCGGCGCGAGGTCACCACGGTGGCCTCGTGCGTCCGGGGGTATGCTCCCCGCCCGTGGCGGCGGGGTTCGGGCAGGCCTTCCACGAGGCGGCCGCCGCCGGGGTCCCCGCCTACTCCCCCCGCTCTTCGAGCTGCTTCTTGTACTCGATGGAGTACCGCGCGTGGGGGAGGGCGTCGAGCCGCTCGAAGGCGATGGGCTTCCCCGTGCCATGACAACGACCGAAGTTCTCCGGATCGTTGTAGAGGCGTCGCAGCGCTTCCTCCAGCCGGTAGAGGTAGCGACCTTCCTTCGTGGCGAAGAGCGCAGCCTTCTCCCGCTCCATGGACTCCGTCCCCTGATCCGCCATGTGGTCGGTGTAGGCCGAAAAGTCCGTGTCGCCGGCTTCGCGGTCCGCCTTCGTCATGGCATCGAAAAGCCCGAGGGCTCGAAGGGCCTTGGCCCGCTCCTCGAGCAGGCGCTTCTCCAGATGGTCCAACTGCTCTTTCGTCAGCATCTCCCGAACCTGTCCTCAGGGCGAAGGGGACATCTGGACCCTCCATGGGTCAGCCCCAGAATCTACCGCCCACGGGGTTTTCCGTCCACTCTGGGCGATCCCCGGGGTTGGGCGACCCTTTCCTTCTCTTTCCCCTCCCCCTCCCGCCCATGAATCCCGAACCGGAAATCCATTGCCGCCGCTGCGATGACGCCCGCCCCCGTCTGCCCCAGCCACCGTTCCGGGACGCGCGCGGCGAGAAGATCCAGGCGGAAATCTGCTCCATCTGCTGGGGGGAGTGGCTCCAGCACCAGACCCTTCTCATCAATCACTACGGGCTGGACCCGAGGGACCCCCAGTCCCGCGCCTTCCTCTACGATCAGATCGACCAGGTCCTCCTGGGCGAGGGCGGCGGGGGCGCGGAGATCGACACCTCGAAGCAGGGGTCCATCGAGTGGTGATGCGAACGGCCTGACCCCGTCATCCCGGACCCGGGCCTGGAACGGGGATGGGGCGGTCGACCCGCCTCATCCCCCGAACCGCACCCCCTCCCCGCGAAGCACCGG
>JBJHCG010000049.1:0-20847 GCA_050485885.1 Gemmatimonadales bacterium | reverse complement strand
CCCTGGGCCGCCAGGGAACCCCCCGTCGGGAGAAGGAGGAGCGGGCCGGCCAGGAGGGCCCCGAACAGCTGTGCGTGCCGCATCATGGTCAGTTTCCCGGACGACGTAGGATGATCTCGAGAATGGCCGTTCGCACCCCCACACGGTCGCGGTCCAGGAGTTCCTGCACCGGATCCCGTTCAAGAGGGGTGGTGGTTCCCGTGGGGATGCCACCGCCTCCAGTGGCACGGAGCCCCCAGTCGCCGCCGGGGTCCCGTTCCGGCCCGGGAAGGCCGGGCACGGCACCCGTCCCCCCCGGAAGGGGGCCGGGTCCCCCCAGGCGCTCGACAATCCCGGAGGTCCGCTCCACCCCCTCGCCGGCATCGTCGAACCCCGGGTCGAGGCGGAGGGCGTCGCGGAAGGCCTCGAGGGCGCCGAGGAAGTCGCCTTCATCCTCCGCTTCGAGGGCCCGCCCGAAGGCGAGAAGGGCCTCGAGGTTCTCGGTGGCCCCCATCCGGATTCGTTCCCGCTCCTCCGGAGTGAGCTCGAGCCCCAGCGAGGCCAGGATCCCCTCCAGCACGCGCTCCTGGAGCTCGTAGAAGCGCCGAAGGACTTCCTCGTCTTCCAGGGGGACGACGGCCTCCACGCCGGGGACCCCCACCGGAACCACCGTGGCCAGGACCCCGAGGGTCTCGGCGGGGCTCACGTCGAGGCGACCCTGCACGATCCGGCCGGCCCCCAGGAGGCGGCCGCTGCGCGCTGCGGAGGCCGGGTCGATGATCCCCTCGTCCACGAGCGCGATCTCCTCCAGGAGGAGCTGCACCCGGGCCCGCTCCACCACCCGGATCCGGTCCACCTGGGCCAGCCCCGTCACGAGAACGGCCGGAAAGGCCCGGGCCAGGGGTCGGTACTCGCCGGGGCCCGCCCCGTACTGGAAGGGGAAGACCCCCACGGCCATGGGATCGGGCGGGGTGTCGGCGAGCTCGGATTCGCGGGCGAGGGAAGCCCGCACCGCCGTGGTGAGCGCCTCGCGGCGGACCAGGGAGAGCCGGGCCTGGACCAGGGTCTCCAGCTCTGCTGCGGGCCCCAGCGCCAGCGCCGCCGTGTAGCGGTCCGCCGCAGCCTCCCAGTCCGAGCGGGCCTCGTGGGCAAGGGCCTGGAGCACAGGGGGCACGGGATCGGCGGGGCGGAGGGAGGCGGCCCGATCCAGCACCCGGAGCGCGTCCTCCTCGCGACCCGCCTCCAGGTAGGCAGCCCCGAGCCGAATGGAGAGGTCGGCGTCGGAGGGACGAAGGGCGAGGGAGGTCTCGAGCCCCGGGATCTCGGCGGGGCTTGCGGCCGGGATCACCCCCGGTCCGGCAGCGCAGGCCCCGGCCACGAGCGGGAAGGCGAGGACGCACCAGAAGGCGAGGGCCCGGAGAGCCGGGTGCACGCGGGGGTGGCGCATGAGGCAGGGCTCCGGGGGGTTCGAGCCGGAAGGGAGGGTCGGGTCCACGGCCATGGGAGGGCAGCAGGCTGCGGGAACGAGCACCAGGAAACGAGCGCCGGGGGGACTCCGGGGCATCGCCGGGCGACGCTCCACGGCACGAATCGGCCTGGGAGGGACAGGTCGGGGACGGGGGAGAGAATACGCCCCCCGAGGTGTCCGGCGCAACGGGTCCGGCGGGGGCTGGACCGGGTCTGGAGGGAGGAGGTGACAGGTGGCCGGACGTCCTCGCCGGGGTGCAGGGGCGCACCGGTGGGGGAACGGGCTTGCCGTGGAGCCTTCGGTCCGGCACCTTCCCCGGTCCCCCCGGTCCGGCACTCTTCCCTCACCACGGACCCCACTTCCATGTCGGACGCACCCCCGCCTCCTCCGCAGGGCGTCCCGCCCCAGGGCGGACCCCCTGAAGGGCCCCCCGGCAACGGGCCTCCCTCCGATCTGGTGGGATCCGTCCTGGCCCAGCGCTATCGCATCCTCCGACGGCTGGGCGTGGGCGCCATGGGCGAGGTCTACCTGGGGGAGCACCTGCGCATGGGCCGGCGGGATGCCATCAAGCTCCTTCGGGCCGGGATCGCAGGGGACCCGGAGTCGGTGGCCCGCTTCACCCGGGGAGCGCGCAATGTGTCGCGGATCCGTCATCCCCATGTCTGCCAGGTCTACGACTTCGGCGAGACGGAAGACGGCGCCCTCTTCCTCGCCATGGAGTACGTGGATGGCGGGTCACTGGGGGAGCTCCTCCGGGACCGGGGTCCCCTCCCCCCGGAGGTGGCCCTCCGGTTCCTCACCGAAACGGCCTCGGCCCTCGATGCAGCCCACGCCCTGGGCATCGTCCACCGCGACCTCAAGCCCGACAACCTCATGCTCTCCCGCCTGGAGGCCGGAGCGCAGGGTGACCCCGGGGAAGCCGACGTGGCCGGCCTCGGCCAGATCAAGGTCGTGGACTTCGACATTGCCCGGGGCCCGGCCGAGGAGGAAGGGGCAGGTGTCACGCGGCACGGGTTCGTGGTGGGCACGCCCGAGTACATGAGCCCGGAGCAGCTCACCGGCGACCCTCTCGATGCCCGGAGCGACGTCTATGCCCTGACCCTGATCCTGGTCCGGATGCTCTCCGGCCGCCTCCCCTTTCCGGGGACCACGGCCCAGGAGGTCATGCTCCAGCGCCTGACCGAGACCCCGGCGCCCCTGGCCTCCCTGGCACCGGAGGGGCGGACCTTCCCTCCGGCACTGGAGGGCGCCGTACAGCGGGGACTGGCCCGGCGGGCAGAAGACCGGACCGCCACCGCAGGGGCCCTGGCCGCCGAGGTGGCCCAGGCCCTTGCCGGAGAGGCCGAGGCCACCCGCTTTGTCCCCCACCCCCCTGCGGCCCCCCCGGCCGCCCCCTCCCCTCCCCTCGCCACCGCCGTGGCATCGCCGCCTCCGCCCGCTCCGCCCTCCACCCCCACGCAGCAGGGGACGGGACGGGGGAAGGGGGTGCTTCTCGGGAGCGCAGCGCTCCTCCTCCTTCTCGTGGTCGGTGGCCTCTGGTGGGCCATGGGAGGCTCGGAGAACGGCGGAACTGCGGGGGTGGCCGCGGACCGACCTTCCGCAGGTGAGGAAAGGGTCGCCGCCGAGGGCGAGGGGAGCCCCTCCCCCTCGGACCCCCTCGCCCCCGGGGGGGACGCGCCCTCTTCCGATCCAGGGGGAGCCCTTCCGGGGGATCTCCCCTCCGGGGGCGATCCGCCCCCCGGGTCGGAGACGGGCGCCGGCACGGGAGGCATCGGGGGAGAGGAGGGGGGAGGGGGGCCGAGGCCGACCTCCCCCCCCCCCACGGGGGTCACGGCTCCCGGAGAGCGCGTCCGCCTCGCCATTCCCCCGGGGGAGGCGCGGCCCCTCCTCATCCGCCAGTTCGGGGCGCAGGACGACTCGGACGGCCCCGTCTCCATGGCGGCGCACCGGGCCGTGCGCGACACCACCCTCGCCGTCTGGGCCCTTCCGGGGATCTCCCGGGCCGATTCGGCGCTGGCCGCCCACGTGCTGGGAATCTCCCTCGTGGCCCTGGGCGACCGCGACGAGGGGCTCCGATGGCTCGACCGGGCCGTGCAGGTGGAGCCGCTCCAGCGCTACCAGGCCGTGCGCGACGCCATTCGCCGAGGCCCCCGGTGAGCGCCCGGGAGCGGGTGTGGGGGAGGGCGCGGCGGGGCGCGGAAGGCCCGGGGGTGCGCCGCAGGGACCCCTCGTCATGAAGGAAGCCCAGGGGCGTGGCATCCATCTGGCCCTGGCCGGAGAGACCCATGTGGGGCGGGTCCGGAAGGAAAACCAGGACCTCTACTTTGCCGGGGTCTTCCCGGATCCTGCGGCAGCGGGCCAGACGCCCCCGGTCATCGGTCCGGGAACCCCCCGCCCGCCCGGGGGGGGTGACCCCGGTGCCCTCCTGGGCCCCCGGGGCGCCCTGGCCGCCGTGGCCGATGGCATGGGAGGGCCGGGGGGAGGCGGACGCGCAAGCCATCTGGCCCTCGAGACCCTCGTAGCCTCGCTGGAGGAGGGGTGGGCGACCTCCACCGCCCCCGCCACCCCGGGTGCCTTTTCCCGGGCCCTGGAAGAGGCGGTGAGGGCGGCCAACCGGGCCGTGCATGCAGAGGCGGGACGAGCGCCGGAGTACGCCGGAATGGGCACCACCCTGACCCTCGTCGGGTTCCTGGGCGACACGGCCTACCTGGTCCAGGTAGGGGACTCCCGTGCCTATCTCCTGCGCGGGGAGACCCTCCTCCAGCTGACCCGGGACCAGTCGCTTGTCCAGGAGATGGTGGACCGCGGGGTCCTCACCCCGGAGTCCGCGGCCCTGAGTGCCCAGCGGAACGTGATTCTCCAGGCCCTCGGGCCCGACACCGGGCTCACCCTCTTCACCGATTTCCTGACCCTGCGGCAGGGCGATCTCCTCCTCCTCTGCTCCGACGGGCTGAGCGGATACGCCCCCCACGCGGTGCTGGAGGGGATCGTCCGGGGGAACGGCTCCCTGGCCCACCGGGCCGAGCGCCTCGTGCAGGCTGCCCTGGAGGGAGGGGGAGAGGACAATGTCACGGCGGTCCTGGTCCAGGTCACGGGCGAGGGACTCCGCCCGTCCGGGGCGGAGGGTCCCTCCCTCCCCCGGCGCCTCCCCCCGGATGCCCCCTGACATGAAGCTCCCCCTGGGCCTTCGCCTCCGAAGGGGGGATCCTGCGGCGGCCGAGCCGGAGGCAGAGGCGGAGGCGGAGAGCCTCCACTTCGATGCGGGAGAAGTCCGGGTGGGGCGCGGGGATGATGCCGACCTCCGCCTCCCGGACGCCCCGGGATCCCCGGCCTCCCGTCAGCACGCACGGCTCTTTCAGGACGAGAAGCACGGGGGGTGGTGGGTGGAGGACCTGGGGAGCCGGAACGGCACCTTCCTGAATGGCCTCCGCATCGAAGGCCCTACCCTCTTCCACCCCGGCGACACCCTCCGCTTCGGCCCGGGGGGTCCCCTCTTCCGCGCCGACTTTGCCGCTCCCCCCCACCGGGGCGCATCGGGCGCCGGGGGACGCGCCCACCTCCTCCTGGCGGGGGCCGCGGCGGCAGGTCTCCTCCTCGTTGCGGCAGCGCTCTTCCTGGGGGGGGATGCGAGGGGTGGGAGCGAGGACGCAGGCGCATCCGGATCCCCCCTGACCGGGCCCTCCGATCCAGGGGCGGAGATGCCGGGCAATGGCCTCCCCCCCGGGGATGCCTCGGGTCACGGAGAGCCCGGGAGGGGCGGACCCGGCCTCCCGGGGGAAGCCGCCGAAACGGGAGGAGACGCCAGGGACGGAACCGGGGGGGAGGGTCGCGGCGGGGCCGAAGGGGGGGGCGCAGGCGCCACCGGGGGCGAGGCGGGTGGCGGGGCCGGGGGCCGGGTTGGAACGGCCCCGGAGCCCGGGGCCGCCCCCGTTGGCGGAGCGTCCCCTCTCTCCCCCGACCTCGCGCGGCCGGGCGCGCCGGAGCCTCCCCCGGACGCGGGGTGGGGCGACCCCGGTGCGGAGGCGCTGGCCCCGCCTCGCGCGCTGAGCCCCGTGCAGGAGGCGCTGGCCCGGGAGGCCCGGCGGGCCGTGGCCCTGGTCTGGGTGGAGGATGCCGAGGGGAAGGTGTCGACAGGGACCGCCTTCGCCCTGCGGGATGACGGCATTCTCGTGACGGTGCGCCATCTCCTCCTGGCCGACCCCGAGGGCCCGCGCCCCCGTCGGATCGGGGTCCAGTTCAGCGACTCGGACCAGGTCTGGGAAGCACGCCTGGAGGGGGTATCGACGGAGGTCGACCTGGCGGCGCTCCGCCTCCTGACCCTCCCTGCCGAACAGATCCCGCGCATCGCCTCCCTCAACCTGCGCCCCGATACCCTGGGCCCCGGCACGCCCCTTCTCGTCCTCGGCTTTCCGGACGGAGGAAGGGGGGAGGAGGAAGGCCGGGGGCTGGCTCGCCCGGTCCTCACCCCCGGGGTCCTCGAGGCCCTGACCCCGGCCCAGCTCCGCGTGCTCGGGGCCGGGGCGTCCGGCGCGAGCGGAAGCCCGGTGCTCGATGCCTCGGGAGGGGTGGTGGGGGTGGTCTACGGGGGCGTCGCAAGCGCCCCGCGCACGGATGCGGACGACGAGGCCCCGGACGAGCACCGGCTCGTGGCGGTCAATGCGGTGCAGGTCGCCCGCTTTCTGGCCCGCTTCCCCACCCTCCGCCCCTGAGGCCCGGGGCTCCCCCGGGCCCCCGTGTCACCCCTCGCCCGAGAGCTGGCGAAGCGCCTCGCCGGCCTCCGTCATTCCCGGGAACTCGGTCACGATGCGCCGATACAGCTCCACGGCCCGCTCCTCGTCGCCGAAATCCGCGAAGGTCTGGGCCCGGGAGTAGAGGATCACGGCCTCGGCCGGGATCTCCCGGGACTCACGCGACTGGCGAAGGTCGGAGGGGAGCGCAGGAAGGTCGGCCCGGAGGGTGACCTTTCCCGCCAGTTCCACCAGGAGCTCGTAGAGGGTGCTCCGGTCCGCGCGAACCGTTTCGGCACCGAGGACTTCCCCGGTTTCCACATCGACGATCGTGGCATCCATGCGGAAATCGGAGAAGAAGTCCATGAATACGCCCATGATCACGTACCGCGCCCCGACCACCCGTCCGAGTTCGGCCGCCGTGGTCGGGTCCACCCGACCCGACACCCCCAGGTCCTGCTCCTCGATCAGAGCCCGAAGCGACTGGCGCTCCACCACCCGCAGCTCGGAGTTCTGGGCCAGTTCGGAGAGGAGCATCTGCTGAAGACCCACGGTGAGCGCGGTCAGGTCAAGCCCTTCCGCGCCGTAGGACCCCCCATTGTCGAAGGGAAAGACGGCCACGCCGGGGCGGGTGTCCTGCTCCGGCTCCTGGGCCGAGAGGGGAAGCGCCACCAGGAGGAGGGCGGCGGCCACGAGGAGGACCCCGGTTCCAGGCCGGCGAGGCCGGCGCTGCCGCGGGACAGGCGAGAGGGAAGGAAGCCGATGCATGGGGTCACCCGTGTGGGAGGGTTGGGTTCACGAGGGAGGGGCGAGCCGGAACGTCGGGCCCGGACAAGATAGGGACTCGCGACGGGCCCCGCAGGTCTCGCCGTCACATGCACCATTCTGGTGCGTTCAATGAAACAGCGTGCACCAGAATGGTGCACCACGAGGCCTCCGGGGTCCGTTCTTCCCCTGCTCGGGCCCGCACCCTTCCCCTGGAGCAAGAATGGCGCCCCGGGGCCGGAGCGGCGTCCCTCGTCCCTGTGAGACCCCGCGACTGGAACCGGGGATCCCGAAGCCCGATCTTTCTCCCCTCCCCCCTGCCGTGCCCCCCCAGCGGCGCGAGCCCCCGGCCGCGCCCTCGCCCTGACCGCCGCCAGCCTCCCGCCCCCAGTCCTCCGCCCGTGCCCGACGCCTCTCCTCCCCTCGGTCCACTCCCACCAGGCCCTCCTTCCCCGCTGGCGCGCCTCGAGCGCTACCGGGCCATCGTCCCCGATTTCGAGGCCTTCGTGGAGGCCAACCTGGCGCCGGAGCCCATCACGATCCGGCTGCGCCCCAGGGTGTCCGACCCGGCGCGGGTGACCGCGCGGCTGGCGGCCCAGGGCTTCCGTCTCGACCCGGTCCCGGGCATCCCCCACACCCTCAAGGTGGTGGAGGGGCCCCACTCCGTGGCCCAGACGCTCGAGCACTGGCTGGGCGAGATCCATGTGCAGCAGTCGGTCATGGCCGTCCCCTCCCTGGCCCTGGCACCCCGCCCCGGCGAGCGGGTCCTGGACCTCTGCGCCGCCCCGGGAGGGAAGACCTCGCACCTGGCCGATCTCATGGAGGAGCGGGGGTGCCTCGTGGCGGTGGACCCGAAGGAGAAGCGGCTCCGGGGGCTCATGGCGAACCTCTTCCGTCTGGGTCACAGCAATGTGCTCGTGGTGGCGGCCGATGGACGGGAGCTGCCCGAGGGCGCCCTCTTCGACCGGATCCTCGTGGATGCACCCTGTTCGGCCGAAGGGAACTTCCGGCGGACCCGGGGGCGGCTCCCGAAGCGCGACGGCGCCTTCGTGCGGTACGTGACCGCCCTTCAGGAGGCCCTCCTGCGCCGGGCCATCCACCTCCTCCGGCCGGGGGGCACGGTGGTCTACAGCACCTGCACCTGGGCCCCGGAAGAGAACGAGGCCGTGGTGGCCCGGGTCCTGGCCGACCTCCCGGTGGCGGTGGAGCCCCTTCCGCTGGATCTCCCCCACGCTCCGGGAATCACGGCATGGAACGATCATCGGTACCCCGAGGCCCTCCGCCACGCCTGGCGCCTCTACCCCCAGCACCTGGATTCGGGGGGGGCCTTCGTGGTCCGACTCCGGAAGGAGGGCGAGGCCCCGGAGGATGCCACCGGGTGGACCCCCATCCCCCCCGCCTTTCCCGCTCAGGAGGGCGCCGGAGCCAGGGCCGACGCCGAACCAGCGGCCGGGGCCGGGGGCCGTGAATCGGCACCCCCCGAGACCCCGGCACAGCGCCGCATCGACGCCGCCACCTCCCTCCTCCGGGAGGGCTTCGGCGTTTCCGACGAGGTGCTCGGTACCCTGGGATGGATGGCCCGGGCCGAGAACCTCTGGCTCCAGACGGCAGGGGAGTGGCCCGTGCCGGCATGGCAGGGCGAGGGCGGGTACCGGCCCACCCCACGCCCCTCGGCCGGGGGGTGGCGGGTCGTGAGTCTGGGGCTCCGGGCCTTCCGGGAGGCATCGGGCGGGTTCGAGACCCCCTCCACGGCCCTCCTCACCCGTCTCGCCCCTCATCTCGGGGGGCCCCGCATTGCCGACGTCGACGACGCCCACCTCTCCCGCCTCCTCCTGGGAGAGCGGATTTCGGGGGCACGGGTCGAGGCGCTCCCCCGGGGGCCCATCGCCGTACGATGGGAAGGCCGGATCCTGGGGCGGGGGATGAGGGGGACCCCCGGACTCGAGCTCCAGATTCCCCGGGCCCAGGCCCGGCGCCTCGAGGATCTCCTCCGCGGGTCCGGGGCACTGGATCCTTCGGCGGAAGCGGGGTAGGATACGGCCTCATGCGCATCCTACTCGTAGACGACGACCCCGGAGCCCTCGAGCTCCTGCGTGCCATTCTTGCCCCCCTCGGAGAGGCAGAGGTGGTGGAGGAGGGCCGCGAAGCCCTCGACCGCTTCAAGGAGGGGCTGGACGACGGCCGCCCCTTCGACCTCATCTGCCTCGACATCCGGATGCCCGGCACCGACGGGCAGCGGGTCCTGAGCGCCATGCGCCGCATGGAGCGCGCCCGGGGCCTCCCCCGGGAGCGCTGGTCCCGGATCCTCATGACCACCGGGGTCACCGATCGCCCCCATGTCCTGAAGGCGCTGGAGGAAGCCTGCGACGGGTACGTGGTCAAGCCCGTGACCCGCGACGACCTCTACGCCCGACTCGAGGGGCTGGGGATGATCGAGGGGGGCCGGCCCGTGCGTCCCGAAGACCCCGTCCCTGGAGGACCCGGACCCCGGGCCGTGCCCGGGAGAGCCTCCGCGGACCCCGCCGCCGAGGGATCCCTCCCCGACCCCCCCACCCCGTGAGCGTCGTCCACGCCACCGCGGCCCCGGCCGTGGAAGACTTCGCCCGGATCCGGACACGCACCACCGAACTCGTGGCCGGACTCGCCGCGGAAGACATGGTCGTGCAGTCCATGGAGGACGTGAGCCCGACGAAGTGGCACCTGGCCCACACCTCCTGGTTCTGGGAGGCCTTCGTCCTCGAGCCTCACCTTCCTGGCTACAGGGTCCTCGACCGGGCCTACCACTTCCTCTTCAACTCGTACTACGTCCACGCCGGGGAGCGGCACTGCCGGGCCCAGCGCGGGTGGCTCTCCCGCCCCACCGTGGCCCAGGTCCTGGCCTACCGGGCCCATGTGGACGAGGCCATGACCCGCCTTCTGGAAGACCGTGCCCGGATCGAGGAGGCCCCCGGGCTCGCCGGCCTCATCCGCCTCGGAATGAACCATGAGCAGCAGCATCAGGAGCTCATTCTCACCGACCTGAAGCACGTGTTCGGGGTGAACCCCCTCCGCCCGGCCTACCGCGCCCCGGCCCGGACACCGGCCGCGGAAGGAGCGGAGCGTCGTCCGGGCACCTCGGCCGAGCCCCTCCGTTTCGTGGCCTTCGAAGGGGGGGTGCATGGGGTGGGAATGCGAGGGGCCGGGGATCTCTCCGACCCCGCCGCGCCCTTCGGATACGACAACGAGGGGCCGCAGCATCGGCGCTTTCTCGAACCCTTCGCCCTGGCCGACCGCCTCGTGACCTGCGGCGAGTACCTGGACTTCATGAACGACGGGGGGTACCGCCGCCCCGAGCTCTGGATGTCGGCCGGGTGGGCTGCCCGAGAAACCCATGGGTGGAGCGAGCCCTTCTACTGGGAGAAGCGCGAGGGCGCGTGGTGGGTCTTCACCCTGGGCGGTCTCCTCCCCCTGGACCCGGCCGAGCCGGTGGTCCACCTCACCTGGTACGAGGCCGACGCCTACGCCCGCTGGGCCGGCTCCCGCCTCCCCCGGGAAGACGAGTGGGAGGTGGCGGCCCGGGCGGCCCTCGAGGCCGGGGCTCCGCAGGGGAGCTTCGTGGACGACGGCCGTTTCCATCCGGCGCCGGCGGCCCCTCGGGGCGCGGCGGCCCCTCCGGCACCGGCGACGGCGAGCCCGACGGCCACCGCTCCGGCTCCCGGGCGTGGGTCCGCGCCCCCCGCCCCGGACGGCCCCGGCTCCCTTCGTCAGCTCCTGGGCGACGCATGGGAGTGGACCTCGAGCGACTACGCCCCCTACCCCGGATACCGCGCGGCACCGGGGGCGGTGGGCGAGTACAACGGGAAGTTCATGACGGGGCAGTACGTGCTCCGGGGCGGGTCCTGCGCCACCTCCCGGGACCATCTTCGCCTGACCTACCGGAACTTCTTCCCCCCGGACGCCGCCTGGCAGTTTTCCGGGGTACGCCTGGCCCGGGACCTCACCGGACCCGCCTCGTGACGGACCGTGCCGCCCTCTACCGGGAGGTGGTGCGAGGGCTCCAGGGAACCCCGCGCCGCCTTCCGGCCAAGCTCTTCTACGATGCCCGGGGGGCAGAGCTCTTCGAGGCCATTACCCGGCTCCCGGAGTACTACCCGACCCGCACCGAGCTGGGGATCCTGGACGCCTGCCTCCCCGAGGTGGCCCTCCGGGTGGGCCCGGGGGCCCGGGTGGTGGAGTTCGGGTCGGGGAGTGGCGAGAAGACGGCCCGCCTCCTGGAGGCGCTCGACGCCCCGGCCGAGCTCGTGCTCCTGGACATTTCGGTGGAGCAGCTCCACGAGGTGGCCCGGGGCTTCGAGGCCCGGCATCCGGGCCTTCGGGTGACCCCGGTGGCGACCGACTACACGCTCCCGTGGCGCCTTCCCCGGCCGGTCGGGGCGGGGGTCGCGGGGCCGGGTTCGGGCCTGACGCCGGCCCCGGAGCCCGGGCCGGCGTCAGGGCCGGGCTCCACCGAAGGCGGTCGCACCCTCTTCTTCTTTCCCGGAAGTACACTCGGGAACTTCGAGCCCCACGAGGCACGGGGCTTCCTGGTCAACATGGCCCAGGCGGCCGGGCGTGACGCCGCGCTTCTCCTGGGGGTGGACCGGGAGAAGCCCCGGGAGATCGTGGAGCCCGCCTATAACGATGCCGCCGGGGTCACCGCCGCCTTCAACCGGAACGCCCTCCACCACCTGAACCGGGTGCTCGGGGCCGACTTCGAGCCCGAGGCCTTTGCCCACGAGGCCCCCTGGAACGCCGAGGAGTCCCGCATCGAAATGCGCCTCGTGAGCCTCGAGTCGCAGGAGATCCTCCTCGACCCCGGGCTCCCCGACGCCGCGCCCTTCCGCTTCGCCATGGCCCCGGGCGAGGCCATTGTCACCGAGCACTCCTACAAGTTCACCCCGGAGCGGATCGAGGGGCTCACGCGCTCTGCGGGGTGGCGCACCCGGGCACGCTGGACCGACGCCGAGGGGTGGTTCGATGTGAGGCTTCTGGAGCGGTAGGGCCGGGCGGCAGGTCCGGGTGGCGGGTCCGGGCGGCCTCAGTCCCCCAGAAGGTACCCGAAGATCAGGGGCGCCACGATGGTGGCATCGGACTTCACCAGGAACTTGGGCGTGTCGGCGTCGAGCTTCCCCCAGGTGATCTTCTCGTTGGGGACGGCGCCCGAGTAGCCTCCGTAGCTCACCTCGGCATCGGTGATCTGGCAGAAGTAGCCCCAGAAGGGGGTGTCGGGCTGCTGCATGTCCTGGATGATGCTGGGCACGGCACAGATGGCGAAGTCGCCGGCGATCCCCCCGCCGATCTGGAAGAAGCCCACCGAGGGGGTGCCCTGGGCGGCGCCATTGTTCGCCAGGTACCACTCGATGAGGTGGGAGAACTGCTCCGTTCCCGACTTCACGCACTGGTGGTGCGGCACCTTCCCGGTAAGGACGTTGGCGGCGAACATGTTCCCGGTGGTGGAGTCCTCCCACCCGGGAGAGTAGACGGGGATCCCCATTTCCATGGCGGCGATCATCCAGGAGTGCTCCCGGGGCACCTGGTAGTGCTCGTCGATCTCGCCCGAGGCCAGGATGTCGAAGAGGAACTCCGAGGGGAACTTCCGGTCGCCCGTCTCGCAGGCCTTCTTCCACCGGTCGATGAGGCGCGCCTCGATGTGGCGCATGATGTCTTCGGGAATGCAGGTGTCGGTCACCCGGTTCATGCCCCGTTCGTAGAGGGCCACCTCGTCCTCTACCGAGAGGGCGCGCCAGTCCTGGATCACCTCGTAGTCGTCGTGCCCCAGGAGGTTGAAGACGTCCTCCTCGAGGTTCGCCCCGGTGCACGAGATGGCGTGGACCTTCCCCTCGCGGATCATGCGGGCCAGGATGATGCCGATCTGGGCCGTGGACATGGCCCCCGCCAGGGCAACGAGCATCTTCCCCCCGGCGGCCAGGTGGTCCTCGTAGGCCTTCGCCGCATCCACCGTCTCGCGGGCGTTGAAGTGGAGGTAGTGCTTCTCCATGAATTCGCGGACGACGCCCATTGCTTCTGGCTCCCTGGATCCGGGTCTTCGATCACCCCCGGCGCACCGGGGTCCTCCGCCGGAATTCCCGGGACGATCCCGGGAGGCAGAGGACCCGTAAGGTAGGTCGGGGGGGCCCCGGGTTCCAGTCTGGTTGGGCCCGGAAGGGGCCGGTCCGGTCTCGGTGGGGCCGAGGTGGCGAGGCGCAGGCACACCAGCTCCGTGGACCCCCCAGGGAGTTCGTCAGCGCCGACGCACCCGCACGGCATGGGGATCGGCGAATTCGGTCCCTTCATGGAGGTTCGTGGCCGGGGCGATGGCGACGAGGGTCCCCGATCCTCCCTCCCCCTCCATCCGGAGGATTCCCAGCCCCGGGGTGGCCCCGGTGGCGTTGTGCGGGTCGCCGGTCAGGGGGGTGGGACCCCGAAGGGCCACGAGGAGGAAGCGTCCGTCGGGAGAGAGATCCACCAGATCGGGGGCGGCGTTGGGCGTGAGGGGGCCGTTCAGGGGGAGGGTCCGGTGGTGGGCGCCGTCGGCAATGCGGAAGATCTCGGCCGCGTCGGCGTGGCGGTCGAGAACCCAGAGGTACGACCCCACCGCCACCATTCCGTGGGAGTCACGCTCCCCCTCGGCGGTGAAGATCACCTCGGGGCGGGGATGGTTCGCCTCCTGCGCCGCGTCGTACCCGCCGAGGGGAAAGCGGTAGACGTCGAACCCGTGCAGGTGGAGGTGAGGGTGCGGTGCTCCCCCGAGGTTCACGGGAGCACCCCCTGAGTTCACGAACATGCTCCCCCCCGCCTCCACCCCGCCGCAGCCATTTCCGCGAACGGTGGCCCGGTCGTACTCGGCCACGATGCGCATGGGGGTCGACTGCACATCGACCACGAAGAGGCCCCCGCCCCGGAGGGTCACCCAGGCCAGGCGCCCCTCCTGGTCGATGACAGGGCAGATGGGTGCATTGTCCGGGCGGAGCTCCGGATCCTCCCGGAGAGCCCCCGAGGGGGTGTCCCCCAGGGCCAGGTCGAGGGTGGCGGCCGTGTTGTGATGAAAGGTCCCGGCGGCCCAGTCGGTGTCGATCCGCTCCAGGAGCTTTCCGTTCTGGTTGGCCACGAGAAGGTGCCGGCCATCGGCAGTGGGAAAGGCGGCGTGCGCCTGCTGGGCCCCGCCGGCCCCCTCCGACATCCGGAAGCAGGCCACCGGTTCCCGGCTCCGGGCATCGAGGATCGCCACATGCCCGCTGGCCACGAAGGCCAGGGCCCCGTGGGTCTCCTCCTCGTTGAAGAGGAGCATGTGCGGACGGACCGGGTTCACCCCCGTCGCCTCCCGGCAGAGCGATGCGGTGGCTGCACCCAGGTCAATGCGCTCGGCGGGCTCCGGCGGTTCTCCTCCCCCTCCGTTCGAGGCCAGGCGCTCCTCGATCATGGCGCCGTCGTAGATGAGGACGGTGCCGCCGAACCCTCCCTCCAGGTCGGAGTCGGACTGATCCACGAGCCAGACCTCCCACGGACCGTCGGCGGAGGCGGCGGCGAGATCGGCCGGGGTGGGTCGTTCTCCCCCCTCTCCTTCGGCCCTTTCTCCATCGTGTTCCCCGCCCCCCGAGCATCCTGCCATGAAGAGGAGGCCAACGAGCCCGAGGATCGTCCTGTGCACGGAGGCGTAGGGAGCGAGGGTCGAGGAGGGGGCTGACGGGTCCATGGCGGGCTTCACTCCCGGGGCCGCGACGGGCCCGTTTCGGAGGCAGACGGGGAGGCGCGGGGGCGGGGCCTTCCCCCGCCGCGCCGCGCACGCGAGCCCCTCATCATGCCTGCAGGGGGCGCGCGGGCCAAGTCCTTTCGTTCCCGGCTTCGGCTCGGGGGAGCCTCCCTTCTCCGGCGGGGTTGCCCTCTCCGGCGGGTATGCCTGCCCGGGGCTCGCTGCGAAGCGTGGCCGGACCCCGGGAGGAGGGCCGCGATCTGGGCGCGGCGCAATCCCACCGGCGTAGTTCTGCGGTCTCATTCTTCAGACGGGGCTCCCGCCGGGCCGTCATGGCCGCGCGACGCGTAATCCTTGACGTGTCCGCACTTCCGATCCTACGCTGGCAACTCGACCCTCGCGCTGCGCCTTCGCAGTGCCTGAGCGTCGGGTCTCGCTCGACCGCGGACCGAAGGGCTCCCCGAGGGTCTCTTCCACCCCTCATCGGACTGTTCCTCGTCAGCAAGGTGGAGGTTTCCTGATCATGTTCCCGCCCGCATGGAACAGAGGGGCCCTCGTGGTCATCGGCATCCCTGCCCTGGTCGCCATCGCGGCATGCGATGGGCCTGGCGGGGGCCCGGATCGGTCCGAGGAGGGTCCCGCACGACCGGAAGTCGGCTGTGACCCGTGCGGCATCGAGCTGGACTCCTTCGTGGTCATTACCGATCGAGGTGCGCCGGGTGGAGCCTCTCTGACGCACCCCACGGCCGTGACCACCGATCGGAACGGCCGGTTCTTCGCCGCCGAGGCGGGGGAGTCGACGGGCCGACTCCTCGTGTTCGATGCGTCCGGGCTGCCCATTCAGGTCACGGGGTCACGGGGCGAGGGTCCGGGGGAGTTCATTTCGGCGCATCCCCCCATCGCCACCCCGGACCGGGAGCTCATGGTCTTCGATTCCCATGCCCGAAAGACGGTGTTTCTGGCGGAAGATCTGAGCTTTGCGCGGGAGGTGAGGATCCCGTACGCCCCGCGGTTGCCCCTGGCGGGTCGTCGTTTCCTCGTGCACCAGCCCCTTCAGGACCCGGACCGGTTCGGATACGCCTTTCATGTGGTGGATGAGGCAGGCGAGATCGAGCGATCCTTCGGGGGATCGGGGGACTACGAACATGATCGGCCCTGGCTCTTCACCCAGACCGTGAGCTTGACCGAAGGCGGGCTGCTTTGGGCGACTCCGTCGGAGGATCACCTGGAGCTGCGCCTCTTCGATCCCACCGATGGCGAAGAGGTCGGATCCCTCCCCACTTCCTGGCCTCGATTCCGACCCATGGAGCCCGGGATCGGGCGCGACATTCGCCGATTCCAACCTACCTCCTCGGTGCAGGGGCTGATCCCCGAGCCCGTCCTGGGAGTCCTCTGGATTCTGATCCAGACGGCGAATGACGGCTGGCAGCCTTCCAGGGACCCATCCGTTCCAGCCCCTGAGCCTGAACCCGTCACCTCCGAGGAGCGGATCACGGCCTATCGGTGGGTGGTTCTCGCCCTCGACGACGCCACCGGCCGGATCCTCGCCGAGCGGGAGTTCGACACTCCGTTCTTCGTGAGCCCGGGCAACGACTTCATGACATCGTGGGGTGAAGTGCGCGGCAATGACGTGCAGATCCCCCTCGTTCGCCCGCGGCTTGTCCAGCGGACGAGCCCGTGAGGGGCGGCTCCCCTGGCCCGGGCTACCGCGGGCGATCCTCCCCCCCCATGCGGAGCACCCGCCCCGCCCGGGCTCCGGTGAAGGCGCCATCCTCCACGGCCAGCACCCCGTTCACGAGCACGTGGACCATTCCTTCCGAGAGCTGGTGGGGCTCGGTGAAGGTGGCCAGGTCACGCACCCGCTCCAGGTCGAAGACGGCCACATCGGCCACGGCTCCGGCGCGGAGGATCCCCCGGTCGTCCATGCGGTGAACGGTGGCCGGGAGCGAGGTCATCCCCCGCACGGCCTCCTCCAGCGTCAGCACCCCCTTCTCCACGACGTACGTGTGGATACGCCGGGCAAAGGCGCCGTACGCCCGGGGGTGGGGCACGCCCGCGCCCCAGGCCGGAAACTCCCCGTCGGAGGAGGCCATGGTCCAGGGCTGGCGCATGAAGGTGGCCAGGTCGTCGTCATCCATGTTGAAGGAGACGATCCCGGGGAGGCCCTCTTCGAGGAGTGCGAGGGCCATCTCCACCGGGTCCTTCCCCCGCTCCCGGGCCACCTCGTCCAGGGTGCGGCCCTCGATGGAGGGGTCGGGGTCGTGGGAGCGGAACTGGATCCGGTCCGGCCCGCCTCGCCGATCGAGGTTCTCGGCCATCTCTTCGAGGATGCGAGGGCGCAGCTCCGGATCCTGGAAGCGCTCCCGCATCCGCGCCGTGCCCCCCTCCTGGGCCCACCGCGGGACGAGGGCCGGAGAGAGACCGGTGGCCGAGGCCGTGTAGGCGTACTGGTCGGCGAAGATCTCGAGCCCCTCCTCCCGGGCGCGCTCGATCCGGCGGACCACGGCGGTGGAGAAGCCCCACACCCGGGGGCCCAGCGCCTTGATGTGGGTCACGATGGAGCGGGCGCCCGAGGCCCGGGCCACCTCGATCACCTCGTCCACGGCGGCCACGAGCCCGATGCTGTAGTCCGACTCGTCGCGGATGTGACTCGTGTAGACCCCCCCGAATTCCGCCGCCACCGCAGCCAGCGCCACGAGCTCGTCGGTGTCGGCAAAGCTCCCCGGCGCGTAGAAGGGCCCGGACGAGAGCCCGAAGGCGCCGGCCTCCATCCCCCGGCGGACGAGGGCCTTCATGGCCTCGAGCTCGGCCGCGGTGGGGGCCCGGTCCTCCATCCCCAGGATCTCGCCCCGCACCGAACCATGGGGCACGAGAAGGGCGGCATTCACCCCAAGTCCATCGGCCAGGAGGCCCTCCTTCTGGGCCGCGAGATCCACCGGGCCACCCCCGTCGGGGTTCAGGAAGACGGTGGTGATCCCCTGGGCGAGCTGGGGTTCGGCGGCGCTTCGCTCCGGGTCCGAGAGCCCGCCGGCGGCGTGGGTGTGCACATCGATGAACCCCGGGGTCACATAGAGCCCCTCCACATCGAGCTCCCGGGCCCCCTGCCATCCGGAAAGGCGCCCCACCGCCACGATCCGGTCGCCCCGAATGGCCACATCGGCCCGGACCCAGGGGTTCCCCGTGCCATCGAGGACCCGGCCATTCCGGAGAACCAGGTCGGCCTCCTCCTGGGCCGCGGCCGCCGTGGCGCCGGCCAGGAGGGCGCCGAGCCCCAGGAGGAGGGCACCGGCCCGGGCGAGAACGCCGAGCCTGGTGGCGGCGCGCCGCAGGCGGTCCACCGGGGGGGAGGAGGCGCCGGAGGGAGAACGCGAGCGCGAGGGCGATGGGGAGGACGACGGAAACGGAAAGGGCATGGCAGGAAGGGAGCGGCGGCGGGCGAGGAAGAAGGTCGGCGGGGGAGGTGAGACGGGGAGGTGAGAGGGGGAGGTGAGCGGCGGAACGATCGAGGGTCAGTGCGAGGGAAGCGATCGGGGCGCACCGACCTCGTGCAGCCAGACCCACCCGTCGCCCTGCAGCGCCCCCTTTCGGATGCCGCCCCCCCTGGCCTGATCGATGATCTCGGCCAGGATCTCGGCGGACTCGACGATCCGCGGCCCCGGGCGATTGAAATAGCGACTCCCGTCGGCCACGGCCACCCGTCCGTTCCGCACGGCCCGGAGGTCGTGCCACCCGGGAAGGGCCTCGAGGGCCGGCACCTCCTCCAGTGCCCGGGGAAGGCCGAAGCCACAGGGGAGGAGCACGATCAGATCGGGATCCGTGGCGGCCATGGCCTCCCACGAGACCCAGGGGGAGTGGGCGCCGGCCTCCCCCAGGAGGTTCCGGCCCCCGGCCAGGGCCACGAGCTCGGGCACCCAGTTCCCCGCCGGCATGAGGGGGTCGAACCACTCGATGGTGAGGACCGAGGGGCGCGCATCCCCTGCCTCGCCGCCCGAATCACCGCCCGAATCGCCCCCCGCGTCGCGGGTGGCTTCGAGGGATGCACTGGAGGATGCATCGGGCCCCGGCGCTTCGAGGCCCCTCGCGGCACGCCTCCGAACCCCTTCGAGGCGATCGGCCAGGGTGCGCCGGAGGATGAGGCCCCGGGCCTCGGCCCCCAGGGCCCGGGCCACCGTGACCACCGAGTCGAGCACGCCCTCCACCGTGGTGGGGCTCACCGAGACAATGGTGGGGGCCTCGTCCAGGAGTTCTGCGGCGGCCTGGTCGATGACCCAGCGGGGAATGGCGCAGACGGCGCACTGGTCCTGGGTGAGAATCACCTGGGGGGCAGCGGCCTTCAGCGCCTCTGCATCCACCCGAAAGACCCCGAGCCCCTCCTCCAGGAGCTCCCGGAGCTGGGCATCGATCCCCGCGCTCGACCCGGGCGGGGCCACCCGGGGTGCCGTGGCAAAGGGAAGGTCGCGGACCTCCGGCGGATCGTCGCACTCGTGGGAGCGGAGCACGAGGGCCTCCCCGAGACCGAGGGCATGCACGATCTCGGTGGTGCTGGGAAGGAGCGAGGCCACACGGGGATGCGAAGTCACGGGCAAGGACGGGGTGAGAGGTGGGGGCGGGGGCCGGGGGTGTTTCCGCACGCTGCCGCCGCATGCAGGCGCCACGCCGGGGGTGACATCGGGGTGACATCGGGGTGACACCGCCCCGCCGGGAGAATATGGTCCGGGGCCCCCCGCACCCAAACCGGACCGCCCCCATGCCCCCCAGCCCCCATCGCACCGCCGACGACCTCGCCGCCCTCCTCCGCCGCCTCGAGGGGGCCGGGTACGGAGGCTACCGGGAGCTCGAAGGTCGGTGGGCGCTCCCCTGCGGCACCCTCGAGGTTCTCCACGTGCAGCGGGATCCCTTCGCTCCGCCCAGTCGGGCGCGCCTCTTCCGCTCCTCGGAAGCCACCGGCTTTCCGCCCGAGCTCTGCACCCCCGGCCCCCGGGCCACGGGCACGGCGTGCCGGGTGGCCCGGGGCTTCGCCCATGCGTGCGGCGCCGCGGTGGGCCGAGGCGCCCGGGGAGGGCCGCCGGGGCTCTCCATGACGGCCCCCGGGCAGGAAGTCCTTCCCATTTCGGCCCTTCGCCTCGATGCCGAGGGGGGGGTGGAGGCCCGCTTCACGGTGCAGCTCCCGGGGCGGGGGCGGCGGATCGATGGCTGCGGCGCCGCCTCCCTCCTCCTGGAAGACCTCCCGAAGGTGGTGGAGGCCGCCCTCTCCGCGGGCGCCTACGAAGCGGGCGACCTCGAGCGGCATGGCCTCGTGAACGAAGACGCCAACAGCCTCCGCGAACAGTTGCGGAGCCGCGGACTCGTGGCCTTCGTGGCCGATGGCGCCCTCCTCCCCCGCCGGAGCGGGGTGGACGAGCGCCCCCTGGAAGGGGAAGGCGTGGTTCCCTTCGAGAGTCCTCCTTCCCTTCGCATCACCCTGGACCGGCCGAACGCCGGCCCCCTCACCGGGATGGGGATCCCCGAAGGCGTGACCCTGGTCACTGGGGGAGGATACCACGGAAAGAGCACCCTCCTCCGGGCCCTCACCCGGGGGGTCTGGAACCATCGCCCGGGCGATGGCCGGGAGGCGGTGGTGGCCGATCCCGACGCCGTGAAAGTCCGGGCGGAAGACGGCCGAAGCGTGGCCGGGGTCGACATTTCGGCCTTCATCGGGACCCTCCCGGGGAGCGCCCCGGGCGAGACCCGGGCCTTCTCCACCGCGAACGCCTCGGGCTCGACCTCTCAGGCGGCGGCCATCGTGGAGGCCCTCGAGGCCGGGGCCCGCGTTCTCCTCGTGGACGAGGACACGGCGGCCACGAACTTCATGATCCGCGACCGGCGCATGCAGGAACTCGTGCCCCGGGACCGGGAGCCCATCACCCCCTTCGTGGACCGGGTGCGGGAGCTTCACCGGAGCCTCGGCATCTCCTCGATTCTCGTGCTGGGGGGGAGCGGCGACTACCTGGACGAAGCCGACACCGTGCTCACCATGGATGCCTTCCGGTGCCGCGAGGTCACGGCGGAGGCGCGGGAGGTGGCCAG
Source organism: Gemmatimonadales bacterium (assembly GCA_050485885.1). Taxonomy (GTDB): domain Bacteria; phylum Gemmatimonadota; class Gemmatimonadetes; order Longimicrobiales; family Gaopeijiaceae; genus SKNW01. The sequence continues at coordinate 134 of JBJHCG010000049.1, read as the reverse complement.
CGCCCACCCCACGGGCCGGAGGCGGGAGGCCCCCGACCCCCTTGCACCGCCCACCCCCCGTACGCCCGACCCCACCTCCCTCGACCCGTCCCGGGGGCGGCGCGCCGTTTCCGTCCGGGTCCGGGGGCGGGACC
>JBJHCG010000048.1:0-22159 GCA_050485885.1 Gemmatimonadales bacterium | reverse complement strand
TGAGCGTGACGGCGCGGACCGCCGGGTTCAACACGGTGGACTACGCCGACGCCGGCGATCCGGCCAACTTCCTCACGATCCTGCTCATGTCCATCGGGGGGTCACCGAGTTCGACGGCTGGGGGGCTCAAGACCACCACCTTCTTCGTGATCGGGCTCCTGGCCTGGTCCCGCGTCCGTGGGCGCACGGCCGTCTCCGCCTGGTCGCGCTCGATTCCAGACGAGACGGTGCAGCGCGCCGTCGGGGTGGCCGCCGTCGCCTTTGGTACCGTGGCTCTCGCCGTGCTCCTCCTCTCGATCCTGGAGACCGGCGGTGACGAGCCTGCCCCGTTCCTGGCCGTGATGTTCGAGGCAGTGAGTGCGTTCAACACGGTGGGACTCTCGCTGGGGCTCACAGGCGATCTCGAGCCTGTGTCCCGCCTGCTCACCACCATTCTCATGTTCGTGGGGCGGATCGGGCCCCTGTCCTTCGCTGCCCTCCTGGCGCTGCGGTCAGCCAGGGGCAGGGCACGATACCGGTTCGCCCACGAGGACGTCTCCATCGGGTGAGCCACAAGGAGTAAACAAGACAATGAAGCGAATCGTCGTCATCGGACTCGGGAACTTCGGCTCAGCGGTAGCCGCCACCCTCTCGCGGCAGGGCCATGACGTCATTGCCGTCGATCTGGACGGTGCGGCGGTTGACCGAATCGCGAACAGAGTGGCACGAGCCGTGGCGGGAGATGGCACCGATGCTTCGATGCTCCGGGACATCGGCTGCGACCGTGCTGAGGTCGGGGTCATCGGAACGGGTGACGACATCACCGCCTCCGTGCTCGCCACCCTGGCCCTGCAGGATATCGGGGTGCGCGAGATCCACGTGAAGGTCATCTCCGACCCTCACGCAAGGGCGATGGAGAAGCTCGGCGTCTCGAGCACGGTGTTCCCGGAACGTGATACCGGGATTCGCCTGGCCGAGAGCCTCGGAAGCGCGGCGATTCTGAACTACGTTCCGTTGAGCCCCGGGTTTTCCCTTCAGGAGATGGCTGTGCCGGATCGATGGGTAGGTCAGTGCCTGCGGGAGCTCGACCTTCGGAGCCGTCACGGGATCTCCGTTGTCGCGATCCACGACATGCTGAGCGATGAGGTGAAGGGGGTCCCGGACCCGGATGCGCCGTTGAAGGAGAGCGACACCCTCTTCGTGGCAGGGGCGGTGGAGGCACTCCGGGGGCTTCCGGGGGCCTGACCGCCACGGGGACGAGCCGCGTGGGCTACGGTCTGCGTACATGGCTCACCTCGACGGCCTCTACTGAGGCCCCCGATCCGACCCCGGGTAGCGACGGTTGCCACGTCTCCGCCCGCGGGCCCTCGAAGGCGGGCGAAGCGGACCGCTCCAGCAGTTGCCGAGCCCCGGTTCGCCCCTGCGTTACGACAGCGATTTCAACGGGTTACGACACAGCCCCGAAAACCGGTACGACGAAGCTTTCGAAATCACAGAGGCCCAAACCCCTTACCCCACCGCCCCGACCATGTCGAAGATGGGGAGGTACATGGCCACGATCATGCCGCCGACGACCACGCCCAGGACCACGATCATGATGGGCTCGAGCACGGAGAGGAGGGCGCTCACGGCGGCATCTACCTCGTCATCGTAGAAGTCGGCGATCTTGGAGAGCATTTCGTCCAGGCCACCGGTCTGCTCACCCACATTGATCATCTGGACCACCATGGGGGGGAAGGCGCCGGACTCCTTGAGGGGCCCCGAGATCGTGTCCCCCCCGGCAATGGACGAACGGGAGTTCATGACCGCGTCCTGAATGACCCGGTTCCCCGCCGTCTTCGCGGTAATCTCGAGTCCGTCCAGAATGGCCACACCCGAGGAGACGAGGGTGCCCAGGGTGCGGGTGAAGCGGGCCACCGCCGCCTTCCGCTGCACGTCGCCCAGAATGGGGAGGCGCAGGAGAATGGAATCGATGACGAGTTCGCCCTGGTCCGTCTTGTAGTACTGGCGGAGGGCGAAGAAGATTGCCACCGCCGCCCCGATGACGGCCCACCAGTAGTTCTGCAGGAAGTCCGAGAGGGCAATCACGATCTGGGTAGGGAGGGGGAGGGGAACCCCCGCCGCCGCGAACATCTGCTGGAAGGTGGGAATCACGAAAATGAGGAGGATCGCCACCGCCGCCACGGCCACCGAGAGCACGACCCCCGGGTAGATCATGGCACCCTTCACCTTCCGGGTCAGGGCGTCGGCCTTTTCGAGGAAGACGGCCAGCCGCAGGAGGATCGTGTCGAGAATACCTCCCGCCTCACCGGCCGAGACCATGCTCACGAAGAGCTTGGAGAAGGCCTTCGGGTGCTTGGCCATGGCGTCGGCCAGGGTGTTCCCCGACTCCACGTCGTAGAGCACCTCGCGAATGATCTTCTGGAAGGCCTCGTTTTCCGTCTGCTCGGCCAGGATCTCCAGGCTCTGCACCAGGGGGAGCCCGGCATTGATCATCGTCGCGAACTGACGGGTGAAGATCACCACGTCGCGCGTCTTGATCCCTGCGCCCAGGCTGAGGCTGAACTGCCGGGGCTTCTCCCGCACGGCCACCGGAATGAGCTTCTGCCGGTGAAGGTGGGCGAAGACCTCTTCCTTGGTCTTCAGCTCGATCTCGCCGGAACGGATGTCGCCTCCGGCGGCAGGACGGGCGCTGTAGGTGAAGGTCGGCATCGGTACGGGAGCAGGGGTCAGGTGGTGGGCACGGGCTCACCCACGGCCCGGAGAAGCTCGTTCGAATCGGAGGAGCGGCGGATCGCCTCCTCCAGCGTCACCTCCCGCTTCATCACGAGTTGTGCCAGCGCGTCGTTCATCGTCTGCATCCCGTGCTTCTTCCCGGCCTGGAGGAGCGAGTAGATCTGGTGGACCTTCTCGTCGCGGATCAGGGCCCGAATGGCCGGGGTGCACATCATGATCTCGGCCGCCACCACCCGTCCGCGTCCCCGTGCCTTCGGGAGGAGGGTCTGGGTCACCACCCCCTCGAGCACGAAGGCCAGCTGGGCCCGCACCTGGGACTGCTGATGCGAGGGGAAGGCATCGATGATCCGGTTGATGGACTCGGCCGCCGAATTGGTGTGCAGGGTGGCCAGCACCAGGTGTCCGGTCTCGGCAATGGTGAGGGCCGCCGAGATCGTCTCCAGATCCCGCATCTCGCCCACCAGGATCACGTCGGGGTCCTGACGCAGGGCATACTTGAGGGCCGCTGCGAAGGACTGGGTGTCGCTCCCCACCTCCCGCTGGTTCACCGTGCATCCCTTGTGGTGATGCAGGAACTCGATGGGGTCTTCCACCGTGAGGATGTGACCGCGCCGCTCCACATTGATCTTGTCGAGCATGGCGGCCAGGGTCGTGGACTTCCCGGATCCGGTGGGACCGGTCACGAGCACGAGTCCCCTGGGCCGCTCGGCGAGGCGCCGGATCGTGGGCGGAAGCCCGAGCTTGTCCAGGCCGTGGATCTCGTAGGGGATCTGGCGCAGCGCCATGGCAATGCATCCGCGCTGCTTGTAGCAGTTCCCCCGGAAGCGCGAGAGGTTCTGGATTCCGAAGGAGAAGTCCAGTTCGTCGTACGTCTCGAAGCGCTTCTTCTGCTGCTCGGTGAGAATGGAATACGCCATGGTGAGCGTATCCTTGGGGGTGAGTTCGTGGGGGTAGGAGGCATCCTCCAGCTCCCCGTCGACCCGGATCTTGGGCCGCTCGCCCACGGTGAGGTGGAGGTCGGAGGCCCGCTTGGAGATCATCTCCTCCAGCAGATCCCGGATCCGCACCTCCTTCGCCCCCCCGGCGGCGGGCGCCTCCCCGGGGCGGGGTGCGGCCTGCCGCTGTCCTCCCCCGGCGGCGGGTCCGCGCTGGGGAGCGCGCGGAGGGGTGCCCCCGGCGCCGTTTCTCGCGTTCTGATCCATCGCGTCCATCGAACCACCTCGTGCAAGGTCGGGAATCCGGGCTCCCGTGTGCCCCCAGCCGTCAGACGACTTCTGCCGTTTCCTTGATCACTTCCTCGAGGGAGGTGATCCCCCGCTCCACCTTCTTCAGGCCGTCCATGCGGAGGGTGAGCATCCCCTCCTCGATGGCGGCGGCCCGGAGTTCATCGGTGGACGCTTCCTTCATGATGAGCCGCCGGATCCGGCCGGTAATGGCCATGACCTCGTAAAGCCCCTGCCGGCCCCGGTACCCGGAGCCGTTGCATCGATCGCATCCCTTTCCTCGGCGGAAGGTGGCCCGAGCGGAAAAGTCTTCCGGAATCCGGGCGGAAGAAAGGTACTCCGGGGCGTAGGTCACATCTTCCGCGCAGTGCACGCAGACCCGGCGAACCAGGCGCTGCGCCGTGACGAGGGAGAGGGCCGAGGCCACGTTGAAGGGTTCGAGCCCCATGTCGATGAGGCGCGTGATCGTGGAGGGTGCATCATTCGTGTGCAGGGTCGAGAGCACGAGGTGCCCGGTAAGGGCGGCCTTGATGGCAATGCCCCCCGTCTCGATGTCGCGGATCTCACCCACCATGACGATGTTCGGGTCCTGCCGGAGAAAGGCGCGAAGGGCATTGGCGAAGGTCATTCCGATCTCGTTCCGGACCAGAACCTGGTTGATCCCGTGGAGATTGTACTCCACCGGATCCTCCGCCGTCATGATGTTCACGTCTTCCGTGTTGATCTGCGAGAGCGCCGAATACAGGGTGGTCGTCTTTCCCGAGCCCGTGGGACCGGTGACCAGGGCCATTCCGTACGGCTGGGCAATGGCGTGCATGAAGTCGCGCTCGGCCTTCGGCTCGAACCCGAACTTGGTCAGGTCGAGGGTCAGGTTCCCCTTGTCGAGGATCCGGAGCACGATCTTCTCGCCGAAGATCACCGGGAGGGTCGAGACCCGGAAATCCACCACCTTGTTCTTGAGGCGCATCTTGATGCGGCCGTCCTGGGGAACGCGCCGCTCGGCAATGTTCAGGTCCGCCAGGATCTTGATGCGGGAGGTGAGGGCCGCCTTCATCTTGAGGGGCGGCTTCATGATTTCCTGCAGGGCACCGTCGATCCGGTACCGAACCCGGATCTCCTTCTCGTAGGGCTCGATGTGAATGTCGGAGGCGCCCTTCACCACGGCATCGGTGAGCACGCCATTGATGAATCGCACCACCGGCGCCGCATCCACCTGCTCCCGGAGGGCCGCAACGGAGACCTCTTCCTCCGGGTCCTCCAGGAGCTCCACGTCGCCCTCTTCGAGGATGTCGGTGAGGAGCTCCTGCATGCGCTCGTCGACCGCATCGTAGTGCCGCTCGAGATGGCGTCGAAGGCTCGTCTCGCCCACGAGCACGGGGTCGATCTCGTACCCGGTGGCGAACTTGAGGTCGTCAATGGCCGGCAGGTCCGCCGGGTTCACCATTCCCACGGTGAGGCGCCGGCCCACGCGCCGAAGGGGAAGGACCAGGTGCTTGAGCGCCAGCTCCGACGAGATGAGGCGGAGGATCCGGGGCTCGATCTCGACCCGGTCCAGGTCCACGGCCTGGGTCCGGTAGAGCTTGGAAAGCCCCACCACGAGTGGCCCCTCGTCGATGAACCCGAGCTTGACCAGGGCCGCTCCGACCCGGGTGTTCGAAGCCCGGGCCTCGGACTGGGCCTTGTTCAGCTGGTCTCGGGAGACGAGTCCCTCGGAGACGAGGAAGTCTCCAAGACGGTCCTGGGCGAGCCTGGTGCTCATGAAAGCGCCAACGGGAGGGAGGGGAACCGCGGGGGAAACATTTGATCCTGCGCCGTTTCGGCAAAGTACGCCGGGGGAATGGGACCGGTCAAGAAATCGTGAGATCGGGACAACGAAGGGTCGGGGTCGAGGCGCGGGGAGGAGGAGGAAGGTCGGACTTCGGGTCCGGGGACCGACCCACCCCGGGGACCTTCCGGGTGCCGGCACCCCCCATTACCCCGCCGCACCCACGTGTGCAAGGTGCGTGCTCAACTCCGGGACCGCTTCAGGCGCCTCAGGGGAGCTCGATCCGGGGTCGGATCCGCTCCAGGAGAGCCGGTCCGATTCCAGGCACGCGAAGCAGCTCCTCCGGCACGGCGTAGGGCCCGTGAAGTCGGCGGTCCTCCTCGATTCTCCGGGCCAGGGCGGGCCCCACCCCCGGGAGCCCCTCGAGCTCGGCGGCGCCGGCCCGGTTCACGGGGACCCGGGGGAGGGAGGGCGCGAAGAGATCCCCTGCCCCATCGCCCCGTGAGGGGTTCTGTACCGTCACTCCGGGAGGCGGCGGGGTGAAGGCCAGGAAGGGGCGAAGCCGCTCCAGGGTGGCCGGCCCCACCCCGGGGATCTCCAGGAGGGATTCGGGAGACGAGAGCCACCCCCGGGCCTCCCGGGCCTCCACCATGCGCCGGGCCAGGGCGGGCCCCACCCCGGGAAGACGGGCAAGCTCCACCTCGTCGGCCCGGTTGGGATCGAGGCGCTCGCCGGGGGCCAGGGGCGTGCGCCGCCGGGCCGCGTCGGCCACCGCCGCCTCGGTGGCCGGCACGAGGCCCGCATAGGCCGTGGTGTCAGGGGCAAAGAGGGGCGGGATGGGGCGCGCCTCCCACCCGAACCGGGCCAGCGAGGCCAGGAGGAGGACGAGGGCCCCGATCCAGAGGGCGCGGCGTTCTTCGTCGTTCATGGGAGGAGTCTCGCCCCGGATCGGGGGCGAAGCGATGGCAGGGGGGGACCGCCATGGAAAGGGCCTCCGGGACGGTGGCCATCCGGGCCCACGCGCCGGGGGCCTCGCACCCTACCTCCGGAAGGGATCCACCGGAGCCCGTCGCCGATCGAGGCGCTCCACCGGGCCGGCGGCGAACTCCATGCGCCCCCAGATCCCCACCTGGAGCTGGCGAAACCCGGTCTCGAAGGCGGCAAAGGCCTCCCGATCCACGAGCGACACCTGCCCCCCCACCTCGAAGCCCGAAACGAAGGTGTCGAGCCCCAGGCTCACCGAGCGGTTCCGGCGCTCGAGAAAGGGGATGCAACTCTCCGAACCGGCGGCCACCCGGCATTCCTCCAGCGAGCCGTAGTCGGCAAAGAAGGCCAGGCGGAAGGGGGCGCCGAAGGCGGATTCGAGTCCCCCCCGGGGGCGCAGCCGGGTCTCGAGGGAAATGCCATGGTCCGTCTGCTCCCTCCCGGTGCGTCCGGTGGGGTCGGTCCCCTCGCCGCGGGCCACCGTCCCCCGATACCGAGCCGTGATCCCGCCTCCCCACTCCAGCGTCACCTCCACCGGGATCCGGGTCTCGGTCCGGGTCCGGAGCTGCAGGGCCTCGCCGTAGCTCACGGACTCCCGGATCCGGAGCACCCCCGAGGTGAAGGCCACCCGATCGAGCATCCCGGACCACTCGCCCGGAAGGGGGAGATTCGAGGCGCCCAGGCGAAGGTCGGGCCAGCTCCGGGTGGAGCCATCTCGCTGGGACCGGAGATCCAGGGAGGAAATCCGCGTGTCCTGGAGGTTCAGGTTGAGGAAGAAGGACGCGGGGAGGCGGACTCCCGATCCCGCCGTGAGCGACCTGCGCTGGACGAGGGTTGCGGCGCGGACCTCGCCCTCGAACCCCAGCCCCCGCACGCCACCGAGCCCGAGCTGGAAGGCGGCCCCCGGTTCCACTTCCTCCCGGAAGAAGGCCGAGACGATCCCCTCCTGGACCACCACGTTGAGGGGGCTGAGGGCACGGGCCACCCGCTCTCCCCGGCTCGGGGCTCCCCCCCCCGGGGCGAGCTGCCCGGCACCGGCGGGTCCAGGGAGGGCCCGCCCGTAGAGGAGCGTGCCCGGGTCCAGCACCGTGCCCACCCGGAGTTCCCGATCCACCCGGGCATTCCGGAGCAGGCTCCCGGGCTCGAGAAGGGAGATGGCCGGGAGGCGGACGAGCCCGGCGTTCCGATCGCTCCCGAACCGGCTCTGGGCACTGACCTCGGTCCGCACCCCCCGCACCGGTTCGGGGCGCATCCCCACCCGGGCCAGGAGGGAGCGGCGGGTCTCCCATCCCACCCCGATCCCCGCGAGGCTCCGTTGCTCGGCCCGGACCAGGTCCCGCACCCGGGGGTCCACGGCGACCTCGTCGGGCTCGAGGAGGTCGCGTTCCGAGGCCAGTTCCGCCGATGCAGTGAGGGTTGCCCCGGGCTCGAAGGCGATCCGGAAGCGGGTGTCGAGCCAGGCCTCGGGCGCCCTTGCCCGGACCCCCTGGTCCAGCTCCGGATCCACGAGGACCGATCCGAACCGGGTGATCTCCAGCGTTCGGCGGCGCACCCCTCCCCCCACCCGGAAGTCGGTGGGCGTCCACCGCCATCGGGCTTCGTTCAGGCGCCGCGCCATGCGCGGGGGAAAGAGAATGCGAACCACGGGCTCCAGGACCCCGGGCACGAGGTCCACCCGGCGGGGCCCCGGGCGAAGCTGGAACCCCACCCCTCCCTCGATCCCCGCCGCCCGGGATTCGGAGGTGAGGGTCTCCACCGCCGAGCGGGAGAGGGCCACCCGGGCATCGAAGGCCGAGAGGAGCCGGTCCACCGCCTCGAAGCCGGTCTCGGCATCGGTGCGAAGGGTGAGGGCGATCCGGGTCTCCCGCACCCCGCCACTCCGGAGCCCCTCGATGGCCCGGGCCTCCAGATCGGTGCCCGAGAGGAAGAAGGGGTCGTCGGCAGAGCGGAAGTGGGCCACGGAAAGGGGAAGGTCCACGGCCCACCGCGAGGGGAGGGCGCCCCCGAGCTGGAGGGAGGTCGAGAGGTTCAGGACCGCATCGTCCTGGTAGTTCGGACCTTCGTCCAGGGTGCGAAAGCGGGGCGAGGTCCCCTCGTACCCGATCCGGAGCTGGTAGGCGCGTCCGCCGTCCACCTCGAGGTTCACCTGGCGGGCATGCCCCGGCGTCCGCACCCCACCCCCCAGGCGGAGCTCGTTGAACCAGACCTCGCCGTCCCCGCTGAGCCCCCCGGGGTTCCAGACCCCGAGCGAGAGCTCCCGGACCGCGGCCAGGTTCGGCGCCCGGGCCCGGTCGGTGAGGACCACGGCGTAGGTGGAGTCGGCGCTCCACACCATCACGGGCTCGTCGCCCAGCCCGGCCCCCCGGCGCAGGAGCTCCTCCTCGGCCTCCCTCCGTAGGGCGATCCAGGCCTCGAACTCGATGCGGCGCTCGGGGAGCCAGTCCGTGGGGGTCACCCCGCCGGGATCGAGGGCCGGGTCCAGGCGGGTGGTCCAGAGGTAGAAGTTGTCGGGGTCGCTCCCCACCTTGAGAAAGACCCGGAGGTCGTCGGCGCCAGGCCCGAAGTCGCCGTCGCGAGCCAGGGCCCAGAGGCGGAGCTCCCGGTAGCCGAGGAAGTCCCGGGGGCGCTGGAAGAAGCGGGAGTAGACCTCGGCCCGGTCCCCGGCGGCGAGCCCCCGGAAGCGGAGGGCCAGGGAGCGCTCCGAGAACTCCACCCCCCGCCCCCCCACGGCCGAGGCCGGATCGTCGAGCTGCTCCAGAACCCCGGGGGGCGCCTGGTAGGCCGGCCCCTCGGTGAGGACCCCCACCGGGGTCACCTCGAAGGAGGTGGCCATGGAAAGGGTGTCGCCCCCGAGCCCCCGGAGCACCCCCTCGCCCCCGCGCTTGGCCCAGCGCGACCCCACGAGGCGCATGCGGGCCACGGTGAGGCGCGAGGACCGTGGCCCCACCACCGTCATCCGGAGAAACTGAATGGCACGCCAGTCCGCCGCCGTGAAGGCCCCCCCGGGGAAGAGGGCATCGGGGCCGCGCAGGGGAATGCGGTAGAGGCGGAAGCGGGTCCCGGTCTCCTGACGGGAGCGGACGAGGTAGGGCGAGGAGCCGTCGAGGCGGACCACGTAGCGCGCCGCCCGCTCCTCCAGGTCGAGGACCCCGTTTCCATTCAGATCTTCGGTGTCGCGGCGGCCATTTCCCCGGGTGCAGTTCGCGTTCGGGTCGCCAATGGCATACACCCGCCCGGGCTCGGCCCGACACGTCTCGGGCCATACACCCCGGGCATCGGCCTCCCGATCCCAGATCTCCCCCCGGTCCGGATCGGCCTCCTGGTCCAGGACCCCGAGCCCCCAGGGGCGCCCAAGGTCCTCCCGGAAGCCCGAGGTGCGTCCGTTCTCGTCGATGAAGAAGGCGTCCTCGCTCACCGCCCCCAGGTCGAGGACCAGGGTGAGGGCATCGCCCTCGGCCACATAGAAGTCCAGATATTCGGCCTGCGAGAGGTCGGCCCCGGTGGGCGAGAGGAGGGTGGTCATGGAGCGCCACCGGGCCCCGGGGTGGGTGGACCCCGGGTTCGTCCCGAAGGAGAGGAGGAGCCCGGGCTCCCGCACCTCGGTGCCTGCCACCGAGATCTGCCGATCGATCTCGGAGCGGGGGAAGAAGCCCTCGAAGACCCCGATGGAGTCCCCTCCGGGCCCCGTCTCCACCCAGGTGTGCTGCCAGACCAGGGGGAGGGTGGTGGCCACCTCGAACCCGGCCGGGGCCGCCTCCCCCAGCCCCGCCGCCGACTCCGGCGCACTCCCCAGGTGCCAGTTCGAGGTCAGGAGCGAGATCGTGCGCTCGTCTCCCGCGTCGAAATCGTCCAGAAACGCATCGCCCGAAACATTCGGGTTGGGAAGGGAGAGCGCCGTCTCCGCCTCGATCCGGAGGCGTCCGCCCCCCTCGGCCAGGTCCTGCTCCCGGGCCCCCAGGGCCCCGGTGGCCACCCGGTCCATCCACCCGGTGGGCGTCTCCCACCGGGCCTGGAGCCCCACCATGCCTGCGGCGCCGGGCTCGGCCCCGAAACGGGGGCGCCGGAGGGTCTCCTCCTCCACCTGGTAGAGCCCCAGAAGGTTCACCCCGCCCCGCTGCCCCCCAAGCCCTCCCCCCTCGGCGGCCTCCCCCAGGGCGAGGGTGGCGCTCCCCCCCACGAGGGTGGTGGGGCGCGGGCGGAACAGGGTGGGCTGTTCCCAGGTGATCCGAAGGCGGTCGGACGAGCTGCGGGCCAGGAGGAACTCGGGCTGGAGCAGGGTCACCACCCCGATCTCGGGCTCCAGGAGGTAGTCGAAGCCGGGGCGCAGGAGGCGGTCGCCCAGGTAGATCCGCTCGCTCCCCTCGAGAATCCCGAAGCCCCCCAGGGGGAAGCTCGTGGCCACCCCGCTGCTCCGGGTCCGGAGGGTGAGGTTCAGGCGAAAGAGGCCGCCGGCATCCCGCTCCAGGGGGTCTTCGGCTTCGTAGATCCGTCGGTTCAGGTTGTTTCCGAGAAGGGCCCGGACCCCCTCGCCCGAGAGCCCTTCCGTGGCCAGGGGTGGGGGGTCGAGGAAGGGGCGGAGGGTGGGAAAGACAAGAAAGGTCCCCGAGATCCCCGATTCGAGGCGGTCGTCGCCCCCGGGCTGGAAGAGGGCGCGCCGGTCCACCCGTTCGAAGGGGGCATCCCGGTCCACCCCGAAGACCCGCAGAAGGGAGATGCGCCGGCCCGAGGGTGCATCCACGAAGGTCCGGCCACCGCTCTCCTCCCCCAGCGAGATCCCGAGCTCCACCGCGTCCACCTCCACCTCGTCGGAGGTGGAGAGGCGGTAGACCTGGCGGAGCTCCCGGTCCCAGGTGGGGCGCCCGGGCTGGTGTCGGGGACCGGTGGCCCGCACCAGGCGCAGCTCGGGAATCTCGCCCCGGGCCAGGGCCTCCTCCGGATTGTACGCCCCCACCGTGTCGCCGAGCACGTTCAGGTACCCCACCGCCAGCGCCTCGTCGGGGCGAAGGGGAAGTCGGAGGGCCACCCAGAGCCCCGAGGGGTGGAGGTAGTAGTCCACCCCGGGGCGGAGGTAGCGGAACCACCCCGATTCCCGCACCTCGTCTCCCTGCTCTCCCCGGAGCGCCGCATCGGCGCGGATGTACCCCTCCACCTGCTGCCGCCGGGCCGGGTCCCGCTCCAGGCGCCAGAGCTGAATGGGCTCCACCCCGGGAGACTCGTCGGCGCGGGTGTCGCCGGGCCGGAGGTTCAGCACGTCCACATGGGGATGGTTCGGGAGGAGGTCGGGGTTCGTCAGGAAGAAGAACTGCCCCTGCACGTACCGGGCGTCCTCCACCACCACGGTGTCTTCGCGAAGGAGTCCGGCCCCGTCGCTCCCGAGGCGGAATTCCCGGGTCTGCCGCGAGCCCTGCTGCTGCGCCACGACCCCCTGGAGCGCCACCGGCCCCCCGCCGGCCCGGGCCAGGAGCCCGAAGTTCCCCGCCGGAATCCCCCGGGTCAGGTAGCGCGAGTCCGGGAGGGCGAAGGTCACATCGCCCAGCTCCACCCGCTCCAGCGCCGCCCCTTCGGCCCCCTGCCAGTGGACCTGGAAGCGGTTCGCGGCACCGAACTCCCGGGTCTGGTCGTAGTCCACATCAATGAAGAGGCGGTCGCCCACAGAGCCGAGAACTTCGAGAGAGGCCTGGACATCGGGCCGCAGACGGGGAAGGAGTCCGGGCGAGCAGGTCACCTGGAGTGCCGCATCGCAGGGCCGGAAGCGAGCCCAGTCGCCCTCGAATTCCCCCCGGGCCCGAAAGCGCACCGCGAGGTCGGCCAGGGGAGAGCCGGGTGCCCCGAAGAGGCGGGCGGCGCCCAGCGCCGAGGGCGCCCCCTGGCCCACCACCGGGGTGTCGGCGGGGAGGGGGGATGCGGCCGGCGGCTTCCCTGCAGGCACCTCCATGACCGGGGACTCCGCCGCCCAGCTCAGCGCCGCCGGCACCCCCAGGGCCAGGGGGAGGAGGAGAGAAAGAAGGGCGCGGGAGGGCACGGAAGGGGAGGCGCAGGGACCAGGGGGTCGGAGGGGGACCGGGGGCGGGGGGTGTCGGGTAGGAAGGGGGCGGTGCTCCGAAGACCCGGGAACCGACGGCCCGACCCCACCGGAACCCCGGCAGGCACCCGGGCCCCCGGGCCACCCTGTGCACACGGGCCCGGGAACCCCCGGGAGGCCTCCGCGGGATCGGGGGGCGCCTCGGGCGTTTTCCCCGGCCCCCCATCCCCTTAGACTCCACCCTTGATCCGGTTCGCGCAACGCGACCGGGGTCCCCTCCGGCTCCCGACAGGGGTCCGGGGCACGAACGCTCCCACTCCGCCGGCATGAAGATCCTCACCCGCTACGTGATCCGGGCCCACATCGGCCCCTTCGTCTTCGCCCTCACGGCGGTGACGGGGCTCCTCTTCCTGAACGCCATTGCCCAGCGCATGGAGAACCTGGCCGGCCGCGGCCTGGGAATCGAGGTGATCGGGGAGTTCATGCTCTACTCGGTGCCGCACATCGTGGCGCTCACCTTCCCCATGGCCGTGCTGGTGGCCGTCCTCTACGCCTTCTCGGACCTGGCGGGGCGGAACGAGGTCATGGCCATGGCCGCGGGCGGCTACCACCCCCGCCGCCTCCTGGCCCCCCTCCTCGTGGTGGGGCTGGCCCTGACCGGGATCATGTTCTGGTTCAATGCCCATGTCCTCCCGAACTCGAACCACCGGCTGAGCACCCTTCTGGCCGACATCGGAAGCACGAACCCCACCCTGGAGCTCCGGGAGGGGATCGTGAACGAGGTCTCCACCGGCGATGGCCGGCGCTTCTTTCTCGAAGCCCGGCGGATTGACGCCACCACGAACCGGCTGGAAGACGTGATCATCACCGATCTCTCCCGCATCGGGGAGAATCGGCGCATCGTGGCGGCCACCGGTGAAATGGCCTTCACCCCGGACCGTGCCGACCTCTACGTGACCCTCCACGACGGGGTAGCCCTCGAGATCACCGACGAGCGCCCCGGCTCCCTGGGGCGCATGGACTTCTCCACCCAGATCCTCCCCATGCGGGGGGTGGGCGCCGAGCTCGAGCGCCGGGTGGCCGGGGGCTCGCGCGGGAACCGGGAGATGACGATTCCCCAGCTCCAGACGGCGGCGGATCGACAACTGGCCCAGATGCGCGAGCTCTCGGAGGAGGCGCACCGGGTCTCGGTGAACATGGTCCGGCGGACCCTCGCCATGCCCCCCGTTCCTCCGCCTGGGGGCGAGGAGATGGAGGCCGACCCCCTGGAGAGCCCGAGTGGGGGCGCCCTGGCCTCGGCGCTGGACTTCGCCACCGACGGGCTGGTCGAGGGGGGGCTGGACGAAGCGGCGTCCGTGCACCGGATCAACGATGCCCGCATGCGCATCCACCGTTCGAACGTCTACCGCTACCGGATCGAGATCCACAAGAAGTACGCCATCGCCTTCGCCTGCCTGATCTTCGTGCTCTTTGGCGCACCCTTCGCCATCCGCTTTCCCTCGGGGGGCGTCGGCATGGTGATCGCGACCTCGGTGGGGATCTTCTTCATCTACTGGATGGGACTCATCGGAGGGGAGCGCATCGCCGAGCGGGGCCTGGTGGAGCCCTGGGTCGCCATGTGGCTCCCGAACGTCATTCTCATGGTGCCGGCCGTTCTCCTGGCCATTCCCATGGGGGAGCAGCTCTCCACCGGACGGGGGAGTTCGTGGGATGCCCTGCGGTACCGGATCACCTCCCTCTTCCGACGTCGTTCGGAGGCCTGACGTGCGCATTCTCGACCGGTTCATCATCGGGAGCTTTCTCCGCCTCTTCCTCCTCTTCGTGCTCGGCGCTCCCCTCCTCTTCATTCTCGGAGATGCCACGGAGAAGCTCCAGAACTACCTGGACCGGGGGCTCCCCCTGGGGCAGGTCCTCCTCTCGTACGCCTACCAATATCCCCAGTTCGTCTTCTGGTCCTTCCCCATTGCCGCCCTCCTGGCGGTGGTCTTCACGATCCAGCCCATGACGGTGCACCGGGAGGTCATGGCAGCGAAGGCCGGGGGGATCTCCTTCCACCGCCTGGTCCTCCCCCTCTTCGTGATCGGCGTTCTCCTCACGGGCGCCGGGCTCTGGCTCTCGGAGATCATCCCGCACACGAACACGCGCTCTGCCGAGCTCCGCGGCGATCGCGACGTGCGCCAGGCCTGGCTGTCGAACTTCGTCTACATCACCGACGAGGGAGAATCCCTTTCGGCCCGGCGCCTCACCGTGGCCGACGGGGTCATGACGGGCGTCGTCCTCCTCCGCGAACCCGTCCGGAATGGCGGCACCCTCACCCACATCATGGCCCGGGAGGCCGGGTGGACGGCCGAGGAGGGATGGTCGCTCCGGGATGGCTATGTGCGGGAACTCGACGAGACGGGAGAGGAGCGGATGGAGCGCTTCGCGGAACTCCCCTACGAGCGGCTCCGCGAGCGCCCGGAGGACCTGGTGGAGACGGTCCGCGACGAAGACGAGATGACCCGGGAGCAGCTTGCCACCCTCTCGGCCCGGGTGGTGCGCTCCGGGGGAGACCCCGGCCGCCTCGACGTGAAGCGGGAGCAGCGTCTGGCCATTCCGGTGGCGACCCTGGTGATTCTCCTGTTCGGGGCTCCCCTGGCCACCTCCTCCAAGCGGGGCGGGGCGGCCTTCGGAATCGGACTCTCCCTGGCCACCACCATTCTCTACCTCGTGCTCTTCCGGGTGGCCGGGGCCCTGGGGTACGCCGGACTCCTGAGCCCCGTGCTCGCCGCGTGGGCCCCGAACATGGCCTTCTTCGCCGCCGGGCTTCTTCTCATGCTCCGCGTCCGGACCTGAGGGCCATGGGGATCCGGGGTGCACCAAAGTGGTGCATACCCCTTCTGGGGGGTGCACTGTTCTGGTGCACCTCGGGTCCGAGCGGCGGGGCGGAGAGCCCGGCAGGGGTGGGGGTGGGGGTGGGGGCGGCGACGCCGGTCGGAGGCGAGCCCGCGGGGTGGGGAGCCCTGCCAGTCGGAGTCAGGCCCGGGGTGGCGGCGGCGACGCCGCTCGGAGGCGAGCCCAGGGGGTGGGTGGCGATGCAGGTCGGGGGCGAGCCGGCGAACTGGGTGGCGGCGCCGGTGGGAGCGAGCTCCGGAGAGTCCGCGGCGACGGTGGCCGGAGCGGGGTCCGAAGGGTGGGCGGCGACCGTGGCCGAAGCCGGATCCGAAGGGTGGGCGGCGACGCTCCCGGGAGCGGACCCCGCGGCCTCGGCTGCGACCCCCTCCCCCCTCCCCCCCTTCTGCGGGGTGGAGCGTCCGCCGGCTGCGTCCCCGGACCCGGACCTGTACTGCGTCGATCTCCTCCCCCGCTTCGAGGTCCAGGGGGCACGGGGATGGGGGGAGATGTACCCCGAGTCCTCCCCCTTTACCCTCCCTCTCACCGCCGACGGGACCCTCCGGTGGCGGCTCCAGGTACGGGTGGAGCACCTCCCGGCCCCCTCCGCCCTCGACCCGGAGGCCCGGGCCTGGGTGGCGTGGGCCGTGGGGCCGACCCTCGACCCCGAACTCCGGCTGGGGGTGGTGGTCCCGGGCGCCCCCGGAGCCGAGGGAAGCCCGGCGGAGGGATCCGTCCCCCTGGACCGGTTCCGGGTCCTCGTCACCGCCGAGGCCGATCCCGAGACCCCCGTCCGGACCGGGCCCATTGCCCTTCGGGGCGATGCCCCCTCTCTCCGGGTCTTTCCCCACGACGAGCCCTGGCTCTGGGGGGCGGATCCGGCGCCGGGGGACGGGCATGGGGGGGCCGGACACCCGGGCGGTGGGCACGGGGGCGATGGGCAGGGAGGCGGGGGGCAGGGAGGCGGTGGGCACGGGGGCAATGGGCAGGCAGGCGGCGGGCATGGGGGCGGTGGGCAGGGAGGCGGGGGGCAGGGCGGGGGTGCGCACGGCGCCGGCGGACACGGCGCCGGCGGACACGGAGACCCTGGCGCCCACGGCGGCCACCGGGGTCGCGGGGATCCCGCCGCGCAGGCGGCTCCTTCAGCGGACGCGCCCCACGAACACCCCTCCCCCGAGACCCGCCCCCCCCGCACCTGGCCCATGGTCCCCATGCACCCGGAGGTCCCCATGCCGCCGGGGCTGCATCACCTGGTGCCGCGGGTCACCCCCTGGCTCCCGGAAGATGCCCTGGACCCGGCCTCCGGGGCCGACGCCCTCCCCCTGGCCCGGCCCGGCGCCCCCCACTTCCTCGCCCCCGGCGACACCCTCCACCTCCGGGCCGGGCCGGTGCGGCACCGGATCCGGGGGGAGGAGCATGTGGTTCTCGCGTACAATGGCCAGGTCCCCGGCCCCCGCCTCGAGGCCCGGGCCGGGACCCGGTTCCAGGCCCGGATGGAGAATGCCCTCCCCTTCCCCACCGCCGTGCACTGGCACGGGGTGCGGCTCGGGAACCGGGCCGACGGGGTTCCCGGGGTGACCCAGGATCCGGTGGAACCGGGCCACACCCTCACCCTCGAGGTGGATCTCCCCGAGGCCGGGCGCTTCTGGTACCACCCGCACCTCCGGGAGGACGTGACCCAGGGGCTGGGGCTGGCCGGAACCCTCCGGGTGCACCCGGCCGGGGAGGGCGCCCGCCGGGCCGACCCCGACGCCCACCGCGCCGTGGACTGGCTCCTTCACGACCTCCTCCTGGCCGACGACGGAACCCTCTACCCCTTCGGCCTCGAGGCGCCGACCCATGCCCTCATGGGGCGCTTCGGAAACCTCGTTCTGGTGAATGGCGAGGAGCGCCCCGTCCTGGAGGTGGACCGGGGCGAGGTCGTGCGCATCACCCTCACGAGCGCCGCCTCCGCCCGCCCCTTCCACCTGGGCTTCGGGGGGGTCGCAGGGGGAGGCGCCGGCGTCGACCCTCCCTCCTCCCCCACCCCGCCCCGGATGAAGCTCGTGGCCGGCGACCTCTCTCCCCTGGCCCGGGAGGCCTGGGTGGAGGGGGTGGTCCTGGCCCCGGCCGAGCGGTGGGAGATCCTGGTGCGCTTCGACGAGCCCGGCGAGGTCCCCTTCCTGAACCGGGTGCAGGCGGTGGATCACCTGGGGGCGCGCTTCTTCCCCCATGTCGACACGGTTGCGGTGGTTCGGGTCCGGGAGACACCGGCCCCGTCCCTCCCCCGCGGGGCCCGCCCCTTCGAGACGCTCCACGAGGACCTCCGCGTCCGGGCCGAAGTGGAAGCGGCACGGTTGCCTTCCCCCCACAATCCCCCGTCGGGCGAAGTGCACAGCCGCGAGCTCGTGCTGGCCATGGAGGTGGATCGAGACGCCCTTCCCTTTCCCCTGGGCCCCATGCTCCAGATGGATTCGGCCTGGTTCGCCCCGGTGGAGTGGGTCTCGACCATGCCCGAAATGAACGCCCCCCTGACCCCGCGCGAGGTGCGGTGGATCCTGCGCGATGCGGAGACGGGGGCCGAGAACGGGGCCATCGACTGGCGCTTCCGCGAGGGCGACCGGCTGCGCCTCCGGATCCGGAACGAGCGGGAGGTGCTCCACGCCATGCAGCATCCGGTGCACCTGCATGGGCAGCGCTTTCTCGTGGAGGCCGTGAACGGGGTGCCCCAGGAGCATCCGGTGTGGAAAGACACCGTGCTCGTTCCCACCGGGTGGACCGTGGATCTCCTGGTGGAGCTCGACAACCCCGGCGACTGGATGATCCACTGCCACATTGCCGAGCACCTGGAGGCCGGGATGCACGCCGTGTTCCGGGTGGATCCCCGGGAGGGGCGCTGGGAGGGATGGCGGGGCTTCGAGCCCGGACGGGAAGTGCCGCACCATGGGCATGGCCCGGGGTGAGAGAGCCCGCGTTGCCCGGCGGCTGGAGGGGGCGCATCTTCTCCTCCGCGGTCCCCCTCCCTTCCGCCCATCCGCCTCCTGGTTCGGAGCCTGCCATGATCCGCCGTCTTGTCCCTTCGCCGGTTCGCCCTTCGCGGGTTCGCCCTTCGCCGGGTTCCCTGGCCTCCCTGGCCTCCCCGGCGCTGGCCTCCCTGGCGCTCGCCGGGGTGCTCCTCGCCTCGGCGCCGGCCTCGCCCCTGGCCGCGCAGTCGCCGCTCGATGCCCCCCTCCTCTCGGCTTCGGAGCTGGCGCCCGGGGTGCGGAGCTTCGTGGCGGTGGATGCCCCGGTGGTGGCCCTCGTGGGGGTGCGCGTGGTGGATGGCACGGGAGCGCCGCCCCAGGACGACCAGACCGTGGTGATCCGGGACGGGCTCATCCACGCCGTGGGTCCACGGGGGGAGGTGGCGGTGCCGGAGGGGGCCGAAGTGCACGCCCTGGACGGGCACACCGTGATCCCGGGCATGGTGGGAATGCACAACCACACCTTTTACACCACCTCCACCCGCCGGGCCCAGCTCGATGTGAGCGCTCCCCGCCTCTACCTGGCAAGCGGCGTCACCACGATCCGGACCACCGGGAGCTACCACCCCTACGCCGAGGTGAACCTCAAGCGGGCCATTGATGCCGGGCAGGCGGTGGGACCCCGGATGCACGTGACGGGGCCGTACATCACCGGGCCCACCACGAGCTACATGACGGGGGTGGCGAACCCCGAGGAGGCGCGGCGGGTGGTGGGGTACTGGGCCGACGAGGGGGCCACCTGGTTCAAGTTCTACACCCGGGTGGACCGGGCCTCCTTCCGGGCGGCGGTGGAGGAGGCGCACCGGCGCGGGCTCAGGTTCACCGGGCACCTCTGCTCCGTCTCCTTCACCGAGGCGGTGGAGCTCGGGATCGACAACCTGGAGCACGGCTTCTTCACGAACACCGACTGGGATCCGGAGAAGGAGCCCGATCTCTGCCCCGGCGGTGCCCTGGGGCGCCTGGCCGACGTCGATGTGGAGGGCCCCGAGGTGGAGGCCACCCTCCGCACCATGATCGAGGCCGGGGTCCCCATGACCTCGACCCTGGCCGTGTACGAGCTGGGGCTCCCCGGGCGCCCCCCCACGGAGGACCGCTTCCGCGAGATGGTGGCGCCGGAGTTCCTCGAGGACTACCTGGCCACCCGGGCCCAGATCGACGCCCGCGGAGAGGCCGGAAACGCCTGGTTCGCCGTGTGGGAGAAGGCCCTCGCCTTCGAGCGGAAGTTCCACGAAATGGGCGGGATCCTGGCCGCCGGGGTGGACCCCACCGGGATCGGCGGCGCCCTTCCGGGCTTCGGGGACCAGCGGAACTACGAGCTCCTTCTCGAGGTGGGGCTCTCTCCTGTCGATGCGATTCGGGTCATGACCCTGAACGGCGCCATCATTCTCGGGGAGGACCACGCCTACGGGTCGGTGGAGTCGGGGAAGCGGGCCGATCTCGTGATCCTGAACGGTAACCCCATCACCTCCCCTGCCGAGATCCGGAATGTGCGCCTCGTCTTCCGCGACGGGGTGGGCTACGACCCCGAGGCCCTCCTGGCCTCGGTGCGCGGGCAGGTGGGGATCCGGTAGGGGCGCGAGACCACGGGGCGGGGTCACGGCCCCGGGGCGTGCTCAGCTGCAGACGCCGGGTCCATTCCGACGGGCGGGGCTCATGGCCACGGGGCGGGTTCAGCTTCAGGCGCGGGGCCGATTCCCACGGGCCGGGTTCAGCTTCAGGCGCAGGGCCCGTTCCCACGGGCCGGGCTCATGGCCACGGGCCGGGCTCAGCTGCAGGCGCCGGGCCGATTCTCACGGGCCGGGTTCATGGCCACGGGCCGGGCTAAGCTTCAGGCTCCGGGCCCATTCCCCCGAGCCGGGGTCATGGCCACGGGCCGGGGCCGATCTCAGGAGCCCGTCCCACATCCTCGAACCGGGGTCACACCCACGGGCCGGGCTCAGCCTCCGAAGGATGCGCCTTCGCGAAGGTAGGCCACGAAGCCGGGACTCAGCACCCCGGTGGCGACCTCCTGAACCGGCCCCCGCAGCACGACCTCCAGCCCCTCGGTGACCTCCACCTGAAGGCGCCCCCCGGGCATCCGGACCGAAAGGGAGCCCGGGGCCCGCCGCCCGGTGGCCACCGCGGCCACCGCCGCCGCGCAGGAGCTCGTTCCGGAGGCCGGGGTGCGGCCGACCCCTCGCTCCCAGATCCCGATCTCCACCTCCTTTCCGCGCACCCGGGCGAGCTGGACGTTCGTGCCCCGGGCAAAGGCCGGATGGGTGGCGAGGAAGGGTCCCACCTGGTGCAGGAGGGGGCCGTCGAGGGCCACCTCGGCGGGGTCGTCGGCGCCCACGAGGTCGGGATTCTCGGCATCGAGGAAGACCACTGCGTGAGGGTTCCCCACCCACACGGGTACGACCCGGACCAGCCCCCCCGCGGGCCAGGGGAGGGTGAATCCCGCCGTCGTCGGAGGTGGGGTGGGTGCATCTCCCGAGGTCGACGGATCCGCGGGCGCGCCCCCTCCCGGCTCCTCCGCCGGGAGCCCCGCCGAGGCCGGCCCCCACCCCACCGCTTCGGCCGCGTCCGTGCCGGCCAGGGCCCTTCCCATGGCCACCGAGAGGTCGCGGATCCCCCCCGGGGCCTCGCCATGGACCTGCATGGGGATCACGCTCCCCCCGCTCGCCACGTCGAACGGCTCGGCACCCACCCGCCCCCGGGCATGGAGGGCCGCCCCCAGGACCCGGAGCCCGTTTCCACTCCGTTCGAACTCCGACCCGTCGGGGTTGAACATGCGGAGGCGAAAGGGCTCGCCGGAGGGGGGAGCATCGTCGAGGAGCACCACCACCCCGTCGGACCCCACCCCGGTCCCCCGGGCGCAGATCCGTCGGACGGCCTCGGCGGTGAGGGGCCAGGCATCCGCCCCGACCCAGTGGACCGACGCGGTGCCCTCTCCCCCCGGCCGCGTCTCCGCCGGGCCCCGGGCCTCCGAAGCCGGGCCGGGCCGGATCGCATCCAGCACCAGGTAGTCATTGCCGAGGCCGTGCGCGCGGAAGTAGCGGGGGCCCACGAAGAGGGTGTCGGGTGCCTCGGAGTCACCGCGCATGAAGAGCCGCCGAAGGGTCGGGGGTGGGGAGGGGGTGGGAAGCGGAAGGGGCCGAGAGGCCGCGACCGGCCCTTACGATAACGAACTCTGGCGCCGCTGCGGCCGGACCGGAAGTCTGGGCGGGTGGGTGCCCCGGCCGAGGGGAACCATGGCGGCATGGGTGGCGCGGCCAAACGGTTGTTGTGGCGCCGGTAGTAGCGCGTACGAGCGGGTATCGTGGCCGCGTTGGTGGTGCGTCCGAGCCGGATTCGTGGCGGCATGGGTGACGCCACGGTCGCGGTTCGGGCAGGGTGAGGCGGTCGGGCCGAGTGGGCGGGGTGCGCCGTGGGGGTCGGGCGCGCCGGGGTAAGCCGGTCGGGCCGGGTGAGAATCGGGGCGGCGTTGGTGGCGCCGCGGTCGGGGTACGGAGACGGGTGTCGCGTGCGCCGAGCCGGTGGGGCGTGCCCGGCGAGCCGGATGGGCCGTGTGGGTCGTGTAGGTCGGGGGTGCCGGGGG
>JBJHCG010000047.1:0-22832 GCA_050485885.1 Gemmatimonadales bacterium | reverse complement strand
CGGCTGACGCGGGCGGCGGGCGGCGGGCGGCGACTGGCGGGTGCGTTCGGCGGGCTCGGGCTGGCGGGCGTTGGCGGATCAGCCGCCGGGCGCAGGTGAGGTTCGGGGTGCCCACGAGGGGCGGGCCCGCGCAGGGCAACGGGAGACCGCAGCCCCGGTCACGGCGCGCGGCGGCGGCGGAGAAGGCGAGCCGGCCTCCGCCGGTGGGTGGCTCCTTTCGGGTTTCGTGCGCCTGGTCTTCGCAATGGCACGGCTCGATCCCCCCATGGCCACGCGGAGGAGCGGCCTCGGCACCGGGGGCCCGCCTCGGCATGGAGGACCCGGTACTTCACCAGGGGGCTGCCGCCTCCCCGAGCCCCCGTCGTCGGGGACCCCTTCCATCGGAGCCCGCCTCGCCGCCAGCGGCTTACCCCCCTGGCGACCACCGCCCCGGCCCACCACCAGCCCGGCCCCCGGCGCAGGCCTCGACCGTGACCCGGCACCGCGCATCGGCCTCCCCGTCGCCGGGGTCCCGCCCGCGCCCCGTCGCATTCCTACGCACCTTCGGCCTCGAAGACTCCGCTCGAGAGGTAGCGGTCGCCCCGGTCGCAGACGATGGCCACGATGAGGGCATCTTCCGCCCCCGCCGCCACCCGCAGCGCTCCGGCCACGGCGCCGCCCGAGCTGACCCCGGCGAAGATGCCTTCCTCGCGGGCCAGTCGGCGCATGTGCGCCTCGGCCTCGTCCTGTGCGATCTCGAGAACCTCGTCCACCCGCCATGGCTCGAAGAAGGCCGGAAGGTAGTCGGGGGGCCAGCGGCGGATCCCCGAGATCCGCGAGCCTTCGGCAGGCTGGAGCCCGACGATTTGGACCGCCGGATTTCGTTCCTTCAGGTAGCGGCTCACCCCCATGATCGTCCCGGTCGTCCCCATGGAGCTCACGAAGTGGGTCACCTGGCCCCTGGTGGCCTCCCAGATCTCGGGGCCCGTTCCCCGGTAGTGGCCCGCCGGGTTGTCGGGGTTCTCGAACTGGTTCAGGACCCGCCCCTTCCCGTCGGCCTCCATGCGCAGGGCCAGATCCCGGGCGCCCTCCATGGATGCGGCATCGCTCACGAGCACGAGCTCGGCCCCGTAGGCGCGAAGGGCGGCCTTTCGCTCGGCGGTGGCGCCCTCGGGCATGACAAGGACCATGCGGTAGCCGAGGACGGCGGCGGCCATGGCCAGGGCGATTCCGGTGTTCCCCGAGGTGGCCTCGATGAGGGTGTCGCCCGGGCGGATCTCGCCCCGGTCCTCAGCCTCGCGGAGCATGGAAAAGGCAGGTCGATCCTTGACCGAGCCCGCCGGGTTCTGCCCCTCGAGCTTGAGAAGAATGGTGTTCCCGCGACCCACGCCTTCCCCCATCCGCTGGAGGCGAACGAGTGGGGTTCGGCCCACCAGCTCGGCGACGGTCGGAAAGGCGGAGGGGTCGATCATGGCGGCAAGGGAGGGAAAGCGCGGGCGCGAGGCGCGTGGCAGGAGATCATGGACCGGCCCCCCGCAAGGGTCACGCGTCAGGGCCCCGCGTCAGGATCAAGCGCGAGGGGCACGCGTGGGGATCAAGGGTGAAGGGCCCGCGTGAGGATCAAGCGTGAGGGCCCCGCGTCAGGATCAAGCGTGACGGGCACGCGTGGGGGGCCCGCGTCAGGGGCACGCCTGAGGGCCCCGCGTCAGAGCACCGCGTCGTCGCCTTCGTCCGCGGCGAGGCGGCTCAGGGCGCTGGAGAGGGCTTCGGCCCGCGCTGCCCGCTCCGCGTCTCCCTCGGCTACCGCCCTCCCTCGCGCCCGTTCCACCTGGGCCCGGAAGCGATCCAGGTACCAGGCGAGGCGCGAGGGATAGGGATCCAGGGCGTGCAGGGCCAGTCGGAGGAGGACGCCGGCGGCGGGGATCGCGAAGGCCATCCACCAGGTGTGGAAGAGGACGATGACCCCGGCCAGAAGGAGGAGGAGCCAGAGTTCCGAGGCCACGAAGGAGGTCCAGCCCCGGTCGACGATGGACCGGGCACCTGCCACCGCCGAAGACGACGGCACCCCTGGAAGCGCGGCGGCCAGCGCCCGCTGTTCGGCCGCACGGATGCGGGCGCCCAGGGGCGAGAAGATGGCGTAGACGAGGGTCAGGAGGAGGGCGACGGCCACGGGCATGGGAAGAACTTCGACGATCCACGGCGCTCGCGCCAGCGGCAGGCCCCGGGACCGCCGACCGGGCCCCTCCCTTCCCCCCTCCCGCAAGGATCGGTAGCTTGATTCTGCGCAGGGAAGGTGGAGGTCGGCGTGCCGCCCCCGAGAGGCCGGAGTGTGATCGTTCGCACCGGCCCCGGGGTGTCCGGAACCCCGCCCCCCCCTCCCGAGCCCCGGGATTTGTTGCGATTGCAGCCGGGTGATCAACTGCTAAACCGCTCGCGGAAGGGTCCCGGGCGGTTTTCGCCACGGGACCCTTCATCGCATGAGGATGCCATCACCATGACCCCCTATGTCTTCACCTCCGAGTCGGTCTCGGAGGGACACCCCGACAAGGTCTGCGACACCATCGCCGACACGCTCCTCGACGCTGCGCTTGCAGAGGACCCCGGTGCCCGGGTGGCCCTTGAGGTCCTCTGCAAGGAGGACCATGTCGTGCTCGCGGGAGAACTGACCACCTCGGCCTCCCTCGATGCGGGAAGGCGTGCCCACCTGGTTCGGGAAACGATCCGCCGGATCGGGTATACCTCGGACGAAGGGGACGCAGGGGGAGGCTTCAGCGCCGACCGGGTCCGGATTCTGGATCTCGTGTCGCGGCAGGCTGCAGAAATCTCCGCAGGGGTCGATGGCGGGAGTGAACTCGGGGCCGGGGATCAGGGGATCATGTTCGGGTACGCTTCCGACGAGACGCCCGAACTCATGCCCCTCCCCATCCTCCTGGCCCATCGGATCACGCGGGAACTGGCCGCCGCACGGCGAGGGGAGGATCGGTGGCGCGGCCACGCCGTACCCTGGCTTCGCCCCGATGCAAAGAGCCAGGTCTCGGTCCGCTACGAAGACGGGCAGCCGGTTGCTGTCACCGACGTGGTGGTTTCCACCCAGCACACGGAGGCGGTTACCCTGGACGAGCTCCGCCGGTGGGTCTCCGGGACCTTCCTCCCCCAGGTTCTGGCGGCGTGGCATCACACGGGGATCCGTGCCCATGTCAACCCGGCCGGCACCTTCATTCAGGGTGGCCCCTCTGCCGATGCGGGGGTGACCGGCCGGAAGATCATCGTGGATACCTACGGGGGAATGGGTCGCCACGGGGGCGGTGCGTTCAGCGGGAAGGACCCTTCCAAGGTAGACCGGAGCGGGGCGTACTTCTGCCGGTGGGCCGCTCGCCAGGTGGTGAAGGCCGGACTGGGACGGCGTGCTGAAGTCCAGGTGAGCTACGCCATTGGCAGGGCAGAGCCCGTCTCCTTCCTCGTCAACACCTTCGGCACGGGGGACGACGCGGCGGCGGCCGCCTTCGTGGAGGGGTTCGACTTCCGCCCGGGGGCCATGATCGCGCAGCTCGGACTGGAAGGCCCCCACTTCGCGGCGACCACAAACTACGGGCACTTCGGAAGGCCCGGGTTCAGCTGGGAGGCATGACGAAAACCGCCCCGGGGCCGGCGTGGAGCCGACTCCGGGGCGGAAGCCTTCAATCGTGCGTCGGGAGAGGACTCAGTACTCCTCGCCCCCCCCGTTCCCGTTGGGAAGGAGGACGGTGTCGATGACATGGATCACCCCGTTCGAGGCCTCCACATCGGCAGCCACGACCGTGGCGTTGTTCACCATGACGGTCCCGTTGTGGGCCATGATCTCGAGCGACTCGCCCTGAACCGTCTCGGCCTCGTCCATCTCCATGACCTGGGCCGCGCGGACTTCCCCGGCAACGACGTGGTAGAGGAGGATTTCGGCGAGGGCGTCGGGATCGGCGAGAAGGCTCTCCACCGTGCCCTCGGGGAGGGCGGCGAAGGCTTCGTCGGTGGGGGCGAAGACGGTGAAGGGGCCTTCTCCGTCGAGGGTCTCGACGAGACCGGCGGCCGAAGCAGCCGCAAGGAGGGTCTCGAAGGTCCCGGCGGCGGCGGCAACATCGACGATGGACCCGGTGTCGGCCGCCTCAGGCGGGGCCGTTTCAGGCATGGCCATTTCTCCGGCCATGGGCTGGTCCGCGGTGTAGGAGGCCTCGCCCTCGGGGGAGGGCGCCTCGTCCGCAGTACCGCAGGCGGCGGGAGCCATGGCCAGCCCGGCAACGAGGGCCAGGCCGAGGAAGCGCTTCGTGGACATCATGATCTCCTTGAAAGAAGGGGTCGGGTGAAGCGGGGTCGGGAAACAAGCGGGGACGTATAGACCCATCCTCCCCCAAGGTTCCATCTTGGAAGATGCCTCCCTTGCGAACCGAAACCCTGCTCCCCACTCCCGAAGCCCTGGACCGTGCGGCCCGCCTCCTCCTCGACGGCCAGGTGGTGGGGATCCCCACCGAGACCGTGTACGGGCTGGCCGGCCATGCCTTCGATCCCCGGGCCCTCGCCCGGATCTTCGAGGCGAAGGCTCGCCCCACCTTCGACCCGCTCATCGTGCACCTTCCGGACTTCCCCTTCCCGGGGGTCTGGAACGAGGAGGCCCTGGAGGAGGAGGGTCGGGCCGTGGTCAGGCAACTCGCGGAAGCCTTCTGGCCCGGCCCTCTGACCCTGGTTCTCCCGAGGGATCCGGGCGTACCCGACCTGGCCACGAGCGGGCTCCCCACGGTGGGAGTGCGCGTGCCGGCCCACCCTGTGGCCCGTGCTCTCCTCGCGCACGTCGGAGTTCCCCTTGCAGCCCCGAGCGCCAACCGCTTCGGACGAATCAGCCCCACGTCGGCGTCGGACGTGGCGGCGGAACTGGGCGGTCTCATCCCTCTCGTACTGGATGGCGGCCCCTGCCCGGTGGGGGTGGAGTCCACGATCGTGGAGGTGGGCCCAACCGGCCACCTGCGCCTCCTTCGACCGGGGGGCATTCCGGTGAAGGCCATCGAAACCGCCCTCGGCCCGACCGTCGTGCCCCCATCGGTGCACGGTGAGGAGCAGGGGTCTCGCCCTGCGGGGCACGTCACGCTCCCCGAAGACGCACCCGAGATGCGCAGTGTCCGGGGGATCCTCGCCCCGGGCATGCTCGAAAGCCACTACGCACCCTCGAAGCCGGTGGTTCTCCTTCCCGCCCCCCTCGTGCCTCCCGGGTCGGGAACCGAGAGGGAAGGACCAGGCGGCGTCGGGCCCGGCACGCTCGCGGGCTCCATGGGTTCCGGGCCTCCTGCCCTTCTGCTTCAGGGGCCGGCGGGGCAAGAGGAAGCCTACCTCCTTGCCCGCGCCTTCGGCGCTGCCCGGGTCCTGACCCTCTCGCCGGCAGGGGATGCGGGCGAGGCGGCCCGCGAGCTCTTCCGGGCGCTGCGGGAGCTCGATGCCGATCCGGCCGTGGGATGGATCCTCGCCGAGCCCGCAGCCGGGGACTCGGGACTTCGACATGCCATCAACGATCGGCTGCGTCGGGCGGCGGCACCTCGCCCTCCGGCTGGGGAACCTCCAGGATCCGGGTCCGGATGATCCGGTCCAGGCGCGGGAACTCCGCGGCGAGGTAGGCCTCGCCCTCCTGGCCGATCCGTCCCTGGTCCGGCCCCTGCCCGCGTGGAGCGCCATCGCCATAGCCGCCATAGATCCGGTCCACGGCGTCCATCCCCCCCGTCACGGCTCCGAAGGGGGCAAACCCCTGACCGTCGAGGCGCGAATTGTCACCGAGGTTGATGAAGATCTGCACGGTGCGGGTCCCAGGCCCGGCCATGGCATAGGTGAGGGTCCCCCGTGTGTTGGAGGCCGCCACCGGGTCGTCCCCGATCCGGGCCCCGCGCCAGGCCGATGCCACCGCCGGGTCTCCCGAGAGCCCGAACTGGACCACGAACCCGGGGACCACCCGGAAGAACCGCACGTCGTCGTAGTAGCCGGCCCCCACGAGGCTGTAGAAGCGATCCGCCCCAAGAGGGGCGAGCGCCCGCTCGACTTCCACAACGAAGTCCCCCGCGGTGGTCTCGAAGAGCACCTTGAAGCGGTCCGGGGACTGCACGTTGACGGCCGGCGACGCCGGGTCCAGGAGGGGCGAGGGGAGGGGCAACGGGCCCTCCGGCCCGGATGGGGCGAGGCCGGCACCGCCTCCGCATCCTGCCAGGAGGAGTCCGGAGAGGGGGATGGCCAGGGAGAGGGCGCGGCAGGAGCGGTGGCAGGAACGGAGGGCGGCTTCGATCATGGCAGGGAGGCGTGGGAGGGGAAGGACGAAGGGGCGGAAGAAGACCGAGGACGCGGTCGAGGAGGAAAGGGAAAGGCCCGCCGCACTCGGAACGAACGAGGCGAACGCCATGTGCAGGGCCCGGGCTCCGAGCCGTCAGGGCGCCTCGTCTGGAAGGGCGGAAAGCCTGGACTCCAACGCCGAGAGGTGGCGCCTGACCCGTTCAATCTCTCGCTCGAGTGCCCGCTTTTCCACTCCCTGCGTGGGGACCCCGTCCTTCGCCTCCTGCGCGATCTCGAGGGCCCAGCCTCGGGTCCGACTCCGGGCCAGCTCCACCCATCCCCCCTCCTCCCAGCGCTGGAGGACCGCCTCGACCCGGGGCTTTCCACCCGACTCCCACGCATCGAAGAGCAGGACCAGGTCCCCCGGAGCGAGGGGCGCCTCCTCCCCTCGTTCGAGCCAGGGCCCCTCGAACATCCACCCTCCATCGAGCGAGGCATTCACGGTCAGAACCTGTCGTGCCCAGGACCGGCGGGATCGCTGCCGGGAAGCGGGGACCACGGGGAGGATGGCCGACGCGTCCTCGCCTCCCCACGCCGAAACACCTTCGCCAGGCGCCTCGCGGGCGTTCAGGGGGCGCGACAGCCCTTTCCGAAGGCTCTTCGTCATGGTGGGGACCCCGATTGGAACCCTGCAGAGTTTGAGGCGTACCAAGCTTCAAGGATTCGCTGAGCGTCTTTCCGCGGGTTCTCGATGCAGGAAGCTCGACTGCGGGTAAGCAGCCCGGGGAGGGTCTGTCCATCACCGGGTCCGCAGCACCCCACGTCGCCTCGGCGGCGTGGGGATCTTTCTGTCCAGTGGTCCGGGCGGGGGCCGACCGGCCCGCCAGGACCGACCTTCCGGGCGCAACCACCCCTGCGGGAGGTGCGTTCCCATCCGGACTGATCCTCTCCGGACGGATCCTCCGGCCTCGAGGTTGCAGCGTCCGCGATGCGTGCCGCGAGCACGGCTTCAGTGCCACTCGGGCGTGGCCTCGCCCTCACGCTGCGGATTTCCCCATCCCATTTCAAGGAAGGGGTCCATGGACCCCTGCACGGTGGTGGCCCGATGCTCCACCGGGGCCCCCACGACCCGCTCCAGGAGGGCACGGCCCCGGGCGATCCGCTCCTCGGTGAGGCATTCGAGGACCAGGGCGGTGCCACTCAACTCCACCCGTCCCAGGTCATCGGTCCCCCCGGGTTCGCGCCAGCTCCAGGCTCCTGGCTTCCGATGGTCCGGACGCAGTCGGACCGAGCGGTCGAGGGCACGGCGGGCAAGCTCCGGGTCCGAGACCCGGAAGTGGGCGCGGGCCAGGACCATGGCGCCTCCCTCCACCCGGGCTCCCACAGCCCGGGTGGGCGCTCCCGGCTGCAGTCGAGCCCACGCCCCCTCCAGGGTCTCCACACCCTCGGAGATGAGTCCACGGAGGGTATCGACGGTGACATGGGCCAGATGGACATCCCACTCCAGCGTCCGGATCTCGTCGGGACGTGCCGCGCCTCCGATCACGTCCTGCTCCTCGGCCAGATCTCGCCACTGAGCCTCCGCGTAGACGAGAAGCGTGAACAGATCGGAGAGTTCCTCCAGTTCCCCCAGGGGCTCCTCCGCCTCCTCCATCTCTCCGTGGATGGACTCGACCTCCTGGACGAGTTCGTCCACGAGTTCGAGCTGACGCTGTCGGATCTCCTCCACATGGGCCTCGCACGACTCGATGCCCTGGCGCATTTCGGCCGGCTCCCCGCAGCGGTAGCAGATCGGGGCGCCCCCCCCAGACGGGCCCTCGGCATCCGCCTCCTCCAGAACCTCCTGTAGCGTGCGCAGGGGGATCACGGTGCGTGTGCCGGCCAGCCCCGGGTCGTTCCGGTAGAGATGGGCCACCCCGGCCCACCCCGGATCGAAGACGGGCCAGAAACGGTCACAGCGGTACCGCAGGCGCCAGTCCGACCAGAGGGGACCGAAGGGCCGCACGCCCTGGTGGAGCTGGCGTATGGCCTGTTCGACCTCGATCCGGTGCTCGGGTGCCACCCGTGGGAGGGCCCACCCAAGGAGCTCCACGCTTTCTCCGTCACCGCACCAGGCCAGGGCCGGAGCCACCAGATCTGCGAATCCCGGGTCCTCCCGGAGGATCTCCTCCAGGAGGCGGCGGGCCGAAGGCGTGCCGACATTCCCCAGTACCGAACAGGCAAGAAGGCGGTGGTGCTCCGTCCCGGCTGCCAGGAGCCCATGGACCGTGTCCAGGGCCTCCTCCCCCGCCGCCGCCAGCGCCTCGACACCGGCCCCGAAGATGTAGTGGTCGTCTCCCGGGGCCGTCACCAGGTACTGCGCCAACCGCTCTCCGTACCGGGGGTCGGCGAAGCGCCCCAGGTAGACGAGGATCCAGAGGGGATCCCACCCGGGCTGGTCCGGAGGGTCGAGAAGAAGGTCCGCAGCGGCTCGCCCGAGTTCCGGGCCACGCCGAAGCGCCTCCTCCAGGGCCCGAACCGGAATCACATCTCCGGCGGTCCCCAGGAGAAAGAGGAGGTCCGCGTCCAGCAGGCGGGTCAGGCGGCGGCGGTCCGAGGGGAGGACCTGGCGGTGGGAACTCACGGCGTGGTACGTGCGGGGCGCAGGAGGCGGGTGGATCCATCATGGATGGGGCACGGATGGTCGATGCGTCGACGAATCCTTGGATGGATCCGTGCGCGGGTCAATGGGAGGGGGGGTCTCCGCGCGCCGACCCCGCGGCGCAGCCTCAACCGCCTCCGACCTCCCCGTCCTCCACCGTGACCCCGACTTCGGCGGCGAGTTCGCCCAGGGTGAGGTCAATGGTGGCCGTCCCGATTCCCAGCGCCGTGACCAGCCCGGCGCCATCCACGGTGGCCACGGCAGGGTTGGAAGATGTGAATCCGACCTGCGCATCTTCCATCACAGCCCCCTCGGAGTCGCGCACCGTCACCGAGAGGAGCCGGGTATCGCCGGGGCTCTCGAAGGTGATGCTCGAGGGATCGACCTGGAGCGTGGTCGGAACCGGGGGTTCGGGGAAGACGCCGGAGAGGTCCCCATCGTCGGTGCAAGCGGACGCCCCGGCTCCGAGAAGGACGACCAGGATCACCGCCAGGAACGCTCCCGGGGGCGTGCGCCGACGGGCAGGCGGCCGGAAAGGAAGATGCGTGGCGAAGGGTTGCATGGGATGAGCTCCGTTGCGAGGGGAAATGCAGGGGGCGACAGGGCGCGCGTCCTCGAGGGAGGGTCCCTGGAGGATGAATCCAGCTCTCCGAGCCCCGAGCCCCCCCTCCTCATGGTCGGATCTCGCGGAATCGTTCCGCGGCTCCCCGCATGCCTTTCCGTGGGGCTTCCCGCACCCCATCTTCTTCCGCCGGGCTCCACCGGGCCGGGAGACTTCCGGGCGTGAGGGTCTCACCGGGACGCCCCTGGCCCGGAACGTCGCCCCCCCTGCGAGCCCGTCGGTGCCGGCCCCAGCCCGGGCCTGCGTCCACGCCCTGCTCCAGGAGCCACCGCGCCGGGCCGGGTTGGGTGGCCCGAGATGCGGCCTCCCTCCTCCCCCCCTTTGCCTCTCTCCCCATGTCCATCGGTCGATCCCTCCTCCTCGCCGCTGCCTCGAGCGATACCCTGAACGGGGTTGCCACCCGGAGCCGCGTGGTCCGTCGTGCCACCCGGGCCTTCATGCCGGGAGAGTCGTCGGAGGAGGCCCTGGACGCAGGCGCCGCCCTCGCACGCGATGGCCGGGTCCTCCTCTTCACCCGGCTGGGAGAAGCCCTCGACGATCTGGCAGAGGCCGATGCGGTGCGGGACCACTACCTGGGCTTCCTCGATGCGATGGTGGCGCGCGGCCTCCCCGGGGAAATCAGCATCAAGCCCACGCAGCTGGGGATCGAGCGCTCCGAATCCCGATGCCTGGAGCACACCCTGGCCCTTGCGGCCCATGCAGAGTCCCTGGGATCAACCCTCTGGATCGACATGGAAGACGCCTCCTGGGTGGATGCGACCCTCAGCCTCTACGAGACGGTGAAGGGCGCACACCCCCGAACCGGTCTGGCGCTCCAGAGCTACCTGAGGCGAACGCCCGAAGACCTGGACCGCCTCGCCTCGCTCCGCCCGGTGATCCGGCTCGTGAAGGGCGCCTACGCCGAGCCCCCCGAGGTGGCCTTCCCTGCCAAGGCCGACACCGATCGGGCCTATGAAACGCTGGCCCTGCAGATGATCGAACTCGTCCAGAAGGACCGGGCAACTGCGGGTTCACCCTCGGGGTCGCGTGCTGTGTTCGGCACCCACGACCTCCCCCTCCTGCGCCGGATCGATACCCGGGCCCGGGGCATGGGAGCGGACCGGGAGAGCTGGGAGGTGCACATGCTCTACGGGATCCGGAGCGGAGAACAGGTCCGCCTGAGGGAGGAGGGATTCCAGGTGGGGACACTCATCAGTTACGGGAACGCCTGGTACCGCTGGTACATGCGCCGCCTGGCCGAACGACCGGCCAACGTCTGGTTCGTGGCCCGCTCGGTCTTCCGCTGAGCGGCGACGCACCTTTCCCCGAAGGCAAAGATATCGCAAACTCGTTATCGCACCCTCCTCTCGACCCGTTGGCTCCTCTCGACCCGTTGGCTCCTCTCGACCCCTTGGCTCCTCTCGGCCCGCTGGCTCCTGTCGACCCGCTGGCTCCTCCCGACCCGTTGGCACCCCTCGACCCGTTGCCTCCCCCGCCGCCCCGACCGCCCATGCCTCCCCTTCCGGAACACCCCGCACCCCGCGCCCACCCTCTCTTCGGTGCCTTCCCCGTCTCCTCCGTCCTCCCCGCCTTCCTCGCCCTCCTCCTGGCCCTTCCGTGCTTCGGAGCGCCGGTCCTCGGGCTGCCGGGAGCGGGTCCCCTCCCCCTCGCGGCCCAGGACACCTCAGGCCATGGGGCGCACGGCACCCATGGTCCAGCCACGGGAGAGAGCTCCGAGGACGATCCGTCCGACGAGCCGACCCTGACGGGGCTCTCCCTCTACCCGGCGCTGGGGGACTACGCCCGCCCGGTGACCACGGCGAGTGACGAGGCCCGGCGCTACTTCGTGCAGGGGATCCTCCTCACCTACGGCTTCGCCCATGGCGAGGGAGTCCGCAGCTTCCGCGAGGCCCGGGCCCATGACCCCACCTGTGCACCCTGCGCCTGGGGGGAGGCCTGGGCCATGGGTCCCCACATCAACGGGAGGATGCAGGCCGCCGCCATCGAGGGAGCCTGGGCCGCCCTCACCCGCGCCCGCGAACTCGTGGCCGAGAACCCGGATCGGGCCTCTCCGGTGGAGCGGGCCCTCATCGAGGCGCTGGAGGAACGCTACGCCCCCACCGCCGAGGCCCTCGAGGCGGCGGGAGGACGCGCCGCCCTCGACTCGGCCTATGCCCGGGCCATGGAGGGGGTGGCGGAGCGCTTCCCCGACGACCTCGAGGTCCTGACCCTTCTCGGCGAGGCTCACATGGTGCTGCGCCCCTGGGACTACTGGGACGAGGCGGGGAACCCCCAGCCGGGCCTCGACCGCGCCCTCGAGGTGCTCGAGTCCGCCCTGGCCCGCGACCTCGCCCATCCGGGGGCGTGTCATCTCTACATTCACCTGGTGGAAGCCTCCCCGGCCCCCGAGCGGGCCGAGTCCTGCGCCGAGATCCTGGAAGACCGGATCCCCGGCGTGAGCCACATTCCCCACATGCCGAGTCACATCTGGATGCGGATCGGCCGGTACGGCGACGCGGTGCGCGGAAACCAGCGGGCCTGGGTGGCGGACCAGCGGGCCGCCTTCGATGGCGCCCCTGGCGTCTACACCT
This sequence comes from Gemmatimonadales bacterium, assembly GCA_050485885.1. Taxonomy (GTDB): domain Bacteria; phylum Gemmatimonadota; class Gemmatimonadetes; order Longimicrobiales; family Gaopeijiaceae; genus SKNW01. The sequence continues at coordinate 10,747 of JBJHCG010000047.1, read as the reverse complement.
CCCACAACCTCCACATGCTCGCCTTTTCCGCTTCCTTCGATGGCCAGGGGGCGGTGGCCATGCAGGCCGCCCGGGACCTGGCGGGGATCGCGGTGGGCTCGAGCTTCTACATTCCCCTGACCCTGGTCCGCTTCGGCCGCTGGGACGAGATCCTCGCCCTCCCGGCGGACGAGTCCAACGACTTCCGGGCCGGTGTCCTTCACTTTGCCCGGGGGATGGCACGGCTGCGCCAGGACGACGCCCTCCGTGCCGGCATCGAGCTCGAAACGCTGGACCGTCTCCGGGAGCGGCTCCCGGAGAACGCCCGCTTCCGGGGGCACCTCCAGCGCGATCTCCTGGGGATGGCAAGGGGCGTGCTCGAAGGGGAGATCCTCGCCGCCGCCGGTGAGCTGGATCGGGCCGTGGCGGCCATGGAGGCGGCGGTGGCGCTGGAGGGAGGGCTCTCCTACGACGAGCCCGAGCCCTGGACGATCCCCGTGCGGCACCACCTGGGGGCGATCCTCGTGGAGGGGGAGCGGTATGCCCACGCCCTCGAGGTATACCAGGCCTCCCTCCGGATCCACCCCGACAACGGCTGGGCCCTCGTGGGGGTGGCGCGGGCACTGGAAGGGATCGGAGACGAAGCGGGCGCCGCCGAGGCCCGCCGGGCCTTCGAAGGGGCATGGGCCCGGGCCGACACCTGGACCGACCGCTCCCGGTTCTGATTCGGGGTCCGGTCTGATTCAGGGTCCGGCCTGACCCGGGGGTCCGGACTTGCCCGGGGTCGGGTCCGGGGACCGGGGGGAGGGGCGCCACCCCGGGAGGCCAGCCCCTCGAGGGAGGTCCTTCCCTCTCGGGGGGCCGGGCCGGGGTTGGAGGGCCGTCCCTCCCGGAGCCGACCTGGCGCTCAGCCCCCCCGGGCCCGCCGGTTCTCAGGCCTCCGGGGCCTCCTCGTTGGCCGTCGGTTCGGCGAGTACCGAGGTGGCAACGATCCGGAGACGGCGCTCGGGGCCTCCCTCCTCGAGTTCGTCTTCCTCGAGCATCTCGTCGCGCATCAGGGTGCCATGGACCACCACGCGGCGCCCCACAAGGTCCGGCGGGACGGTAAAGCGGTAGACGTCGTCCTCGTCCTTGGCCACATCGATGCGCACATCGACGGCATCGTCACCCGCATCCACCGAGAGCCAGCACCCCTGGTGGAGGCAGACCCGCGAGGCCGTTCCTTCGAGGAGGAGGTCGCGCCCCAGGTACCCCCGGGCTTCGGCCACGACCTGGAAGACGGCCAGGTGGTCCCGGGAGGAAGAACCGAGGATGTGGCCGATGTCGCCCCAGCCGTCCCAAGTGGTGAGGTCGTCGGCGCCTCTCCCCGCTTCATTCGCTGCCTGCCCGGACGCGTCCGGGGCACCCGCCTCCCCGAAGGCGAGGTCGGCCTCGGAGGCGTCGCTCCCTCCGCATCCACCGAGGAGGAAGAGGAAGCCCGCGACGAGCATCCCCGAGGGGACCCGGAGGGCGGCTGAGGGGAATGCAGCAGGGCGGCTGCGAGATGCGGAGGTCATGAAGGATATCTCCTGGCGGCGGGAGAAGACCGGGGAACGAAATGCGGACACGGAGGGGCGGACCGGAGGCGGGGGCATGCCTCCCCGGCCTTGGGGGGCCCCCGGTTCGAGAGGGGTCTGCGAACCCAGGACCCTCGGGCCAATGTGCGGGTTCCCCGGGGAGAATCACAAGGCTCCGGCGCCCCCGCCCTGTCGAGGGCCCCTCGGTTCCTCCCCCCGGACGCCCTCGGGGACGCCCCCCACGCCGGCCCCCCGGACCGCGCTCGGGATCGCGCCCCGACCGATCTCGAGCCCGTGGGGCATCCGTCCCGCATCCGGCCCGGACTCGGAACGGACTCGCCCCGGACTCGCCCCGGACTCGCCCCGGACTCGCCCCGGACTGGCCCCGGACTCGCCCCGGCCGCGCCCACCCCGTAGGTTGCTCCGGGTCTCCCTTCCACTCCCCGCACCGGTCGAGGTCCGCCCTCATGCTTTGTCCCTCTCGCCCGGCAAGGCGCGGCCGCGCCCGGCATCCGCGACCCCTCCGCGCCCGGGGCAGGGCCCTTCTCCCCGCCCTCCTCCTTGCCATCCTCGTCGCCTCCTGCGGGGGCGAGCCCCTGGTCGACGCCGACGGGGTCACCCCCATCCACCGGGTGCAGGGGGCCTCCGACCGGAGTCCGCTGGAGGGCGCCGAGGTCAAGGTGGAGGGCGTGATCACGGCTCACTTTCCGGGGCTCGAGGGGTTCTTCCTCCAGACCCCCGACGGGGAAGATGACGGGAACCCGGCCACCTCCCAGGGGCTCTTCATTGCGGGACCGGTCGTGGACCGCCTGGAGGAGGAGGGACTCGCTCCCGGAGCCCGGATCCGGGTCCGGGGGCGGGTCGTGGAACGGGGGGAAGGAGAAGGAGCTGGGTCGGGGCACCCTACCCTCACGGCGCTGGAGGGGGCGACGCTGGACTCGGTGCTGAGCCGAGAGGGTGCCCTTCCCGCCCCCATGGTCATTTCCGACACCCCGGACTCCCCGCAGGTCTGGGAGGCGTACGAGGGGATGCTCGTGCGCATCGAGGCCCCCCTCACCGTGAGCGGCCAGTCGGGGCTTCAGCGCTTCGGGGAGCTCATCACGAGCTTCGAAGGGCGCCTCTTCCAGCCCACCGAGATCCACCCCCCGGGGCTCGAGGCCCAGGCGAGGACCGCCCGCGTCCGGGCCCGTACCCTGGTCCTCGACGACGGAAGCACCGAGTCCTGGCCCGAGCGGGTCTCCTACCTCCCCGAAACGGGTCCCGATGGGTGGCCAACCCACGAGGCCCCCCTTCGCGCCGGGAGCGTCCTGGGCCCGGTGACCGGGGTCATGGACGTGCGGCGCGGGGGGTATCTCCTCCTCCCCCTGGAGCGACTGGACGTGGTGGAAGCCGCGCCCCCCCCCCCCCCCCCCCGCCCCCCCCCCCCCCCGGGTGACGACCTCCTCCGGGTGGCGGTCATGAATGTGGAGAACCTCTTCAATGGCGATGGCGAGGGAGGCGGGTTTCCCACCCCTCGCGGCGCCCAGACCTTCGAGCTCTACCAGGTGCAGCAGGCCAAGCTCGTGGCCACCCTCGCCGCCCTCGAGGCCGACGTCGTGGCCCTGGCCGAGGTGGAGAACGACGGCGCCGGCCCCCGCACCGCCCTTCGCCAGTTCGCCGAGGCGCTGAACGCCGCCGGCCCCCACCGCGACTGGACCGAAGTGGAAATGGCCGAAGGCCCGGGGACCGATGCCATCCGCGTGGGCATCCTCTACCGGCAAACGCGGGTGACCCCGGTGGGAGACCCGGTGGTGCCCACCGACCCGATCTTCGCCTGGGGTAGCCGTCCCCCGCTGGGGCAGGCCTTCCGGCGCATCGACGCGGTCGGGGCGCCTTTCGGCGCTCCCTGGCTCGTGGTTTCGAACCACCTGAAGAGCAAGGGGGGATGCCCCGAGCCGGGCAATGCGCGGGCCTCGTCGGGCGACTTCGACCTGGGCGATGGCCAGGCCTGCTGGAACGCCCATCGCGTGACGGCCGCCCGGGCCATGGCCGACTGGCTCGAGCGCGATCCTGCCGGGCTGGGCGAGGGGAGTGGACCGGCCCTCGTGGTGGGCGACCTGAACAGCTACGCCCAGGAGGATCCCATGGCGCTGCTTCGCGACCGGGGGTGGGTGGATGCCTTCCACCTGGCCGGAATGGAGCGTCCCTACTCCTACGTCTTCCAGGGACAGGCCGGCCGTCTGGATCACATCCTCCTCCACCGGGACCGGGAAGGGGCGCTGGTGGAGGCCCGGATCTGGCACACGAATGCCGACGAGTTCACGGGGTTCGGGTATGAGTACGACCCCGAGCCCACGGTCTGGCGCAGTTCGGACCACGACCCCCTCCTCCTGGTCCTCCGGGTGGGGACCGAACCGTAGGGGCGGGTCCGGGGCCTCTTCGGGACGGGTCAGGGGCCCGGCCGGGGCGGGTCCGGTGCGAGTCCGGCGCGTGTCGCGCGCGCGTCGCGGGGACGGGCCGGGCCGTGCTCCCCGGCCCCTCGCCAGAGTGCGGACCACGCCCCGGCCTTGCCCCCGGAGGCCTCCTTCCCGAAACTCCGCCCATGACCGACCTCCTCCCCTGCCCGGCCTGCGGGCACGCCTTCCTCGTGCCCCCGGACCCCTGCCCGGGTTGCGGCGCCCCGGCACCGGCCACGGCACCCGATCCGAACCGCCCGCCCGACCGGATCGTCTCCTCGCGCCTCAACCAGACGGCGCGGGTGGGGGGGGTCCTTCTGGCCGGTCTCCTGGCCGGCATGGCGAGCTGGTTCCTGGTCTCGCGGGAGATGGGTGCCGCCACCCTCCTGGGGGCCCTCCTCGTGGTGGCGGCCCTCCTCTGGAAACGTTGAGAAGGCCATGAGCACCCCGACTCCTTCTCCCACCCCCCCCGAACCCGGAGCCCTCGAAGCGGTCCGGGCCACGATCGACGCCCTGGACGACCGGATCCTCGACGCCCTTGCCGAGCGCCACCGCGTGGTGCGGGAGGTCCTCCGCGGAAAGCTCGAGAGCTCGTCGGAAATCCGGGATCCTGACCGGGAAGCCCGCCTCCTGGAACGCCTTCGGGGGCGTGCCCGGGAGGAGGGGCTGGACCCCTACGTGGTGGAGAACCTCTTTCGCGAGATCCTCCGGGACTCGGTGCGCTTCCAGACCCAGGCCCTGGTGGACCGGCAGAACGAGCGCGACCGGGTTCAGCACCTCCGGGTGGCCTTCCAGGGCACCGACGGTGCCTATTCGCACCAGGCGGCCCTGCGGCACTTCGAGCGTCGCCACCGGGAGGTGGTTTGCATCGGGTTCACCCGCTTCGAGGAGGCGGCCGAGGCCGTGGTGTCGGGCGAGGTGGATGCCGCCGTCCTCCCCATCGAGAACACCACCGCGGGGTCCATCAACGACACCTACGACCTCCTGAACGAGAAGCCCCTCCACGTGGTGGGGGAGGAGGTCCTCAAGGTGGACCACTGCCTCCTGGCGGTGGAGGCCGTCCCGGTGACCCGACTTCGTCGCATCCTGTCCCACCCCCAGGCCATTGCCCAGTGCTCCCGCTTTCTGGGTACCCTGGACCGGTGCCAGGTGGAATCCTACTTCGACACCGCCATGGCGGCCCGGAAGGTCCGGGACGATGCGGACCTCTCCCAGGCCGCCATTGCCGGTGCGTGGACTGCCGAACTCTACGGACTCCAGATCGTGGCCCGGGAGCTGGCGAACCAGCCGGGGAACTTCACGCGCTTCGTGGCCGTGGCCCGGGAGCCGGTCCACTGCGACCCCCAGCTCCCCTGCCGGACCTCCCTCGTGGTGGCCACCATCGACGAGAAGGGCGCCCTTCTGGCCTGCCTCAACGTGCTTGGCGACCACGGGATCAACCTGACCAAGCTCGAGTCACGCCCCCGCCCCGGGCATCCCTGGCAATCCCTCTTCTACCTCGACCTCGAGGGGAATCGGGAGGAGCCCCGGGTGGAGGCCGCCCTGGAGGCGCTCTCGCGAAAGGCCCAGTACCTCAAGGTTCTGGGGAGCTACCCGATGCGAGAGGCGTAGGGGCCGCCCTCCCCCCGGTTCGCGCCAGCCCTTCGTGGGCGAGAACCAGGTTCAGTCGGTCCTTCGTCATCCCTGCGAACCCCGCCCAGCCGCGGTCGGCCGCGCGGCTGTAGTGGACCCGGGCCAGCGCACCCTCCCCCAGGGCCTCCAGGGACCGCGCCCGGAGAAGCTCGATCCAGATGCGCCACCCCATGGGCGTGATGCCGGGGGGAAAGGCGGCCTCCAGCACCTCGAGCGCCCCCTCGGGATCGCTTCGGTGAAGGGCCCGGGCCGCCTCGGCCAGTCCCTCCCCCCCTCGGCCCAGGAGATGCGTGGGGTCCGGGTGGGGGGGATAGGCTGCGGCGATCTCGGCCGCCACATCGGGCCAACCGAGGAGGGAGGCCTGGAGTTCCAGGTTCACCCGGACGATCGTCCGATCGGGCTCCCCCATCGCGCCGGAGGGGAGCGCGGCGAGGGCCTCGGCGAAGCGAGCCCTGGCGCGGATCGTATCGCCGCCCAGGAGGTCGGCCATGGCCAGGGCCTGGAAGGCGCTGGCGGCGTTCCGATGCCGACCCTGCCGGAGGTACCCCTCGAGGGTGGACTCCATGATCCGGCGTCCCTCGACATGATCCCCCTCGAGAATGTAGAGGGAGCCACAGACCTCTCCGTCGTCCGCCTGGGGAACGGAGAGGGGGCCCTCGCCCAGGAGAACCCGGCAGGCCTCCAGGAATCCCGGTGCATCCTCCGTCCAGAAGGCCCGGGTCACCGCCCAGCGCTGGAGGATGGCCTCCAGGTTCGGGATGAAGGCCTCGCTCTCGGGCGAGGGAGACGCCTGCAACCGCGCAAGGCGCAGCCGCACCGAGTCGGCCAGCCGGTCCGCCCGCTCCAGGTCCCCTGCGGCAAGCGCCGTCCCCGTGACTCCGACAAAGGGCCGCATCCGTCCCTCGTCCAGAAAGAGGGCACGCTCGAGGGGATCGAGTGCCGCCTCGGGGTCGGAGAGCCAGGAAACATGGGTGTTCCCCAGGTTGGCCCATGCGATGTACTCGTCGGGAAAGCGACTCACGATCCGCTCGTACAGTCGCACGGCCCGGTGCGGGTCGTACTCCACCTCCGAAGCCCGGGCGGCCTCCACGAGCCAGCGCTCCCGGTCGGGCAACCGTTCCCGGTGTTCCCAGGCAGCCTCGAGGTGGTGTGCGGTGGCGGCAAAACGTTGCTGGTTCACCCCCGCTGCAGCGGCCAGCCGGTGGGCCATGGCAAATCCCGGGTCCAGCTCGAGGGCCGCCTCCAGAAGGGTGCCCGAACGTGCCGGGTCCTCCTGAAAGACGCGCTCGGCAAGGGCGAAGAGGCGGAGTGCTTCAAGGGAGGCGGTGGTCACCTCCGGGAGGGGCCGGCTCTCGGCCAGGGAAGCCTGCGCCTCTCCGAGGCGGAGGCGAACCTCCCGGGAGAGGCGCTCCACCGCGCCGAGGAGTCCTCGTTCCCCGGCCGACGTCCGCACCGAGAAGCGCTCCTCCCCGGTCCGGGGATCCCGCGCCTGCGCGCCCAGGATCGTCCGCGTGCCGGCCCTCGCCACGGTGAGGTCCAGGACCGCCCCCACCCCCGCACGCTCCGCCACCTCCAGGGCAAGCGTCCCTTCGAGGGGGGTGCCCGGAGGAACCCCCATGCGCCGCAGCGTTTCATCGGCGGCAACCCGGGGAAGAACCCGGACGAAGCCCGACTGCTGGAGGTCCACCACGAGCGCCTCCCTCGCAGCAAGGGCCAGCTCCTCCAGCTCGGGCGAGGCCGTGAACTCACCCACGAGCACAAGACCCTGGGGGGTGAAGCTCCCCGCCGCCGATCCCCGCGCCTCGAGGAGCCGGGGGGCCTCTCGAGAGAGCGCCAGGACGGAGAAGACGAGGGCCAGCACGGCCACACCGGCGAGGGCGAGGACCGGGGTAGTCGGCCGGGAAAGGGCCGGGCGAAGCGGGTCCGGGCTCCTCTTTCCCGGGCCACCCCCTCCGCCACGGGTGGTGCCCTGGAGCGCGCCGCGTGCGTCACCCTCGGCTTCGTCAGGGGGTTCCCCTCCCTGACCGCCGTCCCCCCGGGCGGCCTCTCGTCCCTCCAGTACCCGGAGTTCGTCCGCCACCGCGCCCGCCGACCCGGGGCGATCCTCGCGCGAAGGGGCAAGAAGTCGCACCAGGAGGCCGGCGCCAGGGAGGGACTCCTTCACGACGATGGCCCGTCGACTTCCCGGGACGGAGGGATCCTCCTCCAGCCCCGTCGGCCGCTTCCCCGTGAGCACCTCGTGGAGCACCACCCCCAGGGCAAAGAGGTCGCTTCGTGCATCCACGCCTTCCCCCCTCGCCTGCTCCGGGCTCCGGTAGCCGGGGGTCCCGGAGGTGCTCCACTCCCCGACCGGAGCCAGCCCGAAATCCACGAGCCGGACCCGGCCCTGGTCGTCGAAGACAAGGTTCTCGGGCTTGAGATCCCGGTGCACGAGTCCTTCCCGGTGCGCAGCGTGGAGGGCCTCAGCCACCGCGGCACAGACCCGGAAGGACTCGGCCACCGAAAGGGCGCCCCCCGCTGCCAGGCGGTCCCGAAGGCTTCCGCCCCCGTAGTACGCCATGGCCAGGAAGGGGGGGTCCGAATCGCCCCCGCCGACCTCGTGGATCGTGCCGATCCCGGGGTGATCGAGGCGGGCCGCAGCCCGAGCTTCGGCCAGAAGCGCTTCGTGGCCTTCGCCGCCCGAGCCCCGCGACCGAAGGAGCTTGAGGGCGATGTCCCGCTGGAGGAGGGGGTCGTGGGCGAGCCACACCGCCCCGGTGGCCCCCGTGCCGAGGAGGCGCCGGAGGCGGTAGCGCCCGACCTGTTCCCCCGGGACATGTTCGACCGCATCAAGGAGGGCAGCCCCGGCGCCGCCCCCCAGGACCTGCCCCAGGAGGCCCAGACGGTCGGCACCCCCCTCCACGACCTCGTGCGCCGCGAGGAGCGCCTCCAGCCGGGCCCGGAGGGCGGGCTCGTTCGCGGCTTCCCGGTCGAGGAAGGCGGCCCGAGACCCAGGCGGGAGCTCCCGCGCCTCGTCGAAGAGCCTGGCAAGGCGCTCGGAAGGAGGGGGGAAGGGCGTCGTCATGGGTTGGGCTCGCCGGATACTCCCTCCGCACCGCCTCCCCCCGCCTCCCCGCCCTCGAGCGCGTCGTGCAGCCATGCCCGGGCCAGCGCCCAGTCTCCCTTCACCGTTCGCGGCGAGACCTCGAGGGCCTGGGCCGTGTCCTCCACGGTGAGCCCCCCGAAGAACCGGAGTTCCACCACCCGGGCCATCCGGGGGTTCTCCCGATCCAGCGCATCGAGGGCCCGATCCAGGTCCAGGAGATCGCTGGCGCACGCCACCACCGCGCCCGCAGCTTCCCCAAGGGTCACCGCGACCTCCCCACCGCCCCGTTTCAGTGCGGTCCGCCTCCGTGCCGCATCCACGAGGACCCGGCGCATGGCCCGGGCGGCGGCCCCGAAGTAGTAGGCCCGACCCCGCGAGGCGAGTGCGGGATCACTCGCGAGTCGGAGCCAGGCCTCGTGGACGAGATCGGTGGTCAGGAGCGTAGGTTCCCCTCGCTCCCGGGAACGCTCTCGATGAGCCAGGGCACGGAGCTCGTCGTAGAAGAGGTCGACGGCGGGGCCGTCGAGAGAATCGGCAGGCAAGGCATCCTCCAGTGCAGCCTCCTTCGGAACCTTCTCTGGCCCACGGTACGCCCGCAACTCCCGTGCGGCAACGTCGGGGGGCCTTTCCCGGTCCCTCCCGCAGTCCGGGTCCCCGGGGGCCTCCCCCCGGGTGCCGGGCCCCGGTCGAACCGGCACCTGGAACCAAGGCCTGCCCCCTTTCTTCTGATCCTGCGCAGGGAAGTGGAAGGGAGGGGATCCCCCCCTCCCGGGATCTGCACAGGAGCACATGATCATGCCACACGCACCGGAAACCGGCGTCGAGACCCGGAGGGCCACCCTCTCCAGCTCACGCCTCATCGAACCACGCGTTCCACGCCGCGCCCTTCGAACCCCTCTCCTGGTCCTGGGAGGGGTCCTCCTCCTGGGCGGGGCCGCCTGCGAAGGAACGCCTACCGCAGACCCGCTGGAGGACACCGTGGCCCTCGCCTTTGCCGCGCACGGTGGGGACCACGCTGCCCATCTCGGAGCCGCCCGGGGTCAGGCCGTGGGACAGGCCGGTGGACAGGCCCCGGACCTCGCGCGAATGCGCGCCGGCACGGCCGAGTACCAGCGATTCGAACGGGCCGTCGCCGACGGGTTCGTCGATCCGAGCGAGGAACTCGAGTGCGTGGCCCATCCGGCGCTGGGTGGAATGGGGATCCACTTCGTGAACTTCGAGCGGTACGGCACCCTCCCCATCGATCCGTCGCGCCCGGAAATTCTCCTCTACGAGCCCCGACCCAACGGGACCATGAAGCTCGTGGGAGTGGAATTCGCGGTGAACGCGGAGGCCTGGTACGCGGCGGGGAACACGGCTCCCCCCTCGGTGGCTGGCGTCCCCTACGACCCACCGAACCCGGAGGCCGGAAACCCCCTGGTTCGCAGCTCCTACACCCTCCACGTCTGGACATGGGAACACAATCCCGGTGGAATGTTCGCCCCCTTCAACCCCAGGGTCAGCTGTCCCTGACGGGAGGCGCATCCGCATCGTCCGAGGGGCGCCTCGATGCGCGGGCGGGGAGGCGAATGTCCGGGCACGGACACGCTCCCAGAAGAGTTGGTAGGGCCGGGCCGTCCAACTCTTCGAGGGGGGGCGGCTCAGCCGTCCCCGTTCTCCTCGTCCGCTTCCTCTTCCCGCAGCAGGCGCTCCATCGCTTCGCGGCCCACCTCGATCTCGTAGCGGTCGATGTCCGTGAGATGGCGGTCCAGCACCTCGATCAGGTGGTAGCCGAAGCTCGTGCGGATCGGCTCCTCGCTCACCTGCCGCAACGGTGCGCTCCACACAAACTCATCGAAGGCGTCTTGATAGCTGCCCCGCGGGGCGTAGCCGAGATCGCCCCCCGCGTCCCGCGTGCCGGGATCGGCCGAGAACTCGCGTGCCAGCCGGGCGAAATCCTCGCCCTCGCGCAGCCGCCGGCGGATGTCCAAGGCCCGCTCGTAGGCCGCCGCGCGCGCCTGCGGGTCGTTCATGTTCGCCTGGATGAGGATATGGCGCGCCCGGGCCACGCTGTATACCGG
>JBJHCG010000046.1:0-28074 GCA_050485885.1 Gemmatimonadales bacterium | reverse complement strand
CTTCGTCGCCTGCCGCGCCTGCCGCGCCCGTCCCGCCCGCAGCACCCGCCACGCCCGCCCCGTTGGCGCCCGCCCCCACCAGCGCCCACTGGCAGAGAAGGGCCAGGGCATCGGCCCGACGCCGCCGGGCGGCCGCCGCCGTGTCTCCCTCTCCCAGCATGGCCATCACCTGGGCGGGGACCTCTTTCCCCTCGGCCTTTCGTGCTGCCTCCCACTCGGCCAGCGGGACCCCGTCGATCCTGAGGTGCGGGTTCTTCCGCGGGTCGGGGGCCGCGTACGCCGACCCTGGCCGACCCTCCCGGAAGATGCACTCCGCCGCCTCCTCCACCGCTGCCAGGAGCGCCGCTCCCACCTCCGGCGTGAGGAGCCCCCGCACCTCCCACATCCCGTCGTGCCGGGGGCGCAGCGAGAGCTTCCGCGACGCCATCCGCTCCAGCTCCCGCTCCCTCTCGTCTGCGGCACTCTTCATGGCCCACGCCCGTACCATGGCCTCCACCCCGGCTGCCGTCCGCGTGGCCGCCGCCTCCAGAAGCGCGGCCTCCTCCTCCGGATCCATGGGCTGCAGGGAGCCGGACCCTTCCGCGGAAACCTTTCCCATTTCGCGCGTGCGCAATCGCGTGAGGGCGCGGGCCATGGAATAGGAGATCCGGCCCTCTCCCAGCGCCGCCGTGGTCAGGGGCATCCCCTCCAGTGCCCGCGCCACCCGCATCCGCTCCCGTGCCGTGGCCAGCGTCACACCGCACCGCCCCACCATCCAGTGCGCCGTCGAGGGGAAGCCTCCCAGCAGGTAACCCTGCATGGCATCGAAGGCCCGGAGGCCCTCCAGGAACCGGAGCATGGCCGCATCCATCTGCGAGGCCAGCTCCACCAGCGCGAACTCCGCCTCCCATACCGGGTCCGGGTCCGCGAAGGGGTCCGGGTCCGCGAAAGGGTCGAGGGGGTCGCCACCCGCCCTGGCCCCACCCTGCTGCGATCCGTCGCGCCGGAGGCCCTCTGACCGACTCGCTTCCCTTGCGTCATCCGCCGGACCCCCGCCATCGCCGCCCTCCTCCCGCCCCTCGAACTCCTCTGCCCCACCGGGGCACATCCCCCTTCCGCACATCCGCCACCTCCTCCTCCCGGGATTCGCCTTCCGCTGCTCCATCGGTGGCCGCGCAGGGGGGGAGGGGGGCACAAAGCCACGCCCGGAACACCCCACCACAAGACACACTCCAACCCCATGAAGCAAAACCAGATACATGAATCTAACAGGGGGTTTTGCCACCCCCGGAAAGGGGGGCAGGAACACGACGGCAGCCACACGCCACCCGAAAAGATACCGAAGCCGGATCAGCGCGCCCTCAGCAGCCGCCAGGGGCCTTCAGCGCCGCGCCAGACGCCCCTCCCGGACTCGCACCCTCCCCGTACCCGAAAAGCTGTCAAGACCCTGACGGCTGGATTTCGGGCGATCGCATGGCAAGAGGGGACAACCTTCCCCGGACCCACGGGGCCAGGAATCGCTCGACCCCTCGCCCGGGGTCAGCAATGTCTCCATGACTCGAAGAACGGGAGCATCCCGGGGGCTGCAGGCCGCAGGCCCCGTTCGACGTTTCCGCTGAAACGTTCCAGGGAGACCCGCAGCGGCGTCACCAAAGGTTGGACCGTTCAACCGGTGAAGACGAGGCATTGACGATCGGTGCCAAGACCATGGGTGGAGCCGGGCCCCCTGCATCGACGGCGACAGCCGTGGTCCGCCGCGGCCGAGGCGCGTCCGCCGAGCATGCCCACGCGCCCCGACCGCGACACGGACTCCAGGGGCACGGACTCCAGGGGAAGGGGTGGTTCGATGGACTTCCCTCGCCATCGACTTGCCTATGCACCATAGGCAGTTGCTCGTTCCCCGATCCCAATGAAGGAGCCCCCACAAGCCGCCCCCCCCCACGCCCCGCTGCCGGCTCCCCTGCCGGCCCCCCCACGCCCCCCTACAGTCTCCCACACCCCGCCCACGTGCCTATGCCCCTTAGGCACTGGCGCCCCACCTCCCACTCACCCCATTCTTCCCTCTCACACGTTCCCGACGGCCACCCGCACCACCGCCCAGCCTCAACCCGCCCGGTCACACCCGCCCAGTCGCCCGCGCCGCCCGCACCCGCACTCGTACTCGCGCCGCCCGCGACCCCCCACCGTCCCCCCGCACCACTTCAACCCCTCCCGCTCCATGCCCCGCCTCCCCTCCCTCCTCCTCCTGGCGTCCCTCTTCCTCGCCGCTTGCGCCCCCACCCCGGAGGACCACGCACCCCAGGCAACCCCGACCGGAACCCCATCCGACGCTCCCACCGAGGCCACCCCGGTCCCCTCCCCCCCCGCCATCGCGCTGGCCCTCGAGGGGTGGAGCCCCGAGATCCGGGTCCCCGGCCTCGAAGATCGCACCTTCCCGCCCGAGGCCTGGTGGGACGCCGTCCTCCCCCTGGTGGAGGCGAGCCCGGCGTGGGAGGTGGAGGAAGTCGGTCGGAGCGCCGAGGACCGCCCCCTTCGCATCCTCACCTTCGGCGGGGGGCCCACCACGGTGCTCCTCTGGTCGCAGATGCATGGCGACGAGAGCACGGCATCCATGGCACTCGCCGACCTCGTGCACCTCCTGGCCCGGGGCGACGCCATGGCCGGGGAGGCCGCAGCGTCAACAGAGGCCGCAGAGCCGACGGCGGCCGCAGCTCCAACGGAGGCCACAACCGACCTGGAAACCGGCGCCGGAGGCCCGGCCGGCGAGACCCCCGACCTCGCCTCCTGGACCCGCACCCTGGCAGAGGAGCTCACCGTGGTCCTCTTCCCCGTCATGAACCCCGATGGAGCCGCCCGCTTCCAGCGCCGGAACGCCCAGGGAGTCGACCTGAACCGCGATGCCCGGGCCCTTTCGACCCCCGAGGGGCAGGCCCTCAAGGCGCTGCAGGAACGCTTCCGCCCCACCTTCGGCTTCAACCTCCATGACCAGGCGGTGGGGACCCGGGTGGGCCGGACCGACCGGGGCACCGCCATTGCACTTCTCGCCCCACCCTTCGACGCCACCCGCGAGGTGAACGAGGTCCGGGGTCGGGCCATTGCGCTCTCGGCCGTCATCCGCACGGCCCTCGAGCCCCGCGTCGGGGGGTACATGGCGCGCTGGAGCGACACCTTCAATCCCCGGGCCTTCGGCGACCTCATGACGGCCTGGGGAGTGAGCACGATCCTCATCGAATCGGGGGGGTGGGAGGGCGATCCGCAGAAGCAGTTTCTCCGGGAGCTGAACCTCGTGGCGCTGGGCACGAGTCTCGATGCCATTGCCCACGACACCTGGTCCGGGGCCGACCCCCGCCTCTACCACGAACTCCCCGAGAATGGCCGTCGCTTCGGCGACCTCCTCCTGCGCGGCGCCACCCTCCACGCCCCCGGCGTCGCGCCCCTCACGGGCGACCTCCTCGTGAACTTCGACCATCCCCTGGCCGAGCTGGGCGGACGGGTGGCCGATGTGGGTGACCTGGCCGAGACCGAAGCCCGCTTCGAGATCGATCTGACGGGGTGGCATCTCCACACCACCTCGCTTCTCCCGGGCGCCGATGCGAACCTCCGCCTCACCCTCGATCCGGAGGGGCGGGAGGTGCGCTGGGAGATGGAGGGAGATGCAGAGGGGCGGAGGCCTCCGCCGCGACCGTAACCAGCGCTGGGGGCGTGCGAGGAACAGGCCCACCCCTTACCTCGGACATGCTCTTGGCCCGATTACTCCCCCTCCACCACCGCCGCCCTCAGGGCCCGGTGCGCCGGCTCGAACTTGAGGGCGGTCTCCTCCCATTCGGAGTGGGGGTCCGATCCCTCCACGATCCCCGCACCGGCATAGAGGCGCCACCGCTCGCCCCCTCCCACCCCGGCCCGGAGCGCCGGCACGAAGTCTCCGTTTCCGGCGCCATCGAGCCATCCCACGGGGCCGGCGTACCATCCGCGCTCGAAGGGTTCGGCCTCGCGGATCAGGGCGAGGGCCGCGCTTCCGGGCCGCCCCCCTACCGCCGGAGTGGGGTGGAGAGCCTCCACGAGCGCCACGATCTCCTGCCCCGGCCGCGCCTCCCCGTCGAGGGGGGACTCCAGGTGCTGGATCCGGGCCAGCTTGAGCACCCGGGGGCCCCCCGGCACCTCCAGGGTCGCCATGCGCGGGGAGAGGACCTCCACCATGGCCTCTACCGTCATCCGGTGCTCGGCCCGGTCCTTCCCCGAGGCCAGGAGCCCCCCTTCGAAGAGCTGGTCCTCGTGGGTCGTGCGCCCCCGGGGGGCCGACCCGGCCACGGCGGTGGCGTGGAAGCGTCCCTCCCGGAGCTCGGCCAGGACCTCGGGTGCGGCCCCAAAGAGGACCCGCCCGGGGTCGGGCTCGAAAACAAACACATGGGCCCGCCGATTCTCATGCCGGAGAAAGCGCAGAAGGCGGGGCACGGAGGCGGGGGCGGGAAACCGCACATCGCGCGTCCGGGCCAGCACCGCCTTCTCCACCTCGCCCCGCGCCACCGCCGAGAGCACCCTCTCCACCGCCCCCGTCCACCCCTCCTCGCCGCGCTCTTCGGCCACCTCGCCTGGAACGAGGCCGGGCTCGAGGACGGGCTCGAGGACGGGTTCGAGCGGGGCGTCCCCCTCCTTCCACCCCGCCGCGAACTCCGCCGCCAGGGCATCGGCGCGGGCCTCCAGGGTGGCATCTCCGGACACCCCCTGCACCACGAGCCGCACGCCTGCGGGGTCCGCCTCCAGGCAGAGTCGGGGGAGGACGAAGCGGGCGGCGGGAAAGCCCTCCCAGCTCCCGTTCGGGGCGGGGGCGTCGAGAAAGGAGAAGCCTCCGAAAAGGCGGGGCCCGGAGCCGGACCCGGCCGACCAGCGGGCAGCGGCCTCCCGCACCCGGGCAAACCGGCCCGTGCCTTCCGACCCCTCCACCCGGACCTCGTCCAGTGCTTCCGCCCACGCCACCCAGCGCTCTCCCCGCCCCCAGAACCCCCGGGGCGCCCCCTTGAAGCGGGCCAGGAAGGTGGCCGGATCGAGGGAGGTTCCGGAGAGGCGACGCTCCACCCGGACCAGGGTCGGAGGCGCCGCAGCCGGTGCGTTGGGGGTCATGGCGGGGGTGCGGGGAGGAGGAGGAAGCGAGGAGCCCGGGAATATAGCGTGGAAGGCCGGAACGTTGAGAGGGAGGGCAGGTAGCCGTAGATTCGCCGCTCCCGGTGCGGCAGGGGAGACCCACATCTCCCCTCCCACCCCCCCTCCCCCGGTCCTGTTCCCGCCGGAGCCACTCCCCCGCGATGCCCACCTCCCTCCCCATCACGGATCCGGTCCTCATCTTCGCCCTGGCCATGGGGATCTTCCTCCTGGCGCCGGTGATCTTCGAGCGACTCAGGATTCCCGGGCTCATCGGGCTCATCTTCTTCGGGGCCGTGGTGGGCCCCAACGTCCTGAACCTCCTGGCCCGGGACTTCACCTTCGAGCTCCTGGGGCAGGTGGGGCTCCTCTACCTGGTCTTCCTCGCCGGGCTCGAGCTCGACCTCAACCGCTTCAACGAGTACCGGCAGCGGAGCATCGTCTTCGGGATTCTCTCCTTCGGAATCCCCATGGCGCTCGCGGTGGGGGTCATGCCCTTCCTCGGGTTCTCCTACCCGGCGGCGATCCTCATCGGGGCGATCATCGGGTCGCACACCCTTCTGGCCTA
The DNA here is from genome assembly GCA_050485885.1 of Gemmatimonadales bacterium. Lineage (GTDB taxonomy): Bacteria > Gemmatimonadota > Gemmatimonadetes > Longimicrobiales > Gaopeijiaceae > SKNW01. The sequence goes on along the minus strand of JBJHCG010000046.1, from coordinate 22,391 downwards.
CCCGGTGGCCAGTCGCCTCGGAATCGTGAAGAACCCGGCGGTGATCACCGTCATCGGGGGGACCCTCGTCACCGATACCCTGGCCCTCACGGTGCTGGCCGTGGTGGCGGGCTCCCTGACGGGGGAGCTCGACGCCCTCTTCTGGGTCCGGCTCTTCGGGATTCTGGCCCTCTACGCCGTCATCGTCATGGTGGCCGTGCCCCGGGTGGGGAAGTGGTTCTTCCGGAATGTCCCGAGCCAGGCCCCGGCCGAGTTCATCTTCCTCATGGTGATCCTCTTCGCCGTGGCGTGGGCGGCGAAGCTCGCCGGGGCGGAGCCCATCATCGGGGCCTTCCTCGCAGGGCTCACCCTGAACCGCCTCATCCCCCTCAATTCGCCCCTCATGACCCGGGTGCGCTTCGTGGGGAATGCGCTCTTCATTCCCTTCTTCCTCCTGAGTGTGGGGATGCTCGTGGACCCGCGGGTCCTGGTGCAGAGCACGGAGGTCTGGATGATTGCCGGGGCCCTTGTGGCCCTCGTTCACCTGGGGAAGTTCGCAGGGGCGTGGGGGGCAATGCTTCTCTTCAGGTACAACCGCGAGGAGGGGCTCACCATGTTCGGCCTCTCCTCCCCCCAGGCCGCCGCCACCCTGGCCGTGACCTTCGTGGGGCTCGAGATCGGGCTCTTCGGGGAGTCGGTGGTGAATGCCGTGATCATCATGATCGTGGTCACCGTCTTCATCGGCCCCTCCCTCGTGGAACGCTTCGGTCGGGAGGTGGCCCTTCAGGAGGAGCGGAAGCCGTACGACCCCTCCGAGGCGCCCCGGAGGATTCTCATCCCCATTTCGAACCCGGCCACGGCCGACGCCCTCATGGACATTGCCTTCCTCCTTCGGGGGAAGGATTCGGAAGAGCCGCTCTACCCCCTCATGGTGGTGCGGGGAACCGAGCAGGGGTCGGAGGCCCAGGTGGCCGAGGCCGAGAAGATGCTCTCCCACGCCGTCCTCTACGCGGCCAGCGCCGACGTTCCCGTTTCCCCCCTCACCCGGGTGGACCAGAACATTGCCACCGGGGTGACCCGGGCGCTGGCCGAGACCCGTACCTCCATCCTGATCGTGGGGTGGGATGGCCGGACGAGTGGTTCCCGGAGCGCGGTTTTCGGCACCGTCCTGGACCAGCTCCTGGAGCAGACCCGGCAGACGGTCATGGTGGCGAAGATGGGGCATCCGCTGAACACCACCGGGCGGATCGTTCTCGTGGTGCCCCCGGCCAGCGACCGGCACCCCGGCTTCACGGCGGCCGCCTCCCTCGTGAAGCGCCTTGCCTCGGAGGTCGATGCGAAGCTGGAGGCCGTGGTCGTGGGGGAGGACATGGCCCAGTACCGCGAGACCCTTGTCACCCTCAAGCCCGAACACCCGACCCAGGTCTCGGGGGTGGAGGGGTGGGGGCCCCTTCTCTGGGAACTCCGCACGCGCCTCGAGCCGCAGGACCTGGTGGTCGTCCTGAGCGCCCGCAGGGGAACACTCGGGTGGACCCGGGAGCTCGAAAAGCTCCCCGGACAGCTTTCCTCCCTCGTGCCCGAGTCCTTCCTCATGGTCTACCCGGCCGAGGGGGATGCGGCCGGGAACGGAGAGGGGGAGTCCACCCAGGGGGAGGCCTCGGTGGCCCTTCCCTCCACGCTCGAACCCTCACGGATCGTGCTCTCGGCCGATGGGGCCACCTACCGGGAAGTCCTCCGGAACATCCTCTCGAGCCATTTCGAACCCGGGGCCGAACTGGCCGGAATCCTGGAACGCCTGGCGGCGAGCGAGGAGGAGTTCTCCTCGGAAATCCGGCCAGGGGTGGCCCTCCCCCACGCCATGGTCCCGGGGCTGGAGCGGCCCCTCATGTTTCTGGGGGTCTCGGGCCGTGGGGTCCGCTTCCCCAACGTCGAAACACCGGCCCGGGCCATCTTCATCCTCCTCGGACCCTCGGAGAAGCGGTTCGATCACATGCGCCTTCTCACCCGGACCGCGCGGGTCCTCCGGGATGCCCCCGATGTGACGCCCCTTCTCGAAGCCCAGGAGATCCAGGAGGTGAGTGCCTGGTTCCGGGCCAACACCGCCGACCCCTCACCAGCGAAAGGGGGGAGGAAGCCGGCCAAGCGGTCCTGAGAGCGGCTCCTGGAGACGACGCCCGAGGATCGAGGTGGAGGACGGCCCGTGTAGGCCCGCCCGCGGGCGCGCTCGGTAGTAGAGGACCGCCCCTCCCGAACCCCGGAAGGGGCTCAGAGCCCGGTGAGCACCACCGCGAAGAGCGCGATCCCCCACCCCGCCACCACATCGCCGGGAAAGTGCACCCCCAGGTAGCAGCGGGAGAGCCCCACGAGGAGGGCGGGGGCGAGGACGACGAGGAAGAGGCCGGGGGGCATGGCCAGCGCCACCGGGAGGGCCACGGCGAGGGAGGCGGTGGCGTGCCCGGAGGGGAAGGAGAAGTGGTCCGGTGCCTTGATGAGCGAGCCGAGCCCCACCGGAAGGACGGGGCGGGGGCGGGAGATCGTCCGCTTGAGGAGCTGGGAAAGGAGAAAGGCCAGGGACAGGCTCCACGCCGCATGTGCCCCGGCCTCCTGGAGCCCGGGCACCCCCCCGAGCAGGAGGAGGAGGGCGAAGCCCACCGGAACCGGGGCATCGCCGAAGTGGGTGTAGATGCGGAAGAAGCGGGTGAGCCCCGGGCGCCGCCGTGCCGCCAGGGCCAGGAGGAGCCGGGCGTCGGCGGCCCCGGCTCGGAGGAGGAGTCGGGTCATGCCAGGGCCTCTTCGTAGGTGGTCACGACCCCGTCGAGAATGCGGGGCCAGCTTCGTCCTTCGGCCTCGAGGCGCCCCCGGGTCCCCATGGTGGCCCGGAGAAAGGGAGACTCGACAAGCTCGAGGAGGGCATCGGCAAAGGGACCGGGTTCCCCCGGCGGGGTGAGGAGGCCGGTCTGCCCGGGGAAGATGGAGTCCCGCACGCCGCCCCGGTTCACCCCCACCACGGGGAGCCCCGAGGCCATGGCCTCGAGCACGACATTGCCGAAGGTTTCGGTGTCGGAAGGGAAGGCGAAGATGTCGGCCGAGGCATACGCCCGGGCCAGGTCGAGACCGGTGCGGTACCCCGCCAGGTGCACCCCCGGAGGCGGATCGGCCCGGAGCTGGGCCTCCAGCGGGCCGCCCCCCACGAGCACGAGCCCCACCGGAACGGAGGCCCGGGCCCGGACCGAGGGGAAGGCCTCGAGAAGAAGGGGGAGGCGCTTCTCCGGGGCGAGGCGCCCCACATAGAGAAGGATCACCTCGGCCCCGGGGGCCAGGGCCTCCCGGAGTTCCATGGTGCGGCGGTCGGGGTGGAAGTGGTCCGCCTCCACCCCCCTGGACCAGATCTGAAGCCGGGGGTGGAAGCGCCGCCGGGCCAGCTCGTCCACCGTGTCGCGACTGGGAGCGAGGGTGCGAAAGGCCGGGGCGTGGAAGCGTCGGAGGAGCCCCCAGGCCATCCCCTCGGTGAAGCCCAGTCCGTACCCTGCGGCATAGGTGGGGAAGTTCGTGTGGAAGGAGGTCACGAGGGGCCGCCGGGTGCGCCGGGCCCACCGTCGGCCCCACCACCCGAGCACGGACTCGGTGGCGCAGTGCACCACCTGCGGGTCGAAGGCCTCGAGTGCCGCCCGCTCCCTCCGGGTGGGCCACCGGGGGAGGAGGAGCTCGGGGTACACCGGGACGGGGACCCCGGGGAGGGCCAGGTGGAGGGCGGGGGCCCGGCCCGGGTCGACCTGACGCACTCCGGCCCCCTCTCCCCGCGGGGTGACGAGGGCCACCTCGTGTCCTGCGCCGAGGAGATGATCCACCAGGCGGGCCAGGGTGCGGGAGACGCCGTTGACCTGGGGGGGATAGGTGTCGGTGAAGAGGGCGATGCGCAGGGGAGGCCTCCTCATCCTCGCTGGAGCGCCGCGGAGGGGGGCGCCGAGGTGGGCGAAGCTGCGGGGGGCGTGCGGGCCTGCCCGCGAAGCGCCTCGAGAAGCCCCAGGGTGCGCTCCGTGACCCCGTGCGTGGGGTCGGTGCCGTCGGGGAGGCCCGTATCAAGGTTCACGTCGGGGAGGGCCCCGTCCGGGTCCTGACGCACCTCTTCCACCCAGGTGGGGAAGGAGGCCACGGCCTCGGCCACCGCGATCCGGAGCCAGGCAGGGGGGGAGAGGGGGTTCAGGAAAGCCACCGCCATTTCCCCGCGCCCGAGGGCCCGCGTGGCGAAGCCGGCGAGAACGACTCCCGACTCCTCCAGGGCATTGCGGGGGCGCTCCGGCGTGGAGGCCAGGTACCCCACGGCCCGAAGGGCATGGGACCCCATGCGCGCCGCGGCCCGATGGGAAGAGAGGAGGGAACGGGGTGCGACCGGAAACCGGTACACGGCCTCGAACGCCCCCTCGACGAAGCGAATGGAAGGGTCGTCGAAACAGGGTTCGAACCGACGCCGCCGGAGTGAGGGGTGGAGCCGCGAGATCCAGGCATCGATCCCCGTTTCCACCCGGACATGGGCCACCGGATCGGCATCGGCACTCACGAACCCCGGATCCTCCCGCCGGAACTCGGCCACCCCCTGCCCCACCAGGGGATGGATCCTCCGGTCGGCCACGACATGGGTCACCCACCCCCAGGCCCAGGCCCGCTCGAGGGGGGTCCGGGCCCGGTCGAGGAGGGCACGGGTGAGGGTGCCGCTCCCCACGCAGTGGGCAAGATCGGACCAGATCCGCACGCCACCGGGAAAGTACCCGAGGTCGGGGCCGAAGGCGCCCTGCCGGAAGGTGGCCCGGAGCACCGGGTCCTCCACCGGAAAGGGGGCCACCGAGGGGCGAGCGGTCCACCCGTCCAGCACCCGGTCGGCCAGGAGGAGGTGGAGGGTCACGTTCGGCATGGTCCAAGTCTCGACGGGAGATGGGTCGGCCCCGTGACGCTCCGGTCACCGAAGTGTGACAAAGGGGCGCCAGAGCGGAAACGGGGGTGCCCCAACCGGCCTTCGGCCCCATCTTCCGGGGCATGGCCCCCGCTTCCGCCCCTGATCCCGCCCTCGCCCCCCTCGTGGAGCGCACGAGGGGCGGCCAGCCCTGGCGCCGGCTCTTCCATGCCGCGAACGGGCTCCTCGTTGTGGGCATCCTCGTCGTGCTCGACCCCCCATGGCTCGTGGCCGTGGCGGCGGCGGCCCTCGTCACGGCGGGATGCTTCGCCCTCGACCTCCTCCGCTTCGCGTGGCCCGCCCTCAACCGCCTCTTCTTCCGGGTCCTCCGCCCCCTCGCCTCCCCCCGGGAAGCCGAGGGTGTGGCCTCCTCCACCTGGTACATGCTCGGGGTGCTCCTGGCCCTCCTGGCCTTTCCGCGGGGGGTCGCGGTGATCGCCATTCTCGTGCTGGCCCTGGCCGACCCGGCGGCGAGCTGGGTGGGCCGGAAGCACGGCAGGCGGTCCTTTGGAGGAGGCACCCGCCTCGGCACCGGGGTGTTCGCGGGGGTGACCTTCGCCGTGGTCCTCCCCCTGGCGTGGGTTCCGGGCACGGGTGCCCCCGGCCTCGTCGCAGCGGGGAGCACGGCCCTCCTGGTGGCGGCCCTCACCGCCCTGGCCGAAGCCTTCTCCGGACCCTTCGACGACAACCTCCTCGTGCCCCTGGTGGCCGGGGCCACGTACTGGACCCTCCTCCCCCTCTTCTGACCCAACCCGGGGAGATGCCCGGCGGGAGGAGGATCGCACCCCAACGGAAGGATCTGTGCAGGGTGGTCGAAGGCGGCGAAATCCGCTACCCGTTACCGGATCTTTACCGCCTTCCCCCGGTTTCTCCTCCGGCCCCCAGGGTTGCGTCATGTCGCGGATCGTCCGTCTCGCCCTTCTCGCCCTCCTCGTTGCCTCCCTCGTTCCGTGCCTCCCGCTGGAGGCCCAGCTCCGCCCCGTGGTCTCGCCCGGCGAGGAGATGCGTCTGGGTGTCTTTCTCCAGCCCGCGTGGCAGTACCGGGGGGAGCGGGAGCTGGAAGACCGGCAGGGCTTCTTTCTCCGGCGGGCGCGCCTCGACATCACCGGCTCCCTCCTCGAAGGCCGGGTGCGCTACCGGCTCCTCCCCGACCTGGCGCGTTCGCCCGAGCTCAGGGATGCCTGGGTGGAAGTCCGGAGCGGGGAGTCGGGGGGCGTCGCCGCCGGGATTCGCATGGGGCAGCAGACCGTTCCCTTCGACCTTCAGCGGGAGCGGAACATGGGGCTCGCCCACTTCGGGGAGCGGGCCGTGGCGGCACGCCGCTTCGAGCTTTCGGGGGGTCGCGACGTGGGGGCCATGGGATTTCTCCGGGCCCGCGACGGGCACCTCCAGCTCTTCGGAGGGATCTTCAACGGCCAGGGGCCGAACCGGTCGGACCCGGGCCGCTCCCCCCTCCTGGGGGGCCGACTGCTCCTTTCGGTGGGAGGCCCCGCGTCGCGCGGAGAGACCGACCTGGCCCGCACCCCGTCCCCCGTGCTGACCCTGGGGGCCGGGGCCATGCATCACCGCCACTCGGCCCTTCGCCCCCGCCCGGGCTTCGCCGCCGACCGGACCGTGGACTGGACGAGCTGGACGGGCGACGTGCACGCCCGGTGGCGTGGCGCGAGCCTCGCCGCGGCCACCTTCCGCCAGGAGATCGACCTGGGAGGAAACGAGGAGGGGGGTCACGGGTTCTTCGTCTCCACGGGGTGGGTCCTCCCGCCCCTCGTTCCCGGATTCGACATGGAGGCGGCCTTCCGCCACTCCGAGGCCACCTGGGATCGGGGCCGGGACCCTCACCCCGACCTCGACACCGGGGTGGGTCTCACCTTCTTCCACCGGGGTCACGAGGTCCAGACCCGGATCCAGCTTTCACGCGAACGCCGCCATCTGAGTGAAGGGGCTCCCATCAACACCCGCATCCTGACCCTGGAACACCAGCTCCTCCTGGGAGGCTGACCCCCAAGCCATGGTGGAATTCCCCCTTCTCCAGGACCTGGGGCTCATGCTGGTGGCGGCGGCCGTCTGCGTGCTGGCAGCCCGGCCCGCGAGGGTTCCTTCCATCGTGGCGTACATCCTGGCCGGGCTCCTCCTGGGCCCGGCCCTCGGCCTCGTGGAGGTGAGTGACGGGGTGGACCTCATCTCGGAGGTGGGGATCGCCCTTCTCCTCTTTCTCGTGGGGCTGGAACTCTCCCTCGAGAAGATCCGAGATGTGGGGAAGGTGGCCGTGGTGGCCGGGCTCGGGCAGGTCGTCTTCACCGCAGGAGGAGGCTTCGGCCTCTGCCTCCTCCTCGGGTTCGACGTGGTGGAGTCCATCTTCATTGCCACCGCCCTCACCTTCTCCTCCACCGTGGTGGTGGTGAAGCTCCTCGACCAGAAGAAGGAACTGGACTCGGTCTACGGGCGGATCGCGGTGGGGATCTTCCTGGTCCAGGACCTGGTCGTGGTGGTGGCCCTCACCCTCCTGAGCGGACTCGGACGGGGGGAGGATGCCTCCGCCGTGGAGCTCCTCGGAGAGGTGGGGCTCGCGTTTGCCGGGATGGCGGTCCTCCTCCTCCTGACCTGGGTCGCCACCCGCTGGGTTCTCCCCCGGGCCTTCGGGTGGATCGCCCGCCGGCCCGAAGCCCTCTTCCTCTGGGCCCTCTCCTGGTGCTTCGCCCTCGTCCTGGGGGCCGAGGCCATGGAGATCTCGGTGGAAATCGGGGCCTTCCTCGCCGGGATCAGCCTGGCCCAGCTCCCCTACCACGGGGATCTGCGCCGCCGGGTGCATCCCCTCATGAACTTCTTCATCGCCGTCTTCTTCGTGAGCCTCGGGGTGCAGATGGAGTTCGAGGCGGCGGCGGCCCAGTGGCTCCCGGCGGTGGTCCTCTCCCTCTTCGTTCTCATCGGGAACCCCCTCATCTTCCTCCTCATCATCACCCGGATGGGGTACGATCGGGAAACGGCCTTCCTGACCTCGGTCACGGTGGCGCAGATCAGCGAGTTCTCCTTCGTTCTGGCCGCCCTGGGTCTCTCCACCGGGGTGATCGGGGAGGAGATCCTCTCCCTCATTGCGGTGGTGGGGCTCGTGACCATTGCCGTGTCGTCGTACGGGATCCTCTACAACCGGGAGCTCTTCGGCGTGGTGGGTGAAACCGTCCTCCTTCGCCCCTTCCGCCCGGCGGACCGGGAAACCGATCCCCCGGAGGAAGACAGCGAGGCGGGGCGGAGAGACCATGTCATCGTGGTGGGGATGAATGCCCTTGGACGACGCCTCGTGAAGGCCCTGACGGAACGGGGGGCCCACGTGGTGGCCATCGACACGGACCCGGCCAAGCTCGAGGACCTCCCTGCCGACACCCTCCTGGGGAGCGCCGAGTACCGGTCCCTCCTGGAGGAGGCCGGTCTCGATCGGGCCACCCTCCTCGTGTCGGCCCTCCATATCGAGGACGTGAACCGCCTCCTCGCCCTCCGGGCCCGGGAGGCCGGCGTTCCGGCCGTGATCCATGCCGGGGACCTGATCATGGAGAAGGAGCTGGAGGATCTCGGGGTGGCGCTGGCGGTGAACGCCCGCGCGGCCGGGGTGGAACGGCTCATGGTCGAACTCCGGGACCGGGGGGTCTTCCGCCCATGACGGTCCTGACCCTCCTCCTGGCGGCGGCGGCTCTCGGCTACGGGGTCTCGCGCTGGACCGGCCTCCCGGCCCTCCCGGTCCTCCTCCTGGCCGGGGTGGTGGCCACGGCCCTGGTCCCGGTGGATGCGGACTACCTCGAGGACGTCCTCGTACTCGGCCTTACCCTTCTCGTGTTCACGGCCGGGATCGAGCTCAACCCCGCCCGGGTGCGCCGATGGCGGAATGCCGCCATTTCGGTGGGGCTGCTCCAGTTCCTGGTTCTGGGCGCCGTCGGCGTGGGGATGGGTCTCCTTCTGGGCATCGACCTGGAACCGGCGCTCTACCTGGGGCTTGCCCTCTCGGCCTCCTCCACCCTGGTCGTGGTTCGCCTCCTCCAGCAGCGCCAGCAGCTCTTCGAGCCCCTGGGCCGCCTCGTGACCGGGGTCCTCCTACTCCAGGACCTCCTCGTGATTCTGATGATCCCGGTGGTCACCCGCATCGGCGATGGATGGGAGGCGGTGGCTGCAGGGGTGGGCGGAACCCTGGCCCTCACCCTGGGCGCCTGGGTCATGATCCGGTGGGGAGCCTCCTTCCTCGTCCAGCGGATGGCCTTCGACGAGGAGAGCATGCTCCTGGTGGTGGTGGCTCTTCTCTTTCTCTTCCTGGGGGCGAGCTGGGCGCTGGACCTTCCTCTCGTGACCGGGGCCTTCCTGGCCGGGGTCTCCCTTTCGGCCTTCCCGGTGAACCTCCTGGTCCGGGGCCAGCTCTCGTCGCTCTCGGACTTCTTCCACGCCCTCTTCTTCACGGCGCTGGGGGCCTTTCTCCCCTTTCCCACCTCCATGGCCTGGGTGCAGGGAGCGCTCTTCGCGGGTGCCGTCCTCGTGCTCACCCCGCCCCTCGTGGCCTGGCTCGCCGAGCGGGCCGGGTTCTCCGCCCGGCCGGCGCTGGGGGCGGGCCTCCTCCTGGCTCAGACCTCCGAGTTTTCCCTGGTTGTGGCCCTTCTCGGGGTCTCCACCGGGCAGCTTCCGGGCGAGCTTCTCACCGTGATCGCCCTCGTGACCGTGGTCACCATGGTCCTGACCCCCTTTCTGGCCACGCATCGCGTGGCACTCGCCCTCATGAAGGTCCACCCCTCGCGGGTGCGCCCGGGCGAGAAGGGCGCGACCCGGGAGGGGCATGTCCTCCTCCTCGGGTGTGGGCGAAACGGAATGACCCTTCTGGAGGAGCTCATCCTGGGGCCGCATCCCGTGGTCGTGGTGGACGACGACCCGGCCCTGGTGGACCGCCTGGCCGAAGCCGACGTGGAGGTGATCCGGGGCGACATCTCCGACCCTGCCGTGCTCCGTGCCGCCGGGGCGTCCCGGGCCCGGGTGGTCGTTTCGACGATCCGGCGCGTAGAGGACCATGCCCCCCTCCTCGAGCTCAAGCGTGAGGGCCCCACCCTGATCCGGGTCTTCCACGAGGAGGAGGCACGGCAGGTGGAGGCAGGAGGTGCCATTCCGGTGTTCTACGCCGACGCCGCTGCCCAGGAGATCCTGGACTGGCTCGATGCGGACGAGGGGCCCCGGGTGGAAGGGTAGGCACGGGGGACGGGGAGGGGCCCGAGGAAGGGGAGGAGGCAGCACCCGGGAAGCGACCGAAACTCTGAAGGCGCCGGCGCCTCTCGGCCCCGATTGGACCTTTCCCCGTCCCTTCCTGTACCTTCCTTGACTCGACGGACCTGTTTCTCGTTCAAGGAAGGATCCATGAAGCGCCCGGTCACCCCGGTTCGCAGCACCCTCTTCGCTGCGGCCGCCACCCTTCTCCTCTCCTCCCCCCTCCTTGCCCAGGGCCCCCCGGCGGCCCAGCAGGAGTTCCCGCCCGAGGTCCAGGCCATGCTCGATGAGCTGGATCAGACCCAGGAGCGCCTGGAGGAGGTCCAGGGCGAGGCCATCGAGGGGAGTGAATCCCTCCAGGGCCAGCAGGCCCGGATCCAGGAACTGGTGGATGAGGCCCTCCGAATCGTGGAGCCCGAGTACGAGGCCATGGTGGCGCGGTTCGGCCAGCTCCAGCAGGAGGCCGCCGCTGCCCAGCAGGCCGAAGACATGGAGGCCTTCCAGACGGTGCTGAACGAGGCACAGGGTCTGCAGCTCCGTCTCCAGGAGGCCCAGGCCCGGGCCTTCGAGCGGGAGGAAGTGGACACGGCCGTCACCGCCTACCGCGAGGAGCTGGTGGAAGCCATGACCCGGATCGAGCCGGAGACGCCCCAGCTCATGGAGCGGATGGAGGAGCTGGTGGAACAGCTGGAGTCCATTCTCGGCTGACCCCGACTGGATCGCCGCACTCCCCGCGCGCCCTCGGAGCCCCACGGCCCCGGGGGCGCGCGGCATTTGTCCTCTTTCCCGTCCCGACCATCGCCGAACGGTGACCGCCCGGTGACCGCTCCATCCCAGGATCCCGTTACCCTTCGGGCATGAGCCTCCCTCTCGTCCTCGCCTTCGTCCTTCACATCGCTCCCCTCCAGGCCGCCCCCCTCTGCGACCCCGGCGGAGGAGAGGGACTCCCCTCCGGGACCCTCCGATCGGCCCCCCAGCTCCTGGCCGATGGCAGGCTCGAGCCGGACCGGGCGCGACGCGTGGCCTTCTACACCCACGTCCGTGAGGCGGCGGAGGCCCGCATCGCCGACGATCCCGACGATCTGGAGGCCCGCTGGTGGAGGGTGGCGGCCATGGGGCTCCTCGTGGACGAAGAGAGCGCCCGGGGGAAGGTCCAGCTTGCCGGGGCCATCCGGGACGAAGCCGAGGCCATGCTGGCCCTCGACCCGGACCATCCCGGGGCGCACCATGCCCTGGGCCGCCTCCACTCCGGGGTGCTCCGGATCAACCCCGTCCTCCGCTTCATCGCCCTTCGTCTCTTCGGAGAGGGCGAGCTTGCCGATGCCACGTGGGCCGATGCGGAAGGACACATGCAGCGCGCGAAGGCCGCCGTTCCCTGTGCCCTCATCCACCGGTGGGAGCTCTCTCGAAGCTACGCCTACCAGGGGCGGAACGAGGCTGCCCTCCGGGAGCTGGACGCCCTCCTCGCCCTCCCTGACGCGGCGCCCCACGACCCGTACATCCGGGGCCGGGCCGAGACGCTTCGCGACGAGATCCGGGGGCGGCTGTCCCGTTGAGGACCGTTCTCGACGTGGTGGAAGCATGGGCCCCGACCGGGGGGGGCATCCGGTCCTGGACCGAGGCGAAGGCGGCCGCCCTCGAGAAGCGCGGAGATGCCCGTCATGTTCTCGTCGTTCCGGGACCGGCGGACCGGGTCGTACGGGAGGGAGTGCACCTCCGGATCGAACTTGCGGCGCCCCCGATCCCGGGGTGTGCTCCCTACCGATTCCTCTTCAACCGTGGTGCCCTCGCCGACCTCCTGCGCCGACTCCAGCCCGACGTGGTGGAGGCGGGCAGCCAGTACCTTGTCGGGCCGGTCGTCCGGGCCTGGCGCCGGGAAACGGGGGGCATCCTCTGCGGGTTCCTTCACACCGACCTCGCCCGCGCCTACGTGGAGCCGTGGGCGCGTCGGCTTTTCGGGAACACCGGGAGCCGTCGCCTGGGTCGGGCCACCCACGCCCATCAGGGCCGATTCTTCCGGCGGGTGGACCTCTCCCTGGCCGCGACGCCCCAGGGGGTGGCCGCCCTCGAGGCCATGGGGGCCATGCGACCTCACCTCCTCCCCCTGGGCGTCGATCTCGCACTCTTCCACCCCAGCCGAAGGAGCCCGGCGGTTCGGGAGGCGTTCGTTGGCCGCGATCCGGAGGCTCGCCTCCTCGTCTTCCTGGGCCGACTCGACGGAGAGAAACGCGTCCCCCTCCTCCTCGATGCCTTTTCCGAAGCTCGGAAGGCCCACCCCTCGCTCCATCTGCTGCTCGTGGGCGACGGGCCCCTTCGAGGAGAGATCCTCCGACGCCAGCTCCGCACCCCCGGGTTGCACCTTCGCCCCTGGGTGGCGTCGCGGCCGGCTGTGGCGACACTGCTCGCCTCGGCGGATGCGTACGTGACAGCCGGGCCCCACGAGACCTTCGGTCTGTCCGTTCTCGAAGCCCAGGCGTGCGGACTCCCCATTGCGGGGGTCCGGGCGGGGGCCCTGGCGGAGCGGATCGGAGACGCTTCCGGGTGGCTCGTCCCCCCCGACGACGCCCGGGCCCTCTCCCGGCTCCTGTCCGCCCTCGCCTCTCTCCCCCTCGCATCGCTCCGGGAACGGGGGCGCGGAGCCCGGGCGTCGGCCCTCGCCGGAGGGGGGTGGGAAGCCACCTTTCATCGGCTGTTCGCCCTCTACGGAATGGGAAATCCCCCCTGCACGAAGCACGTCCGAAGGGGGGCGACGGACCTTCGCCGGGGCCGCCCTCTCCCTTCCGGAGCCCCGTGATCCTCCGAAACCTCCGGCGGACCCTCCCCTGGCTCCTTCTTCTGGGGGTCGCCGGGGGGGTGGCCGTGAGCCTTCTCGGAACTCACGCCTTCCACCTCGACCTCTTCCGGGGAGAGATCTCCCCGGGCTTCCTCGTTCTGGCCGTGGTCCTGGCCTTCTTCCCCTGGTTCGCCGACTCTCTCCGGCTGCGCCTCTGGGCATCGGTGGTGGGAGCGACCCTTTCGGGAGCATCGGCGCTCCGGGTGGTGGTGGGGACGGAGCTGGGGTCGGCGGCCACCCCCACCGCGGTGGGAGGTCTTCCGGTGAAGGTGGCCCTCCTCGCCGAAAGCGGCCTTCCCGCGCAGCGGGGCTTCGCTCTCGCCCTTCTCAAGAGCCTGGAGGACGCGGTGTTCTTCCTCCTGGCCCTTCCCCTCGTTCTCCTGTTTCTCGGACCCGCGCGCCCTGCGCACCTCAACGAACTTGCGGCTTCGTGGTCCGGTTGGGTGCGAGGTTCTCTCTTCGAATCCGGCTGGCCGGTGCTCGGTGCCGCGGCCCTCGGGCTCGTCCTGGTCGGCCTCGTGGTCGGGGCGGTGGCACGCAGGCGGAGGGCCGGGGGCGGGGGAAGGCGGCTCCGCCGATGGGTCGAGGGCCGTCGCCGTTTCCGGGATTTCCACGCCACCTGGAGCCTGATGGCCGGAGCTCCGCGCCCCCTTGCGGCGCTCTCCTTCGGGCTCACGGCCCTGCAGTGGGGGGCCCGGTACTCGGCCCTCACGGCCCTGGTCTGGGGGCTCGGGATCCCCGTTGACCCCCTCCTTTTCTGGCTCCTCCAGTGGGTGGTCTTCACTTCCATGACCCTGGTCCCAACTCCGGGTGGCTCCGGGGGGGCCGAGGTGATCTTCGCCCTCGTCTACGGTCCTCTCCTTCCTCCCACGGCCGTGGGGTGGCTCGTTCTGGGGTGGCGCACCCTGACCTTCCACCTCCTCCTCGTTGCCGGTTCCGCCGTCTTCGCCCTCCTTCAATGGCGGGCCTCCACCGACCACCTCCCCCGGGCGGGACGTGGCACCGGACCCCGCAAACGCCAGTGTGGTGTCGCCGAAGTTCGGTAGCGACCGAGAGGACCGAGGCGCGCGATCCTGCAAGGCGGGACGACGAGGCGTAGCAGGGCTACGGCGAGGAGGAGCAACGCCGCAGGGCGGGATGCATCGGGCCTCGAATCGCAGCGACACTTCGGCGACACCACACCAGGGCGCCGGCCCCCACCTGAGGGGAGGGACTTCCCCCTGCCCAGGCGAGGAACCGGCGCCCCCTTCACGCCGGGAAGGTCAGATCAACCGCCCGCGCCGAAACTCGGCGGGAGGAGCACCCCGTCCATCAGGTGGAGGATTCCGTTCGAGGCGAAGAAGTCCAGGTTCGCCAGATCGAGGGTGGCCTGCCCGTGATTGAGGGAGATGGTGGACGGATCGACCAGGGTGATGGTGAGCATCTCTCCCTGGGCGGTCTCCACCTCGATCTCACCCTCGTTCTCCGAGAGAAGTCCCACCAGGGTGCTGGAATCCACCACGCCCGAGGGAAGAACGTGGTACTGGAGCACGGCCTGGAGTTCCTCCTCCGAAAGCCCCGCAGCCACCTCGGCCGCCGCTTCGAAGGCCTGGTTGTCGGGCGCGAAGACCGTCCATGCGCCGGCATTCACGAAGGCCTCGGCCAGGCCGGCCGCCACCACGGTCTCGAAAAGGGCCGAGGTCTCCGCCAGGATTCCGGCCACACCGGCCAGGTCCTGGCTGCCGGTGAGGGTCCGGTCGATCACGTGGATGATCCCGTTCCCCGCTTCCGCATCGGCGGCAATGACCTGGGAGCCGTCCACGAAGACCCCGTCCGGCCCTGCCCGGACCTGGAGGTCCACCCCGGCCAGGGTGGTGAGGGTCTGACCGTCGGAGAGGTCACTGGCCCGGAGGGCTCCCGAAGGCACCACGTGGTAGAGAAGGACGCGCTCCAGCGCCTCGCCGTCGGCGAGGAGGGCGTCCACGTCCACGGGTCCGAAGGCCTCGTTCGGGGGGGCGAAGACGGTAAAGGTGGCCGTCTCGTCGTCGAGGGCCTCGGCGAGCCCCGCGGCCTCGAGCGCCGCCAGGAGGGTGGAGAAGGCGGGGTCGCCGGCGACGAGTTCGGCGATGGTGGGATCGGCCTCGGGAAGGGGCCCGAGGGCATCGTTGTCGTTGCAACCGGCCAGGAGTACGGCGGAGGCCACAGCCGCGAGGGCGACGCCCCCGGGGCGACGCAGCGCATGATACTTCGTCAACATGGAAACCTCATCTTGGACAGGGATGAATTCATGACGTGGGAACCACGCCCCACGACATCCACTGGTACGATGAGGGGAGGAGTCGCCGGGGAGGCGACCCGGAACAGGCAGGGGGGGCTACACGACCCCCCGGGAGAGGTTCCGGCCCCCCTCCGGGGCTCGCCCGGCCGGAGCGCCCACGGCTCCTCCGGCCATGGCCCCGCGGGCCTCCCCGGGGGTTGGCCCCTCCGTGACGAAATCGTAGCATGGTGCAGGGGGCGAAGGGTCCGGCATCCACCCCGCGCCCTGCCTCCGCGGTCCCCCGCCCGCACCCGACCCTTCCCCACCCCCCCGCTCCCCCACCCATGCCCCTCCGCACCCCTCTTGCGCGTCCGGCCCTTCTGGCGGGCCTGGCCGCCCTCCCATGCTTCGCCGCCCTCCCGATCCTCGCCCCCCTCCCTCTCGAGGCGCAGACGATTCTCAACACCGAGCGATTCCAGCTCGCCGAGGTGGACGGTCCCCACCTGACCCTGAACCTCTCGGCCACCGGACGTCGCGGAAACACCGAGCTCTTCGTGGCCGACGCATCGGGAATCGCCGGGATCCAGCGGGAGCGGCACTGGACCCGGGTCATTTTCGGGGGGAGCTACCTCCGGGCCGACGAGACCTCGATCCTGAACAACCGGTTTGTGCAACTTCGCTACTCCTGGATTCCGAACGAGCAGTTCCAGACCTTCCACTTCGTGCAGCTCCAGCGAAACGACAACCTGAAGCTCCGGAGCCGCCTCCTCGTGGGGTCCGGGGCGCAGGCCCGGGTGGCCTCGGGGGAACGCCGCTCCCTCTCCCTCGGCACCGGTGCCATGCTCGAGTGGGAGGAGCTCCAGGCCGATGCCGTGGCCCCCGGGGTCTCCCCCGATACCCGGGCACTGCGCATGGCGAATCTCGCCGTCTACCGCCACGACCTCGCCTCCGGCGCGACGATCCTCAACATTCTCTTCTTCCAGCCCCGCATCGACGACTTCGGGGACCTCCGGGTCCTGAACGACCTGGGGATCACCTTCCCCGTCACCGAGCAGGTGCGCCTCACCTTCACCGGCGAATGGCGCCGCGACACCCGTCCCCCCGAGGCCCTGGGGCGCGACGACCTCATCTTCCGCGCCGGGGTTTCCATCGACTTCCGCTGACGCCGGCCTTCGCGCCCCCGCGGCCGGACCCGCTCCCTGCATCTTCCCGAGACCGCCCATGCGCCTGTTCCGCCGCCCCGCCTTTCCCCTCCTCCTCGCGCCTCTCGCCATCCTGTTCGGGGGATGCGGAGATTCGGGGCCGGCCCACGCCGCCACGGATCCCGGCGGGGCACACCCGACCGGGTGGCAGATCGTGGAGGGGGGATGGCTCTTCCTGCCCTCGACCGGGGAGCGGATCCCGAACCCGGGGGTGCACGTGTCTCCCGAGGGGAGGATCGCCGCCGTGGGCACGGATGGGACAGGGGCGCCGGGAGGGGGCGCCGGCGCCGAGCGGATCCGCCTGGGCGAGGAGGAGACGATCCTCCCGGGGCTCGTGGATCTTCACGCCCACTACAACATGAACCTCACCGGGGACGGGCGCTTCGAGGAGACGCGCTGGAACCCCATCGTCTACCTGGCGAACGGGGTGACCACCACCTTCCCCGCTGGCGAGTACGTGCCCGAGCAGATCCTCCGACTCCGGGACCGCCTCGAGGAGGGGAGCTGGGTGGGGCCCCGGGTCCTCCCCTCCGGCCCCTACTTCGGCAGCTCCCGCCCCGGGTGGCGGGGAGGCGCCATGGACCGGGACTCCATTCGCGCCGAGGTGGATTTCTGGTGGGAGGAGGGGGTTCACCACTTCAAGGCAAAGGGGGCGGGGCCGGACCACATCCGGTGGCTCGTGGAGCGGGTGCGGGAGCGGGGCGGCACGGTGACGGGCCACGTGGATTCGGGCGCCCGGGGGTCGACGAACGCCGTGGAGGCCATCGAGGCGGGGGTCCACCGGATCGAGCACATCCTCGGGGGATACGTGCTCGATCGGGAACAGGCTGCCTACCCCGTCTTCAACCAGGTGGACACGGCTTCGGCGGACTTCCACCGTACCGTGGCCCTCTACCTGGAGCGGGGGGTCTACCTGAACCCCACGATCACCGCCCCGGTCTACTTCACCGAGCTGGAGGAGGGGTTCGATGACTGGGGCGAGGAGCGGGGCTTCTTCACCCCGTACATCCAGGCCCGGGTCACCGAACGCATGGAAGCCCGGGGGCGCCCCCGAAACGCCCTCATGTCGGAGCTCTACCAGGCCATGAAGCGCTCCACCCTGGCCTTCTACCGGGCCGGGGGCGGGCACCTCATCACCCTGGGCACCGACCTCCCGTCCGACGGGGAGTTCCTCCCGGGCTTCGGGGCCCACCGGGAGCTCCACGCCCTCGTCCTGGCCGGGCTCCCGCCGGCCTCGGCACTCCGGGCGGGGACGCTCAATGGCGCCGTGGCGCTGGGGATGGACGACGAGATCGGCTCGGTGGAACCGGGAAGGTGGGCCGACCTCTTCGTGGTGGGCGGAAACCCCCTGGACGACATCCGGGTGACCCGCGATGTGCGCTGGGTCATGCTCGCCGGGGTCCGCCACGATCCCGCCGAACTCCTGGGCCGGGCCCGGGGCCAGATCGGCCCCAGGGGCCCCGAGGAACACGCGGACTGGTGGGCGTGGTAAGGGCGACGCCCTGACGGGCGGGGCCGCCCGGCCCACCGGAGGGGGGTGGGCCCGCCGTGGGCGGTACGTCGGATCGCGAAGGGCTCACCCGACCGGGGGCCGGACCTCCGCCCACGCAGCCCGCGCCTCGTTCAGGACGGTGGCGGTGAACCCCGCCACATGGTCCACCCCCGGGCCCTCCTCCTCGGCGAGAAAGGGGTCCATGACCGTGGCCCGGAGGACCACGAGCCCCGCCGCGCCACCGGCGCGCCACCGGGCCGCGGAACCCGCCCCCTCCGGGAGGGCCAGGGCCTCGAGAAGGGGCTCGATGGCCCCGTCGTACATGGGGGTCTGAAACCGCGTCCGGGTCAGGATGTAGCGAGGCGAGGCGCCGGGCTCCGAAAGGCTCATTCGGGCGTAGACCCCCTCGTTCAGGGCATTCACCTCGTCCAGGGTCCGGGCCTCGGCATGGGTCACGACGAAGCCCACGATGTTCAGATCGGGCTCGGGGAGAAGAACGAGGCGGAAGGGAGCCGTGGGGGGCGCGGTGGAGGCCGCCCTCAGGGCAGCCTGGAGGCGACGCGCCCCGGAAGCCGTGCGCTCGATGAGATAACCGTACCCCCGGGCATCCAGGGGAAGGACCTTGTGCGAAAGCCAGACGGCGGCGGCGGCAGCGCCGGGCTTGGACCCCTCGAAGACGAAGCGCCCCAGGAAGAGGTCCTCCGCCGAGGAAAGCCCCTGGGTGGGGGTGAGGTAGGGCGGGTCCACCGCCACGAGTTCGCGGGCGCGCCGATCCCGGAAGACGATGGCGCCGGCCGGGTAGGGAATGTAGCCGAGCTTGTGGGGATCGATGGTCACCGAGTCGGTGGCCTCGAGGGCGGCCATGGAGCGGACCCAGGCCTCCGACGGCCAGGCGCTTCCGTCGGGATCGGGGGGAGCCCCGGTAGAGGCGCGGATCTCCTCGGCGCTTCGGAGTCCGCCCCCGGGAGCGCGGATCACCGAGGCGGCATACCCCCCGTAGCAGGCATCGGAGTGGAGGTGGAAAGCCACCCCGAGCTCGTGCCAGGCCCGCTTCCGGACCTCCACCACCTGGTCCAGACGGTCCACCGCGCTCTCCTCCGTGGTTCCGCACACCGAGACACACCCGAGAATGGGGACATTCCGGCGGGTCAGGTGCTGGATCGTTTCCCAGAGGGCGTCGGGATCCATCCGGAAGTGGCGGTCCACCGGCACGAAGAGGAGCTGGTTCGAGCCGATCCCCAGCGCCCGGACGATCTTCTCCCAGGAGTAGTGGGCGGTGGCGGCCACGAGGACCACCGAGGGGGGAAGCACATCGGGAAAGCGGCGGGAGAGCTGGGCGAGGTAGTCCTGGTAGCCGAGCGCCTGGAGGGAATGGGCCTTGAGATGGCGGAGGATCTCCTCGCGGGGGCCCGAGGCCCAGAGACGCTCCCAGAGGTCGAGCGCCGCCGAGGGGCGAATGTTCAGGAGCTCGCGGAGGGAGAGGCGGCGAAGGGGGGCCATCCCACCCCCGGGGCCCTCCACCTCGAGTTCGAGCCCCAGGGCATCGGCGGCGGCTCGGGCGGCCACGGGAAAGTAGATGACGTTTCGCGCCACCCAGAGGGCCTCGAAGTTCGCCACCGTCCCCCCCGAGGTGAGGTGCCCCCAGGATGCGGCTGGATCGTACCCCATCATGGCGGCGAGCTGGCGTCCCACCTCCAGTTCGAGGCGGGTCGTGACCGGGGAGGCCTCGATGGCCACATTGTTCGGGTTGTAGAGCATGGCGGCGAAGTAGCCCACCTGCGAGGCAATGGTCTGCTCGAAGACCATGTGCCCCTTGTAGCGACCCGAAAAGAAGGGCACCCCCTGCTTGAGTTCGGCCAGAAGCCCCAGAAGCTCCTGGGTGAGGGTGGCCACCGCCTCGTCGTACCCCTCCTGTCGGCGGTCCATTTCGCGAATCGTGAGCCCGTCTTCCGGGTGGTGGTTGCGGCGCCAGAAGACGTGGTCCCGGAAGGCCTCGGTCAGGAGGCGCTCGAGGAGGTCGGCGTTCTCCCCCCGGGGACCCAGGAACCACGCCCTGAGGGCATGCCGGCGCGGATCGTCGTGGGGCGCGGGGGAGGGCGGGGGCGAGGTGAAACCGGGCTCGGTCATGAGGGCAAGGAAGGGAGGAACTTTCTCGAGAGCTTCTCGTAGTACTCAACGGTAAGGGTGTTTTCGTGGGGGCGGAACAACCTGCGCCATCGGACGTTTCGACACGCCCCCGCAGGTCCGGCCTCGGCCCCGGGTGGCCCCCACACCGTGAACACCCGACAGGAGGTCCCTCCCCATGTCTCCCCCCTTCGGACGTCCCTCTCCCTCCCGGGGCGCTGGCGCCCTCGGGGTTCTGGCGGCCTTCTTCCTCGTGGTTCCCCTCGTGGGCGTGGCTCCGGCCGCAGCACAGGCCCCGGGGTCGTCCCCCCGGGCCGCGCCCTCGACCAACCCCGACTTTCTCTTCCGCTCGCCCGGGGTCGCGATGACCCTGCGCACCGGGGTGGTGGGGATGCGGGCCTCCGGGGGGTTCTTCGACGTCACCACCGACCTCTACACCGCCGAGCGCTCGGACTTCCGGGGCTACTCCCTCGGAGCCGAGCTGGCGGCCATCGTGAACGACCACTTCGACGTGACGGTGGCCTTCGACGGGATCGGGGTCCGGGTGGACCACGAGTCCCGGATCTACGAGGAACTCGACGGAACTCCGATCTTCCAGTCCACGCGCGTGCGGGCCGGGCCGGCCATTCAGTTCGGAGCCCGAGGGTTCCTCCTCCCCCGGGGCGAGTCCGTTGGAAACCTTGCGTGGCTCCCCAACCGTGTGGCACCCTTCGTGGGAGGGGGCGTCGGAATCACGGCCTGGGAGGTTCGCCAGTGGGGGGACTTCGGGTTCACCACCTCTGAAGGGGATTTCATCCTGGCCGATGACCTTTCGGACAGCGGCTGGACCGGAATGGCCTACGCCGGGGCCGGCACGGAAGTCCACCTCGCGCGAAACTGGGCCCTCGCCGTCGAGGCCCGCTACCAGCTCGCCTCCACCCGGATCGGGGGCGATTTCATCCAGCTGAGTGATCCGACCCTTGATCTGAGCGGCTTCCGCCTCACGGCGGGGCTCTCGGTGCGCTACTGAACGGGAGAAGCCGAACCATGCACACCACGACGCCAACCACCATGGCGATGCGCCAGGCCGCGTCCGTCCGGTCCTCCGCTGGCATGCGCGCCGCCTTCCTCCTCGCCGCCGCGGCGAGCGTTCTCCTTCTGAGCGCCCTTCCCATGGCGGCCCAGCAGGGGGACGCCACCGCACCGGACGACCCCCGCTGGCTCCCCTGGGTGGGATGCTGGGAGCCCGTGGACGGAGACCCGGCCGAAGCTTCCGAACTCCTCCTCTGCGTGACACCGGACGAGGCCGGAGTCCGGATCGAGACCTTCCTCGGCGGGGAGTCCGTCAGCTCGGATCTCATCGTGGCCGATGGAGAGGCCCGCAGCATCTCCGAAGGGGGATGCGACGGGAGCACCCAGGCCCTCTGGTCCTCCGACGGCCGCCGTGCCTTCCTGGCCTCGGACCTGACCTGCGGCCCCGACGCCCGACGCGCCTCGCGCGGGATCTTCGCCATGGCGGCGAACGGAATGGAGTGGGTCGAAATCCAGGCCCTGGCCTCCGGAGGGCGGGACGCCCCGATGCTCACGGTGCAGCGGTTCCACCCCGCTTCCCGGGCCACCCTGGCCCACCACGAGCAGGCGGCCCCCGGGGCCGGCCTCGGGCTCGCCATTCAGACCTCCCGCGAGGCGGCTTCCCGGTCGCTCGATGCCTCGGCGCTCGTGGAGGCTGCACGCGCGGCCGGCAACGAGGCCACCGCCGCCCTCGTCGTGGAGATGGGTGAGCCCTTCGACCTGAATGCCCGATCCCTTCGCCACTACCGCGATGCCGGGGTGGCCCCGGAGGTGATCGACATGATGGTGGCCGTGACCTGGCCCGACCGCTTTGCGATCACGGCCGGGCATACCCCCGAGGAGATCCATGTCGAGACGGCGCGGGTTCCGGACCGTGCTTACTCTCCCCATGGCGCCCGGGCCTCCTTCTTCTGTGGCAGCTGGTACCGGGGGCACTGCTTCGGGTACGACGCCTGGCTCGCCTACAACTACGGCTACTTCGGGTACGGGGCGCGCCTCGGGTACGGCCGGAGCCTGGGGTGGTATCCGTGGGGCGGAGGATGGGCCACGGGCCCGCGATACGTGGTCGTGGGACCGGGGGGAAGCCTGGTCTCGGAGCGGGGTCGCCTGACGGATTCGGGGTACGCGCCCCCGACAACCCGGGCCGGGAATGCCCGGCCTGCCGCCCGGGCCGGATCCGCGACCTCCCAGCCCGGGGCCACCCAGTCCCAGGCGCCCGCCTCGCGGCCGGCCGCGACCCCGGCACCGGCCACCCGCTCGGCACCGCCCCCCCCGGCGGCCACCCAGGGCCTGTCTCTTAT
>JBJHCG010000045.1:0-31448 GCA_050485885.1 Gemmatimonadales bacterium | reverse complement strand
GTGGAGTGCCCCCGTTTTCGGTACCAGGTCTTATGAGAGTGTGATTGCTGCCCCCCCTCCTTCCGGGGAGTCAAGAGCCTCCCCCGCATGGCGGGGGAGTAGATCCGGCGCCATCGAGCGAGCTGCGAACTCCGCCGGAGTAAGGTAGCCGAGCGACATGTGGGGCCGCTCCAGATTGTAGTCCTCCCGGAACTCCTCGGCCAGCACCGAAGCCTCGCGCGCGTCCGAGAAGAGTTCACGATCCAGGAAGTCATCCCTGAACCGGCTATTGAAGGACTCGCTGAAGCCGTTCTCCCATGGGCTTCCCGGTGCGATGAAAAGGGTCTTCACGCCAGCTTCTCTCAGCCCCTTCTTGACCACTCTGGCCACGAACTCCGAGCCATTGTCGGAGCGGATGTACTCGGGCTCCCCGTGCTTCAGGAAAAGCCGCTTGAGCACTGCCACCACATCCCGGCCCGTGAAGCTCCGACCGACCTCCACCGCATGGGCTTCGCGCGTGTACTCGTCCAACACGGGCAGGAACTTGAGCTGGCCACCCCGCTCCGTTCGGTCCATTACGAAGTCATAGGTCCACACATGACCCCGGCGCTCGGCTCGAAACACCGCACAGCTATTCGCGCTCGATCCCGTCCCTCGGCGCTTCCTCTTTTTCCTGGGGACCTGCCAGCCCTCGGCCTTCCAGATTCTGTGCACCCGCTTCCGGTTCACCCGCCAGCCGCTTCTCTTCAGGCGGCCCCAGATTCCCCGATAGCCGTACCGCTTATGCTTCTTCCGAAGCACGTCCATCGCCAGTACCAGCGCCTCGTCTCCCTCCGGCTTCACGCTCTCGTATCGCTGCGTTGATCTCGGCTGGGCCAGGACCCGGCAGGCCCGGCGCTCGGAGACCTTCACGACCTTCCGCACATGCTTCACGGCGCGTCGTCTCCGGGCCGGGCTCAGAAGTTTCCCTCAGCCACCTCCTTCAGGATGCTGATGTCTACCGCCTGATCCGCCACGATCTTCTTCAGTCGGGCATTCTCCTTCTCCAGCCCCTTCAGCTTCTTCAACTGGTCCTCCTGCATCGCTCCGTACCTCCGATTCCACCGGTGGTACGTCGCCTCGCTGACCTCCAGCTCCCGACACACCTCCCCGACCGAGGCCCCTCCCGCCAAACGCCCCTCAGCCTGCCTCAGCTTCCGGATGATCTGCTCCGGCGTGTGCTTCTTTCCCTTCATTTTGGTCCTCCGTTCTCTGTCCACGTAGGACTCTCATTCTACTTGGTCCGGTTCTCGGGGGGCACTCCACATGCTTCGCGAGCTTCAGCCTCCCGTGCATGACCGACTCCACCGCGGTAGCAGGCCCCTCGATGTGAAGCGCGGGCTCCGTCAGCACCGCGTGCGGGTGGGAGCACCGCGTGCGGGTGGGCCCCCGGACGGGAGGGCGAAGCCCCGGGGGAGTCGTGGGGTGCCCCTTCCACGAAGATCCGGAGACGGAAGGTGCGAAGGCCGGCATCCGCCAGCGCCACGATCGTCTCTCCGGCCCCTTCCCCGACCCGTATGGGGGCCCGCAGCTCCATTTTTCCGCCCACCCCGCCCCGTGCCACGAGTCCCTCATCCAGGAAGAGTCGCTCCGCCGTGACCGGGCTGTTCTCGAACCGGATGAGGTGCCCCCTGTACTCGATCTCCCATCGTTGCCGGATCCCGGCGGCAACCACGAAGAGGGCGAGTGCGGCAGCCCCCAGTGCGCCTGCCGCGACCGTGGGAAGGACACCGAGGATCGCCAGGGTGGGAACGATCGCAGCGAGGAAGGCGGACCCAGCCAGGAGCAGGAGCTGAAGTCGCCGGGTTCTCGTGTCCGTAGCGTCCAGGATCTTCGTCATGTTCACCCTCGTGGCGGGAAGGACCCCCTGGTCCCGGTTGCGGCGTTCCGGCTTCCCCTGGTTCTGCCTCCCCGGATCCGACCCGAGCGCCGCGCGTCGCCGCCAGTATTCAACGGATTCGCCTCACGCGCCAGCGCAGGGCGGGACGTCGGAGGAAGGTCGGGGTGTCGCCGGCCGCTTTGCAGCTGGATCGCGTGAATTCGCGGACCCCCCTCCCGGGAACGGGATGGCCCCTCTGCACCCTGGGTTCGTTTGCCCTGAACCGCTCGAGGGGCTACGCTTGCCGACTTCGTTCCATGACCGAGACCCAGGAGGATCCATGCGACGTCCTCGCTGCAGGAGGGCGGGCCGAACGACCCAGGCCCGCGTCCTGTCCTTCTCTCTCCTTCTCGCCCTGGCGGCCTGCGAGCAGGGAACGGCCGATGGAGCACCCCCGGACGGTTCCGAATCCGTGCGCGATGCCGTGGCCTTCGTCGACGTCCGGGTGGTCCCCATGGACGAGGAGCGCATTCTGGACGGATACACCGTCGTCGTGCGCGACGGGCGGATCGCCGAGATGGGGCCGGCCGCGTCGGTGACCCCTCCCTCCGGGGCTACCGTGGTGGAGGGGACAGGCCGCTACCTCATGCCCGGCCTGGCGGAGATGCACGGGCACATTCCCGGGGGCCAGGACGTGCGGTACGCCGAGAACGTGCTCTTTCTCTACGTGTCCAATGGCGTGACCACGGTGCGGGGGATGGCGGGCGCCGCACTCCACCTGGAGCTCCGGGACCGAGTCGCGAGCGGGGAGCTCCTCGGGCCCACGATCCACGCCGCTGGCCCGTCCTTCAATGGCAACTCCGCCCCCACCCCCGAGGCCGCCGAGACGCTGGCCCGGGATCAGCAGGCCTAGGGGTACGACCTCATCAAGGTGGCGAGCGGAAACCGGGAGGCCTACGAACGTCTGGCCGAAGTGGCCCATGAACTCGGGATGCCCTTTGCCGGGCACATTCCCGAAGTGGTGGGGCTCGAGGGCGCCATCGAGGCACGACAGACCTCCATCGACCACCTTGACCGGTACGTGGAGTTCATGGTCCCGCCCGGTACGGACCTCGAGGGGCGCGGGTTCGGGTTCTTCGGAAGTGGTGTCATTGACCTGGTCGACCCGGATCGCCTTGCGGAGGCCGTGACCATGACCCGCGAGGCCGGGGTGTGGAACGTGCCCACCCTGAGCCTCGTGGAGCACCTCGCTTCGGAGGTACCCGGGGAAGAGATGGCCCGGAGCCCGGAAATGCAGTACATGCCCCGGGCCGTGGTGGAGGGGTGGGTGCGATCGAAGCGGGACTTCCAGGCCCGCTCCGACTTCCAGCCTCCGGCAGCCACACGCCTCGTGGAACTCCGACGGGAGATCACGAAGGCGCTTCACGACGGAGGGGCACCGCTCGCCCTCGGCTCCGATGCACCCCAGTTCTTCAACGTCCCCGGCTTCTCCATCCATCCTGAAATGGAGATGATGGTGGCATCGGGACTCACTCCGTACGAGGTCCTCGTCACCGGGACGCGCAACCCGGCCATCTACTTCGGTACCCCTGAAGTGTTTGGAACGGTGGCCGTGGGACAGCGCGCGGATCTGATTCTCCTGGAGGCGAACCCCCTGGATGACATTGCCCATGTGCGGCGTCGCGCCGGAGTCATGGTCCAGGGGCGTTGGCTCCCCGAAGAGGAAATCCAGGAGCGCCTCGCGGCCCTCGCGGAGGAGCTGCGGGCCGCCGACGACGCCCGGGAGCCCTGACCCGGCGGGGGCCGAAGGTGGCCTTCTGCGCCACCCACAGCGCGGGCAAGGGCCGCGAGCGAGCCCGCCCCGGGGGGGGCTGGGCGGCCTCGTTCCGGTCAGAGGGCCCCGATGGTGGAAAGCCCGAAGACGACGAGGCGCTGCATGGCCCGCTCCGAGGCGCTCCCCGGTGCGTGGAGGTCCATGCGCTCGAGGTAGGGGCGGGCGGCCTCGGGCACCCGGGCCACATCGCGAAGCTGCCTCAGACCCGGGAGGGGAATCTCCTCCCGCCTTCGCGCAGCATCCAGCACGGAGAGCGCCTTCTTCAGGACCAGTTCCTCCTCGGTCAGCTCGGTGCCGGAGGGAAAGCGCTCGAAGAAACCCCTCGCCCGGAAGGGGTCGAAGAGCGCGTGGAGGGCCTCCGGGGTGTTGCCTCGGAACGCGTCCGGGAGGACGTACCCATCCTCGATCATCCCCGCCTCCTTCGCCTCCTCCAGAAGTGCGTCCTGGAAGCGGGAGTCGGCGATGGCGAGGAGCGCCCTGGCCACCTCCCCATCGGTCCTCCCGCGGAGATCGGCAATGCCGTATTCCGTCACCACGAGGTCCTTCAGGTGCCGCGGGATCGTGGTATGCGCATACGTCACGCGGAGGTTCGAGGTGAGGTCTCCGCCACGGTCCGACGTGGCCGGGATCATCAGGATGGACCGGCCGTCATCGAGCTCATGGGCCATGGCCACGAAGTTGTACTGCCCTCCGACCCCGCTTACCACCCGACCGTCGTCGATGCCGTCCGAGGCCACGGCACCCCCGAGGGTGACGATCATCCCGGTGTTGACGAACCGCGCTTCCCGGCGCTGGAGCCGCTTGAGCGCCTCGCTGCCGTAGAGCTGGTTCACCCAGGAGATCCCCGTCATCCCGATCAGGCGCCGCTCCTCGGGATCCATGGTGCGCAGCTCCTCGTAGAAGGCGCGGGGCCCGAGGAAGAAGCAGGCGTGGGCGACGTGCCCTCCCTCGAGCCGTGTCCCGAGTCCCCGCTTCCGAAGGACCTCGCGCGTTTCCTCCACGGCGAAGTCAGCGGGCACCCGGGTCCCCTCGTCGAGGACCAGCGCCTGATCGTCCCATCGAATCCCTTTCTGGAAGATCCTGAACTTCTGCAGGAAGGCGAGATCCTCCGCATCGGGCTGAGGGGAGAGCGCCCCCGCCTCCACCAGGGCCTCGACCATCTCCCACGACACCGTTTCCTCGATCGTCCCTTCGTTCAGGAGGCGCTGCAGGGCCTCGCTTGCATAGACCTTCCGGCTCAGAACTCCAGACCTTCGCAGCTTCAGGAACCCGTCCACGAGCATTTCAGAACCGGCATAGAGCCCTTCCTCGAAGGGTCCGGTCCCCCCGACGCGCTCCACGAGATCGGCGTACCGGGAGGGGATGCTCGCTGCCTCGACGGCCTCGAGGTACGCAGGGTTCTCCTCGTGGCGCATGCGGAGTACCTGCGTGATGGCGTCTCCCAGGGACCCGATCCCGATCTGGAGCGTGCCCCCGTCGCGAATGAGGGTGCTCACGTGCAGTGCAACCGCGTAGTCCCGCATCTCCACCGGGCGGTTCGGGACCCCGAAAAGGGGGAAGTGGAGATCCGACTCGTCGATGACTTCGTCGAAGTACCCTTCCTCCACCTCGGCATCGCCCACCATGAAGGGCATCTCGGGATTCACCTCTCCGAGGAGGGCCACCTCCTCCCCTCGTGCCCGGCGTTTCCGGAGGGAGGGCACGAGGTCCACCGTCAGGTCGGGATTGGACCCCAGGCTGTACCGGACGTGTCCCTCGCGGACCTCCTTCCCCACCAGCTGAGCCAGAACGTTGATCCCCTGGTCCAGAAGATCCCGCACCACATGGGTGTAGTTGCTGCCGACGTGGGCCTGCTGCGCCAGGGGGCTCCCCATGTAGGCGCCGGGGCGAAAGTAGAACTCCCGTACGCGAATGTTGGGCGGGAGCTCACCCTTCCGGAATGGATCGACGTACGCCAGTTCCGGATACCCCGGAAAGAGCCGCTCGGCGAGAGGCTGCACGAAGCGGCGCTCCAGGTCGCTGGACCAGCGGGGCGCCCCCAGGGAGAGGGCCGTGAAGATCGTGAGATCTAGCTCGGGATCCTCCACCGCCCGGTGGTAGAAGCCGTTCACGAGGTGATTGGCCTTCCCGATCCCCAGGGGGGTCCCGAGGAGGATCCGCTTGCCCACGCGGTCGAGGGTCCGGTCGATGCAGGCCGCCACCACCGGGTGAACCTTCGGCACCTCGGGCATGGCGAGCTCCTTTCCTGAACGAGGCCTTCTACAGCACGTCCCGGAACTCGGGAACGCGGCCGAACATGGCCTTCGCGAAGGGGCAGAGGGGGAGGATGCGAATGGATCGCTCCCGGGCGAATTCCACGGCCGCGGCGACCAGCGCCTTTCCGGCGCCTTCTCCGCGGAGTTCGTCCGAGACCTCCGTGTGGTCCAGGATGATGCGGGTTTCTCCGGACCAGACGTACGTGAGTTCGGCCAGCCGCCGGCCGTTCTCACGGAGGAAGAACGCGCCTTTCGATCCGGTTTCCTCGTGTTCGATTTCCACTTGATGATTCCTCGCTCCGGTCGGTGCAGGCTGGCCCCCAGGGGAAGGTGCCGCCAGGACGGCGCGAGGACAAGGCAGAGGCGTGGCCGCCTCCCCTTTCTTGACGAAGTCCCTCCTCCCCCGTACGCTCCCCCGCTCCCCACCTGTTCCCGCCCCTGCGTCGCAGCGTGCCCCGGCATGGCAGCCCGCCCATGCACCCGCGCCGATGCATCGAACTGCCGGAGGCAGCATGCGGCTCCATGTCCCCCGCCGGCGAGGCGCCCCCCGGGCCTCGCACTCCCTTCTGTCGCTCGTGCTCTTCCTCTTCCTGGCCCCTGGTCTGGCGCTCGAGGCCCAGGAGAAGCGGGCCCTCGATCACGACGACTACGACCGGTGGAACCGGATCCAGCAGGAGTCGATTTCGCCCGATGGGAGCTGGGTTCAGTACCGCCTCGTTCCCGGTTTCGGAGATGCCACCCTGGTGGTCCGGAGCGTGGGATCCGAGCGCACCGTGGAAATCGAGCGGGGCCGCGATGCGCGGTTCACGCGCGACTCGCGCTTCCTCGTCTTCCGGATCGATCCGACGCAGGCGGCGCGCGAGGAGGCCCGGGAGAACCGGAACACACCGGCTCCCCTCGACTCCCTCGGGGTGCTGGAGCTCTCGAGTGGCGAGATCACCCGAACGGCCCGGCTCCGGGGATTCACCCTCCCCACCGAATCCACCACCTGGGTCGTGGTGCAGCGCGAGGCGGAGCGGGAGCGCCGGGGGGAGACGCCGACCGAGCCTCCTTCCGAACCCGCAGGCGAACCCGAGGAGCCCCAGGAGTCGGAAGACGACGAGGGCCCCACGCGGGACCGTCCTGCCGGGCATCCGCTTCATTACCTGAACCTCGTGACCGGGGAGGAGCGCGTGTTCCCCGGCGTCACCGCCTTTCAGGTGAACGAGGACGGGACCCGGGTGATCTTTGCCCAGACGGCCCGGAACGGGAGGGATGACGGGGTCTATCTGGCGGAGGCCGGGTCCGACGGGGTGCGCACCCTCCTTTCGGGAGAAGGGCTCTACGTGCGCCTCACCCTGGACCGCGAAGAGGGGCAGGTGGCCTTCCTCTCGAACACCGAGAGCTGGACCGACGACGATCCCGAGCACGCCCTGTACGTGGCGTCGCTCTCCGGAGGTGGAGAGGCACGAAGGGTGGCAGGAACCGGCTCGCCCGGGATCCCCGAAGGGTGGCTCGTGAGCGACAACTCGGGCCTCAACTTCTCCCACGCCGGGGACCGCCTCTTCTTCGGCACGGCCCCCCGCCCCGAGCCCGAACCCGAAGAGAAGGACCCCATGCTCGAGGCGGTGAATGTCGACATCTGGTCGTGGCATGACGACTTCCTCCAGCCCCACCAGCTCCAGGCGCTGAACCAGGAACGCAGGCGCACCTACGAAGCGGTGGCCCATCTGGGGAACGGGCGAATCGTGCAGCTCGAGGACCCGACCCTTCTCTCGGTTTCGGTGGCCGACCGGCGCGATGCCGAGGTGGCCCTGGGGCAGGACGAACTTCCCTACCGGCAGCGGGTGTCCTGGGATACCCGCTTCGTGGACCTGTACCTGGTGGACGTGAACACCGGCCGGCGGGAACTCCTGGCCGAGGAGATCCGGAACTCGGGCTCCATGTCGCCCACGGGCCGGTACGTGACCTGGTGGGACGGGATCGCCCTGGGATGGATGATCATGAATGTGGAGACCCGCAGCGTGGTGAACGCCACAGCGCGGATCCCGGTTCCCGTGCACAACGAGCTCGATGACCGCCCCGGCCCCAAGGGATCGGCCGGCACCGCGGGATGGACGGCTGACGACCGGCACCTCGTGGTGCAGGATGCCCACGATCTCTGGCTCGTGGATCCCACCGGGCGAGAGGCCCCGCGGAACCTGACCCAGGGATACGGGCGCGCGAACGATCTCCGGCTCCGGATCGTGCGTCTCGGGTGGGAGGACCCGGCCGTTCCCCTCGACGAGGAGGTCATGCTGTCGGCCTTCAACCATCGGACGAAGGCTGCGGGATACTACCGGGTCCGCTTCGACCGGAACGAGGCCCCGCGCCAGGTGGTCATGGAGGACCGGGCCTTTTCCATGCCCCGAAAGGCCGAGGATGCCGACCTCTACCTCTTCACCCAGCGGACCTTCCAGGACTTCCCGGATCTCTGGGTGTCGGACACGGACTTCGGCGACCGGCGTCGGATGAGCGACGCAAACCCCCAGCAGGCCGAGATCAACTGGGGAACCGCCGAGCTCATGGAGTGGACCTCCGCCGACGGGGAACGCCTTCAGGGGATCCTCTACAAGCCCGAGGACTTCGATGCCTCCGAGGAATGGCCCATGATGGTCTACTTCTACGAGCGCTCTTCCGACGGTCTTCACAACTACTTCGTTCCCGGTGCCGGCACCTCCATCAACCGGAGCTTCTACGTGAGCCGGGGCTACCTCCTCTTCGTGCCCGACATCCCGTACAAGGAGGGGTACCCGGGCGAGAGCGCCATGAACGCCATCCTCCCCGGGATCACCGCCATCGCCGACCGGGGCTACGTGGACCGCGCAAGGATCGGGGTGCAGGGGCACTCGTGGGGGGGGTACCAGATCGCCTACATGGTGACGCGAACGAACATCTTCGCCGCCGCCGAGGCCGGCGCGCCCGTGACGAACATGACGAGTGCGTACGGGGGGATCCGGTGGGAGAGCGGCCGGGTGCGGCAGATGCAGTACGAAACCGGGCAGTCCCGGATTGGGGCGACCCTCTGGGACGCCCAGCACCGCTACATCGAGAATTCCCCCCTCTTCTCGGCGTACAAGGTCGAGACCCCCCTTCTCATGCTTCACAACGACCGCGACGGCGCCGTTCCGTGGGAGGAGGGGATCCAGTTCTTCGTGGCGCTTCGGCGTCTGGGCAAGCCCGTCTGGCTCGTGAACTACAATGGCCAGGGGCACGGGGTGAGCGGCCGGTATCCGCAGCGCGACTGGACGATCCGGATGCAGCAGTTCTTCGACTACTACCTGCAGGATGCGCCGCCCCCGGTCTGGCTCGTGGAGGGGGTGCCGGCACTTGCCAAGGGACGCACCCTGGGGCTCGAGCTCGTGGACACGCCGGTGAATGTGGATCAGGGGGGGGGTGGCTGACGGGCCGCGAGAAGGCGTAGCACGGCCATCGAAGGAAGGAAGAAGTAGCCGCCCCCCGTCATGGTCACGAAGGAGGGGAGAGGGTCCGTGCGCCAGCTCCCTCTCGGGAGGGGGATGTCGAACCGGTGCTCCCCCCCGCCCTGCCCCGAAGCCACCGGATCGGCACTCCCCCGTGTCCCGTTGAAGGCCGGGTTGTTCATCCACTGCTGCTGGATCAGCTCGAACTGCCGCGCAAGGTCGGCCTGGAGGGCGACGAAGTGGATCCCGCTGGGCTCCCCGTCGCGCCCCGACCCGATTACGCTCCCCTGTCGTCGGATGCGATGCGCGTTTGACAGGTTCAGGCTCTGTGCAGGTCGGGTGGGCCGGAGCTGATCCCGGGGATTCACCTTCCGAATGTGGGCGGCGAAGGGACATCGGTGTCCATGGGGGTCCTCCCTGGCGTACCCGAAGCCGTCTTCCCGGGCGAGGGCAGGGTCGTCGGACCCGGGCGAGAGGGCGAGGGGGGCGCCTCCGGGCCATCGCCCCATCATGGCGGATGCGAGGCGGATGGCCCCCTTTCCCTCGTCCTCGTCGTCGAATCCGGGCACTCCGGCCGCCCGCATGCGTCGGGCCTCTTCGCGGACAAACGCCCAGAAGCCCCGAACGTCCTGTTCCAGCCGGCGATGGACCAGGTAGGTGCCATTCCGGGCCAGGTCTCGCCATGCCCCGCGGGGGTGAAAGGGATTCGTGCCCTCCGGGAGGAGGCGGGAAGGATCCTCGTCGGCGGGGAGGGCGGGGCGGGCGGCGATCTGCCCGTAGTGATCGCGGTACCCGAGAATGAACTCCCCGGTGGGGAGGGCCCCCGGGGCGCCCTCGCCCCCGATCCCCACGATCCGGGGCTGGGCAATGCCATCGCGAAACCCGAAGGGCTCCTTCCCGTCGGGGCGACGGTGCCCGGTCTGAAGTCCGTGGGGGACGAGGGCCACGCCTCCCTTCGTGCGTGCCATGGCCTCCCGGTGTTCGGCCACCCATGCATCGCCTTCGTCGGGGGATGCCGCGTGCAGGAGAAGGCAGAGGTGGACGGGCTCGCTGGAGGGTCCACCGAAGTGCCAGCGGTCCGGATGGCTCGAACCCACATCGCCCAGGATGCGTGCCGCACGCGCCGGTTCAGCCATCCCCTCGACAAAGGCCCGGGGAAAGGTGCAGAGGGCGGTTTTCGAGAGGCCCAGGGCGGCGAGACCGGGGTAGGACAGCGCAACGTTGGCGGTTCTCCGGGGCCGGGCCTTGGGCTCCCCCGGGCGAGGACGCCGCCCCCGGGCCGTGGTGAGGTGGGGGAGGAGCCAGCGGAGCCATTCCCTGGCGGCATCCCCATTTGCCAGGGTGAGAAAGAGATAGGCCACGTGGGGGAGGTGCCCGTACCCGCTCGTGGCAAACCCCTGCATTTCCCCCTTCTCGGCCTCGGAGAAGCGCCCCGGCCGGGTCCGTTCGTCCGTCATGGTCCCCCTCCCTTCCCTTCCACCTCCTGGAGAATGCGAGCCCTCTCCCGGGTGAGCGCGCGGTGCTCCAGGAAGTTCAGGACCGTGTCGCCGGGGTAGGCGCTGTAGAAGACCTCGGCCTGGAACTGGCGGCACCGGAGGAACCGCTTGAAGGCCTGCAGATCCCGGGCGCCCCCCTCCGGGTAGCCCACCGACCCGGCCCAGATCGCGTCGAGCCCCGAAAGGATCATCTCGGCAAACTCCTCGATGTAGGCCTCCCAGGAGCCATCGTAGTCGCTGACCATGAGGAGCCGTCGCCCCTCGTCGATGATGGCCCAGCGTACGAAGTGGATCGTGCTGATCCCCACAAGGGAGCCTGGCGGACTCAGGTTCCGACTGTGAAAGCCGATGAGCCCCATGACCGCCGCCACCCGTCGGACCCGCGCGGGGTCGTTCACGGTGAGGAGGGTGAGCTGGTTCTGGGCAACCCGGTCCTCGCGGGTTCGCTGCAGGACCCGCTGGCGACGAGGCTCGACCACCTCATCCCCGGGAGAGACCGGCCGGCAGGGGTCGCACCCGTCCAGTGCCACCTCGGAGTGGGGGGTGGAAAGGGGCGCCATCCGGTTTCCGGTGAGCCGGTTGATCCACCGGAGCAGGGGGAGCCGGTCCAGACTCGCCGAGATCTCGAGGCCGGCCCGGAAGGTGTTGAGGGGGCCGTGGCGAAAGAGCATGCGCAGGGCCGCCAGTTCGACCAGGGGAGCCCGGGCCACCCCCTGAAGGAGGCTGCGGGTCCGCGCAAGGGGGGGATCCCGGCGGACGGCCCCCCCATGAGGAGGGATCCGGCCCTCCGCCTGGGCCTCCTGGAAGGCATCGGCCTGCCTGGAAAGGCGCAGCGCCGCCTCGACGGACTGATCGCGGAAGGCCATGTAGTACCCCTCGGTCTCTACCGCATGGGCTTCGATCCAGGCCGTGAACCCGTCCTCGCCCGGGTACCCCACCGCGGCATCCCAGAGGCGGTCCGGCCTCCGGGTGGCCCGGAGGAGGGTGGGGAGGTAGCGATGGAGGGGGCCGTCGTGAATGGCGGCGAAGAGGAGCCTCGACGCCTCCACCCCCCGGTCGGGGTCGGGGAGAAGGACGAATCGGGCGAAGTGGGTGGGGGTGCGGGCAAAGTCGATGTAGAAGGCGTCGGGATCTCCCCCCAGGGTTCGGCCCCCCACGTCGTTCCCCAGGGCCAGGAGATCCTGGCGCAGGGCCTCCACCCGCTCCGGACAAAGGGGGAGGAGAACGGTCAGGGGGTGGGGAGAAGGCAAGGGGGAGCTCCTGGATGCAGGGGTCGCCGGTGGCGTCGGCCTTCTCCCCTGAGGATGGGGCGATGGGAGCTCCGGCGACAGCCTTTTCGGAGGGGGCGGCGGATCGAGACCGGCCCGCATGGCTCCATCCGTGCGCGCAGGGTAGCTTCACCGCACCGGGGTGGGGCGACCGCCGGACGCCTGGCCCAGGCCCGCCCCCTGCCCTCCGCATGCTTGCCCGACCCGGCCCGGATGCCCGCCGGAAGCCCGTCGGCCCAGCCCCCGCCCGATCCCCACCTTCCCTCTCTTCCGCCATGCCCCACCCTGCCGAAGCGCCTCCCGCCCCACCCCGGATCGTGCCCGGGGGGAGGGCCCGGGTCGTGCTCATGCCCGGCCCCGGCGCCTCCGTCCGGGTGGAGGAACGGCTCGTGCCCACGCCGGCTTCCGGCGAGGTGCTCCTCGAGACGGTGGCGAGCGAGGTGTGCGGGACCGATGTGCACCTTCGGCACGGGCGACTGGCCGGCGTGCCCTACCCGATCATTCCCGGCCATGTGAGCGTGGGGCGCGTGGCCGCCCCTGGCGGGGTGACGGAAGATGCGCTGGGTGCGCCCCTCGGGGTGGGCGATCTCGTGACCTTCCTCGACGTCTGGGGAACCTGCCACACCTGCTATCACTGCACCGTGGCGGGGCAGCCGAACCGGTGCGGCTCACGGCAGGTGTACGGCATCACCTTTCCGGCATCGGAGGGGCTCCTGGGCGGGTGGAGCGAGGCGATCCTCCTCAGGCCCGGGGTCCGGATCCTTCGCATCCCGGAAGGGGTCACGGCAGAGCGCTTCATCGGGGGCGGGTGCGGGCTCTTCACCGGCTTTGCCGCCGTGGAACGGAGTGCCCTGGCCATGGGCGACACCGTGGTGGTGCAGGGGGCGGGGCCGGTGGGACTCGCCGCCGCAGCCTTTGCCCACCTGCGGGGTGCGGGGCAGGTCCTCCTCATCGGGGCTCCCCGGGCGCGGCTGGCCCTGGCTCCGCGGTTCGGGGTGGACCGAACCCTGGGACTCGACGAGACCGAAGAAGGGGAGCGGAAGGCCCGGATCCTCGAGGCCACCGGCGGGCGGGGGGCCGACGTGGTGATCGAGGCCAGCGGGAACCCGGCGGCCATTGCCGAGGGGCTTGATCTCCTTCGCGATGGAGGATGCTACGTGGTGGCGGGGCACTACACCGATGCCGGGCCTGCAGAGGTGAACCCCCACACCCACCTGAACCGAAAGCACGTGACGCTCAGGGGCCAGGGGGGCACGGACTTCCGGCACCTGGTGGGGGCGCTTCGCCTCCTCGCCCGGCACGGGGAGCGCCTCCCCTTCGAGGCGGTAATCGGGGGGCGGTACCCCCTCGAGCGGGCGGAGGAAGCGCTGGACGATGTAGAGGCCCTCCGGGTCACGAAGGCGATCATCGTGCCCTGAGGCCATGGAGGAAACGGGCCTCGTCCAGGGCGTCAGGACCACGCATCCGGGCGATCCCCGAAGGGAGCGAGCGCGGTCGGAAGGTACCCGCACCCCCTTGATCCGGGGTTCTCACCCCCACAAGACGGAGGAACGACAGGTGCTCTTCAGACAGACCGAGCTGGCAGGAATCGAGAGCGGAAGGATCACCCTGGCCTTCCGGAAATGGCGACGCCCGACGGTGGTGGCGGGAGGCACCCTCCACACCCCGGTCGGACTCCTCCAGATCGAGGCCGTGGACCGGGTCGATCCAGCGGAGATCACCCCCGCAGACGCGTCAAGCGCCGGATACGACGGGCTCGAACCGCTCCTCGCCGACCTCGGCAAGCGAAGCGTCGGGGCGTGCTTTCGCATCCGGCTTCGCCGGAAGGGCCCGGACCCTCGCATCGCGCTCCGCGACCGGGCAGAGCTGACGGACCCGGAGTGGAAGGAGATCTCGGCGCGACTGAGGCGGCTGGACCGGGCGAGCGCCCTCGGTCCCTGGACGGAGGCGACGCTGGGCCTGATCGCAGACGCGGAGGGGGTCAGGGCCGCCGATCTGGCGCCGAAGGTGGCCCAGGAGAAGGAGGCCTTCAAGCTGAACGTGCGGAAGCTCAAGAATCTCGGGCTGACCGAGAGCCTGGGCACGGGGTACCGGATTTCCCCCAGGGGGGAGGCCGTGCTCGCGCGCCTGAGTCGAGCGTAGGGCCCCGTTGCCGGGCTCGGGCTGCCCTCCGCGTTCGCGTGGCACGATGTGTTCACCCGAGGGGGTGAAGCGTTCTGGACGTCCCGCCGAGGGGCGTTCGACGAGACCTTCCTCGTCCGGATGCGCGTGGTGGCAGCGCGTTGGCAGGGCGTTGGCAGGGCAGCCGGGAGGATTGAATCGCCGACCGGTTTCGGCAACCCCTCAGGGCCGGACGATCCGGTACCGCACCACGGTGGGGACCCCGAGGGCGTCGTAGGCCACCCCCCACGCGGCTTCGTCCCCCACGCGCCTGAGGGTCACGCCGTCGGGCGGCTGTACCCGGGCCTGGGGCACGAGGTCGGGGTCGAGCACGAGCCAGGGCGTCCCCGGTACCCCCTGGGGAGCGATCCAGAGTCCACCGGCGTCGGTGGCGTGGACCGCGTGAACCTCGAGAAAGTAGTCGGGAACCGGGACCTCGCGACGGAAGCGCTCGAAGGCGGCCTCCTCCCCCCCGAAGAAGGACCCGATCCGCCGCGCTTCTCGCCTCCGTCGACGCTCCACCTCGGAGGGAGGGACCGATCGGGCCTCGAAGGGAAGGGTTGCGGCACGCAGCACCTCGCCCGAGGGCGCCAGGAGGGTGAGCCGCACCTCGTGGGGCCCGGGGGCACTGGGCCGGTCCTCGTCGACCCGGACGACGAAGCGCCCCCCCGGATGGAAGGCCGGATAGGCCGAGGGTTCGAACCCGTTCGAGATCGGCACCGATTCGGGTCCGCGCCCGCCTTCGAACAGGAGGACCGTCCGGGGTGGATCGGGGGCGGGATGATCGAAGGAAAAGGTCTCTCCGCCCCCCGGCGCGAGCACCACCGTCCGTCCGGGTGGACCTCCCGCCGGGGGGTCCCAGGAGAAGAGCAGTACGGCGTGATGCCCCCCATGGAGGCGAACGATCTCGGTCGGATGGAACGGGGCCGTCGGGTCCGGCTCCATGAGGAGGGGGCGGGAGTCGAGGGCACGGCCTGCGGGGTCGTAGGTGTGGACCCACCGTTGTTCGGCGATCCAGAAGGTGTCGGCAATGGCTCCGACCCTGTACTCCCGATCCCGGATCTCGCCAGGCCCCTGGCCCCGGCTTCCGATGAAGCGGACAAAGTCACCTTCGGGGTCGAAGATCCGGACCTGACCTTCGAGAGAGGAGAGGACCGCGATCTGGCCTCCTACGCTCACCGCCAGGTCCCGCACCGCCACAAGTGCGGTTGTGGACTCCCCCTCATGCCCGATCCTGAGGTCTTCCTCGAGCGTCCATAGGGGGAGTTCGCCCTCGGTCGAGGGCTCTTCGTCCGCAGGCTGGGATCCCTCGCATCCCCAGAGAAGGAGGATCGGAAGGAGGCGGAACGGGCGGGGGAGACCGATCATGGGACGCGGGTCGGAGGGGACGCTGCTGCGCTTCCGGAGCTTCTCCGGCACGCCACCCTGCGTCTGGCGCGCGGGGGGCCTGGACGGGTGATCTTCGGGAACGGCAATCCGCTCCGGTCGCCCGCGAAGGAGACGCTCCAACGTACCTGCGACCTCGCCGGGGCGCACCCCTGTGGGCCATGCGCACCGGCACCGCGCTCCTTCTGCCTCAGGCACCTTCGTCCCGCGGAAGCGAGCCACCGCCCGGGGCAACACGGACACGCCAGGGCGAGGCGGAGCATCGGGCGTGGATCAGCGCCCGGTTCGAGGATGCGGGGTTGCCGCCCCGCCTGCCGCATCAGCGGTCGCTTCCCCCCCTTCCCTTCCACCCTTCGAGCCGGGCGCGGAGGGCGGGCGGAAAAAGAAGGTCGTCGGAGATGGCAGCCAGCTCCTCGGCTGCGCGCCATTCGCGTTCGAGGAGGGCCAGCTCGCCCTCGAGGGCGCGCCGCTCCACCTCCTCGTTCGCCGCCATCTCGAGGGCGAGGCGGAGGACCGGGTGCCCCGAGGCGATCGCGTGCGGCCGCCGCATCCAGTACAGTCGACGCTCGTCCATGCCGGAGGCCTCCCCGAGTTCCCGTGCGGCCTGATCGAGCACGGCCCCGGGGCTCCCCAGCTTTTCGACCTCTTCGGTGGCATTCCGGACCTCGTCGAGGTGGCCGCCCATGGGGTTCGTTCGCGGCAGGATCCGCCGGAGGGCCAGGAGCCCCTCGTCGCCGGTCAGGGCCAGCGCATCCCCCCTGCGCCGGGGCACGACAAGCCGCCACCCCTCGGGTCCCTCCGCGGGAAGGAGGAGCGCCCCCGCCCCGTCTCCGCGGCGGAGGACCACTCCGTCCTTCCCGCGGAAGACGACGCGGCGGTCCCAGGCAAGGTAGACCCCCGTGGCGGCCGCAACCCCGGCCCAGACGACCCCGCTCCCGATGACGGGGATGGCGCCGGTGAGGGCGCCCAGGCCAAGGCTTGCATGAACGGCCCGACGATGCCGCTTCCACCGACCGAGGAGCCGGTCGCCGTAGCGCCAGAGCGCCACCTCCGGACCCCGGGCCGCCCCGATGCGGAGAAGCTCCGTACCTTCGGAAAGACGCCCCAGGGTCACATGCTCGCTTCCGGCCCCCATCGCTGCATCCTCGAAGAGCCGTTCGGCCGCCTCGACGGCCTCCCAGCGGGCCTCGAGGGGGGCCAGGTTCCACTGCCGACAACGGGGGCAGAGCACCCAGAGGCGCCCCCGGGTCGGGTCGAAGGCGAGGCGACGCCCCACCGGAAGGGGCTCGAGGATCTCATTGCGCCCGAGGGGCGCGGCACAGCCAAGGCATCGCGTGTACACGGAGTCGG
Organism: Gemmatimonadales bacterium; assembly: GCA_050485885.1. Classification (GTDB taxonomy): domain Bacteria; phylum Gemmatimonadota; class Gemmatimonadetes; order Longimicrobiales; family Gaopeijiaceae; genus SKNW01. The sequence continues at coordinate 14,422 of JBJHCG010000045.1, read as the reverse complement.
TTCGGCTCAGGAGGCGGGGGCGTCGGGAAAGAGCGACGTTCGCGCTTCCAGAAGGTCGAGGACCTGGCCCTCGGCGCCCCACGGGAGGACCGAGGTCAGCTCCGCCTGGAGGAAGGCGCGGGGGAATCGTGCGATGGCGGCCTCGAGGGCCTCGCGACGCTCCCGCCACCCCCGGAGGTCGCCGGGCTCGAGCGTGTGGGCCTCGAGCCCTCGGCCGATGGCGCGCCGCTCCCCGATCAGGGTGTCCCGCCAGGGGGCGAGGAGGGTCTCCCGGTCCTCCCTGGCGAGGGCCCACGCCTCCCTGAGCTCGTCCAGACGTGGGGCCAGCTCACGTGCAAGCTCGTGGATCTCTCGGAGGAGGTCTTCCCCCCGTTCCGCGCCGTAGGGACCGTCGAAGGTTCGGTACGCACGGGCAATCCCCGAAATGTGGAGCGACCGGCTCAGGTTCCGGTAGGGGTGGGTCATCCGGATCTCGATGCGGTACGGTTCCCGGATCGTGAAGACGCCCCGAAGTTCGACGCCGTCGACGTCGATGCGGAGTTCCGGCTCGGTGTGGTGCGGGGTCATGGGAATTCCCTCCCTGGGACATAGGAGGGCTGGCGCAGTTCGGAAGAGTTGCCGCATCGGGTGCGACCGCATCCCACATTCGTGGAACCACCTTGCCGAGGCGTCGGCAGGTTGGTGAAGGCGCCAGCCTTCGTCTGGATGGTCCCGTAGGGTAGCGCCCTTCCTGCGCCGGCGGTAGGGCCCCGGCGGGGCGTGTTCGGCCCGCGCCCACGGGTTCTCGGTTTCCCCGCATCGAGGGGAAGACGGACCCTGAACCACCCTCCCCCTGGCGTGAGCACACGCCCACCTCCGTGCATCGCACCGGGCACACTTGCGGGGCAACGGAGAGGGGAGCGAAGATCGGTAGGAGTCACCGGGCCGCCTTCCCCCGTCCTTCGTGGAGTCGCTCGCATGGAGATCGACTGGCAGATCGACGTCGAGGCCCGCGTCGTGCTCATGCGCTACCGGGGACCGCTCGATTTCGAGTGCTGGGCTGAGACGGTCCGCGCCATATTCGCCGATCCGCAGTATCGTCCGGGGATGCACTTCGTAGCCGAACTCGACGGCTCTCCCCCTCCGGATACCGCCTACATTCTGGCCTCGATCGCGTTCGTTGAGGAGCACGCCGCGCAGTTCGGCGCCTGCCGCTGGGCGAACGTCACGAAGGCGCCTGCGCACTACGGAATGACTCGCGTTGCCCAGGCTCGTGCTCACCACCTCCCCAGCACGGTCGGCGTGTTCGCGAGCGTGTCGGAAGCCCTTGAATGGCTGCGCGAGGGCGCAGATCCTGGACCGACCGCCGAAGGACCCGTCGGCTGGATGCGACGCCCGAAGGGTCGAGAAGGCTCAGACGGGGAGGCGGGACCCCCTCGCGCTGGGTGAGACCTCGCCCAGGAGCCCGCGCAGGTGGCGGTATCCGGCACGAACGCTCTCCATGGGATCGGAGGGATTGTCGTGCTCGACGAAGGCGTGGCGCAGTCCGGCGGTGTCGGAGTGGTCCAGGATCCGGGCGAAGTCGATGTCGCCCTCGCCCAGCGTGACCATTTCCCGGGCTCCTTCGGGGTCGCGCATGTCCTTCACGTGCCAGAGGGGAAAGCGCCCCGGGGCAGCCTGGAAGATTTCCACCGGATCCCGCCCTCCCCGCACCGCCCAGAAGAGATCCAGTTCCACCGCCACCAGGTCGGGATCCGTCTCCTCCAGGAGCAGCTCGAATCCGGTCGTTCCCTCCGGTAGCGGGTCGAATTCGAAGGCGTGGTTGTGATAGGCCGCGCGCATTCCCCGGTCGCGCGCCGCGGACCCGAAGGCATTCAGGTCGGCGGCCACCCTGCGGTACCCTTCGAAGGTGCGCTCGGCAGGGGCCAGCGAGGGGACCACGACCCAGCGCTGGCCCAGGATCGCCGCCGATGAAAGGACCCCATCGGTGTCGTCGCGGATCGCCTCGATCCCGACGTGGGCGGCAGGGGACACGAGCCCCACTCCGTCCAGCAGATCGCGGAAGCGGGCCGGCTCGAGGCCATGAAGCCCGGCGGTTTCCACCTCGGCATAGCCGGTGGTGGCCACGGCCCGAAGGGTGCCTTCGAGATCATCGCGCAGGGGGCCGCGTACGGTGTAGAGCTGGAGGCCGATGGGGCGGAGCGGCGCCTGGGCGACGGGGGTCGCATCCGGGGTGAACCGGTCGTCCACGGCGCTTGCGGTGAGGGTCAGCCCCCCGATGCCTCCCGTGGAGAGCGCCCAGCTCCCTGCCCCGCCCAGCGCCAGTCGCTCGAGGAAGCGTCTGCGGTTCATGGTGAGATCCGGTGGCTTGGGGTGGACGGACGATGCCTGACGGGCAGGAGCCGACGCCCGCAACCGGGCGCTCCGGGGCCGACCGACGGCGACGAGGTCATGATGCTCCCCGAGAGGCGGGCACGCAACACGGAACGAGCTACCCCGGCCGGGGCATCCGGCATGCCCCGGCGGCACCGAAGCGTCCCAGGGTAGGGGGCCGGACCCTGGCGGGGCCTTCCCCGGGCGAACCCCGACCTCCGCGAGGCCCCGGACCGTTTCTCCCACTCGACGTCCGAAAGCGGCGAGCCGCGACCGCCCCGACCTGCTACCCTTTCTGGGGACGGGAGCGGGTCCGGGCCGCTCCCGACGCTGTCCCCCTTCCCGCCGATGCCACGCCATGACCCTTTCGCCCACGGCCTGCTACCGGGCCCTCTCTGCCCGCGACCCCCGCTTCGATGGGGTGTTCTTCGTGGGGGTGTCCTCCACCGGGATCTACTGTCGGCCGGTCTGCCCGGCCAGGCTTCCGGCGCGTGAGCGATGTTCCTTCCACCCCAGCGCGGCCGCCGCCGAAGGGGCAGGCTTTCGCCCCTGCCTTCGATGCCGGCCCGAGCGCGCCCCCGGACGTGCGCTGGTCGATGCGCATTCCCGACTGGCCCGGGCCGCCTTCGACCGGATCCAGGCGGGGGCGCTCAACGCGGAAACCGTGGAAGCCCTCGCCCGGTCCCTGGGATCGAGCCCCCGTCAGTTGCGCCGGGCCCTCGTCGAGACCTATGGGGCCAGCCCCGTGCAGCTTGCGCAGACCCGCCGCCTTCTCTCGGCAAAGCAGCTTCTGGCCGAGTCGGACCTTGGAATCTCGCACGTTGCCATGGCCGCAGGCTTCGGGAGCTATCGCCGGATGAACGCCCTTTTCCGCGAACGTTACGGAATGACCCCGTCCGACCTCAGGCGAACCCGCCGCCGCCCCGCATCCTCCTCCGATGCCGCGACCTTCACCCTCACCCTTTCGGCCCGCCCCCCCTTCAACGGGGAGGCGCTTCTCCGGTTTCTCGGAGCCCGCGCGGTCCCTGGGGTTGAGCGCGTGTCCGGGGCACGGTATCTCCGCACGGTGGCGCTGGGCCCCCATCGAGGATGGGTCGAGGCCACCCTCCCCGGTGCCGACGACCCGTCTCCCAGCGTCCGCATCCGGGCTGCGGTGGATCTCCTTCCGGCGCTGCTTCCCCTCATGGCGGCCATCCGACGGGCCTTCGATCTGGACGCCGAGCCGGAGCGCATACGGGAACACCTCTCCCGGGACGAGCGCCTCGCCCCGCACCTCGACCGTTCTCCCGGGCTGCGGCTTCCGGGGGCGTTCCACCCCTTCGAGGCGGCCCTTCGCGCCGTGCTCGGGCAGCAGGTCTCCGTGGCTGCGGCCACGACGCTGGCGGGGAGAGTCGCCGAGGCCTTCGGAGAGGTGGCGGTGACGCCCGACCCCTCCCTCACGCACCATGCGCCGACACCGGAGTCCATGGCGGCCGCAGACCCTGAAGTGGTGGCCCGGCTGGGCATGCCGCGGGCCCGGGCCCGGGCGGTGGTGGCGCTGGCGCAGGCCGTGTCCAGCGGGCATCTCACCCTGACCTCCGGAAGCGATCCGGAGTCCGTCCTCTCCAGGCTCCAGACCCTCCCCGGGATCGGTCCCTGGACCGCCGAGTACATCGCGCTTCGTGCCCTGCACTGGCCGGACGCATTCCCCGCCGGGGACCTGGGCCTGCGCACCGCCCTCGGGGACGCTCCCTTCGCCGAGATCCACCGCCTCGCCGAGCGCTGGCGCCCCTGGCGGGGGTACGCCGCCATTCACCTCTGGGAGAGCCTGGGCACCCCCGCTCCCCCGCCGCCCTCCGGAGCCGAAGCATGAGCCCTGCACCCGTTCGCTTCTGTGCACGCGTCGCGAGTCCCCTCGGAACCCTCCTCCTTCTTTCCGATGGGAAGGCGCTCACCGGACTTCACATGGAGGGGGCTCGATTCATGCCGCCTTCCACCGAAGAATGGGTCCCGGACCCCGAACCCTTCACTGAACCCGTTCGTCAGCTCGCCGCCTTCTGGGGTGGAGAGCTCGAAGGCTTCGAGCTCCCCCTTCGTCCCCGAGGCACGCCCTTTCAACTCCGCATCTGGGAGCGGCTCCGGGAGATCCCCTTCGGGGAGACCATCACCTACGGGGAACTGGCCCGTCGCGTGGGGACCCCCCAGGGTGCCCGCGCCGCGGGGGGGGCCACAGGCCGCAACCCCATTGCCGTCATCATCCCCTGCCACCGGGTCGTGGGAAGCGACGGGAGCCTGACCGGGTTCGGTGGGGGGATGGAACGGAAGAAGTGGTTGCTGGCGATGGAGCGGGAGAGCCGTTCCCGGAGATCAGGCAGGGGGTAGGGGCGGCCCATCCCTCCGGGCCGGCCCGGGGGCGCGCGGTCGTTTGCCTCTCTCCTCCCGCCTTCCTACGATGACCGGGGTCCGCGACCATGACCGCGCGGGGTGGCAGTACGCGTCCGCCCATCGAAACTCCGGCCGTCCGATCACCTCCACCGAGAAGGAGGCATCCCATGGGAACCACGATCCTCCTGGCCACCACCCTGGCCCTCCTCCTTCCGCCGATGGATGCGGGTCACGCAGGTGCGGCGCTCCTTCCATCTGCGGACTCGGTACTCCAGGTGCGGCTGCTGGAGGAAGGGTCCGGTCGGCCTGTATCGGCGGCCACCATCCTGCTCCTGGACGCTGCGGGCAACCGGCGAGCCGGAGGGTTCACTGCGGGAGATGGCATCTACCGCTTCCGCGTCCGGGGAAACCCTGGCGACGAGCTCCGCGTGGAGCGCCTGGGGTACACCCCGCTCACACACGCCCTCCTCACCGGGGACGGAGGCTCGGTGATCCAGGTCGTGGAGCTTCGGATGGAAACCCGCCCCGTGGCGTTCCCGGCCATCGAGGCCAGGGGGGAGGCCCAGTGCGTCATGGATCCTGCCGATGCCGGTCGAACCCATGCCCTCTGGGATGCGACCCGCATCGCGCTGCAGGCCGCCGAGCTCACGGAGACCGAATCGCTGGCCCGCTATCGGACCCGGGTGTGGCAGAACCGTCAGAACCGCGATGTCACCCGGATCGAGGGACACACCGCCTCGGTTCAGATCACGGAGGGCCGCCCCTTCCAGACCCTCCCCCCGGAGGTTCTCGCCCGGGAGGGGTACGTCCAGGAGACGGAGCAGGGCGAGCGCATTGTGCAGGGGCCGGACGCACGCGTCCTCCTCTCGGACGCCTTCGCATCGTCCCACTGTTTCCGCGTGGTCGAGGGGATGGGGGAGGAGGAGGAGGAAGAGGCCGCGGGGGAGACCTGGGTGGGGCTCGCCTTCGAGCCGGCCCCCGAGCCGTCCGACATCGTGAGGATCGGCGGTACCCTCTGGCTGGACGAGGCTTCGGGAGAGCTCCGTCTCCTCCGTTTTCACTTCCTGTGGTACGAACCCCGGCGTCGGGCCTGGGCGCCCTGGGGCGCCGACAGCGGCGGCACGATCCGCTACCGGGTCCTCGAGGACGGCCGATGGGTGGTGGAGGCGTGGTCGCTTCGCGCCCTCTCCGGGATGGGGACCTCGGGCCTCTTCTACGATCTGGGCGGAAATCGGCGCACCCTCCCCGACAGCAGCGTCTCGGGTTTCTGGTACGACGCGGCAGGAGGACGACTCCTCGAGGTTCTGGACGAACGGTCGCCGCGGTAGGGACCAGGGCGCAGACGTGCTGGAAGCGGTGGGCGATGGAGTCCGAGGCGTCGTTCCTGCACGTCGGGAGGCGCGGGAGGCTCACCCGGGGAAAGGTGGGCGAGTTGGGGGTGGTCGACCTGGTGGGCGAGGGCCGGGGGACGGGGCCCTCGGCCCCTGGACCTGATCCGAATCGAGCCTTCGAGGGTCGAAGCCGGGGGGCGACCGCGGTAGCGGCGCCCCCCCGGGCGGGGTACTGTGGGCTTCGCATCGTCCGACCACCGCAAGGGTGGACTCCATGACCGCTCCCCCACCCACCGAGGTGACCATGCTGCGACGGTCCGGCGCCATTCTCCTCCTCCTCGCATCGCTCTGGGCTCCGGGTGCGTGGGGGACGCTGGCTCCCGCGGCGGCTCAGGTCCACACCCCGGCGCCCGCCGACGCCCTCCCGGCGGCGCATGCCGGCGACTCGATCCTCGTGCTTTCGTGGGTGCAGGAGCGGATCCTGGATTATGTGCTCCCCCCCTATCGGGGCGCACGCGACCGGGCACGCCTCGTGGAGGAGGGCCGACCACAGGCGATCGCGGCCCTCGACGTCGGCGGGGCGGCCCTGCCCGGGGACGACTGGATCACGGGCCACCGGGTCGGGATGCGGGTGAAGACCGGTGAGCTGGACCTCGCCCTCGAGCTGGCGCGCGACTGCCAGGCCTCCGAGTGGTGGTGTGCCGCGCTTCTCGGGTTTGTCCTGCACGAGCGAGGAGAGATCGAGGCCTCGGAGCGCGCGTACGACCTTGCCCTCTCCCGGATGCCGGAGGACCTCCGATGCGAATGGATCTCCGAGATCCACCTCTTCGAACGCCACCTCTACGGCTGGACCCGCGCGGGCGAGTGCGAGGCCTTTTCCGAGCTGTCGAGCACCGTCTGGTGGCTGTCCAACCCGCTCTTCATGGAGCCGGGCAACGACCGCAGGACCGAACATCTCTCCCGCATCGTGCAACTCCGATTCCACAACGAGACCCTCGAGCTGCACGGCCCGGCCTGCCACCCGGGGCACCACTGGTCGCTCATCTCCCACGGCTTTCCCCCCACGCGCTGGAGCTATGCCGCTCCCTTCGAGCCCTTCGACGGTCCCGGGCTGCGCTTCGTGCCGGGGAGGGAGGTCCGGGGTGACCCCTTCGCATCGCGGGAGGAAGACTGGGAGACAGCCCCCGCGTGGCCCGAGGAGCGCTACGCGGTGCCCCGATGGTCGGTGCTGCATCCCCTCCCTGCCCAGGTCGCTCTCTTCCAGCGGAACGGTGTGCTCCACGTGGCGGCTGCCTCCGAGCTTCGAGGTCACCCCCTGGAGGGCGGCGCAGGCCTGCGGACCGCGGTTGCACTCTCGGAGGGCCCGGACACGCCCCCCACCGTGCTTCCCTTTCTCCGGCCCGGGTCACCGAGGCTCTTCCGGACCGACCTCGCTCCGGTGCCCCTCGTGATCTCGATGGAGGCGGTGACAGACGAAGGCGCAGCCGGCCGCACGCGGTGGGGGCATCGACCCGGCGCTGCAGCCCCCGGGGGCCTGGCCCTCTCCGATCCCCTCCTCTTCGCCTGGGAGGACGGAATGGAGGAGACGCTGGAGTCGGTGGTCCCGCGCATGCTCGGATCGACCACCGTCGGTGCCGAAGGGGAGCTGGGTGTTTTCTGGGAGGTGTACGGGGTCGCCCGGGGCCACGACGTGGACCTCTCGGTGGCCGTGGTCCCGGAGGACAGGGGGATCTTCCGCCGGCTCGGCGAGGCGCTCCGCGTCCTTCCGCGCAACGCCTCCATGGAGTTCACCTGGCGGGAAGCCCCCGGCGAGGAGGCCATTGCCGGTCGCGCCCTCCGCCTTGACCTCTCGAAGCTGAGCCCGGGCCGCTACACCTTCCGGGTGAGTGCCCTCGGCACCGGGGGAACGGAGGTGATCGCCACCCGCTCCATGGAGATCGTGGCCGGGAGCCCCTGACGGGTGCCCTCCGGTCCGCGGGTCACCCGTACCCGCGTGGATCTGGCGGAATCGGGCAACACGGGATTACCATGCTCGTTCCTGCACCTCGCTCGAACGCACCCACCTCAACCGGGAGCCGGATCATGAAGCGGACTCGCGTCCTTGCCCTTCGAATGCTCGCGCCCCTCTTCTTCCTGGTCGCCTCGGCCTGCGGCGTCACCGAGGACGACCCCGTGGCGCCCGACACCTACACCGACCTGGTGGGCGAACTCGTCGAGGTCGTCCTTGCCGACGGCAGCACGACCGTGGGCGTGGCCATCCTGATCACCGCTCCGGACGGGTCCTCGCAGGTCGGCTACTTCAGAGGCCCCCGGCCCCTGGCCGACGCCACGAGCGAGGGCACCTGGAGCTTCCAGAGCGACGCCCTCCCTGCGCGGGTCCAGCGCCTTGCGCCCGGGGAATCGCTCCAGCGACGAGAGGGCTGACCGCCAGCGCCTCGCCACCCCCGGACCTGCTCCCCGGGATCGGCCCGCCCCCGAGGACCTCTCCGGTCCTCGAGGGAGCGGTCGGGGCGAAAGGGCGTCAGGGCACGGCGTGCCGCTCGAACCAGTTCCGGAGGTAGAGCTGGACCCGGTAGAAGTTGGAGGGCGGTTCGCGCCGATGGTGCCATCCATCCTTCATCCGGATCATGGCCGTGGGCACCCCTCGGACCTGCAGCGCCATGTAGAGCTCCTCACTCTGGGAGATGGGGGTCCGGAGGTCGCGCTCGTGGGTGAGCAGCATGGTCGGCGTCGTCACGTTCCCCACCACCATGAGGGGGGAGCGGGCCAGGTGCTCGGTGGGATCATCCCACGGGAATTCCCGGAAGTTCCGGTACCATCCCGAGCCGTCGGTGGTCCCGACAAAGGAGATCCAGTTGATGACGGGGGCCTTGGAGACCGCCGCCGTGAAGCGGTCCGTGTGCCCGACGATCCAGGCCGTGAGGACCCCGCCTCCGCTCCCTCCGTAGACGAAGAGGTTCCGCTCGTCGACGTAACCCCGGGCCAGGATCGAGTCCACCGATGCCATGAGGTCGTGGTAGTCGTCTCCGGGGTAGGCGTTGTTGATGGCGTTCCCGAAGGCGGATCCGTACCCGGAGCTCCCCCGGGGATTCGTGTAGAGCACCACGTAGTCATGGGCGGCGTGCTCCTGCCAGGCGAAGTCGAAGCTCGTGTCCCACATGATGTGGGGACCCCCGTGAATGGCGAGGATGAGCGGATAGCGCCGGGTCGGATCAAAGTCCGGCGGCTTGACGATCCACCCCTGCACCGGGGTGCCGTCGAAGGAGGAGACCCACATCTCCTCCACCTCGCCGAGCTGGATTCCGGCAAGGAGCTCGGCGTTGGAGGAAAGGAGGCGGGTCGCCGTCCGCGCGGATCCCGTGGCCCCGCTTCGGTCGAACCGGACCACCGAGCCCGGGTCGTGGGCCGTGGCCAGCGTCCCCACCGCGCTCCCGTTCGGGGCAAGGTCCCCGAGGGTGAAGACCTGGGCACCCTCGGTGAGTTGCCGGACCCCCCCGCTCAGGGGTGCGAAGAAGAGGTGGCGGTGCCCCCGGTCTTCGGCATCGAAGTAGAGGCCACTCCCGTCCGTTGCCCAGTGCACGTTCCGGGGGGTGCGATCGAGTTCTTCGGCGAGGATGCGGATGTCCTGGCCATCGGGGCCCATGACCCAGAGCTTCTGCTCGAAGAAGGTGTCTTCGGAGAAGTCATGGCCCACGAAGGCGATGTGCCGCCCGTCGGGCGAGGGCACGGGCGACCCGTGCACTCCGGGCCGATCGGTGAGGCGCCGGATCTCCCGGGTCTCCACCTCCACGTCGTAGATCTCGCCCTGGCGCCACTGGCGGTCCGCCTCCTCCACCCGGAGCGACTGGAAGACGAGGCGGCGCCCATCGGCAGTCCAGCGGGCCCCGGCGTGATTCCAGTCGCCATGGGTGATCTGGCGCGGAGATCCCCCGGCCGCAGAGACCACGAAGAGGTGCTGGTGCGTGCGGGGAAGCATTCCGATTCCGTCGCGCCGGAAGTGGATGCGGTCTTCCACATGGGCATCTTCCGTCCACTGGGCCCCCTGGGGGCGCGCGGGGAGCTGGATCCGCCAGGCCGGGTCGGGGTCGGCGGCCACGGGGGCCTGGAAGGCCAGGTGGCGCCCATCGGGAGACCACTGGATCGCCGAGGGCGCCTGGTCCATTCGGGTGACCTGGCTCGTCGCCCCCTCCTCGTCCATCCAGCGGATCCAGATCTGGTTGCCCGAGGGGCGACCCTCGGCCAGATAGGCAATCCGGTCCCCGTCGGGTGACCACTGGGGGCTGGAGCCGCGGGTCAGGAACCGGTTCCGCGTCCCGTCGGCGTTCATGATCCAGAGCTCCGCGTCCCACCCATCGGTCATGGCGTTCCGGAAGCGGCGGGTGTAGACCACCTGCCGGCCGTCGGGAGAGAGGCGCGGGTCCTGAACGGTCTCCCATTCCAGGTGATGGGCCAGGGAGAGACGTTCGCGGGTACCCGGGGCCTCGGGCGACGCGTGGGGGGCGGGCGGCGTTGCCTCGGAGGAGTGGAGCGCAGCAGCCTGAGCCGCAGTAGCCGCAGACTGGGCGGCGGAAGGCGCCGGCGACAGGAGGAGGAGGCCACCCAGGGCGAGCGCCGCCGCCATCGGCCACGGGGCGAGGAGCGAAGAAAGAGAGCGGGAGAGGAGCATCGTCGACCTCCGGGGGGGCACGAGCGGAAGACCGGTGGAAACCGCAGTCCCGCCAGGCGGCGGAAGGACTCCGGCCCGGGCACGTCGCCACGGGGCGTGCGCGATCGGGAACCCTCTCAGTCTGGGCCGGATGCCACGGGTCTGTCCAGCGAAACGGGAATGTGGATCGGGCGGTCACCGCTGAGGTGCGCTCCCCGGTGCGGGGTGCATGCCCCGGCGGAGAGGCCGCCTGGCGGAGGGGGGACGGTGGCCTCGCGGTGGAGGATGGGCGGTCGGTGCCCGTCGTGCGCCGGTTCGGTCCCCGGTCGGTTCGGGTCGACAGCATCCTCCCTCCGGCCTTGTTTGCATTCCTGCGCATGAATGCAAACAAGGGTCCGCCGGGGCCGACGATTGCTCCCCCCGGAGCGCCGATCTACCTTGTCCGCGGCCGATCTGGCCTCCTCTTCTCATTCCATGGATGCGGAGGATGCGATCGTGGAAACGCTGGCTGGAAGGCGTGTTCTGATCTTCGTGGGCGACGACTACGAAGACATGGAACTCCAGTACCCGAAGTACCGACTCCTCGAGGCCGGGGCCGAGGTCGTGATCGCGGGCCAGAAGGCGGGAGCCCTTCACCACGGCAAGTACGGCTATCCCGAGCGGGCCCAGGTTGCCGTGGCCGGGCTCGACACGGGTCCCTTCCACGGACTCGTGGTTCCAGGGGGATGGATGCCGGACAAACTCCGCCGGGACCCCGAGGTGCTTCGCATCACCCGCGCGTTCCACGATGCAGGCAAGTGTGTGGCCTCGATCTGCCATGGCCCCTGGATCAACATCTCGGCCGGGATCGTGAGGGGGCTCCGCTACACCTCGAGCCCCGGGATCCCCGACGACCTGAAGAACGCCGGCGCCACCTGGGTCGATGCCCCGGTGGTGGTCGACGGCCACCATGTGTCGAGCCGTCGACCTGACGACCTTCCCCTCTTCATGACCGCGGTCATCGGCCTCGTCGCCCCCTGAACTGCGAGGGCCCGGAGCTGGCACGAGCTCCGCCTGCATTCCCCGGAGGCGGCTGCCCTCCCCCGCTCCGCCCTGCCCGCCCCAACCCTTTCTTCCAGCTGAGACCCATGACCCCATCCCCTGTTCGCCTTCCCCGTCGACGTCCGCACCGAAGGGCACCCCTCCTCCCGGCCCTGGCCGGCCTTCTCCTCGCCGCCCCCGCCGCCCTTTCGGCCCCTTCGGCCCTCGTTGCCCAGGCCGGACCCCAGGAGCTCCGGACCGCCGCCGAGGACGCCGGGTTCGAGCGCTTCACCTCGCATCAGGAGATGATGGACTATCTCCACGAGCTGCGGGCCCGTTCCGCCGAGTTCCGAATGGGGATCTACGGACACTCCCGGCAGGGGCGGGAACTCCCCTACCTCGTCTTCAGCCGGCCCGCGGTGACGCGGGGGTGGGAGGCCGCCGCCCTGGGGAAGCCTGTGGTGGAGCTTCACGCGAACGTGCATGGCGGAGAGCGGGATCTCCGTGAGTCGCTCCTTCAGCTCGTGCGGGCGCTGGCCACCCCGGGGACGCCCGAGAATGCCCTCCTCGACGACCTCGTCATCGTGGTGGCCCCGCAGATCAACCCCGACGGCTTCGAAGCCTCACCCCGGGGCCAGCGGGGCAACGCCTGGGGAATCGACCTGAACCGGGACTACATGAAGCTCGAGCACCCCGAGATCCAGACCTGGGCGCAGAACGTTCTCCAGGAGTGGAACCCCCACGTCTTCGTCGACGGTCACAACGGAGGTGCCTTCCCCTACCATCTCAAGTACCAGTGCCCCGGACACGCAGATCCGAACCAGGCGCTCACGGCCGTCTGCAACGAGGGGATCTTCCCCCGGATCGACGCCCGCCTGGCCGAGGAGGACTACCTCTCCTTCTTCTGGGCCGGCGGGAGCGAGGACGGGTGGCGCGGAGGCCAGACCGACGGCCGGATCTCGCGGAACTACGCAGGCTTTGCCAATACGATCGGGATCCTCTTCGAGTCTCCGGGCTGGGTACCGACCCCGGATGCCGTGCGCGCCGGCTACCTCGGGTTCCTGGCCGTTCTGGAGTACGTGCGTGACAACCCGGAGGAGGTCATGGAAACCGTGCGGGCCGCCCGGGTCGAGGCGATCCGCCTCGGGAGCGAGCCCACCGGAGAGGTGGCCGTGCAGATGACGGTGGAGGCCGAACCCGATCCGGTGGATTTCTTCATCCGGGGCGACGACGGGGAGGTGGTGGAGATCACCGGCGCCCCCCTCCTCACCCGCCCCGTGGCCACCCAGACCCGGGCACGCCCCTGGGCCTACCTCCTTCCTCGCGAGGCGGAGGACGCCGTGGCCCTGCTCGAGCGACACAACATCGCCGTGGAGCGGCTCACCGCCCCGGTGACCCTCGAGGTTCAGGCCTACGAGCTCACTGGGATCGCGTGGGAACGGATCTACAACCATGGCTCGGCCAACCGCCTCGAGGTCGGGGAACTCCACACCGTCGAACTCACCTTCCCCGAGGCAAGCTTCGTCGTGCCTGTCGGGCAGATGATGGGACGCGTGGCCAGTCACCTGCTCGAGCCCGAGACGAACGACAACCTCCTCTACTGGGGAACGATGGACCGGTGGCTCCCCCTGGCCCAGCTCCACGCCGGTGGGGACGACCCGGTCTTTGTCCCCATCTATCGGCTCATGGCGCCCACACCGCTCCCGGCGCGACTCCGGCGCTAGAAGAACTGGAAGGGCCGCCCCGGAGTCGCCAGAGCTCGGCCTCGGCGGCAACCCGGCCGAAGCCGGGCCACCACGCGTCTTCCATGAGGCGGTCGAGGAGTTCCACGGCCCTGACCGTGTCGCCTGCGGCAAGCCAGCGGTTCGCCACCCCGAAGCCCACTGTCTCGAGGCGGTAGCCCGCGTCCTCGCCGGGGTCGAGGAGCGCGTCCTCGTCGATCAGGCCCTTGTGGAGCCGCAGGTTCTCCCAGTAGGCAAGGTTCGTGGTGATCTCGAGGTCATCCGGGATCTCGTGGAGGAGGGCCTCGGCCTCGGCATCGCGCCCGGCGCGCATCAGCGCCCGCACGGTCCACTCGGCCATTGCAACCCACGACTCGGGGTCGTCTGCGTTCGCGGCGCAGCTTCGGAAGCCCTCGGCCTCGCCGGCCGCGCGGGCCTCGGGGTAGTCCGCCAGCGCGAGGCAACGGAGGTACTCGTCGGCAGCCGCCTCGTGGTCTCCGGCCACGAAGTAGGCGAGGGCCAGGTGGTAGGCGACGTCCCAGTTGAGCGGGGCGAGTTCGCGGGCCTGCTCCAGATCCTCGATCGCCCGGTCGAAGTCGCGGAGCGAGAGGTGTCGGTGACCCCGGAAGCGCCAGGGGCGCCAGTCGTCGGGCGCCTCCTCGATGGCCCTCGAATAGAGTTCGATGGCGGGCGCGTACTGCCAGCTGTGCCGCCGCTCGCGCCCCGCCGCGATCAGGAGCTCCGGGTTCGAGGGGTCGGCCATGAGCGCCTCGTCGGCGGCGGCGATCCGGCCTTCCTCGTCCACGCGGGCCATGAGGGGCTCGCCGAAGAGCGAGTGTCCCTGCGGCTCCTCCAGGGGATCGTGCTGCTGAATCCGGACTGTGAGTTCCCGAAACTCTGACCGGGATTTTCCCTAAACTCTGTCCGACCTGGGGATCGTAAACGTAGGATTTCGGCTTCGCGAAGGGGTCCGTGGAGGACACTTGGAC
>JBJHCG010000044.1:0-34652 GCA_050485885.1 Gemmatimonadales bacterium | reverse complement strand
CCCTCGTGGAGGCGCTGGGGGGTGGGGGAGGGGAGGCCGCAGCCCCGGCGGAAGGCGCGAACGCCCGGGACGGGGGGGGGGACCCCCGCAACACCGAAGGAGCACCCCGGTGAGGGAAGCCCGCCCCCCGCAGTCCGACCCCCCGGCCGTCGAGGTGAACGACCTCACCGTGGCCTACCGGGAGGCGCCCGTGCTCTGGGATGTGGACCTCACCCTCCGCAGCGGGGCCCTCACCGCCATTGTCGGGCCCAACGGCGCCGGAAAGACCACCCTCATCCAGACGATCCTGGGGCTCGTGCGCCCCGCCGCCGGGCAGATCCGGATCTTCGGACGCCCCATTCGCGAGGGACGCCGCCTCGTGGCCTACGTCCCCCAGCGGGGCACGGTGGACTGGGACTTTCCCACCACCGTCCTCGACGTGGTGACCATGGGGACGTACGGGCGGCTCGGGTGGTTCCGGCGCCCGGGGCGGACCGAACGGGACGCCGCCCTGGACGCCCTCGAGAAGGTGGGGATGACGGCCTTCCACGACCGGCAGATCCGCCAGCTTTCGGGGGGCCAGCAGCAGCGTGTCTTCCTGGCCCGGGCCCTGGTCCAGGGGGTTCCCCTGTACCTGATGGACGAACCCTTCCAGGGGGTGGATGCCCGGACCGAGCGGGCCATCGTCGAGGTGCTCCAGACCCTCCGGGCCCGGGGCGACACGGTGGTGGCCGTGCACCATGCCCTCCAGACGGTGCCCGAGTACTTCGACGACGTGGTTCTCCTCAACGTGCGGCGCATTGCCTCGGGGCCGGTGGAGGCAGTCTTCAGCGAGGAGAACCTCCGGGTCACGTACGGGGGGCGGGTCCCCTTCCTCCCCGCGGCGCGGCCCGGGCCTGGGGGGGGCGAGCCCGGGCCTGCCGCCGCCGAGCCCGCGCCTGCCGGGCCCGAGGCCGCCCCCACCCCCGCCGACCCCGCGCCCTCCGGGCCCCCCGCCCCGTGAGCCTCCCCACCCTCCTCCACGACCTCTTCTTCGACTTCACCCTCCGCACGGTGGCGCTGGGGGCCGGGGTCCTGGGGGCACTGGCCGGGGCGCTGGGGTGCTTTGCCGTGCTTCGGCGGCAGAGCCTCCTGGGCGATGCCATCTCCCACGCGGCCCTCCCGGGAATCGTCCTGGCCTTCCTCCTCACCGGCTCCCGGGCCACCCCGGTCCTCGTCCTGGGGGCGGGGATCGCCGGGTGGCTGGGCACCCTGGCGATCCTGGCCATTGTCCGGGGGGGACGCCTCCCCGAAGACACGGCGCTGGGGATCGTCCTCTCCGTCTTCTTCGGGGCGGGGATGGTCCTCCTTACCTGGGTGCAGGCCCGCCCCGACGCCCGCCAGGCGGGGCTCGACGTCTTCCTCTTCGGGCAGGCCGCCACCCTCCTCCCCGGCGATGTGGCCCTCGTGGCCGGGGTGGGGGGGGCCGCCCTCCTCCTCCTGGCCCTGGTCTGGAAGGAGGTGAAGATCCTCGCCTTCGACCCGGGGTACGCCCAGGCCCTGGGACTCCCGGTGCGGCGGATCGAGCTCCTCCTCACCGGGCTCCTCGTGGTGGGGATCGTGCTGGGGCTCCAGATGGTGGGGGTCGTCCTGATGAGCGCCCTCGTGGTGGCCCCGGCGGCGGCGGCCCGGCAGTGGACAAACCGCCTGGGTGCCATGGTCTTCCTCGCCGCGGCGATCGGGGCGGCCTCCGGGGTGGGAGGCGCGGCCATCAGTGCCACCACCCGGGGGATCCCCACCGGGCCCACGATTGTTCTCGTGGCCACGGGGTTCGTGCTCCTCTCCCTCCTGGCCGCGCCGGACCGGGGGCTCCTGGCAGGGCTCCTCCGGGCGAAGCGGGTCCGGCGCCAGGCCCGGGCCGCACCCCCCGAGGCAGGGGGGGGGGAGGAAGGGGACCCGGAGGGAGGAAGCCGGACGGAAGGAAGCCGGGAGGAAGGAAGCCGGACGGAGGCCCTGCCATGACGGCCATGGATCTCGAGGTCCAGCTCCTGGCCGTGGTGGTGGCGGTGGCCTGCGCCCTTCCCGGGGTCTTCCTCGTCCTCCGGCGCATGGCGCTCCTCTCCGACGCCATCTCCCACTCCATTCTCCTGGGGATTGTCCTCGCCTTCTTCTGGACCCGGGACCTGGCCTCCCCCCTCCTCATCGTGGGGGCCGCCGCCACCGGGGTCCTGACCGTGGCCCTGGTGGAGGGGCTCCACGCCACCCGCCGCGTGAAGGAAGACGCCGCCATCGCCCTCGTCTTTCCCGCCCTCTTCTCGGTGGCCGTCCTCCTCATTGCCCGCCACGCCGGCGATGTCCACCTCGATGTGGACGCCGTGCTCCTGGGGGAGATCGCCTTCGCCCCCCTCCGGCGCCTCACCTGGAACGGAATGGACCTGGGCCCCCGGAGCCTCTGGGTCATGGGGGTGATCCTCCTCCTGAACGCGGCCTTCCTGGGCCTTCTCTACAAGGAGCTCAAGCTCTCCACCTTCGACCCGGGCCTCGCCGCCGCCCTGGGAATCTCCCCCGTGGTGGTGCAGTACGCCTTCATGTCGACGGTGTCCGTCACGGCGGTGGGGGCCTTCGATGCCGTGGGCTCCATTCTCGTGGTGGCCCTCATGATCGCCCCTCCGGCGGCCGCCCGCCTCCTGAGCCACCGCCTCCCCGTGGTCCTCGCCCTCTCCGTGGGACTCGCCGCCGCCTCGGCGCTCCTGGGCTTTCACGCCGCCGTCCTCCTCGACGCCTCCATTGCCGGGTGCATGGCGGTGGCCGCCGGGGTCCTCTTTACCCTGGCCCTCCTCCTGGCGCCCGAGCGGGGGATCGTGGCCACCCTCCTCCGCCATCGCCGCCAGCGGGTGGAGTTCTCGGGGCTCATGCTCGCCATTCACCTCCTGAACCACGAGGGGAGCCCCCGGGCCCCGGAGGAAAACCGCCTGGGACACCTCCCCGAACACCTCCGCTGGTCTCCCGACTTCGCCGCCCGCGTGGCCCGCCATGCCGAACGGGAAGGGCACCTCGTTCGAGGGGAAGGCGACCGCCTCCACCTCACCCCCCTGGGGCGGGAGGCGGCCCGGCACCGGATGATGCGGTAGGGGAGGCGCCGCTCCGGCCCCCGTCGTGGCATGCACGCATCGGGGACCGGGGGCCGGCCATGCTGCACCAAGAGAGTGCACGTGGTCAGAGGGCATGCACCAGATAAGTGCGCCACCATGGGTCCGCCTCGGGGCGAGGCAGGGGGGGCGGCAAACCGTTTGCATCCCCGACAGCACGGGTTAGCTTCCGAACCACCCCCCTTTTCCCCGGGCAGACACTTCACGAGCGGGAGGATGCTTTGAGTTCACCCCACTGGCTCTTTCGCGTGGCGGAGCGGGCCGGGCACGTGCCTGCGGATCGCCCGGCCCTGGCCCCCACGGCCCCGGTCCGGGAAGCCTGGGGGAGGGTGACGAAGGCGCTGGGGATCGGCGACGGGGAAATGGCCCGAATCGTGGCCGACCACTTCCGACTGGAGGTGGCGGAGCTCGGTGCGGCCAACCCGGCGGCGCTGGAGGCCATCACGGAGAGCGTGGCCCGGAAGTTCCACGTCTTCCCGGTGGCGATTTCCGACCGGCAGTTCACGGTGGCCACCTGCGACCCCACCGACCTCGACGCCGAGCGCTCCCTGGCCTTTGCCTCGGGGCGGACGGTGGTCTTCCAGGTGGCCTCTCCCATCGAGATCCGGGCCGCACTGGACGGGGGCTTCCAGAACGAAACGGCCCTCGAGTCCCTCCTGGGCGATCTCGCCGCAGGCGGAGGGCGGGGCTCGGACGAGGTGGAGGTGGTGGAGGAACGGGGGCCGGACTCGGTCTCCGCGGAGGATGCCGAGTCGGGCCCGGTGATCCAGGTCACGAACCTCATCATCCGCGAGGCGGTGGCCGCCGGCGCCTCCGACATCCACATCGAGCCCGGGCGGCAGAAGGGGAAGGTCCGGATCCGGGTGGACGGGGTGCTCCGGACCCACATGGAGCTCCCCATGACGGCCATGAACCGGATCATCTCCCGGATCAAGATCACGGGGAAGCTCGACATTACCGACCGCCTCCGCCCCCAGGACGGAAAGGCCCGGGTCCGGATCCAGGGGCAGTCCTACGACCTTCGCATCTCCACCCTCCCGGCAGGCGGGGCGGAGAAGTGCGTGATCCGGATCCTGGACTCGAGTGCGAGCCACACCCTGAACGACCTTTCCATTCCGGCGCACGAGCTGCAGCGTTTCCGTGAGCTCCTGAAGCACCGGGAGGGGGTGGTCCTGGTCACCGGGCCCACCGGATCGGGGAAGACCACGACCCTCTACGGCGCCCTCCGGGAACTGGCCGACGGGAAGGTCAACATCATGACGGTGGAGGACCCGGTGGAGTACGACCTGCCGGCCATCACCCAGACCCAGGTCGAGAAGAAGCAGGGGATGACCTTTGCCTCGGCGCTCCGGGCCATCCTGCGCCAGGACCCGGACATCATCCTCGTGGGCGAGATCCGCGACAAGGAAACGGCGGAGACGGCGGCCCAGGCTGCCCTGACCGGACACCTGGTCCTGGCCACCGTCCACGCGAACGATGCCGTCTCGGCGGTGGCCCGCCTGGCGGATCTGGGGCTCCAGCATTCCACCGTGGCCACTGCCCTCCGGGGCGCCCTGGCCCAGCGCCTCCTCCGGGGCGTCTGCCCGGCCTGCGCCGAACCCGTGCGCGGAACCCTCACCGAGGAGGAGGAGCGCCTCCGGAAGGCGTACGAGACAGACCCGGTGGTCCGGGCCGTGGGGTGCTCGGAGTGCGGCTTCACCGGGTACCGGGGGCGCCTCCCCGTGCAGGAAGTCATGGTCTTCGACCCGCGCATCCAGGAGGCCATCGAGCTCCGGAAGGGGCATGCCACCCTCCAGCGCCTGGCCATCCAGGGGGGGATGCGAACCCTCCGGGATGTGGCCCTGGACTGGGTGGGGCAGGGGCGCACGACCCTGGTGGAGGTGGAGCGCGTCATCGGCCAGATGCAGGATCACGAGGAGGCCGAAGAGCAGAAGGGCCCCCCCCGGGTCCTCATTGTCGACGACGAGGAGGAGGCCCGCCTCATGATGAAGGCCCTCCTGGAGAAGGAGGGATACGAGGTACGGGCCGTGGAGGACGGGCAGAAGGCGAAGGATATCCTCGCCACCGACCCCTACTGGTCCCTCCTCATTCTCGACCTTCTCATGCCCCGGATGGATGGCCGGGAGCTCCTCCGCTGGATCCGGGGGGCGGTGGATACCATGGCCCTCCCCGTGGTGGTTCGGACGGGGAAGGAGGGGGAGGAGGCGGAGGCCGAGATCCTGGAGGCGGGGGCCGACGACTACCTGACGAAGGAGATCCAGGCCCATCGCTTCCTCGCGCGGGTCCGGGCCATTCTCCGCCGCGCTGCGCTGTAGTTCCGGATCGGGCTCCCCCCGTGGCGGGGGTGGGGCGGACCCCCGGGCCGGACCCGTCGGACCGGGGTTCCCGGGCGGGTGGCGGTCGCCCGCGCTCGACCCCTCACCCCTCCGAAGGGGCGAGGCGGGCCGGGGGGAAGGGACGGGGCCCGACGGCGCCCCCGGCCTCGATTGACACCCCCCGGACCCCCTGCGAAGTTAGGAGGCTTGAGAGGCAGGGTCGATCCGGCCCTGTGACATCCTCCTCCGGTGACGGTTCTTCCATTCATGTTCAAGTCCATCCGCGCACGGATCGTCGTGATCCTGGCCGTGATTCTCGCCTCGGGCTGGTACCTCTACCAGAACTACGAGGAGACGGGATCCCCGGTGAAACTCGGCCTCGACCTCCAGGGCGGCATGCACCTGGTTCTCGAAGTCGACGATCCCGATGATCTCATCCCCATCGAGGCCAAGTCCGACCTGATCAGCCAGTCCGAGCGGGTGCTCCGCAACCGGGTGGACGAGCTGGGTGTGGAGGAGCCCCTCATTCAGAAGGTCGGCCAGGACCGGCTCATCGTGGAGCTGGCCGGCGTCACCGACGAGGAACGCGCCAAGGAGATCGTGGGAACCACCGCCCTCCTCGAGTTCAAGCTCGTGGAGCGCCTGGACCGCCTCCAGCCTCTCCTTCCGCGGATCGACCGGGCCATTGTCGCCACCCTCGGGGTGGACTCCCTCCGGGCCCTGGGGCGCGCCTTCACGGCGCCTGAGTCGAGCGAGGTGGAGGGGCTCATCTTCGGGGGAGGGGCGGGGGCCGCCATGACGGGCGATCCCGACGCCGACGATCTCCCCGTGGACACCGTTCCGGCCGAGCCGGTGGAGGCCGACACGATTCCCGTGGTGGATCCCACCGTGGAGGAGGCCGACGAGGACTTCGACCTCACCGACGAGGAGCGGCTCCTGCGCCCCTTCTCCTCCCTCCTCCTGACCGGGGGCGAAGGGGTCCTTCTCGTGGCCACCGAAGACGTGCCCATTGCCCGCATGTTCCTCGAGATGCCCGAGGTGCAGAACGTCTTCCCCCGGACCCCGGCCCGCACGGGCGGGATCCTCCTGGCCTGGGGGTGGGCCCCCATGGCCGCCGACGGGCAGACGTACCGGGAGCTCTACCTCCTGCAGCGGAACGCCTTCGTGGCCGGAGACGAGCTCGTCACCGCCAACGCGAACCGCGATGCCCAGTTCAACTTCCCCATCGTGCAGTTCGAGATGTCGCGCACCGGGGGGCGCTCCTTCGGGCAGACCACCGGGGCGAATATCGGGGAGCGGATCGCCATTGTCCTCGACAACGAGGTGGTGAGTGCGCCGGTGGTGCGCGGGCAGATCCGTCAGCGGGGGCAGATCGAGCTGAGCGGCTCCTCCATGGACGAGGCCCGGGACCTGGCCCTCATTCTCCGGGCCGGTGCCCTTCCGGCGCCGCTGCGCATCATGGAAGAGCGCACCGTGGGGCCCTCCCTCGGGCAGGACTCCATTGACCAGGGGCGGATCGCCGGGCTCATCGGCCTCCTCCTCGTGGTGGCCATCATGATCGCCTACTACCGCTTCACCGGCGTCATGGCGGTGGCGGCGCTCAGCATCTACGTGGTCCTCGTCATGGGGGGGCTCGCCGTGCTCGGCGCCACCCTCACCGTGCCGGGAATCGCCGGGCTCATTCTCTCCATCGGAATGGCGGTGGATGCGAATGTGCTCATCTTCGAACGAATCCGGGAGGAGGTGGATGCCGGTCGAGCGGTCCGAACGGCCGTGGACGAAGGGTTTGGCAACGCCCTGTCGGCCATTGTCGACGCGAACCTCACCACCCTCATCACCGCCCTGATCCTCTTCCAGTTCGGCTCCGGCCCCGTGCGAGGGTTCGCCGTGACGCTGACCATCGGGATCATCGCCTCCTTCTTCACCGCCCTGTTCGTGACCCGGACCTTCTACCTGATGTACATCAGGAACAAGAAGGCCCAGGACACCATCAGCATCTGAGGACGAGCTGACGATGCGTTTCTTCAAGGATGCCGCCTTCGAGTTCCTCCAGGGGCGCCGGAAGGCCTACATGGTGTCGGCCGCGGTCCTCGTGCTGGGGATCGGTGCCATGTTCTTCAACGTCTTCTCCCTCGGGAGCTGGCTGAACTACGGAGTGGACTTCACCGGGGGGACCCTCATCCAGGTGCAGTTCGAGGAGGAGCTCTCGGCCGGGGATCTGCGCGAGGCGCTGGGCGGGGCGCAGGCGCCTGCCATTACCCGATTCGGGGCCGACAACGAGTACACGATCCGTGCACCCCTTCCCGAGGACACGGGAGACCTGGAGGTGGTGGCCCGCGAGATCCGGACCCAGATCGATGCCTCGGGGCTCGGGGCCTACACCGTGGTCCGGACCGAGGTGGTGGGGCCGAAGATCGGAGAGGAACTGCAGACCCAGGCCCTTCTGGCCATTCTCTTCTCCTTCGTTCTGACCCTTCTCTACATTGCCTTCCGCTTCGAATTCCGGTTCGGGCTGGCGGCCATCATCGCCACGGTGCATGACATTCTCATCACCCTGGGATTCCTGGCCCTCTTCCGGATCGAGATCTCCCTTCCCACGGTGGCGGCGATCCTGACGATTGTCGGGTACTCCCTGAACGACACCATCGTGGTCTTCGACCGGATCCGGGAGAACCTGAACAAGAAGGGGGGGAAGCGGGAAGACCCCATCGCACTCACGAACCGCTCCATCAACGAGGTGCTCCCGCGGACCGTTCTCACCTCGGGAACGACGCTGGCCGTGCTCCTCTCCCTCCTCCTTCTGGGCGGGGCGGTGATCCGCGACTTCACCGTGGTGCTCATTCTCGGAGTCGTCATCGGGACCTACTCCTCGATCTATGTGGCCTCCCCGGCCCTCATCGAGATCCAGGAGCGGTGGAAGAAGGAGGACAAGCCGAAGAAGCGGCCCTCCACCCCCCGCGAGCCCCCGGCCGTTCCGGTCTGAGGCCCCGGGGGCGCGCGACGCCCCCCCTCCGCGTTCCGGTCCCCGCCCCCGGCGCCCTTCTGGGGGGTCGGGGGCGGAGTCGTTCCGGCGCCCTGGGCGCCCCCCCCTGCCAGCCCTGCCATGGCCCTGATCGACACCCACTGCCACCTCTCCCACGAGCGTTACGGGGCTGACCTTCCCGGCGTGCTCGCCCGGGCAGGAGCCGCGGGCATTGCCCGGATCGTGAGCATTGCCTCGCACCTGGACGACGCCGACGACCTCCTGGCGCGGGTGGTGACGCTGGGGAACGGGGACGTCCCCCAGGTGGTGGCCACCGCGGGCATCCACCCCCACGAGGTGGGGAGCCTGCCTGCGCCGAAGAGCGCCGAGGGGGAGACCGTGCGGCGGCGCCTTCGGGCCCTGCTCCTGCACCCCGAGGTGGTGGCGGTGGGGGAGTGCGGGCTCGATTTCCACTACGACTTCGCCCCTCGAGAGGCCCAGTTCGCCTGGTTTGAGGCCCACCTGGAGGAGGCGGCCCGGAGCGGGCTCCCCGTGGTGGTCCACTGCCGGGAGGCGGAAGAGGAGATGATTCCCCGGGTTCGGGAAGCGGGGGAGGCCGGGGTCCGTGGGGTGCTCCACTGCTTTCCCGGCGACATGGCCCTTCTCGAAACGGCACTCGACGCAGGGTGGTCCGTCTCCTTCACCGGAAATGTGACCTTCCGGAACTTCGCCGGGATCGAGGCGGTTCAGGCCGTGCCCCCGGGCCGCTATTTTCTCGAGACGGACGGGCCCTACCTGGCCCCCGTCCCCTTCCGGGGGAAGCGGAACGAGCCCGCCCGGGTCCGGGAGATCCGGGACCGGGTGGCCGAGCTCCGGGGGGAGGCCCCCGAGACGGTGGCTGCCGATTCGACCCGGGGGGCGGAGGCCTTCTTCGGCTTTTCGGGCGAAGAGGGATGAGAGGGAGGGGGTGGAGGGAGGGGTGCCCCGACCGGGGCGGCGCGCTCGGCCGCGATAAACGAACACCCGCGGGGCGGGCTGCCGGCTGACCCCCGGGGACGCCGCGCTCCCGGCGCTCCGGCCGCCCCTCTCGGCCCCTCCGACACCCTCTGCCCGAACTCCCCCCGGATCCCACCCGCCCCGCTCCCACGCCACCCACCCGATCCAACCCCGGTTCCCCGGCCCACGGGCTCACTCCGACTCCGTCCACCCCACTCCCTCCGCCCCCTCCTTCATGCCTCGAACGATCCAGATCCTCCCCGATGCGGTGGCCAACCAGATCGCCGCCGGCGAGGTGGTGGAGCGTCCCGCTTCGGTGGTGAAGGAGCTGGTGGAGAACGCCCTCGATGCAGGGGCCCGGCGCATCGAGATCCACCTCACCTCGGGGGGGAAGCGGGGAATCCGGGTCTCGGACGACGGGTCGGGAATGGGGCGGGAGGACGCCCTTCTCTCCCTCGATCGCCACGCCACCTCGAAGATCCAGGACGCCGACGACCTCCGGGGAATCCGGAGCTTCGGCTTCCGCGGCGAGGCCCTCCCCTCCATTGCCTCGGTTTCGCGCTTCTCCCTGGAGACGGCGGCGGCGGGAGAAGCGGTGGGCACCCGGATCCAGGTGCGGGGCGGGACGGTTCTGGGGGTGGAGGACCACCCCCGCACCCGGGGCACCACGATCTCGGTGGAGCAGCTCTTCCTGAACGCCCCGGCCCGGGCCCGTTTCCTCCGGTCGCCCGCCGCCGAGACGCGGGCCGTGAACGAGGCCCTCCTCCCCCTGGCCCTGGTCCACGCCGGGGTGGCCTTTCTCCTCACCTCCGACGGTCGCCCCCTCCTGGAGCTTCCCGCCACGGACGATCTGGTGGAGCGGATTGCCGGGATCTGGGGGGAGGAGGCGGCCTCGGAGCTCCTCCCGGTGGCCTGGCCGGTGGACTCCGGGGAAGGTGCATCGGGTCCAACCCGCGGAACCGGTCCGCACTCCCGGGGCGAAGGGCTCCACCTGGCCGGGGTGATCCAGCGCCCGGACCGTGCGCGCCCGGGGTTTCGACGGGCCCACCTCTTCGTGGACGGGCGCCCCTTCCGGGATCCTGCCATTCTCCGGGCGGCGGACCGGGGGTACCGGACCACGATCCCCCCCGAGGCGCGCCCCTGGCTCTTCCTCTTCCTCCGACTTCCCCCCGGCCAGGTGGATGTGAATGTGCACCCCACGAAGGCCGAGGTCCGGTTCCGGGACCGGGGAGGGGTGGAGCGCGAGGTGGAGGAGGCGGTGCGGGCCGCCCTCGAAGGGAAGGCCAGTGCGGCTACCCTCGACACCGCACCCTCCCGGCCCACCCTGGTCCGCGAACCGGGGGGGGGCTTTGCCGGGGGAACCCGGGCCCCCGATCCCGCAGGCGCACCCCCCGACCCCCAGTTCGCCTTCTTCGTTTCGGGGGCCGGATCCGGCGCGGGGGCGGCGGCGGGCACCGATCCTGCCCTGACCCCGACCCCGACCGAGGCCCCCACGGGTGCCTCCCGGGACCAGGCCCCGGACCCGGCGCGTGGCGCCACCGAGGATCCCGCCGGCGCCGGCGCGGGCGAGGACCCCGGATCCCCTGCGGTGGAGCCGGTGGCCGAGCGTTTCGGCGATCCCCGGCTCTGGCAGGTGCACGACCGCTTCATCCTGGCCGAGGTCCGCGACGGCCTCCTCCTCATCGACCAGCATGCCGCCCACGAGCGCATCCTCTTCGAGCGGATCATGGCCCGCTTCGATGGAGGCGTGGCGGAGAGCCAGCGCCTTCTCTTTCCCCTCACCGTGCGCCTCACCCCCCCCGAGGTCCGGATGGTGGACGACCTGAAGGGAATGCTCCTCCGGGCCGGCTTCGAGGTGGAGGCCTTCGGCACGGACACGGTGATCCTCCAGGCCGTTCCCAATCCCCACCCCTGGTTCGACGCCGAGAAGGTCTTTCGCGAGATGATCGACGAGCTGACCCATGGCTCCGAACTCGTTCGCGCAGCCCGGAATCAGCAGGAGCGACTGGCCATGAGCTTTGCCTGCAAGGCCGCCATCAAGGCCGGGCAGCCCCTGGCCCCCCGCGAGATCCGCGAGCTCTTCGACCAGCTCTTTGCCACCCGTCTCCCCTTTCACGATGTGCACGGCCGCCCCACCACGGTGCGCCTCACCCGGGGCGAGCTCGAGCGGAAGTTCGGCCGGTGAGGGAGGGCGGCGGGGCGTCGGGTGCGGCGCCCGACGGGGCCCCGGAAACGGCGCCCGGCGGCGAGCGCATCGAGGGTCCCGGTGGGTCCGCCCGCGCGTCCGCAACTCCGTCGCCGTCGCGCTCGCCGTCACCTTCGCCGTCACCTTCGCCGTTTCCGCCCCCCGTCCTTGCCCTCGTGGGTCCCACCGCCTCGGGGAAGACGGCCCTCTCCCTCCCCCTGGCCGAGGTGCTCCGGGGGGAGATCATCTCCATGGACTCCCGGCAGATCTACCGGGGCATGGACATTGGAACGGACAAGGTCTCCCCGGAAGACCGGGCCCGGGTGCCCCACCACGGCCTCGACCTGGTGGGGCCGGAGGAGCGCTACTCGGCGGGCCGCTTTGCCCGGGAGGCCCGGGGGTGGATCGAGGCGATCCGGGGGCGGGGGCACCTCCCCCTCCTCGTGGGCGGGACGGGCTTCTTCCTGAAGGCGCTGGCCGAGCCGATCTTTCGCGAACCCCCCCTGGATCCGGCGCGCCGGGAGGCGCTGGAGGGGTGGCTGGGGGCGCTCGAGGTGGAGCGGCTCGCCTCCTGGGTGGAGGCGCTCGATCCGGAGCGGGCCCCGGTGGCCCGGGCCGGAGGCCCCCAGCGGATGATCCGGACTGCCGAGGTGGCCCTCCTCACCGGGCATCCCCTGAGCTGGTGGCACCGCCACGCCCCCCCCGAGGCGCCCCCGGTCCCGGTCCGGGTGGTGGAGCTCGTGATTCCTCCCGAGGAGCGGGCCCGGAGAATCGATGCCCGGGCCCGACGGATGTTCGACCGGGGGCTCCTGGCCGAGGTGGACTGCCTCCTCCGGGAGGGCGCCGACCCCGGGGACCCGGGAATGACGGGAACGGGGTACCGGGAGGCGGCGGACGTCCTCCTGGGGCGGGCCACGGTGGACGAGGCCCTGGACCGGGTGCAGCGTGCCACCCGGGCCTACGCGCGGCGACAGGTGACCTGGTTTCGGCATCAGCTCCCGCCGGACCGGCTGCGCCTCGACGCCCTCCTCCCCCCGGCGGACCAGGTGGAGGCGGTGCTCCGGTGGTGGGGAGCGGCCCCGGTGGAGGGGTCCGGGGCGTTGCCTTCCCCTTCCTTTCCGCCCTGACCCTGCCCACCCTGAGTCCAGCGCCCGTGACGCCATCGAACCGGATCGGGCCCATCATGATTCCATCGACCCTGCGGGAGTCTTCGTGAAGATCGGCATCACCTGCTACCCGACGTACGGCGGCTCCGGCGCCGTGGCCACCGAGCTGGGTCTCGAGCTGGCGCGGCGCGGCCACGAGGTCCACTTCGTTTCGTACGACCTCCCCTTCCGCCTCACCGGCTTCCGGGAGCGGGTCTACTTTCACGAGGTGGAAATGGACCAGTACCCGCTCTTCGAGCACCCGCCGTACTCCCTGGCGCTGGCCGTGGCGATCCACGAGGTGGCGCAGAAGGAGGGGCTCGACGTGGTGCACGTGCACTACGCGATTCCCCATGCCGCCTCGGCCTGGATCGCCCGGGAGATGCTCGAGGGGGCGGCCGGGCCCCGGATCGTGACCACCCTTCACGGGACCGACATCACCCTGGTGGGGCAGCATCCGTCCTTCAAGAGCATCACCCGCTTCTCGATCCGGAAGTCCGACGGGCTTTCCGCGGTGTCCGACTACCTGAAGCGCGAGACGGTGGCGAACTTCGGGGTGGATGGTGATCGCATCGAGGTGATCCCGAACTTCATCGACACGAACCGCTACCGCCCCGGCCTCGAGCCCTGCCATCGGGCCACCCTGGCGCCCGGGGGGGAGAAGATCGTCATGCATGTGTCGAACTTCCGCGCCGTGAAGCGGGTGGAAGACGTGGTCACGGCCTTCGCCCGGGTGGCCCGGACTCTCCCGGCCCGCCTCATCATGGTGGGCGACGGACCCGAGCGTCCCCGGGCGGCGGAGCGGGCCGAGGCGCTGGGAGTGGACGATGCCGTGCTCTTTCTCGGGAAGCACGTGGCGGTGGAGGAGCTCCTCTCCTGCGCCGACCTCTTCCTCCTCCCCTCCGAATCCGAGTCCTTCGGGCTCGCGGCCCTCGAGGCCATGGCGTGCGGGGTGCCCGTGGTGGCTTCCCATACGGGGGGGCTCCCCGAGGTGGTCACGCCGGGGGCCGGGGCCCTCCTTCCCGTGGGCGATGCCGAGGGGATGGGGGAGGCGGCGGCGGCCCTCCTCTCCGATCCTGCCCGGTGGAAGGCGGCGAGTGAGGAGGCCCGGGGGGTGGCGGTGGAGCGCTTCTCCGTGGAGCGGGTCGTCCCGGTGTACGAGGGGTGGTACGAGCGGATCCTGGCGGCGGGCGCGCCATGAGCTGGGTGGAGGCCCTCATCCTGGGGTTTCTCCAGGGGGCCACGGAGTTTCTCCCCGTTTCCTCTTCGGGGCACCTCGTCATGGGGCAGGCCCTCCTGGGGCTCGAACTTCCCGGCATCCTCTTCGAGATCGTGGTGCACCTGGCCACCCTCCTCTCCGTCCTCGTGGTGTACCGGGCCCGGGTGGGCGCGCTTGCCCGGGGGGTTCTCGTGGAGCGGGATCCGGGGGCGTGGCGGTACCTGGGATTCCTCGTGGTGGCCACCCTCCCGGTGGCCTTCGTGGGGCTCCTCTTCGGGTCGGAGGTGACGGCGCTCTTCGAGGCCCCCCAGGTGGTGGGGGTGGCGCTCCTCGTCACGGCCCTTCTCCTCTTCAGTTCCCGTGTGCCCCTGTGGCGCATGGGGGACGGGGGGACGGAGGGGGCGGAGGCATCGGAGGGGGCCGAGGCATGGGAGAGGACCAGGGAGACCGGGGGGACGGAGGCCGGGCGCCCGGTGGTCGGGGGGGCCGCCCCGGCCGGGTCTCCCGGACGATGGCAGGTCCCCGGTCTCGGGTGGCGGGTGGCCCTCCTCGTGGGGGTGGCCCAGTGCTTCGCCCTGACCCCGGGCATCTCCCGCTCCGGAACCACGGTGGTGGCGGCCCTCTGGCTCGGAGTGCGTCCGGTGGAGGCCGCCGCCTTCTCCTTCCTCCTCTCCATCCCGGCCATCGGGGGGGCGGCGATCCTGGCCCTTCCCGAGCTGGGCGGCGGGATGGAGGCCGCAGGCACGGGCCCCCTCCTCCTGGCCGCCCTCACCGCCGCCGTAGTGGGCGTCCTTGCGATCCGCACCTTCGTGGCCATGCTCCGGAACCGCTCCTTCCCCGCCTTTGCCGGGTACTGCGCCCTGGCCGGCTCCGCCTTCCTCCTCTGGCTGGCCATGGGGAGCGGCGCCCGATGACCGAAGCGCCCTTTTCCGGAAATGCGGAGGCCTGGCGCCAGGCCATGGACGGGCTCCAGGGGGGGCGTGCAGGTGCCTCGCCCCCCCTCCACCTTCTGGGGACGGTGGACTCCACGAACCTCCGCCTCCGGGGGCTGGCCCAGGAGGGGGCGCCTCCCTTCACCGTGGTGGTGGCCGATGCCCAGCGGGCGGGGCGGGGAAGGGGGGGACGAGGATGGGATTCCCCGGCCGGGCGCGGGCTCTGGATCTCCGTGCTCCTTCCTCCGCCCCGGGAGGGCCTCCCCGGGGTGACCCCCCTGGCGGTAGGGGTGGCGGCAGCGGAGGCGGTGGAGCGGGCCGGGGCGGGGGTCAGGGCGCAGCTCCGTGTGGGACTCAAGTGGCCCAACGATCTCCTCCTTCCCCTGGGTGGCCCCGGAGCGCGATGGGGGAAGGCAGGGGGGATCCTGTGCGAGGTGGCCCCCGGGGGAGGTGGGGTGGTGGCGGGAGTCGGGATCAACCTGATCACCCCTTCAGCCGGCGCGGCGCCATCGAGCCCGGACGATCCCGGCCGTGACGAAGACCCTGCCGGCTCGGAGACCCCGATCCATCCGCTGCCGCGCGCCTTCGTGCTGTCCGAAGGGGAGGAGGGGGACGGGTTCGGGGTGGAAGGGGTGCGACGGGCGCTCGCCATGGAGCTCGTCGCGGCCCTTCGCCGCTGGGCCGACCCGCCCCCCTTCCGGATGACCCCCGCACTCCGAGCGGCCTGGGAGGCGCGGGACGTGCTCCAGGGAGGGGTGGTGGAGGTCCGGGAGGAGGCGACGAAGCCCGGACCCGGCGGTGTTCCGAGGGGTCCCGGGGGTGCCGGGGCAGAGCCTGGAGGCCCCGGGGCGGGCCCTGGAAGGGGCTCGGCGGAGCCAGGGAACGCGCCCCTCTCCCGTTGGCGAGCTGCGGGCGTCTCCGACGACGGCGCGCTTCGACTTCGGGGCCTGGCGGGCGAGTCGGAGCGGCTTCTCCTGGCCGGCCGCGTTCGCCTCGTGGAACCGGGGGCCACGGCGCTGGCCCCAGTCGGAGGACCCTCCGACCCGAAGGACCCGCGCGAACGGACCGTGCCGATCGCACCTTCCGGACCGAGCGAACGGGGCGTCCCGCACCCGCCCGCCCGCAGTCGTCGCTGACCTTGCCAGACCGAACCTCGAAGGGGAGACCAACCCGATGACCGAGCCGAACGAAAAAGCCGAGGGAGCGGGGCACCTGATGGTGGATGTGGGCAACACCGACACGGTGGTCGGCCTCTTCCTCCCCCCTGGCGACGGGGCCGAAGGGGAGGGCTCCGGTCTCGCACCGGTGGCCACCTGGCGCTATGCCTCCGCCGCATCCAGGACGGCCGACGAACTTCGCCTTCTCCTTCGCGCCTTTCTGCGGGAGGCCGGCGCCCCCCCCCTCACCCGGGGGGTGATCGGGTCGGTGGTTCCGGCCCAGACCCACCTTCTCCGGCAGGCTCTCTCGGCCCTGGTCGAGGGGCCGGTATGGTCGGTGACCCCGGGTACGGACCTCCCCATTCACCTCGATGTGGAGGAACCCCGAAGCGTGGGGGCGGACCGAATCGTGAACACCCTGGCCGCCCGGCATCTCTACGGACGGGACACGGTGGTGGTGGATCTGGGAACGGCCACCACCTACGACTGCATCACGGCCGAAGGCGTCTTCCTCGGGGGCGTCATTGCTCCGGGGCTCCTGGCCGGGCAGGAATGGCTGGCCGGGCGTACCGCCAAGCTCCCCCGGGTGGAGTTCGAGCCTCCCCCCCAGGTCATCGGGCGCACCACCGAGGTCTGTCTCAAGGCGGGAATCTTCTACTCGGCCGTCGATGCCATGGATGGCATCGTCCGGCGCATCCTGGAGGAGTGGGAGCGCCCCGAAGCCCTCGTGGTGGGAACGGGGGGCCTCGCCGGTGTCCTCGCGGCCCACTCCCGCACCCTGGCCCGGGTCGAGCCCTGGCTCACCCTGACGGGGCTCTCCCTTGCCGGGCGGTATCTGGCCGGTGAATCCCTCCCGATGGCCCCGACGTCGCTGAACCGCCAGCCCGCTGGCTCCGACGTCGCCGAGGAGTCGGCCCGACGGCTCCACCTCCAGCGCGGAGCCGGGCCGATGGCTCCATCTCCGGAGGACAGCTAGAATGGGAGGGCCCGTCGTTCTCTCCCTGCCGCTCTATCCTTCGCATTCCCCCTTCCGCGCCCGAATCTCCGGACCGAGACCCCCATGACGCTCTCTCCCGTCTTTCGCTCTGCCGCAGCGGTTCAACTCCTGGTGGAGGAGGGCATCCTCCAGCGACTGGAGCCCGCGCTGAACTCCCAGGGGCGTGCGGTGCGAACGATTCACGCAGACCTGGAGGCCCTGCTCGATCCGGCCTTCCGCCAGGATCCACCCGCCTTCCCGGCCGATGGGGAGTTCATGACGCCGGAGGGGCTTCCCTTTCTCCAGGAGTACTTCTTCCTCGTCCTCTTCCGCTCCCTCTTCGCGTCGCTGGGGATCGCCCCGGAGCGGCTGGACCTCTATGCCGAGCTGAACTTCTGCATCAAGGGAACGATCACCGCGGCGGACAACCTCTTCGACGAGCAGGCCAAGAGCCTCCTTCCCCTGCGGGCCGGCGAGGGATCGCGGTTCCTCTCCATTCTCCAGCTCATGTGCTTCGAGCGGCTCCTTCGGAGAGCCCTCGATCGGGGGATGGCGGCCGGGCACGCCACGCCGGAGGGCGCCGACGGCGTGCTCAAGGGGCTCCTCGACCTCATGGCCCGGATCGGGCGACTGGAGGGGTCGGAGGAAGGCGGGGTCGACGAGATCCCCACCCCGGAGGTCATGGTGGAGCGGGTGCACCGTGTGCGGGGGGGGGCGCTTTTCGCCCTGGCCTTCGTCCCTCCGGCGGTTCTGGAGAAGGGGGAGGTCCGGGAGCGGGTCATTCGCGCAGAGCCCGCCGTGGCCCGCCTGGGAACGGCCTTCCAGATCGTCGATGACCTGACGGACTTCGAGTTCGATGTGGGGCGCCGGTCCCACAACCTCCTCGTCTCGCAGATCCACCATCATGGCACCCCTGAAGAGCGTTCGGCGCTCACCGTCATGCTCGAAGGGCAGGGGGATGCGGAGGCGACGACAGGGGAGGGGAGGGGGGCGGACGCGGAGGGAGCGGGTGCTCCCTCCCGGATCGTGGAGTCCCGGTTCCGGCATTCGGCCCGGGCCGTCCTCGAGCGGGCCTACATCGAGGCACGGGCCTCCTTCCGGGAGCTGGCCGAACTCGGGTTCTGGTTCCCCGAATCCCTCGCCGACGAGGTGGTGCACGCCATTGTCGGGCTCGAGGGCGTGCGCCGCATGGAGGCGATCGCGGCGGAGTGACGGTTCCGGGCACCACGAGCCCGTCCCTCCCGTTCGGCAGGGCGACCCGTTTCTCGCACCCGATTCAGGCCCGCGCCTTTCCTCGGACCCGGTTCAGGCTGCCCCCCTTTCCCGTACTCGGTTCAGGCCTCCCCCCGTTGACACCGAAGAAGGCTGGGTTAGCTTGAGGGCGGACCTGTTAGCACTCGATGTCAGAGAGTGCTAACAGGTTGGTAACCTCGCAGAAACCCACGTGTCACGCGGAGGCTCCACGATGGCAGCAGACCAGATCAAGCCCCTTCACGACCGGGTGGTCGTGCAGGCGATCGAGCAGGCGCAGCAGACGAGCAGCGGCCTGTACATTCCCGACACCGCCAAGGAAAAGCCCCAGCAGGGGAAGGTGGTGGCGGTGGGTCCCGGGAAGCTCTCCGAGCAGGGTGAGCGCCTGGCCCCCGACGTCAAGACCGGCGACACCGTGCTCTACGGGAAGTACAGCGGTACCGAAGTCACCGTGGATGGGGAGGAGTACCTCATTCTCCGGGAGTCCGACATTCTCGCCGTGATCGGCTGACGCCGATCGCGGCGTCGTCTTTTCCGGTCGGACCCGGGGTTCCCGGCTTCGACCTCCGATATCCAGGTAATCCAGGGAGATCAACATGGCTGCAAAGGATCTCGTTTTCGATACCGATGCCCGTGCCAGGCTCAAGGCCGGCGTCGACAAGCTGAGCCACGCGGTAAAGGTCACGCTCGGGCCGAAGGGCCGGAACGTGGTGCTCGACCGGAAGTTCGGCTCCCCCACCGTGACCAAGGACGGCGTGTCCGTGGCCAAGGAGGTGGAGCTCGAGGATCCGGTGGAGAACATGGGCGCCCAGATGGTGAAGGAAGTCGCCACGAAGACCTCCGACCTCGCGGGTGACGGTACCACCACGGCCACCGTGCTTGCCCAGGCCATCTTCTCCGAGGGTCTCAAGAACGTGACGGCCGGAGCCGACCCCATGGCCATCAAGCGCGGAATCGACCGTGCCGTGGCGAAGGTCGTGGAGGAGCTCCAGGGCCTCTCCATGGAGACGAAGGGGAAGAAGGAGATCGCCCAGGTCGGGACCATCTCCGCCAACAACGACTCCGAGATCGGCGAGCTCATCGCCGATGCCATGGAGAAGGTGGGGAAGGACGGCGTCATCACGATCGAAGAGGCGAAGGGCCTCGAGACCACCCTCGAGACGGTCGAGGGAATGCAGTTCGATCGCGGGTACCTCTCGCCCTATTTCGTGACCGATCCGGAGCGGATGGAGGCGATCCTCGAGGATCCCATGATCCTCATCCACGACAAGAAGATCTCCTCGATGAAGGATCTTCTCCCGGTGCTGGAGAAGGTGGCCCAGATGGGGCGCCCCCTCCTGATCATCGCCGAGGATGTCGAGGGCGAGGCGCTGGCCACCCTGGTGGTGAACAAGCTCCGCGGGACCCTCAAGGTCTGCGCCGTGAAGGCCCCGGGCTTCGGCGACCGCCGGAAGGCCATGCTCCAGGACATCGCGGTGCTCACCGGTGGCCAGGTGATCTCAGAGGAAGTGGGCTTCAAGCTCGAGAACGCCGTCCTTTCCGACCTCGGTGAGGCCAAGCGGGTCGTGGTCGACAAGGACAACACGACGATCGTCGACGGCTCCGGTGAGGCCGACAAGATCAAGGGTCGGATCGAGGAGATTCGCGCCGCCATCGACAAGTCCTCCTCGGACTACGACCGCGAGAAGCTGCAGGAGCGGCTGGCCAAGCTCGCCGGGGGTGTGGCCGTGATCAACGTCGGGGCCGCCACCGAAACAGCCATGAAGGAGAAGAAGGCCCGCGTCGAAGATGCCCTCCATGCCACCCGCGCTGCGGTGGAAGAGGGAATCGTTCCCGGGGGTGGTGTGGCCCTCCTCCGTGCCCAGGCCGCCCTTGCGGACTTCAAGGTCGAGCGGCTCGAGGAGCAGGTGGGTGTCGACATCCTCCGTCGCGCCCTCGAGGCCCCGATCCGGCAGATCTCGACGAACGCCGGGGTCGAAGGGTCCATCGTCGTCTCCAAGATCCGCGAGTCGACCGATCCCACTTTCGGGTTCAATGCTGCCACCGAGGTCTACGAAGACCTCGTGGAAGCCGGTGTGATCGATCCCACCAAGGTGGTGCGTACGGCGCTTCAGAACGCCAGCTCCATCGCCGGGCTCCTCCTCACCACCGAGTGCGTGGTCGTGGAGCACCCGGAGGAGGAGAAGGCTGCGGCCGGTGCGGGCGGCATGGGCGGGATGGGCGGCATGTACTGAGCCCCTGGCGCCCGGGGGTGTGGCTCTGCCGCATTTCCTGGACCGGATTTCGGGGGTGGGGTGCTTCGGCGCCCCGCCCCCGATTTCGTTTCTGCGCGGGCCCGGCCGTTGACCCGTTTCCCGCGTCTCCATTAGCATCGGTGCTTCGGGCGCGCAGCCGGGCAGGGTAGGTCCGCGCGCGTTTCGTCCCCCCCTTTCGTAGAGACCGCGGCTCGACATGGACGCCTCCTCCGTTCCCGCTTCCCCTCCCTCGCCCTCGTCCGAGGGCGTTTCCGCCCTCCTTCCGGATGGTCGGGTCCTGGACCTCCCCTCGGGGGCCAGCGCCTACGACGCCGCTGCCGCCATCGGCCCCGGCCTTGCCAAGGCGGCCCTTGCGGCCGTGGTGGACGGCGAACTGGTGGATCTTCATCGAGCGCTTCCGGCACGCTCGGAGCTTCGCCTGGTGACGGAGCGGGATCCGGAGGCCCTCCCGCTGCTCCGGCACTCGGCCGCCCATGTCCTGGCCACGGCGGTGCGACGGCTACGTCCCCGTGCCGAAATCGGGTTCGGTCCCGCCATCGACGAGGGTTTCTACTATGACTTCGGCGTTGAGGCCCCCTTCACCCCGGAGGACCTCGAACGCTTCCAGGAGGAGATCACGGCCGTCATCGAGGCCGACTATCCCTTCGAGCGATCGGTGGTGGACAAGGCTCAGGCCCGCGAACTCTTCCATGATGACCCTCTCAAGCTCGAGCGGCTCGAGGAGTTTGACGAGGCGGAGACGATCACCGTGTACCGCGATGGCCCCTTCCTCGATCTCTGCAGGGGCCCCCACCTCCCCTCCACCGGGCGTCTCAAGCATGTCAAGCTGCTCTCGGCCGCCGGTGCATACTGGCGAGGCGACGAGCGCCGTCCGATGCTCCAGCGCATCTACGGCACGGCCTTCTTCCGCGAGAAGGAACTCGCCGAGCACCTGGAGCGGCTCGAAGAGGCGAAGAAGCGGGACCACCGGGTTCTGGGAAAGCAGCTCGACCTCTTCACGGTGGACGCGCGGGTCGGCTCGGGTCTGATCCTCTGGCAGCCCGCCGGGGCCCTTGTCAGGAACGAGATCGAGGAGTACGAAAAGGAGCTGATCCTCCGCCACGGGTACGAACTCGTCTACACCCCGCACGTGGTCAGCGAGCGCCTCTTCGAGGTCTCCGGGCACCTCGAGAATTTCAAGGAGAACATGTTCGGGGCCATGGAGGTGGAGGGGGCACGCTACCGGCCCAAGCCCATGAACTGCCCGGGCCACATCTGCATCTACCAGGCGGCGCAGCGCTCCTATCGGGACTTGCCCATCCGCTACGCAGAGTTCGGAACCGTGTACCGCTACGAGCGCAGCGGCGTCCTCCACGGGATGCTTCGGGTCCGGGGGTTCACGCAGGACGATGCCCACGTCTTCTGTACCGAGGAGCAGGTCCCTTCCGAGATCGAAGCCCTGCTGGATCTGGTCGACGAGATGCTGACCACCTTTGGCTATCCCTACACCATCGAACTCGCCACCCGCCCCGAGAAGGCCCTTGGCTCCGAGGCGCAGTGGGAAGCAGCCATCGGACAGCTTCGGGGCGTTCTCGAGGCCCGGGGGCTCGCGTACGAGGTGGACGAGGGTGGGGGCGCCTTCTACGGGCCGAAGCTGGACTTCAAGCTCATCGATGCCATCGGAAGGAAGTGGCAGGGTCCGACCGTACAGCTCGATTTCAACCTTCCCGAGCG
The DNA here is from genome assembly GCA_050485885.1 of Gemmatimonadales bacterium. GTDB lineage: Bacteria > Gemmatimonadota > Gemmatimonadetes > Longimicrobiales > Gaopeijiaceae > SKNW01. Next base: position 12,439 of record JBJHCG010000044.1, on the reverse strand, counting down.
GTTCGGGATCGAGTACATCGGCGACGACAACGAGCGCCATCGCCCCGTCATGCTCCACCGGGTCCTGGTGGGCTCCATGGAACGGTTCGTGGGCGGTCTCATCGAGCACTATGCCGGGGCGTTTCCCGTCTGGCTTGCTCCGGAGCAAGTGCGAATCCTCCCGATCTCGGAGCAGTTTTCGGAGGACGCCCATGCCTACGCTGCAGCCCTCCGGGCCCACGGGGTCCGGGTGGCCGTACACGACCGGGAGTCCCTGAACTACCGGATCCGCGAGGCCGAACTCATGAAGGTCCCCTACATGGGGGTGATCGGCGAGCGTGAGGTCGCGGACGGAACCATCGCGGTCCGGAAGCGCGGAGGAGGTCGGAAGCAGGAGATCCTCGATCGACCGGTCTTCATGGACCGTATCCTGGAAGAGATCCACACGCGCGTCGCAGGGTAACGCTGCGGGAAGGGGATGGCCTGGCTCGCTTGCGCCTTCCCACCCGTCCCGGTCACGACATTGCGCGCTCCGGGTTTCCCGGCGCTGGCCATGCCAGCCCCCGTTCGGTGATTCGACCTGGACGGCGTCCCCGGCGCCGTGCATTCCGGCCTGTCGCCCACGTCTGCAGGGCTTCTGTTCGCGCGGGCTGTGGGTTCAATCAAGCGGTTGAGCACGCAGGGCGGGGCGACGCCGGGATCGCGCCCCATCAGGAGAGGTCAGGGCTGGGGTCGCGGCCCCAGGAAGGGGGCGAAGGCGCCTCCCCATGCGTCGGAGAAGCACTGGACGGGCTCCCCGGTGTCCTCCACGAGACGGTGGGCATCTACCCGCTCGAACCACGCCGCGTAGTGCGCGAGGTAGCGGGTTGCCACACCTCGAAACCCCGACATCCATCCCCGGAACCGAGCCCGGGCCCGAGCCAGGTCCCTCCCGGCATCTGACCGAAGGTCCTCTCCCTGCATGGACGTTGGTTCCCGGGTATGGGTCCCCCGCGCTGGGCCCCCCCGGGCCCTTTGCCCTCGCGGTGGGAAGCTCGTGAGAAGCGTTGCTGGGGCGACCTCGTCTTTCAGGAGCGTGGCGGTGGGGAGATAGCGAGGGGAAGGATCGAACACCCCTGCGAGCGTGGTCCGAGTGACTCGTCGGGACCCCGTCGGTGGAAGGAGAGGGCAACAATGGACCACGATCGCATTGCGGTGGCTTCGGAAGCGTTTCCCTATCGGGATCGACGACGTTCGTGCCGGGCGGGCAAGGGATCGAGATCCCTTGAAGGACTCAGCAAAGCGCGTCTCCCGAACGACAACCGCCGTGCGAAGCGGTGGATGCCGCCGGTTGGCTTCAAGCACCCATCGAAGGACTCGGTGCCGACGACGAAACGCAGTGGCCACGGAAATTCCGGCCTCCTCGGCGGCCGCCCGGACCGGAAGACGATGGACAAGCGCCGCAAAGTAGGGCGCCCAGCTCTGGAGCAGCGGCGAGCCCGCAAGGGGCGTCGAGGTGAAGGTGCTGAACGTTCGCCGGCAGGCCGTGCACCGATGCCGTTGACGCCCTGAGAAGCGTCCCCAGCGGTGAACCCTTGCGGCTCCGCAGCGCGGACAACGGGGTCGGGCCTCCCCCGTCGACGAGCCCTTCATGGCCTTTCCCGGCCCGGGCCCCAGGCGCCAGACTTCCCATTGGGAGATCGCGATCGCCGCTTTCCCCTCCGCGTGGCTGCGAACCGCTCGGACCATGTCGAATCTCCTGTGTTGACGGACTTCACTGCGCAGCGGGGCCGGCAGGGCCAAGGGGAGGCGCGAACGACCCACGGCGTTGCCGGGTCCATCGCCCGCCGCGCCCGGCGGCAGACGCCTTGGCTGAAACGATCAGAGCGAACGATCGGACCGAGAAACGATCGGACCGAGAAAAGAAGGGATGCCGGACGGGGCGTTCCCATGGCTGGCTCGGCCCCACAGCGCGTGCGAACAGAGGGCCAGCACCCGCATCGTGCCCGGCGGGCTGCGCGGCAGGCCCCCTGCCCAGGGGGGGCATCCGTTCGGGTGGTCGCCTGCAGGGAGGCCCTGACAGGACCCAAGCTTGACCCGGCCGCGCGATCGACTATCTTTCGCGAGGAAAAAAACGGAAGCGGGGGCATTTCCCCCCACCCTTCGGCCCACCCGTTCACGGAGTGGAGACGCCGCCGGGTCTCGAGTTTGACGCGACTCCTGCGCCTTGTGCGGGGGTCTCGCCTCGCGGCCCCGCCCTCGGTGGGGCCGATTTTCGTTCAGGGTCCGGGTGTGGCGATGGCTGCCATCCGGACCGCAGACTGGAGGGTGAAGCCATCAGAGAACAAAGGGTCCGTGTCAACGACCAGATTCGGATCAGTCCCGTTCGCCTGATCGGGGCGGATGGGGAACAAGTGGGAATCATCGCCCTCGACGAGGCGAAGCAGCGGGCGGAGGACGCAGGCCTCGATCTGGTCGAGGTTGCTCCTGACGCCCGCCCTCCCGTTTGCAAGCTGATGGACTATGGCCGTTTCCGGTACGAGGAACAGCGGAAGGCGCGAGAGGCGCGCAAACGGCAGCACACGGTCTCGATCAAGGAGGTGAAGTACCGCCCCGGGATCGAGGACCATGATTACGAGTTCAAGACGCGGCACGTCCGTCGGTTCCTTTCCGACGGTGACAAGGTCAAGGTCACGATGATGTTCCGCGGCCGTCAGCTCTCTCACCCGGAGCTTGGGCTTGAAGTCCTGGAGCGCGTGGCCGCCGCGGTGGAGGACCTTGGAAAGATCGAGAGTCAGCCGACCCGGGAGGGTCGGACCATGTTCATGATCATCGCACCGCTGAAGGATCGCTGAACGCGAACCTTGGAGGTCGCCGGGCGGTCGTCCCCCGCCCGTGCTCGACGCGGTGACATATTGCAGGGATGAGGAGATCGAAGGGTCATGCCGAAGATGAAGACGAATCGGGCCGCCGCGAAGCGGCTCAAGCGCACCGGAACGGGGAAGCTCCGTCGCCGCCGTGCGAACAAGAGCCACATCCTCACGAAGAAGACGACCAAGCGGAAGCGCCGACTCCGGCAGGCCACTGTGGTGGCCAAGCAGGACGAGGGGCGGATGAACCGTCTCCTCCCGACCCTGTAATCCAGAAGGAGTTCGACGATGCCACGCACCACGGGAGCACCGGCCCGGAAGGATCGGAAAAAGAAGGTCCTGAAGGTTGCCAAGGGGTACTTTGGTGGCCGGAAGAAGCTATATCGCACCGCGAAGGACGCGGTGGAGAAGGGTTGGCAGCATGCGTACCGGGACCGGAAGAAGAAGAAGCGGAACTTCCGGAGCCTCTGGATCACCCGCATCAACGCTGCGGCCCGCGAGAACGGTCTCTCCTACTCGAAGCTCATGGACGGGCTGAAGAAGGCCGGGATCGAGCTCGACCGGAAGGCCCTTGCCGACCTCGCCGTCCGCGACGGTGCGGCCTTCGGTGCCCTTGCCGAGAAAGCCAAGGGCGCGCTTGAGGCCCACTGACCGGCCTCTCGGCTTGCGATCGGGGCTCGCTCGCACCGGCTGGGGAGGGGGACGCGCCTGACGCGGGGACGCCGAGGCATCGGGCAGGGTCGCAAGCGGTGATCCCGCCCCGGCCGTTTCCGGCGGCTCGGCAACCGGATCTCGCAATCCTGGAGAGGGCGGATTCCCATCGGGAGTCCGCCCTTTCGCGTGACCGGGGGGCCTGGAGGTGCCCGGAGTCTGCCCGCGAGAGGGATGAAGCGCGGGACGCCGGGCCCTGAAACGATCCCAGACAATCTACCCGCGGACCTGCCTGTGGACTTGCCCGCGGACCTGCCGGTCGACCTGCCCGTGGACCCGCCCGCGGACCCGCCTGACGACCCGGCTGTCAACCCGCTACCGGACCCCCTCGCGGCTGCGGGGCCGCTCCATGCGCGGAGATTGCCGTTTGGGGGGTGTACGAGCGCGGGCAGGCCCCCTTAGAATAGGGGCCGTGGACGGCGTTGGTGCCGTGGGTGGTGTCAGGGCCGTGGACGCCGTTCGGGTCGACAGGACGTTCCGATGCAATCGGGACCCTCCGCGAATGCGGTCGGGTGCAGGGGCCGGCTCGGAACCCGCGCTCAACCGGCCTGCGCGCCGTGCGATCGACCCCCGTCTGCGCCCCGCCGTCATGCGCCCGCAGAAGGGTGGTGGGTCCCGGAAGCCTGCGGGGGCGGCGCGCGGGCTCGAAGGGACGGGGTTCACGAGCGGGCCCCGGACAACCCGTGCGAACCGGGCCAGGCGGGCAGGCTGAATCGAAAGGGATTGCATGCGGCCTCTGCGGACGGTCCGAGGCACGCGAGGGGGGGCCGGGACCCGTGGTGCCTGGGCAGGTCGGGGCGACGGATCCACCCGGGTTGACCCGCTTTCCGAGGGAAGGGAGGGGGTCCCTCCCCTGCCGCTCGGGCTCCGGCTCCGGCTCGGGCCCTGGCGCCCCACGCGCAAGCGCATTCTGCTTCCGGCTCGCTCGTGCAGGCCTCCTTCCTCTCCCTCCCGTTCCTCCCTCCTCGATCCTCCCTCTCCTCCCATTCCCCTCCCTGGCCTTCATGTCTCCCTCTCCCTCCGAGTCCCCTCCCCGGCAGGCGGCCCCCGCCGCCGACCCGGTTCGTGCACTGAACGAGTTGGAAACTGAAGCCCTCGCATCCTTTGCCGATGCGAAGGACGCGCACGCCCTCGAGGAGCTCCGCGTGCGCTTCCTCGGGAGGAAGGAGGGAAGGATCTCCGCAATTCTCCGGGGGCTGGGCTCCCTTCCTCCGGAAGACCGGCCCCAGGTCGGGGCCGAAGCGAACCGCGTCCGCGCCACCGTGGAGACCGCGCTCGAGGACGCACTCGCCCGCGTCGGTCGCGTGGGACATCGCTCGTCTCCGAGCGAAGGGGGGGAAGGGGAAGAGGGAAGCTCCGACGCGGTGGGGGGGGCCGGGGGGGCGGCGCCCGGAGCCGCCGGATTGACCTCGGTCCCGGGGGAAGAGGGGAACCCGGAGGTCGAAGGTCGGGGGCACCCTTCGAGGGCGATGGCCCGATCCCCGCGGGCCCAGCACGCCCCGGCGGAGGCCGCCACCGAGGATCTCACCCTCCCGGGGCGTCACCCCTTCCGCGGGGGGCGTCATCCCGTCACCCTCGTGGTGGACGAGCTGTGGGAGATCTTCCGTGGAATGGGGTTTACCCGGGCCCGCGGCCCCGAGGCCGAAACGGAGTGGTACAACTTCGAGGCGCTCAACACCCCGCTGGACCACCCTGCCGCCGATGAACAGGACACCCTCTACCTGAAAGGCGGGAACCTCCTCCGGAGCCATACTTCGCCCGTGCAGGTGCGGGTCATGGAGGCGCACCGTCCCCCGATCCGGATTCTGGCCCCCGGAATGGTCTATCGTCGCGACACATACGATGCCACCCACGCTCCCGCCTTCCTCCAGCTCGAGGGGCTCGTCATCGACGAAGGGGTTACCTTCGTCGATCTCAAGGCCACCCTCGCCGAGTTCGCCCGGCGGTACTGGGGACCGGGCACCCGCATCCGCTTCCGTCCCTCCTTCTTTCCCTTCACCGAGCCCTCGGCCGAGGTCGATGTGAAGCGCACCTGGGTCGACGACGACGGGGTGGGGCACGAAACGGACTGGCTCGAGATCATGGGCGCCGGAATGGTGGATCCGGCCGTGCTGGAGTCTGCCGGGATCGATCCGGAACGCTACTCGGGATTCGCCTTCGGCATGGGCCCGGGACGGATCGGGATGCTCAAGTACGGGATCCCCGACATCCGGGCCTTCTTCGAGAACGACGTTCGCTTCCTCTCCCAGTTCGCCCGCTGACGCGCGACTGCCTCCTTCCCGTTCCCCTCCCTCGTCCCGCATGAACGTCTCCCTTCGCTGGCTCCACGCCCTGGCCCCCGACCTCCGGGAGGTCTCGCCCGAGGACCTGGCCCACCGCCTCACCCATCTGGGCTACCCGGTGGAAGGAATCGAACGCCTGGGAGAGGGGCTCGACGACATTGTGGTGGCCCGGGTCCGCTCGGTACGCCCGCACCCGAATGCCGACCGTCTCCGGGTGTGCGAGGTCGAGGGTGGGGAGGGGGTGGTCCAGGTCGTGTGCGGCGCGCCCAACGTGGAGGCCGGGGGGTGGTACCCCCTGGCCCCCGTGGGGGCGACCCTCCCCGGGGGAATGACGATCCGGAAGGCCAAGCTCCGCGGCGAGGTCTCGGAAGGGATGCTCTGCTCCGAGGTGGAGCTGGGTCTGGGGCGCGGCAAGGAGGGGCTCATGGTCCTGGAGTTCCCCGCCGGAAGCGAGCGAGCCCGCCCCGGTCTCCCCCTGGTGGAGGCCCTCGGTCTTGACGATGTGCGCCTCGACGTGGAGATCACCTCGAACCGACCTGACCTCCTCTCCCACAGGGGAATCGCGAGGGAGGCCTCCGCTCGCGGAGAAGCCGGGCTCGTGGACCCGCCCGTGCCCGGGCATTCCCCCCTCCACCCCCCGGAGGTCCGACCTGCCGGTGCGCGCGTGCGCATCGAGGACCCGGAACGCTGCCCCCGCTACCTGGGGCTCGTGATTCGTGGGGTGAAGGTGGGGCCTTCGCCGGCCTGGATGCAGGACCGGCTGCGCGCCGCCGGGGCGCGGCCCATCAACAATGTCGTGGATGCCACGAACTGGGTCCTTCTGGAGCGCGGGCAGCCCCTTCATGCCTTCGATCTGGCCCGCCTCGCAGAGGGGCGGATCATCGTGCGCCGTGCGCGGGAGGGGGAGCGTCTCCGGACCCTGGACGGGGTGGACCGGGCCCTGACCCCCGAGATGCTTGCCATTTGCGACCCGGAAGGCGTCGTGGCGGTTGCCGGGGTCATGGGCGGGGAAAACTCGGAGGTCACCGACCAGACGACCGACCTCTTCCTCGAGTGCGCCCTCTTCACCCCGGGCCCGATCCGCGCGACACGGAAGGCGCTCGGTCTCTCCACGGACGCCTCGTACCGCTTCGAGCGCGGGGTCGATCCTGAGGGCCTTCTTCCCGCCCTCCTCCGATGTGCCGGGCTCGTCCTCGCCACGGCCGGGGGGACCCTCGAAGGGCCGGTGGAGGACGCGGCGCCGGCGGAGGCTGCCGAACTCCGGGGCGAACCTCCCCGGGTGCTGGAGCTCCGGCCCCGGGCCGTGGAGCGCCTCCTCGGAGTCCCCTTCGAGCCCCCGGCGATCGAGAAGCTCCTCCTCCCCCTGGGCTTCGAGGTGGAGGTTCAGGACACAGCCGCACCCACCGCGACGCCGACCGCCCGGCCCGGAGAGGACGCCCAGGTCGGACGGGGGGCCGGCGATCCCCTCCTGCGCGTGCGCGTTCCCGGGTGGCGCAGCTGGGATGTGCGGCGGGAGGTGGACCTCATCGAAGAGATCGCCCGCAGGCACGGGTACGACAAGTTCCCCGACACCCTGGCGCCGTACCGCCCCGGGAGCGTCCCCGACGATCCCCGCTTCGTTCAGGAGGACCGGGTCCGGGACCTCCTCGTGTCCCGCGGGTTCCTGGAGGCGCAGACCCCGGCCTTCGCGCCCGAGGGGGAGGGGACGGTGGAGGTGATGAATCCGATCTCCATGGAAGAGCGGTGGCTTCGTGGCCGCCTCCTCCCGGCCCTTCTCCGGCGCGTGGAGTACAACCTGGCGCGGGGAAATCGGCAGGTCCGGCTCTTCGAGATCGGGACCGTGTTCGGCGATCCTCCCGAAGCCGGCGCTCTTCCCAGGGAGGAGACCCGGCTGGCCCTCGTCCTCCACGGGGAGCGGGCACCGCACCACTGGACCGGCCACCCCGGCCCGGTGGACGCATGGGAGGTGAAGGGACTCCTCGAAGCGCTGGGGCACCTCCTGCTCCCGGGCGAGGCGGTGAGGGTGGTGCCGCCGGGAGCGTCGGACATGTCGCCCCCGAACTCGGGAGGGTTTTCGGATCCGGACGTCTTTCCGAGGCCGCTCCTTCTCCGGGCGGGAGAGACGCCCCTCGGCGCCGGAGGAGCGGTGGACCCCCGGCTCCTTGACCTCCCGCGCTGGGCAGGACCCGTTTGGGCCCTCGAACTGACCCTTCCGCACGGAGTGGCGTCCCCCCCGGTGCCCCGATTCGCACCCCTCCCCACCCATCCCGGGGTGGAGCGCGACCTGGCCCTCCTCGTTCCGCACGCCCTTCCGGCCGCTCGGGTCGTGGAGGGAGTGGAGGCCATGGGCGGTTCGCTCCTTCGCGAGGTGGGCGTCTTCGACCTCTACATGGGGAAGGGGGTTCCCGAGGGGCATCGATCCCTCGCGATCCGACTCCGTTTCCAGGCCCCCGACCGGTCCCTCACCGATTCCGAGGTCGATGGCACCTTGGAGACGGTCCTGACGCACCTGGACGAGACCCTGGGAGTGCGGGTCCGTGGAGGGTGATCTCCCGCCGGAGCGGCGGGCTCTCCTCCACCTGGAGGCGGCGGTTGGGCGCCTCCTGGCCCAGGGAGAGGCCATGGAGGGTCGTGTGAGGGTGGCCCGGGAGCGGGTGGGCGAGGTCGAGGGGCTCCTCCGGAAACTCACCCGCGGTGAGGTGGATCCGGCCGGGCTCGCCGAGCGGGTACGGGAGCTCGAGACGGAGAACGCCGAACTGAAGGCCCGGATCCGGGAGGCGGGCGAGGGGGTGGACCGCCTCCTTGCCCGTATCCGATTTCTCGAGGAACAGGGGGAGCGGTGAGGGACGACGACCTTCCGGGAGGCGGCCACGCCGGAAAGGAGGCGCCCCGGCACACCGTGACCGTGCGCATCGCTGGAGAGGAGCATGTGCTTCGCTCCTCTGCGGACCCGGAATACACCCGGAAGTGCGCCGCCTACCTGGATGACCGCATTCGGGAGATCCGGGATCTCTCCGGGCTCGTGGAGGGGCACCGGGCCGTCATCCTCGCCGCGCTGGCCATGACCGATCGCTACTTCCAGGCCCGTGACGAGGAGGAGCGCCTCCGGCGCGAGGTGGCGTCCCGGGCCACGAACCTGGCTCGTCGCATCGAAGAGGCCCTGGGCGAGTCCGGGGAGGAGCGGACCGAGGGCTGACCGGGGGCCACCGGGGAACGCGACGGGGCGAGGAGGCGGACCGCCGCCTTGCCCCCCGGGCCCGGCGCTGCCTATTCTACCGCCCGACGGCTCCGGCGGGCCGAGAGGCGAGGCGCCGGGGGCGGTCTTCGTGGCGTGGGAGGGTCCGGGCCCAGCTCCCGGGTGCCCTTCGCGCCCCCCCTGAGCTGACTCCGCGGCAGCGCCCCCCGGTGCCCGCGTTCTGGAGATATCGACATGGATGCCCCGCTGGCAGTGGTGTTGGCCGCGGTGGTGGCGCTCGTCGCAGGCCTGGCCCTGGGCCACGCGTGGGGCCGCCGCCGTGAACTGGCCCGGCGCGAGGTCGAACGCGCCGAGGGTCGGGACGAAGCCGCCCGGATCGTGGCTCGGGCCCGGGAGGACGCCGAGGCCCTCCGGAAGGAAGGCACCCTGGCCGGCCGCGAGGAGGCGGCCCGCCTCCGCGAGGGATGGGAACGGGAGGAAGGGCGACGGCGCGAGGAGGCCGAGCGGGCCGAACGCCGTCTGGAAGAACGCACCGCCGCCCTCGACCGGAAGTTCGACCTCCTGAACGAGCGCGATGCCAAGCAGGAGCGCCGGGGCGCCGAGCTCCGGGAGCGGGAGGAGCAGGCCGAGGCCCGGGAGCGCTCGGTGCGCGAGGCCGAGGAGGAGGCAAGACAGCGCCTCGAGGCGCTGGCCGGGGTCACCGCCGAGGAGGCCCGGGCCCGCCTCGTCTCGGAGATTGAGGACGAGGCCCGGGCCGAAGCGGCCCATACCGTCCGCCAGGTCCGGGACGAGGCCCAGCGCAATGCCCAGCGCGAAGCCCGGAAGATCATTGCGCTGGCCATTCAGCGGATGGCGGCCGAGGAGACCCAGCAGGCCACCGTCTCCGTGGTGCAGCTTCCCTCCGACGACATGAAGGGACGCATCATCGGGAGGGAGGGCCGGAACATCCGCGCCTTCGAGCAGGCCACCGGCATGGACGTCATCATCGACGATACGCCCGAGGCCGTGGTTCTCTCGGGCTTCGATCCGGTCCGCCGGGAGGTGGCCCGCATTGCCATGGAGAAGCTGGTCGAGGACGGCCGCATCCATCCCGGCCGGATCGAGGAGGTGGTGGAGAAGTCCCGGGGCGAGGTGGAGGACGGGATGCGCGAGGCGGCGGAACAGACCCTCTACGACCTCGGCATCCACGATGTGGCCCCCGAGATCGTCAAGGTCCTGGGTCGCCTCCGCTTCCGGACCTCGTACGGCCAGAACCAGCTTACCCATGCCCGGGAGGTGGCCCGCCTTGCCGGGATGATGGCGGCCGAGCTGGGGGTGGATGCCCAGATGGCACGTCGGGCCGGCCTCCTCCACGATGTGGGAAAGGGAATGACCCACGACCACGAGGGGACCCATGTGGAGCTCGGCTACGCACTCTGCCAGAAGCATGGCGAGTCCGAGGTGGTCCTGAACTCCATTCGGGCGCATCACGACGAGGAGCCCCACCGCTTCGTCGAGGCCTTTCTGGTCACCGCTGCCGATGCCATTTCCGGCTCCCGCCCCGGCGCCCGCCGGGAGATGTTCGAAACCTATGTAAAGCGCCTGGAGCGGCTGGAAGCCATTGCCCTGGAGCAGCCCGGGGTGGAGCGGTGCTTTGCGGTGCAGGCGGGGCGCGAGGTCCGGGTCCTGGTGGAGCCCGACCGGGTCTCCGACGAGGAGATGGCCCGGATTTCGGAACGGGTGGCACGCCGCTTCGAGGAGGAACTCCAGTATCCGGGGCAGATCAAGGTCGTGGTGATCCGGGAGACGCGGGCGGTGGACTTCGCCCGCTGACCCCGGGACTCCCCGGAATGCGCTACCTTCCGGGTCCGGCGGACCGGACCCCCTTCGGCGCCGGGCGCCGGACCCTGCGCCCCCGACCCCCTTCGGCGCCGGGCACCGGACCCTGCGCCCCCACCCCCTTCGGCGCCGGGCACCGGACCCTGCGCCCCCGACCCCCTTCGGTGCCGGGCGCCGGACCCTGCGCCCCTTTCCTTCTCCCGTCGCCCCACGCCAGGAGCCCCCACCCCATGTCCCGCCCCACCTCTTCCTCGCCCGAGTCGGCCCCGGCCTCGGGGTCGCATCCGGTGGACCCCCCTTCCGGCTCCGTTCCTCCCTCCCCCGCGACGGGGGAGGAAAAGGGGGGCAGGATCCTCTCCGGCACCGAGGTGGCCCGTGCCCTCCGGGCCGAACTCGCAGAGCGGGTGTCCGCCCTTGCCGGGGAGGGGATCGTTCCGGGGCTCGCCACCGTCCTCGTGGGAGAGGATCCGGCGAGCCGCGCCTACGTGGGAATGAAGAACCGGGCCGCCGCCGAGGTGGGGATCCACTCCCGGCAGATCGACCTTCCGGCCGACGTTCCCGAGGCCGAGCTCCTGGGGCTCGTGGCTGCCCTCAACGCCGATCCGGAGATCCACGGGATCCTCGTGCAGCTCCCCCTCCCCGGGCACATCGACGAGGCCCGCGTCCTCGAAACGATCCGCCCCGAAAAGGACGTGGACGGCTTCCATCCGGTGAATGTGGGGCGCCTCTCTACCGGCGACCCCCGCGTTCTGGCCCCCTGCACCCCAAAGGGCGTGGTGGAGCTCCTCCTCCGCACCGGGCATGATCCGGCGGGGAAGCACGTGGTCGTGGTGGGCCGCTCGAACATTGTCGGAAAGCCCATGGCTGCCCTTCTCCTCCGGAAGGGAAGGGGGGGAGATGCCACCGTGACCGTGGCCCACTCCCGTTCGCAGGATCTGGGCGCCGTGACGCGGCAGGGCGAGATCCTCATCGTGGCCGTAGGACGCCCCGGAACGGTGACGGCGGAGATGGTCCGCCCGGGCGCCGTCGTCATCGACGTGGGCGTGAACCGGGTGGACGATTCCTCGGCGGAGCGCGGGTACCGGCTCGTGGGCGACGTGGACTTCGAGGGCGTGCGCGCGGTGGCCGGCGCCCTCACCCCCGTGCCCGGTGGGGTCGGGCCCATGACCATTGCCATGCTCCTCGTGAATACGGTGGAGGCGGCGGTGGCGGGAGACGCTTCGGCGTGAGGAAGGGGGGGAGCGGCAAGGACGCCCGGGAGGGTGCCCTGGAGGAAGACCCGGTGCTCGACCTCTTCGCCTCGGGAGACGCGGGAGAGGCGGGAAGCAGCACGCCTTCGGTATCGGAGGAGTCCGCGAACGTGACCGGGGCCCCGGCGACGGCTCCGGCGACCCCGGCGATGGTCCCGGCGTCCCCGGAGACGACACCCCCCCCGCCCGAGCCCCCTCCGGCTGCGGAGGCCGCGCCCCAGGTCTGGTCCGTCTCAGAGCTCAACCAGGCGCTTCGGGCCCTCCTCGAGGAAACCCTCCCCGTGCTCTGGATTTCGGGCGAGGTCGCGAACTGGACCCGGGCCCGCTCGGGGCACTGCTACTTCACCCTCAAGG
>JBJHCG010000043.1:0-36265 GCA_050485885.1 Gemmatimonadales bacterium | reverse complement strand
TCAAGGGCGAAACATTCTTCTTGACGACGGCGAGATGCGCCTTGTCCACATGGGTGAGAAAGCCTCCGTGTGGTGGTGCTCGAAAATCACCGTCGTCACCGTTTGGGGTGTGGACCTGCCAAGCATTCGGATGCCGATCGACCAGGTCGGAGATGATCCGGAGCTGGGTCTGCGCTCGAAGCTTGTTCGTGAGGCCGGCGAGAAGAATCACCGTGTTGTAGCCCGCGTCCACTGCCTTGGCGATCACACCGGTCATGTTCGCCGTCTTGCCCGACTGCACATGCCCGACGACCAGGCCACGGCCTGCGAAGTCCCTCTGCGCAGGATCCTCCAACAACGAAACGACGGTGTTCGACTCCCGGTCGATGCCGTCAATGGACTCCCGGTCCCAGCCCTTGGAGTTCTCCAGAAATTCGCGAAGTGCAGGCCAGTGCTTGCTGCCCGGGCCAGGTCCGAAATACCACGACTCTCTCTTCCTGACGATCGAGTTGCTCCGAAGGATCTCAATTTCGCCGTACTGTGCCTCCACTCGCTTGCGGGCCAAGGCCAGTTCCTCACTGAAACGTTCTTCGAAATCGGGAAAGAGGGTGCTGTTTTCCTCCACAACTCTATTGAACGCTTCGTCGAGTGAATTGGCTCCGGGCAGGGCCCGAACGATCAGGGCCACGAGAGCATCAACTTGGGTTGGCATGTGTCATTCCTCGATTGAGGCGGTTGTAGCGATAGGGGAGTGCGGCAGCACCGTCCGGTCTTGGGCGTGATGAATCCTGGCGGGGGTCAGGGTTCCGTCCGGACCTCCCGTAGCTCAAGAGCAAGCTTGTCCAGAAGTGCCTCCCGCTCCTCAGCTTTCCGAAGATCGCACTCCCATATGACAAAGACCCTCCAGCCCCTTGCTCGCAGCTGATCCTGAACGTTTGCATCCCTTGCCACATTCGCGCTGAACTTCTCTGCCCAGAACTGCTTTCGGGAGGCTGGCACGGCTGCGTAACGGCAGTTCTCGTGCCTGTGCCAGAAGCATCCGTGCACGAAAACGACGGCGCTGCGACCGGGAAGGACCAAGTCGGGGCGGCCGGGCAGGCCACGGCCCCCAAGCCGAAAGCGGAGCCCGCGCGCGTGCAGTCCCCGACGAACCACGAGCTCCGGACGGGTATCCCGGCTCTTGATGCCCGACATCATGCGGGAACGAACCTGGGGCGAGACTACATCAGCCAGCGCGCGCCACCTCCGGTTCCCGTTCGAGCGGCTGGCCTTGGTCGGGGTCGGCTGCAAGGTGCAGCCTTGCGATCATTCCACGAGCGATCGCTTCGATCACAGGTACAACGACCGAGTTCCCGAACTGTCGGTAGGCCTGCGTGTCGGATACGGGTATCGCCATCGACCTCCCGACGCGGTCGAAGCCCATCAAGCGTGCGCATTCCCGCGGCGTCAGGCGTCGTGGATTCGACCCCTCTCTCCGAACCAGGATTTCGGAGCCGTCCTTGTGGTACCGCGCCGAGAGGGTTCGCGCCACATCCGAGGGGCCAACGAGGCCGAACCCGAAGCCGTTGCCCCGACGGCGGTGTTTTGCGGCATAGGCCTGAAGGTATCTCCACAGAGCGTCGCTCAACACGTACTTGGGGTTCACTTGCGCGCTTTTCCCGACGGTGTAGGGCTCCTCAGGATCTTCAGACCCATCCTCCGGGTGCAGGATCGAGCCGAGCGTCGGGCCTGCCTCCGGGTCGGGGAGTGATACGTCCCGGTCGAAGTCGAATGTCACTCCGCAGTCTTGGGAGAAACCCACGATGAACAGTCGCGCGCGGCTCTGCGGGACGAGACCGCGCGAGTTGATGACACGATAGTGGACGTCATATCCCAGTTGATCCCGGAGTACGTCCAAAATCACTTCGAAGGTGCGCCCTCCGTCGTGTCTCTCGAGGTGCTTGACATTCTCCAGCAGGAACGCTCTCGGTCTATGGTGCGCGAGGATCGACTTAATGTCGAAGAAGAGCGTACCTTGGGTAGGATCTGCGAAGCCATGCGCTCGCCCCAAGGAGTTCTTCTTGGAGACCCCGGCGAGTGAAAACGGTTGACAGGGAAATCCGGCGAGGAGCAGATCATGAGCGGGGATCTCGCCGGGAGGCACCTTCGTGATGTCGCCCCGAATGTCGTGATCAACCGCGAAATTCGCGCGATAGGTTTCCTTGGCGTATTTGTTCCACTCGCTGGTAAAGACGCACTCACCTCCAGCCCTTTCGAAGCCAAGGCGCATCCCGCCAATACCCGCAAACAGGTCCACGAAGCTGAAGAGATGGTTCACTGCTCCCTCCCCACCACCACCGCCCTCGAGCGGCGGCGCTTGGGAGGCACGGTATGGCAGTGCATTCGATGGTGCATGAGGCATCAAAGGGTTGCGGCAGCGAGGGAGGTCTTTCGGGGTTTCTTCGTCCCTGTAAATTGGCTGCGCGGCCAAGGTCCCGCAATGCTCGAGGACCGCAGGGGCCTCCAACGAGAGAGTCGAAACTGAAGCTACGGGAGAGTATCCCGAGGCCGCCAGTGGTTGCCCAAGCGAGGGTGCTCGTCCTCCCCTGTGCCGGATGGGCCGCGAGGCGACGAGGATCCCGAAGAAGGGCGGGGTTAAACCGCGGTGGAGGGCCAAGGCAAGGGCCTGGACCTCCACTGGCAGCCTCGGGGGTGGATGCCGAGCTTGGGCGTGCTGCCTGAAACCTCATGGGTTGTTGTCCGTCCCGAAATGGCTTCTCGGAGAGGCGGCGCGTCTCGGTGAGGGAAGACGGATTACCGATGGGCGGACGAAACCGGGCGTGCGGGAGAGGGTGGCCGATGGCGGGGCCTCGTCCCATGTTGGCCATGAGCCGAGACCTACTCGCCGACCAGGGCCCCTCTTTCTCCCTTTCATGCCTCAACTCTTCGCCGGCCCCACCACCGAGTTCATCCGCCACTCGGAGCAGAACCGCATCGCGGAGACGCTCCGGGCGGCGTTCTTCGAGCAGTTCGGGTTCAACCCCTCGCCTTCGGAGCAGCGGTCGTGGCGGAACTCCCTGCGCGCGCTCGAGGGGGCGGTGCGACTGGGTGGCTTCACCGACCACGGCCTTCTTCTCGAATACCAGCTCCCGCTGAGTTCGCGGCGCCTCGATGCCATGATCACCGGTGCGGCGACCGGGGACGCGGCCGAGCGGGGTGAACCCGCGGCCGTGATCGTCGAGCTCAAGCAGTGGGACGAGGTGGAGCCTTCGGAAGTCCCGGAGTGCGTGGGGGTGCGCTACGGGGGGCGCATTCGCGATGTGCTCCACCCTTCGGCCCAGGTGGGGCAGTACCGGGGCTACCTGGCCGATGTCCACACCGGCTTTCATCCCGCGCCGGAGGGGGGCGGTGTCCAGCTCGACGCCTGCAGCTACCTCCACGACTTCCTCCACGACCCGGCGTCCGAGCTCCTTTCCCATCGCCACGCCTCCCTCCTCGACCGCTTTCCCCTCTTCGCCGGCGATCGGGTCGATGACCTGGTGGGCTTTCTGGACCAGCGCGTGGGTGGAGGCAACGGGCTCCGTATCCTCCGAACCATCCGCGAGGGGCGCTACCAGCCGCACAAGCGCCTGCTGGATCACACGGCCGACATGATCCGGGGCGAGCCCATCTATCACCTGCTCGACGACCAGCGCGTCGTCTTCAACTCCATCCAGGCGCGGGTGGCGCAGGCCCGGGAGCTCGGGCAGAAGTCCGTGTTCGTGGTGCGGGGCGGGCCGGGTACCGGAAAGTCGGTGATCGCGCTCAACCTCCTGGCCGACATGCTCGAGGCCGGCTACCTCGCGCATCACGCCACGGGCTCGGCCGCCTTCACGAAGACCCTGCGGAAGATCCTCGGCCCCCGCGCCGCCGAGTTCTTCCGGTTCTTCAACAGCTACATGAACGTGGAGGGCGAGGAGCTCGACATCCTCATCTGCGACGAGGCCCATCGCATCCGGAAGCACTCCTGGAACCGCTTCACGAAGAAGAAGGCGAGAGACGACAAGCGCCCCCAGATCGACGAGCTCCTCACGGTGTCGCGGGTGTCGGTCTTCTTTCTCGATGACCTGCAGTCGGTGCGGCGGACCGAGATCGGGCGAAGCAACGACATCCACGACGCCGCCGAGAAGGTCGGGGCCCAGGTCTACGAGTACGACCTGGAGACGCAGTTCCGATGCGGGGGCTCGGACGGCTTTCTGCGCTGGGTCGAGAACACCCTTCAGCTGCGCCGCACCGCGAACGCCCTCTGGACGGGTGACGACAACTTCGAGTTCCGGATCGTGGACTCCCCGGCCGCGCTGGATGAGGTGATGCGGGGGAAGCTCGCCCGGGGTTACGGCGCCCGCCTTGTGGCCGGCTACTGCTGGCCCTGGTCCAATCCCGATCGCGACGGCACCCTCGTCCCCGATGTCACCCTGGGGGACTGGTCCCGGCCCTGGAACGCGAAGCCCGATGCGGGGCGGCTGGCGCCCGGCATCCCCCAGTCGCACCTCTGGGCCAGCGAGGCAGGGGGCGAGAACCAGGTCGGGTGCATCTACACGGCGCAGGGCTTCGAATTCGACTACGTGGGGGTGATCTTCGGGGACGACCTCGTCTACGATCCGGCGGAGCGCCGCTGGGTGGGGCACCCGAGCCGGTCCCACGATCGCGGGCTCAAGATCGGCACGAGCGCGGAGGAGTTCACCGAGCTTGTGAAGAACACCTACCGGGTCCTTCTCACCCGCGGCCTCAAGGGATGCTTCGTGTACTTCATGGACCCCGCCACCCGCACCTTCTTCGAGAGCCGCATGGACTTCCAGGCCCTTGGGGACCGAGGCATGTATCCGTCGGTGGACCCGGGGTTCGGGGCAGGGAAGGCCGCGGAAGGGAAGGGGGACCCGTGACGGAACGGACGGATGATCTCTCTGGGCCTGGTGGGGCCGCCGGGGCTGACTCCAGGGCGCCCTCGCCCGATCACGACCTCCGCGAGCTGGCGGCCAGGCTCCGCGACTTCGCCGCGGCCCGCGACTGGGGGCGGTACCACACGGCCAAGAACCTGGCCATGGCCCTCTCGGTGGAGGTCTCGGAGCTCATGGAGCCGTTTCAGTGGCTGACGCCGGAAGAGGCCGAGGGCCTGGCTACTGATCCGGAACGGCTCGCCGAGGTGGCCGGCGAACTCGCCGATGTGGGGATCTACCTCATCCGCCTGGCCGATGTGCTGGGGGTGGATCTGGCCGAGGCGATCCGGCGGAAGATGGAGGTGAATGAGGGGAGGTTTCCGCCTGAGGACTCCCGGCGCGATCGTTGACAAGGTCGAATCGGGCGTCAGGCGCCAGCCCGGCGGATCGACCATTGCCTGAGGATCAGCCTTGGTGCCGGGTCCTGAACCACGAAACGGGTAGAAGCTCAACCCGGGGGGGGTCCGCGCGGTCCTCCGCTTCGCGCGGACGTCACGGTGGGGTGCAGGCATAACAAAGCGACGGGGGCAGTTGCCGGGCGAGGGATCGCGACAGATGGCGCCGTCCAGACCTGAGCCCGGTCCTGAGCGTGCCGTTCGTGACGCTGAAGCTGCGTGATCCCGCAAGAGGTGGGATCGGCTGGTGGTTAAGCTCGAGCCTGTTCCCAAACCAGGATCGCCCAACTGGCAGACGAGCCGGCCTGGCCTTTGAGGATGACCGAACCGGCGTGCATGTGGGAAGGTGGAAACGAGAAACCTGGAGGGTGGTATGGACGAGGATATAGTCCGAAGGCTGCAGAAACGTATTACTGAACTCGAGAACAGCAGACTGTGGGAAGTGGCCGCTAGGGACGGGCGCGTATACGAGGATGTAACACTGCACGACCTTGTATACGAGGCCATCGAAAACGCCGATGATATCCTTTACCTGCTAGATATTGTGGCGAGGTCTTTGGAGGTCGATTCTATTCCAGCTGACTTCCGAAGTGCTCTGGTCGCCTATGTGCGCAGCCGAGTCGAGGGAGCATTGGCGTCCGTGGACGCAGGGTTGGAAGAGCATGATTGGAACGATGGACCGCCGGAGATCCAGGGCGGGCCGGAAGATGATCTGGCCAGCTTCACACCAGGATCCTTCCAGCCTCACCCCGCCCACTTCGAGTTCCCGACCGAGAGCGTTGCGTATTCCCGCCAGCAGGCCTATTCCGCCGAAAGCCGTGATTGGCGAGAGGCCGGGATTCTGTCCCTCTCCGGGTATCGGGTCGGTAGAACCAGGGGACTCCGTCAGGATCAGCGTCGTAGGATCCTCAACTGGCTTGTCCTCAAGGACGATCTGCGCGACGTGGAGGATCGGGAATACGCCGCCGAGTGGGGAGCACCGCGGACTTCAGAACGCCTGAAGAAGATCGTGGACTCGATCGCTACCTTTGCCCGGGATCGCAAGGACGATCCCCGTGACTACAGCATGGCCATTGAGCACTGGGAGGATGATCTTGAATATCTCCGCGAGACCTTCTACTTGCCGTGGCGGGAAACCTGGTGGTGGCCGCGGGTTGGAACGGGTTAGGTGGCGCGTACCGAGTCGGCATCCTTCGGGCGCGGGGGACTGAGCGGGAAACGCCGACCCGCCTGGAAGTCGACCAGGCGGGTCAGCAGGGGGCCCGGGGGTTCCCGTTAGTTGCTCCAGACCGAGTATCCTGCCGCTCGCAGGGCTGAGGTCAGGCGTGCCTCTTCGCCTTCTGCTTCGGCCCTTGTGCGCAGCGGGCCCTTCCCGAAGCGGAGCATAAGGTCGCGCCGGACCTTGATGCCGAACCGGCGAACGAACCAGCTCGATCGGATACCGTTCATGTGCTGCCTGAACCGCTCCTCCGGGTCCAGCCAGGTCTGCCCAACGTACAGGGCAGGGAAATCGCTCCGCGCATCGGGGTTGGCTTCCCTGACCGCTTTCAGGTCAACTGCCCCGCGGTCCAGCTCGACGATGTAGGCCTGGTATCCGCGGTCGGATGCGACGGCAGTCTTGGACATGGTCATCCCTCCGTTCGAGTGGAATCGGGTCGGCCGAGTGCCGCCCCTGCCGTCTGAATCGGGTGCGGGTGTACGATACGTGACGCGGGGCGCGCGCACACGTGAGGTCGGATCGCTCAAAGCATTGAGGGGGCTTTGCTTGGGGGGGGGACACGTGGGAGGGGTTGACAAAGAGCATCAGCCTAGCGCTCGACCCGGAGGGGAGATGTAGGCCCGCATAGACACCTGTCCACCGGGCAGACGACCGCGGCCGGCGACACAAGTTGCCCTGGGCGGTCGGGTCCCGGCTTCTTCAGCGGACTCCTGGACCACCACGGCCCGGTGCACGAATATCACGCCGAAACGGGGCACGCCTTCGGCAAGGCGTCGGACCACACGCTCCTCTGGAGGAGAAGGTGGTGCAGTCCCCTTCACCGAAACGTGATCCTGATCCCCAAGGGTAGGCGGGTGCGTGAGGTGACCATGGGCGAGGCCTCGGTCGAGCGCGTTCCTGAACGGGTCCCGGTCTTGCAACGCCTCGCCGAGTCACACCGGGCGACTACGTTGGGTGCCCGATTCCTTCTGGCCAAACCCTTGAGCCATCCCCCCTCGTTTGCTTCTCCGCGCCGCATCCAAACCCGACCCATCGATGACCCAACCCCACTCCGCATCCCCCATCGCGAACGCTGCCCGTCGATGGGTGGACCGCTGCATTCTGGCCGATGGCTCGGTCTTCTCGGATGAGAGCCTCTGGACGGTCCCGCATCTCGAAGAGCTCAAGCGCTTCTACATCGAGAACCCCGATGCCGGAGAGGGCTCCTTCTTCGAGAAGCTCGAGGTGCAACTGCAGCCGGCACAGGCGGGGGCGAAGAAGCTCGCGGCGGAGATGCTTTGGGTCATGGTCCTCCCGGTAAAGCCCGGGGCTATCGGGGCGAACACGAAGCGGCTTCAGCTCCGCCAGGTCTGGGAGTGGTCCGGAGAGCCCCTTCCGCACGATCACTGGTGCCTGCAGGACGACGTCCTCGGGGCCGGGACCGTGCACCCGGGCACCGCCTACCAGACCCACCGCTGGCGGGAGTTCCGGTTCTTCATCGATTGCATGCTGGCGTGGAAGCGGCTTCCCGAGGCGGATCGGCAGGCGCTTCTCGGCGACCCCTGGGCCTTCGCGGAGTGGATGGACCAGACCCGCTACGTGAAGGGTCGCCAGCTCCGCCACATCCTCCTCTTCCTGATCTACCCCGACCACTTCGAGCGGGTGGCGACGGACCAGCACAAGTCCCGAATCACGAAGGCTTTCGCTGAAGAGGTTGGCGAAGACACGGTCGACGACCGCTATGGGTCCGCCGTGCAGACCGATCGGGCCATCCATCGGGTGAGGGAGCGCTTCGAGAGCCGGCAGGACCCGGGCGACGAGCCCTTTGACTTCTACCGGGAGCCGTACATCGAGAAGTGGTATCCCACGACGCTACGGGAGACCCCAGACCCCGACGAGACGGCCAGGCCCGGCCGAGCCCAGGAGGCCTCGCAGTGGATCCGCGACCGCTTCGGCCATGTGAAGGTCTGGGTCATGAACGCCGGGCAGGGGGGCCGGCTCTGGCGGAGCTTCAAGGAAGAAGGCGCGGTTGCCATTGCCTTGGACACCTACGGGGACCTCTCGGCCTACGCCTCGCGCGAGGAGCTTCATGCCGCCATCGCGGAGGAAGAGAAGGCCCGGAATCCCATGAATTCCTCCCTCGCGGCCTGGCAGTTTGCCCACGACATGAAAGAGGGGGATGTGGTGGTCGTGAAGACCGGCGCGCGAACGGTCCTGGGCTGGGGTCGGGTCACGGGTCCCTACCGGCATGATGCCGAGCGGGGGGAGTACGGCAACCTGCGCTCGGTTCGCTGGGAGGCCTTCGGCCCGTGGGAACTCCCGGAGGGGCAGGGAGGCCCGACCAAGGCCCTCACCGAGATGGCCGAGTTCTACCCCGAGTGGGTGCGGCGCGCCTTCGAGACCCTGGAGGCAACCGACGGGGTCGAGGACCCCGATTCTCCCGAGCCCTACGACCCGCGGGATGCGCTCAAGGAGGTCTTTCTCGAGGCTGGCGAGCTCACGCGCATTCTCGATGCGCTGGGGCGGAAGAAGAATGTGATCCTCCAGGGGCCGCCCGGGGTCGGGAAGACCTTCGTGGCCCGGCGGCTGGCCGATGCCCTCGTGGGGCGGAAAGATGCAGCCTCCGTGGCCTTCGTCCAGTTCCACCAGAGCTACGCGTACGAGGACTTCATTCAGGGGTACCGCCCGGTGGAAGGGGGCGGGTTCGCACTGCAGGACGGGATCTTCCACCGCTTCTGTCGCCAGGCGGCCGAGGACCCCGAAACGCCGCAGGTCTTCATCATCGACGAGATCAACCGGGCCAACCTGAGCCGGGTCTTCGGCGAACTCCTCGTGCTTCTCGAGGCCGACAAGCGGGGCCCGAAGCACGGCATCCCCCTTACCTACTCGCCCGCCGACCCCTTCTTCGTGCCGAAGAATGTCTACGTGCTCGGGCTCATGAACACTGCGGATCGCTCCCTTGCCCTGGTCGACTATGCCCTCCGGCGGCGGTTCACCTTCTTTGACCTCCGCCCGGCCTTCGGGAGTGACCGGTTCCAGGCGCATCTTCTCGAGTCGGGTGCAGAAGAGGATCTCGTGCAGCGGATCGTTGCCCGGATGCGGGAACTGAACGAGGTCATTCGCACCGACGTCCGGAACCTGGGCCCGGGCTTCGAGGTGGGTCACAGCTACTTTGTCCCCTCGGCAGACGACTCGGCTCTGACGGAAGAAGGCTACCGGCGCATCATCGACGAGGAGGTGCGTCCGCTCCTTCGCGAGTACTGGTTCGACGACCCCGAGAAGTGGAAGGCCCAGGTTGACAGGCTGCTGCGGTGAGTGCCATCCCCATTCGGAACGTCTACTACCTCCTCTGCTACGCGCTGGGGGAGTGGGAGGCGGGGGCCGAGGCTGATCTCGAAGCACTCGAGGGGATGGAGGAGGCCCACGATCTCCTTGGCCATCTCCTGGCCCACGGGGTGTTCCGGCTGGTGCGAAGGGGGGTGGACCAGGGCTACCGCGAGTTCCGGGAGGAGATTGCCGGGGTGCGCGGAAAGCTCGACCTGGGAACGACGCTCAAGGGAGGCCTCCTCACCCGGGGGCGCACCGTGTGTCTCGTGGAGGCGTTCACGGCAGATGTGGTGCACAACCAGATCCTTCTTGCCAGCCTTCATCGCCTCGCCACGGTTTCGCGTCTGGACCCCAGGGTGCGCGCCGAGGTGAACCTTGCGGCGGACCGGCTGGCCGGGGTCTCGTGGGTCCCCCTGCGAGCGGGGCTGTTCCGCCGTGTGCAGCTTGACCGGAACCAGCGGCACTATCGATTTCTGCTCGCCCTCTGTCAGCTCGTGCTCGAGTCCTCGCTTCCAACCGAGTCAGCCGGCGGCACCCGGTTCCTCGACTTCCGGCGGAATCGTAAAAGGATGTGGCGACTCTTTGAGCGCTTCGTCGTGAATTTCCTGGCCCGCGAGCAGGCTGCGTTCAAGATCTCGGGGCAGGCGGGAGTGGGGTGGTTCGGCGCCGAGGAGCATTCTCCGGGTGCGCTCCGGCACCTGCCCTCCATGTACCCCGATGTGGTGGCCGAATCCAGCGAGCGCCGGATCGTTCTCGACACCAAGTTCTACGGAAAGCCCCTGAGCGCCCGCTACGGCCGACCCCGCCTCCCGTCGTCCAACCTCTACCAGATGGTGGCCTACCTCACGAATCGGCAGGCCGCGCGACCTGATGGGGCGCGGCACGAGGGGATCCTTCTCTACGCATCCACGGGCGAGGACATCCGCATCGACCTCTCCCTTCAGGGCTTCCGCCTGCAGGCCCGGTCGGTGGATCTTTCCCGGCCATGGCCGGAAATCCGCCGCGAGTTGCTGGGGGTGTTGGGGTAGGGCGCGCCGGGCCGTGACCCGCACCTGCGGACCATGAAGTTGACAAAAGGTTGCGGGTGGCCTCAGGATGGGAAACGGGAGGTGACCCATGAGAACCGCACATGCAGAAGCCGCACGACTGATCGCCGAGGCCCCAAGCCTCGAGTGGCTCCGGGCGGTTGCCGACGAGCTGGACCGCGCACTCCGAACCAGCCCGCTCGAGCGCCTGACCACGCTCTGGGGGCTCTCCAACGCCGAGGCCGCGCGCATGTTCGGTGTATCGCGGCAAGCCTTCTCGAAGTGGCTTGAGAACGGCATCCCCTCGGGGCGGTCTGTGGCCGTGGCCGATCTGGATGCGGCAACCACCATTCTCAGCCGCAAGCTCAAGCGGGAGCGGATTCCTGCCGTGGTACGCCGGCCGGCCGCGGCGCTCATGGGCAAGTCGCTCTACGAGATGGCCTGCGAGGGCCTGCACAAGGAAGTCCGGGAGGCTGTCGCGGACTTGTTCGACCTCCGGCGGTCTCAGTCATAGGCGAGCCGCTCAGCTTACCTACAACAAGAGAGACTTCCAGGGGGTAGAACGGTTCGGGCTGGCGGTGGAAACCCCGTACGAATTCCTCAAGCGAATCGGAGAAGTGAAATGAGCACGATGAGCGTGAGACTGCCCGAGTCCCTCCACCAGAAGGCGAGGGAGATGGCTGAGCGGGAAGGCGTGTCGATCAATCAGCTGGTGACGACGGCGTTGGCCGAAAAGCTCTCCGCGTTGCTCACGGAGGAATACCTCGCCCAGCGAGCCGCGAGGGGAAGTCGGGAGAAGTACGATCGCGTGCTGGTCAGGGTTTCTGACCAGCCCCCCATCACGGGAGACGAGATCTAGCAGGGGGAGAGGACAGGGTCCGCATCCTCCTCCACCCGTCACCACCCCGCTCGACCTCCGCGGGTCGAGCCACCCTCACCGCTCCGCCCCACCTTGGGGTGCATCAACGAGTGCAGCCGCGGCTTCCCTGGGCGGATCCCGGTGCGCGGCCGCAGCCGCCACGATCTCGGCAAAGCGCGCATCCGCAGGATATCGGCCGTCGGTCCACCCGAGGCGCACGATCACGAGCGATTCGGAGGGGATCACCATCATGATCTGCTCGCGGTTCCCGGTGGCGGCGTAGGCATCCGCGGGGAGCGAGGGCCAGCTTGGCCCGCGGCCTCCATCGTTCAACCACCACTGGTACCCGTAGGCCCGGTAGTTCTCCGAGCCATTCGGCCGCGTGGACTGCTCCACCCATTCGGCCTCGACGACCCGCACCCCGTTCAGCACGCCGCCGCCCAGCATCAACTGCCCGAACCGGGCCCAGTCCCGGGCCGAGGCATAGATGTAGGAGCTCCCGGTGAAGAGCCCGGCGGCATCGGTCTCGAACACGAAGTGCTCCAGCCCCAGCGGCACGGCAATGTGCTCGAAGAAGTCGTTCCAGGCGTGGCCGGGGGTGCCTCCGGTTCGCTCCATGTGTAGGCGGTTCAGGAGGTTCGTGCTGCCGGAGCTGTAGTTGAAGACGGTGCCGGGCGCATGCAGGGCAGGGCGGCCAAGGGCGTATTCCGAGGCCGAGGGCTCGGTGAAGAGCATTCGCGTGGCATCGGCACCGGGCTCGTAGACCTCGGCGAAGGCCAGGCCGTCGGTCATGGTCAGGAGGTCGGAAAGGCGGATCTGCCCCCGGGCATCGTCCCGCCATTCGGCGAAGAGGGAGTCGTCTTCGGGAGATGCGAGGCCCCGGTAGGCGAGGTTTCCGATCATGATGCCGGCTACGCTCTTGGCCATGGACCACCCGAGAAGGGGGGTGGTGGCGTCGGCGCCGTCCGCGTAGGCCTCGGCCACCACGGCGCCGTCCCGGACCACCAGGAGCGCCCGGGTCCTGAGCCCCGCCTCGTTATCGGTGCGGACCATGTCGGCCACAAGGTCCTGAAGCACCGGGTCGGGATCACCGGGATCGCTCCCCTGGGGCCAGGGGCCCCCGTGAACGGGAAACGCCAGGGTCTGGACGGTGCGGCGCCCGTCCACCCGAGGGTGATCAAGCGCGCATCCGAGCCCCGGGAGCCAGGTGGCGGTGGCGCGGCCCAGGCCGAAGAACGAGGTGCTCACACTCCGCTCCTCGTGGTCGTAGCCAAAGCGCAGATGCTCGAGGAGGGGAGAGAACCGCACCAGGTCGTCTCGGGCCTGCGTTTCGGGGAACCCGCTCACGTAGTGCAGGCTGCAGAGCAGCCGCGCGCCGATGCCCGAGGCCACCCCCGGCGCGCTGGTCACCCAGGCAACCGAAATGCCGCTCCGGGCGCCCACGACGCTCACGCCCACGAGGAGCACGACGAAAAGCGAGAGGACAATAAGGAGTTTCTTCACGGGAGGAGGATCTTCAGCATGAGGGGAGCTTCAGGGGTTCGGGGCAGGCATCGGGTGATCCGCGCAGGGGTCGGGTGACCCCGGCAGAAGTCCGGCGATCACGTACGTACTTCGGGCGATGGGGACGGGGCCGAAGGGGCGTTCCGGCCGGTGCCCGCGGCCTTTTTCGCATCGCGCCGGGCCCGGAGTTCGTCGAAACGGATCCGCACCCGCTCGGGGAGGGTGAGGGCATCGGAAATGGCGGCGAGCTCCTCGGCCTCACGCCAGGCCTCCTCGAGCCAGGCCAGCTCTCCCTCGAGGGCCACCTGCTCCGCATCCTCATGGGCGGCCATTTCCAGGGCCAGGCGAATGTCCGGAGGCAGGCCGGAAACGGGCCGCCACCCCCACCCCCGCTTTCGGGCCCGGGCGTCGGCCTGGGCGAAATAGGCCTCGGGGCCCCCGGCATCTTCCAGCTCGCGCACGGCCGCCTGCACCTGCCGGGTTCCTGCTCCCGAGGCGTTGGCCCGGGGAAGGAGGCGAGCCATGGCCCGGACCGCGTCTTTCCCCACCAGGATCGCCGGGCCCTCCGTGGTGGGGAGGTTCAGATGCCACGGAGCCTCCGGGTCCCACCCCGGCAGGGGCTCGCCCACGGGCGACCCGGCGCCGGAGCGGATCTCCGCCATCTCGGCCATGTCGGCCCGGACCACGAGGGGGGCGGCGCCGGTCACGGGGAAGTGGAGCTTCGGCATCGTGGCCGTTCGAATCAGGTGCCACACGTTGAACACGTGGTACCCGCTCTGGGCCACGACGGCCGCGCCCAGGAGCCCCACCGAACCGGCCACAAGGGCGCCCCCGATCCCCACCCCCACTGCCCCCCGGACCAGGTAGCGGCGCTGCCGTCGACCGAACTGGTCTCCGTAGCGCCACGCCGCGAACTCGGGGCGCAGGGGGCGCCCGACCCGGACCATCTCGAGCCCCTCCCGGTGCCGGGCCAGCCCGATCTGCTCGGTGGAGACCCGAAGCGAGGTGCTGCGCCAGGTGCGCTCCAGCTCCTCCAGCGCCTCCCATCGTTCTTCCAGGGGAGAGAGGTTCCACCGCTCGCACGCCCGGCAGATGGCCCAGAGCCGCCCCTTCTCGGGGTCGAAGGCCAGCCTCCGCCCCACGGGGAAGTGCTCGATGAGCGGGTTCTCGCCCAGGTCGGCGGCGCAGAAGAGGCAGCGGCGGTACATCGGGGCATCATGCCCTGCACCGGGGTGGAAGACAAGGACGGGTCCGCGTCACCCCGGTTCCGTCAGGTCACGGAGCGGACGGGACGAGGACCGAGCGGATCCAGGCCGCGAACTCCGTCTCGGTGAGGGAACCGTCTGCGACCCGAACGATCATGTCGACCACCTGGGGCTCGGGCGCTTCGATCTCGTGACCGTTCAGGAGGAGGAAGATGCTCGCGGCAACAAGACCAATGCGCTTGTTCCCATCGAGGAACGGGTGGTCCCTGATGAGGCCGTGCGCGCAGGCGGCGGCGAGGGTGGCAAGGTCGGAGTCCGGCTCGTACTCCCATCGGTTCCGGGCGCGAGCGAGCGCGGAAGCGAGCAGCCCTTCATCGCGAAGCCCATGCTGCCCTCCGTGCGTCCGAATCTGATCGGCATGCGCGGCCTCGACGGCGGCACGTTGAACCCAGAAGGGTTCTTCACGCGTCGTCTTCACCTGGCCAGTTCGCGCAGGGCGTTCCGGTACTTGCCAGCCGTCCGCTCGTAGGCGGCCATGGCCTTCTGGAAGTGCGGGTCGTAGGGGGTGAGGAGGATCCCAGCGTCCGTCTCGACCACGAAAACCTCGTCGCCTGCCTGAACATGCAGGCGGTCCGCCATGTCCTTCGGGATCGTGGCGCCTACGGACCCGCCCATTTTCCGGAGCGTGACTTTTCGCTGCATGGCTTCGACTCCCAGGGGAGGGTGGAAGGAGTCATGGAGAGTAGCACAGGAGTGCTACGGAGGGAGGAAGCCGGAGGAGCCAGGGAACGCCCAGCACCGAGACGCTTGCCGGCTCCGCGCGGCCTCGCCGCCACGGATCGCACTCGTCTGGAGCACGAAACGGTGGCGAGGCGGGCAGCCGGCACCCTGGCTCTCCCGGGAGGCGGCCTCGAGGACCCGCAGCGCGTGGGATGCCTGCGGACCGCAGCGCCTCGTCACCGCTCTGAACATCGGCCCGCCGAGGCTCGGGCGCTCCGCGAAGTCAGCCCCCCGAGGTCAGCTTGAGCCCCGGAACCCCCTTCCGCACGAGCGCCGAAGAGACCGAGCGGCGGATTCTCTCCACCCTCGGGGCATGCCAGGGCATCGAGGGGCCCCGTCCCTGAGACCCGCCCAGGGGCGTCTGCTCGCCTCCGCATGGACGAAGACCTCGCCCACCCATACCCGCGGCTGGCCACCCCAGCCGCGATGTTTGCTTATCCGCGCATACAAGCAAACATCTCCGCCCGGAGCCTCTGAGCTGCCCACCCCCGGGCCCCCGTGCGCCCGATCCGCCCCCGCCCCCGGGCCCCAGAGCCCCTCAGCCCCCCAGCCTCCGCGCCCCGAGCCGCCCCCCGCCCCGAAGCCCCCCAGCAGCCCCCGCCCCCCGCGATGCGCGCTCCGCATCCACAAATCTCTGGACTTCGGCGCGCCGCGCACGCATCGTGACGCATGAACACGGAAGCTCCGGGTGAGGTGACCCGCCTCCTCCGGTCCTCCGGGGCCGGGAGCGCCGAGGCCATCGAGGCCCTTCTCCCCCTGGTCTACCGGGAACTCCGGTCGCTGGCCGATGGGCACATCCGCCGCGAGAGAGTCGGTCATACCCTCACCCCCACGGCCCTCGTGCACGAGGCCTGCCTGAAGCTTCTCCCCGGTCCGGCGCCCTCGGCCCGCGACCGGGCCCACTTCCTGGCCATTGCATCGCGGGCCATGCGCCAGGTCCTCGTGGACCACGCCCGGACCCGGAAGGCCGGAAAGCGCGAAGGGGGGTGGGCCCGGGTCACCCTCGAGGGCCCCGGGGGCGCAGGCGCGCTCGAGGCCCAGGGAGTGGATCCCCTGGAGCTCGTGGCCCTGGACCAGTGCCTGGCCACCCTGGACCCCCGCCAGCGGCAGGTGGTGGAGTGTCGTGTCTTCGGGGGAATGACCGAGCCCGAGATCGCCCTTGCCCTCGGGGTCACCGAGCGCACCGTGCGCCGGGACTGGGTCAAGGCCCGGGCCTGGCTCGTCGATCTCCTGGCGGCGGGGTAGGGGCGCGGCCTCCATGGTCCCCCGGAACGAGCGGGAGGGGCACAGCGCGGCGCCGGGGTGGCGCGCCCGGGTCGAGGCCCTTTTCGAGGAAGCCCTCGCCCTCCCCCCCGAAGCGCAGGCGGCCTTTCTCGAGCACCGTGCCCGGGCACCCGGGGTCGATCCCGACGTCGTGGCCCAGGTCCGGCGCCTCCTCGAGGCCCACCACCGGGAGGCCCCCCTTCTCGATGGCGGGGTGGGCCGGGTGATCCTCCCTCCCCCCGAGCGTCTGCCCCCTCCCAGGCCGGTGGGTCCCTACCGCCTCCTGGGGGAGGTGGGGCGCGGGGGGATGAGCGTGGTGTACCGGGCCGAGCGGGCCGACGGGCAGTACCGGAGCCGGGTGGCCATCAAGTTTCTTCGAGGCGAGCTCGATGCCGAGGAGCTCCACCTCCGCCTTGCCGCCGAGCGCCAGATCCTGGCCGCCCTGGATCACCCGAACATTGCGCGCCTCCTCGATGGGGGCCGGACCGACGAGGGGCGCCCCTACCTCGTCATGGAGTACGTGGAGGGGCGGCCCGTGACCGACCACGCCCGGGCTCTCGGCCTCCCGGTGGAGGCCCGCCTCGCCCTCTTTCTCGACATTACCCGCGCGGTGCAGCACGCCCATGCCCGCCTCGTCATTCACCGCGATCTCAAGCCCTCGAACATTCTCGTGACGCCCGAGGGCCGGGTGCGCCTCCTGGACTTCGGGATCGCCAAGGTCCTGGACCAGCCCGCCCTTGGGTTTCGTGGATGCGAAGCGCCCCGAACCCGCACCGGGATGCGCCTCTTCACCCCGGAGTACGCGAGCCCCGAGCAGATTCGCGGGGAGCCCGCCACCACCTCCAACGATGTCTGGGCCCTGGGGGTGCTCCTCCACGAGCTCCTGACGGACCGCCGCCCCTTCGACCTCGAGGGCACCGCCCCCTCCGAGGGGGAGCGGCGCATTCTCGACGACGACCCCCCGCGCCCCTCCCTCCAGGTGTCCGACCCGGCCCTTCGCCGCCGCCTCCGGGGCGACCTGGACCGGATCGTGGCCATGGCCCTCCGGAAGGACCCGGCCCGGCGCTACCCCTCGGTGGAGCGCCTCGCCGACGACGTGGAGCGACACTTGGCTGGGCTCCCCGTGCAGGCCCAGCCCGACCGGGTCACCTACCGGGTCGGGAAGTTTCTCCGGAGGCGCCGCTTCGAGAGTGCCGCCGGCCTCCTCGTGCTTCTCTCGCTGGGAGGGGGGCTCGCCGCCTCCCTCTGGCAGGCGGGAGAAGCCCGCCGGGAGCGGGACCGGGCCGCCGAGGCCGCCGTCCGATCCGAGGCCGCCGCCGCCTACCTCCTGGACCTCTTCCAGGCCGCCGACCCCTGGCAGCTCCCCGCCGATCGGCTCACCGCCCGGGAGCTCCTGGCCCGGGGGGTCCACCGGCTGGAAGAGCTCCCCGACGACCCCCTCCTCCGGGCCCGCCTCCTCCTGGCCATCGGCCAGACCTACCTCCAGCTGGGTGACCTCCGCGCCGCCCGGCCCCTCCTGGCCCAGGCCCTCGACCTGCGCGGGCAGGCCCTGGGGGAGGACCACCTCCTGACCGGCGAGGCCCGGATCGCCCTGGCCGAACTCCACCGCCGCGACGGGGAGCTGGCCCGGGCCGAGGCGGAGGCGCTCCAGGTGCTGTCGGCGCGCCGGACCGCCCGGGGCGCCCCTCCCGACCCGACCTCGCGGGGAGCAATCCTCCCCCTCTCCTCCTCCGTGGAGGTGCAGCTCGGGGTGGACGAGGCCCGGGGGGAGGCCGATGCCCTCCGCCTCCTGGGCTTTGTCCGAACGGGTCGAGGCCGGCTCCTCGAGGCCCGGGAAGCTTTCGAGGCCGAGCTCGGCCTGCTCCGGGCGGTGGGGCTCTCGGAGGCCCCGGAAACGGGCACGGCCCTCGTGAACCTCGCCGCCGTGCATCGTCGGCTGGCCCTTCTCCCCGAGGCCGAGGCCCTTCTCCGGGAGGCCCTGGCCCACCGGGCGGCCCACCTGGGGCCCGAACACCCCCTCACCGCCGTGGCCCGGACCCGCCTTGCCGGCCTTCTCTCCGAGCACTTGGGGCGCCAGGACGAGGCCGCCCTCCTCTTTCGCGAGGCCCTCGACCTTCAGACCCGCCTCCTGGGGGAGGACCACCCCTCCCGCATCGAGGCCCTGGGGGGGCTCGCCCTGATCCACGAGGCCCGGGGCGACCTGGCGGGGGCCGAGGCGCTCCTCCGCGAGTCCTTCCGGATTCACGAACTGGGGCTCGGGGCCGGGCACCCCACCACGATGTCGGCCGCCGAGGCCCTGGCGGGCTTCCTCGGAAGGGAGGGACGGCTGGCCGCCGCCGACTCCATTTTCCGGATCACCCTCGCCGCCCGCCGTGCCGACTTGGGCGACGGGAGCCCCGGGGTGGCCGGGGCCCTCACCGGGCACGCCGCCGTCCTTCTGGCCCAGGGGCGGCTGGACGAGGCCGGGGCCGCCCTCGAGGAGGCCGTCGCGATTCGCGAGCGCGTGTACGGGGGGGATCATGCCCTGGTGGGGCTCGCGCTGGCCGACCTGGCCACCGTGGCCGGGGCCCGGGGCGATGCGGCCACCGAGCGCGCGCTTCTGACCCGCGCACATGGCATTCTCCAGCGGTATCACCCCCCGGACCACCCGGAAACCGCCGCCCTGGCCCGCCGCCTCGACCCGCTCGACCCGCGCACCCCCGCGAACGCCGCCGGACCCCGGGGGCGGAACGAGTAGACGCCGCCGGTGCATGCGGGCGGGACGGGTGGACGCGGTCGGCCCCCACACGCGGAACGAGCAGACGCGGCCCGGTGGCGCACCGCTCCACCGGCGACGACGGGGGCCCATGTCCGGATCCGGACCCGGTTCTTCGCAGGGAGAGGGGAAGACCCCTGATCCCTGAACCGAGGAGCCATCATGACGCTCTGGAGACCTGACCCGACCTTCTATCCCTCGCCGCGCCTTGCTGCGGCCGCCCCTTCCGAGGAGCTCGCCTACGTGGCCCTCCTCGACACCTCCGGCCGGGGGGGGCGCGATGCCATCGGGGTCATTGACGTGAACCCCGCCTCGCCCTCGTTCGGCTCCCTGGTGGGGAAGACCGAGCTTCCCTTTGCCGGCGACGAGGTCCATCACTTCGGGTGGAATGCCTGCTCGTCGCATCTCTGCCCCTGGGCCCCCCATGCCCATGTGGAGCGGCGCTACCTCGTGGTGCCCGGAATCCACTCCTCGCGCATCTACATTCTCGACACCCGGCCCGACCCCCGGAACCCGAAGGTGGTCAAGGTCATCGAGGCCGACACGATCCGCGAGCGCACCGGCTACTCCGCACCCCATTCCGTGCACTGCGGGCCCGATGCCGTTTTCCTGAATGCCCTGGGTGGGGCCGATGGCGAGGGGCCCGGCGGGATCTTCATGCTCGACCACGAGACCTTCGAGCCCCGGGGGGCGTGGGAACTGGACCGGGGCCCCCAGCACCTGGCCTACGACTTCGCCTGGCACCTGGGGCAGGACACCCTCGTGACGAGCGAGTGGGGGACGCCGAACATGGTGAAGAACGGCCTCGACCCCGAGCTGCTGCTGGCCGGAAAGTACGGGAACGCCCTGCACGTGTGGGATCTCCGGAAGCGGAAGCACATGCAGACGCTGGAGCTGGGGCCCCAGTACCAGATGACGCTGGAGCTGCGCCCCGCCCGCGACCCCTCCAAGGCCTACGGCTTTGCCGGGGTCGTGATCTCGCTCGAGGACCTCTCCGCCTCGGTCTGGCTCTGGTACCGGGAAGGCTCCGACGCCCAGGCCCGCTGGGCCGTGAAGAAGGTCATCGAGATTCCGGCCGAGCCCGCCGATCCGGACCACCTCCCCCCCCTCCTCAAGGGGTTCGGGGCCGTCCCCCCCCTCGTCACCGACCTGAACCTCTCCCTCGACGACCGCTGGCTCTACGTGTCGTGCTGGGGCACGGGAGAGCTCATCCGCTACGATGTGTCCGATCCCTTCCATCCCCGGCGCACCGATTCCGTGCACCTTGGGGGGATCGTGCGGAAGGCGCCGCACCCCTCCGATGCGTCGCGCCCCCTCAATGGCGGCCCCCAGATGGTCGAGGTGAGCCGCGATGGGAGGCGCGTGTACCTCACGAACTCCCTCTATTCTCCCTGGGATGCCCAGTTCTACCCCGAGGGGATTCGCGGGTGGGTGGCGAAGCTCGATGCAGGGCCCGACGGCTCCCTCGCCCCCGATCCCCGCTTCCTGGTCGACACCGGGGGAGGGATGCGTCCGCACCAGGTGCGTCTCCAGGGGGGAGACGCCTCCTCCGACGCCTTCTGCTTCCCATGAGCGGGGCCGAGTGGACCCCCCTCGCCATGCTCGCCCTGGGGGCCTGGCACGGACTGAACCCCGGAATGGGGTGGCTCTTCGCCGCGGCCCTCGGAATGCAGGAGGGACGCACCGCCGGGGTGTGGCGGGCCCTCCCCCCCCTGGCCCTGGGGCACGCCCTGGCCGTGGCGGCCACCGTGGCCGTGGTGGCCCTGGTGGGGAGAATGATCCCCGAGGCGCCCCTCCGGCTGGGGATCGGCCTCCTCCTGGCGGGATACGGCCTCCTCCGCCTGGTCTGGCGGAAGCATCCCCGCTTCGGGGGGATGCGGGTGGGGGGGCGGGATCTCGCGGCCTGGTCCTTTCTCATGGCCACCGCCCACGGGGCCGGGCTCATGGTGCTCCCCTTCATCCCCTGGGGTGGGGGAGGGGCGGCGTGGGCCGGGGCCGTGGGGGATGCGGCCGGGCAAGCGGGGCACGGCGGACCTGCGGGGCAACTGGGTCACGCCGGGCACCTCGGCCATGCCGGGCACGGCATCGGGCGGGGCGGGGCGGGAGAGGGGGAGGGCACCTTCGCGGCGGCTGGAGGGGAGGCGGGCGTGCCCGAAGGGATGGCCGAGGCGGCGGCGAGCCTCGTGCCCGGGAGTGCCGAGGCGTGGGCGGCCGTCCTCCTCCACACCGGAGGGTACCTGGCGGTTACGGGGCTCGTGGCCCTGGCCGTGGTGGGGTGGCTCGGGCTCCGGTGGCTCCGGGCCCTCTGGGTGGACCTGGACCGGGTGTGGGCCGTGAGTCTCGTCCTGACCGGCGTCCTGACGCTGGCGCTCTGACAGTGGCGTGCTGACCATGTCGCCCCGACCCCCGCGGGCGGACGCCGGCCCGTCCCTGCAACTTCCGCTGCTCCCGCCCGAGAGCAAGCCCGCGTCCCACCCGCCCGTGCCCGACCCCGCAGAGGAGCTCGTGGAGTTCCGGGGGATCGGCGAACTCCTGGCCTGGTTCGGGATCCTTCCCGCGCGGGGGAGGGAAGGGGGCCGGGAGGAGGCCGCCCGGAGGGCCGAGGGGCTGCTTCGCCGCCTCGGCCCCTGGCGGTGGCGGCGGGGATTCCGCGTTCCGCGGGCCGTGCTCGACGCCCTCGCCGACCGGAACGCTTGACCCACCCCTGCCGGCACCCGGTATTGGCGGAACCGAGGCGGGGCGGTGCAGGGGTCGTACGGCCCCCACCCCTCGCATCCCCGGCCGCCGGAGGCACCGCGTACCATGACCGAGCCCGCGTTCCAGCCCAGCCCCGAAGCTCCCAAGCGCCGCATGGCCCTCCTTCCGGTGGGTGCGGCGATCCTGGGGGCGGTGGTGGTCGGCATGAGCCTGGGGGGGGCGGAGGAGGAAGGGGCCTCCGCCGACCCTGCCACGCCGGATGCCTCCCTCGAGACCTCCTCCGACGATGCCGCCCGGATCCGCGCCCTTCTCGAGGATCAGTACGACGCCCTGATCGCCATGGACGCGGCACGGTACGCCTCGCATCTGCACCCCGATGCGGTCTGGGAGAACGCCCTCGGAGACCGGTACGAGGGGCGCGAGGCCGTGCGGGACTTCAGCGAGCGGGTCGCCGCCACCATGGAGGGGGCGCGCTATGCTGGATGGGAGCTCTCCATCGACTTCGTCACCCCCGAGGTGGCTGTGGCCGATGTCGTGACCACCCTGGTGGGACAGCAGGTGGGCGGGCGGCGCCTCGTGGATCGCCCCATGCTGAACGTGTACGTGCTCCGGAAGGAAGGGGAAGCGTGGGCCATTGTGCACACCCGCATCCGGGACCAGTGGGAGCTCCAGTACGCGGAGCCGTGAGGGGTGGGGGAAGGAGGTTCGACCCCGCCGTGGTTCGGATGGCCCCGCTCGGCATTCCCCAAAGGTGTGCCGGCGGGGTATGATACACGGCATGTCGGACCCGACGAGCGAGGATCATGCGCGAAAAGCAACCATCGGCCGCGTTGCCGGACCATCTTCAGGGCTACTTCTGGGAGTACGCCGGGGAGGACCTCGACTGGGAGCGGAACAGACACACCATCGTCCTTCGCCTGCTCCAGTCGGGCGGTATGGATGCGGTGATCTGGCTCCGGTCCCGCATGGCGGACCATGAGATCAGGGACTTCATCGGCCGTCGCCAGGGGCGGGGGCTGAGTCCCCGACGTCTTCGATTCTGGGCACTGCTCCTGGATCTTCCGAGGACCACCGTGGATCGGTGGATCGCGGTGGCACGAGGCAACCCCTGGAACCAGCGGACCTGGTGATGGCGTTTCATCCCGAGGTGATGCCGGACCTGCAGCAGCGGATCCTCCGCACGACAGGTTCCTTCGCGACGCGTGCGGGGTTCTACCTGGCTGGCGGAACGGCCATCGCCATTCGCCTGGGACATCGTCGCTCCATCGACCTGGACTGGTTCACCTCGGGTGTCATCGCCGATCCGATGCGCCTCGCCGGAGAGATCCGCCAAGTCCTGCCTAACTTTGAGGTAACCGACACCGCAAAGGGTACGTTGCACGGACAGGCGGAAGCGGTGAAGCTCAGCTTCCTGGAGTACAGGTATCCGTTGTTGGGCGATCCTTCGGAATGGGACGAGTACGGTGGCCGTCTGGCCGCACTGGAGGACCTCGCTTGCATGAAACTCTCGGCGATCGCAGGGCGTGGTGCGAAGAAGGACTTCATCGATCTGTATGCCCTCGGGGCGTCGCACTTCACGCTCGATGAGATGCTCACGCTCTACCAGCGCAAGTTCGCGGTTCGGGATGTCGGCCACGTCGTCATGAGTCTTTCCTACTTTGATGATGCCGAAGCCGAGGACATGCCGGAAATGCTGTGGGATGCCGACTGGGTGGGCATCAAGCGCACGATCGAGGACCGGGTCCGCGAACTGTTGCTCGGTCCGGAGACCCAGCAACCGCGCGAAGGGCCAACCCCCTGACCCCCCATTCGAGCAAGGTCGCGTTCCCGGTTCCAGAATGGTCACCCTCCGCCCTACCCGCCGCGTGCATGCCCTCGCCCCGGTCACGCTCTCCCGCGCGGATCCTGCGGCGCTCGCCGAGCCGGACGCGGCGCTGGGCGACTGGTATGTGAACACCCCGAGCCACGGCCGGCAGCGCCTCCTCCTGCTGGTCCGTGGCAGGGGGCTGCTCTCCTGCCCTGTCCGTGCTCGGGTCAGGGAGAGAGGAAACCCACCTCCCAGGGCTGCATGGGCCAGGCACCGGCCTCTCGCCTTCGGGCGACCCAGCCTGCCAGGGCATGGGCAATTCGGGCCGGATCCCGGGGGAGGCGGTGTGTGAGAATGACAAGTCCGGCGGGAGGGCCCGCCAGGGCATGCGCGTCGCGCGGTGCCGCCAGGGGATCGTCACAGTTGCAGGTCACCATGATCCGGCCGTCCTCTGCCGCCGTTCGGAGGTGCACAGGATCATCCTGGGGAAGGACCGGCTGCGCATCGCGCGCCGCCACGATGTCGAGTCCGAGCGCTTTCCCGATCCTGGCCGTGGTGTGGGGGAGGTCCTCGTCGATGTTGAGCCGGGGTTCGCGACGGCCTCCCTCCAGGGGCCCATATTTGCTTATCCCCGCAGATAAGCAATCATCGCCCCCGCCTCCCCTCGCGTCCGCCCGCCTCCGCCCCCCCTACGGCGGCGACGGCGTCCCGAACATGGCGGCCTCGAACGAGAACCGGAATTCCTCGGGGGGCTCGTCGTACACCTCGCCCGTGTCCAGGTCCATCCACCAGATCACGAGGGTGATCGTGCCCACCATCCGGTTTCCGCTTCGCTCGGCCTGGAAGCGCACCCCTCCGGCGGGTCCGCGCTGGTTGCCATGGTTCTCGATGGTGTACGTGGTGTGCCCCATGGCTCGCTGCGCCTCCATGGTCCCCGAGAAGAGGTCCGAGGTGGACTCGCTCCAGTAGTCCCGGTCCCATCCGGAGAAGAAGGGTCCCACGAGGTGAGGAAGGGGCGGATCCGTCCCGAGAATGAGCATCTCCTCGCCCTGGAGCTCGTGGGGAATCCGCTGCGTCCCCCGGGGCCAGATCTCCCCCTGTCGGGCCCGCAGGCGGAGTTCCGTGCCACCCTGCGGATGGGGGGAGACGATGATGACCCCGCGGCGGGCGAACTCCAGAAGCAGCGGGAAGGGCGCGAACTCCGGGGGGAGCTCCCCGGAATCGACGTCGTCCATCAGGCCATCCACATCCACGAACTCCACCAGGTTCCAGGCCCGCTGGCGTCCCCCCCAGACCCGGGCCGTGGTCCGGGCCAGCCGGTCTCCATCGGCGGCGAGGAGGGTGGCGGTCACGGTGAAGTCATCGGACGAGGGGTAGGTGTGGGTGGCCTCTTCCAGGTTCTCCACCACCGTTTCGTTGCCGTCGCCCCAGTTCCATACGATGCGGTACCCGCCCTCGGGGGGAGGACCCACCGAGGCCGAGAGCGCCACCTCGAGTTCATCGGTCTGGAGGCTGACCTCGGCGGGATCGATCCGGAAGGGTGCATGGCGAGCGCGAAGGGTCATGGCCATGGACTGCCGGACCAGCCCCCCGACCTCGGCGGTCTGCAGGGCCAGATGGCGAATCGCCGCCTGCATCCCCTCCATGGAGAGGAGTTCCTCGTCCGGTGCCAGGGGGAGGACGCCGTCCGGCGCGCGCACGATCTCCTCGCCTGATTCCCGGTGCAGGCTCGCCATGGCGCTCCCCACCCGGAGGGCCGCCTCCTGGGCCCGGGCCACGATCTCGCTGGCCTGGACCGGGCGCCAGCCCCCCCCCTCCTCCTGCCGGATCTCCACCACCGGATCGGGAAGCCCCGCCTCTGCCGCCAGTTCCCGGTTGATGCGCATCCGGTCGTCACTCCCGGGGGCCGCAGCGCCGAGTTCGGCCATTCTCTGGACGATGGGAAGGAGTCGGTCCATCCGGACCATCGAGGTCTGGGCCGGGACCACCCCCACCGCCTCCACCGGGGCACCGTCTCCCACGGCGCGCACCGCGAGGGGGAGGAAGCCCCCCGGCCCCCGCTGGACCGAGGCCGCCCCCTCGGCGGTGGGGAGGGCCACCACGAGCTCGGTTTCCGTGCCCTGGTACGCCGTGGCCAGAACGGGGTCGCCGCCCCCCTCGGTGACGAACCCCACCAGGGTCGGGGCCGAGGTGAGGCGGAGGGAGGCCAGCACATGCAGGTGCACGATGGCATCGCGCTCGGTCCGGGACTGGGACGACGGAAAGCCCTGCTGCACGGCCTGAACCGCGGCCTGGAGCCCCTCGGCGATCCGGCGATTGGCCGTCTGGACGGCGGCCAGGGGACCGGCCTCGGCATAGAAGCCCGGGCGGTCGAGGGCGCGCACGGCGCCGGCAAAGCTCCGGAGCCCCATCTGGGTGGCCGCCACCTCCAGGGCTGGAATGGCCGCGCCATGCCCCTCGGGGAAGGCCGCCGATCCATGATCCACCACGGGCCAGCGGGCAACGTCGGTGGCCACCGGCTCGATGGGGCGGGCCACCTCAAGGGGAAGGAGCTGGGTCACCTCTTCCGACCGCGCCACCGGAGATGCCGCCGCAAGGGCCCAGGGCATGGAGCGGGCCCCGGCCCAGCTCGCATCCGGGAGGAGCCCGGCCTGCAGATGCCCTGTCAGGACCCGGATCCCCCCCGCCGACCGCGCCACCGTGGGGAGCACCTCCATGACGCCCCGGGCCGGATCGCGGAGGACCACCACCACGTCGCGCCCGTCGAGCCCCGGGAGGGGGAGGTCCAGGGTGAGGGGGGTTTCGGCCATCCCTGCACTGGAAACGATCTCGAGCGCCGCCCCCGCCTGGGTGAAGCCTGCGGGGAGGGAAGGGGGCGCCAGGTCGGCCCGGGCCCGCATGCGCCATGAGGCCCCTTCCGGGAAGGCGCCCGAGGGGATCTCCAGGGTGAGGCCCCGATACGGGTGCCCCTCGGTGTCCAGGTGGTAGCTCCCCCCGCCGCTTCCCATCTCCACCACCACGATCTCGGTGCCGGGCGTTACGGTAGCCCGAAGGGTCAGAGCGGGGAGCCCCCCCACCCGGGCCTCCAGCGCCTGCGGGCCGGCCGGTCCCAGCACCCAGGCGCCCACCCGGGCCACGCCGGCGGCATCGGTGGAGGGCGTGCCGGATTCCACCCGGCCTCCCCCTTCCGATACGCTGAAGGTCACCTGCACCCCTGCCATGGGGGCGCCCGCCGCATCCCGCACGATCACCGCAGGCGCCAGGGGAACGGCCGACTCCGCCGGCGCCTCCTGCCCGTCGCCCCCGTGCACGCCGAGGGAGGTGGCCCGGGGCGGCTCGGGCGGGGTGGGACCTTCGGGAGGAGTGGGACCCGCCGGATCCCCGCCCCCTCCATCGCCGCATGCGAAGAGGGCGAGGGGGAGGAGCAGGGCCACGACGGGGCGAGGGGTCCACCGTCGAGGGGTCCACCCTCGAGGGCTGGGCTGGCCGCACGAGCGGCGGGGGGTGCGACCAGGG
This sequence comes from Gemmatimonadales bacterium, assembly GCA_050485885.1. Taxonomy (GTDB): domain Bacteria; phylum Gemmatimonadota; class Gemmatimonadetes; order Longimicrobiales; family Gaopeijiaceae; genus SKNW01. Next base: position 9,001 of record JBJHCG010000043.1, on the reverse strand, counting down.
GTCAGGCCGGCGAGGAGGCCGGCGCCGAGGCGGGTGGTGAGGAGGAAGCGCATGCGGAAGGTCGGGCCTGAGGAGCGACCACGAGCGGAGCAGGGGGAGGACATGGCGTCCACTCCGGGGCGGGGGTCCGGACCCCCGCCCGGGGAGTCCGGGGTGGAGGCCGTGACAGGGCATCGACCCTGTACGCGCCAGGGGCGGGGGAAGGGGATCATGAACAGGCCCCCGAGCGAAGCCTCATCCGGGCATCCCCTGCGAACGCCTCCTTCGTTACCTCCGCGTGATCGCCCCATCGGCCGTTCGCGACGGTGGCGTGCCATGGTGAACGGAACCGGTGTCGCCCGGTGCGCCTTCCGATCCACCCCACGGCCTCCCATCTCCGAATGAAGAACCTCCGCTCCCTTGCCGCCGCCGCTTCCTCCGCCCGCTCCGGACCCGCCCTTGAACTCCGCGCTTCCGGCCCTGGGGGCCCCCTTGGGCCGACGCGTGGTCGTCCTCGCAGCCTTCCCTCGGGGCTCGGGCTCTCCCTCTGCCTCGGCCTGGTCCTGGCCCCGACCGCCTGCGAGGCCCCCCCGGAGGAGCGGGCCTTCTGGACGCCGTTCACCGAGGTGAACTGGGCGGCCATTGAGCACCATGACATGCAGATCCATGTGCATCCGGGGCTCGGGGCCGAAGAGTACGATCCGCACCAGACGGTGGATCGTTATCACGAAGAGGGCTTCACGATCCTGGCCTTCACCCCGCACGACTACGACGTCCCCGACGCGTACATCGAGAACATCTACCCCTGGACCCGGTTCGCGGAGATCTACGAGATCATTCGCGACGTTCCGAACCCCACCGAAGACAACCAGACCTACGGCGAGTTCGCGAACGAGCCCTACGAGAACCGCGATCCCGTGGCCCTGGGCATGGTCTCGGTAGAGGGGAGCGAGATCTCGGGCCACCACCACATCAACAGCCTCTTCACGAGCTTCACCACGAGTGGGGCCACGGAAGCCGAGTCGCTGGAGCAGATCCGGGAGCTGGGCGGGATCGCCTTCTTCAACCACCCCGGGAGGTACATCGAGCGACAGGGGCTCACGGCGGACTTCTACCTCCCGCTTTATCGCGAATTCGACATCCTCCTCGGGCAGTCCATCTACAACCGGATCGACAGCCACCCCGAAGACCGGGCCTTCTTCGACGAGGTGGCCCACGCCCTGGGCCCGGAGCGCCCCATCTGGCTCTACGGGGAAGACGACATGCACAGCGAGCGGACGCTGGCCTGGAACCGGAACGTGATCCTGCTCGAGAACTTCCGCCCCGGCTCCCTGCACCCGGACCTCCCCGACGGCTCCGCCCCCGATGTGAAGGCCGCCCTGACCCAGGGCACCTTTTACCTCTGGAAGCCCTCGGAGCAGTACAACCGACGGGCCTTCGACCTCGTGAATGTGGAGGTGGATGGCGGGGTGCTTCGTCTCACCGTGGACCACCCGGACCGGGTCACCGAGGTGCGCTGGCAGACCCACGACCCCGCATCCGGCACCACCGTCACGATCCACCGTGGCTTCGAGATCGCCGTGGCCGATGTGCCCGAGGGCGCCCACTTCGTGCGGGCCGAGCTGGAAGGGGCTCAGGGGACGATCTACTTGCAGCCGGTGTACCTGCGGTAGGGAAGGGGGAGGGGCCTCGCTGGCGCACCGCCCCCCTCGCACCTACGCTTCCGCACCCTCATCCGCACCGGACCGGTTCCGGCCGGGTGGAAGTGCTCCGGACCGGGCGTGCGTGCGCGCCGGTCCCGCGTCTCCCCTCGATCCAGCAGGAGTCAGCTGCCATGCAACTCGGTGCCTTTTCCATCAGTCTGTCGGTGGCTGATCTCGCCCGGAGCCGGGCCTTCTACGAGGAGCTGGGATTCCAGGTCTTCGGGGGAGACGCGGACCAGGGGTGGCTCATTCTCGTGAATGGAGGCGCGGTGATCGGCCTCTTCCAGGGGATGTTCGAGGGGAATCTCCTGACCTTCAACCCGGGGTGGAGCGGGCCGGGCGAGGAGGCGGCCACCTTCGACGACGTGCGGGAGATCGCGCGCCGCCTGGAGAGCGCCGGGGTGGCCATCACGGACCGGAACCTCCCGGAGGAGGGTGGCCCGGGGCACATCAGCATCGTGGACCCCGATGGGAACGCGATCCTCATCGATCAGCACCGGTAGGGAGAGGCCGCGACTCCGGTGACGGTCCTGATCCTCGTGGCCGGCGTGGCCTCCGCCCTCGTGGGGGGGGTGCTTTTCGCCTTTTCGGTCTTCGTCATGCGCGCCCTCGCCGACCTTCCTCCGGATCAGGGCGTCCGTGCCATGCAGCGGATCAATGTCAGGGTCCTGCACCCGGCCTTCATGGGCGTTTTTCTCGGGACTGCACCCCTTCTCGGTGCCGCGGCCTTCCTCGCCCGGGAAACCCCGGGAGCGTTCTCCCTCCTCCTCGCCGCCTTCTTCCTCTATGGGGTGGGATGCATCGGGGTCACCGTGACCTGGCATGTGCCCCGGAACAACCGGCTGGCGTCTCTCGAGGCCTCGACCCCGGAGGCGGCGACCCACTGGCCCGGTTTCGTGCGGGCCTGGGTCGCCTTGAACCACCTCCGGTGTGCGGCCGCGGTTGGGGCGGCGGTGCTGGCCCTCCTGGCGCTCGGGCGGGGCGGTCCTGGTTGACCCGGGTCGGGGGGCCCGGTAGGTTGTGCCCACTTCTGGTTCGACCCCCTGCATGGTGTGGTTCCGCGCGGTGCGCGGCGACCACTCGTGCGGGGGTTCGTGGCAACAGGGAACCCGGTGCGAATCCGGGACTGTCGCGCAGCGGTGAGAGGGAACGAGGAAGGCTGGTCCTCCGGGCATCCCGAGGGGACGGGCACGGGTGACGAGGTCACCCGGAAGCCGCCTTCCAAGGCCGGTGGAGCTTCGGCTCCGCCCCGCCCTCCAAGTCCGAAGACCTGCCAGGAGGCCCGGAAGCCCCTCTTCCGGGAAGCCCCCGAATCCCCGCGCAAGGGAGTTCAGGCCCTCATGCCTCCATTCGTCGCTCCCCCCCGTTCCGGGGGGACCCTTTCTCCTGTTCTGACGCCCGAACCCGGCCCGGCGTCCTCCCCGCCTCCCCCGGCTCTCACCCCTGCACCGGCCCGGGACGCAGCCCCCGCCCCGGACCCGCCCGCTCCCCCGGTGGCCTCCCCCTGCACGAAGGTCTGCACGCTCAACGAGGCAGGCGACACCTGCATCGGGTGCCTCCGGACCCTCGACGAGATTCGCTGGTGGGCGGGCATGTCCGAGGCCGACCGCGCCCGGGTGGTCCGGCGGGTGAGGGCGGCGGGAGAGAGCGTCGTGGGCTGAACCCCCGTCAGGCGGCCGCGAGGAGGCCCGCTGCACCGTCCGCGTCACCGACGCCTGGGCATGAGGCGTGCTCGGGCGTCACCGAGGCACGGGCCTCAGGCGTGCGCAGGCGTCACCGACGCGCGGGCCTCAGGCGTGCGCAGGCGTCACCGATGCTCGGGGTTCGGATGATCGAACTGGCACCCTGCATCCCAGAGCGACGGGAGGTTCCCGTGGGCCGGAATCCCGCCGCGGTCCCGGAGGGCGCGCGCCGCATGCAGGAGGTTCCAGGTCATGAAGGTGGTGTTCCGCTGCGTGAAGTCGTTCTCCGGCCCCCCTGACCCCTCATCGAGGTAGGAGGGGCCGGGCCCCGCCTCCCCGACCCACCCCGCGTCGGCCTGCGGCGGAATCGTGTACCCGAGGGGCTGGAGCGCGTAGAGGATCCCCATGGCGCAGTGCTTGATTCCGTCTTCGTTGCCCGTGATCAGGCATCCCCCCACCCGGCCGTAGTAGGCGTACTGGCCCGCCTCGTTCAGCTCGGCGGAGTTTCCGTACAGGCGTTCGATGACCCGCTGGCAGACCGAGGACTTCTCTCCGAGCCAGATGGGGGTCCCCAGCACGAGGATGTCGGCGGCCATGACCTCCTCGAAGAGGGTGGGCCAGGGGTCGCGCTCCCAGCCGTGCTCGGTCATGTCGGGGTGCACCCCGGGGGGGAGGTCGAGGTCCACGGGGCGGACGACCTGCACCTGGACCCCGTTTTCCTCCATGATGGCCCGCGACACATCGATGAGCCCCCGGGTGTGGGAGCGATCAGGGGATCGCTTGAGGGTGCAGTTGAGAAAGAGGGCCTTCAGATCGGAGAAGTCCCATTCGTGATCGTGGCATTCGGCGCGTTGGCGTGCGGAGAGGTCCATGGGTCCGGTCCGGGACGAGGGGGGGAAGGATCCCGCCGAGGAGGGATTCGCGCAGGGAGCCCAGGCGCTCCTTCAATGCACCACCCCCGCCCGACGGTTCCCCGGGGCCCGAAAGGAAGGCGCGGATCGCCCAGGGGGAGCGAACCTCGCCAAAGCTCCACCCCGTCGACCCGATCCGGAAGCCCGGCGCTGGAACGCCGGGAGGGATTCACCGCCCGGGGCGCTCCCGTGCCGGGTCCGGGTCCGACCGATCCTGCGCCGGCTCCCGGGCCATGCGCGAGAATGGATGCCCCGATCCGCACCCATTGCGGGGGGACGCCCGGTTCGAGGCGGGTGCCGCCAGCGCTTCCGAGGCCGAGTCGGCATCCCAGATCGCCATGCAGTAGGCCCAGCGCCAGCGGGTCGGGTTGCCGGCATCGGCCCCCTCGCCCGGTTCCGCCGCACCGTTCTCGTTGTGCGTTTCAACCCCCGAATCCAGCAGTACCCAGTCGATGCGGAGCCAGGCAGGGGCGGTACCGTCAGACGCCGCGGTCTCCTCGGAACGGGAGGGCGCACCTTCCTCGTACCCGGAGGGCGCATCCTCCTCGGTTCCGGCGGGTCGGGCCGGCCCCGCAGCGAGGAGGAGGTGTTCCTCCCGGGGATGCCACGCACTCACCCGGTACAGGGTCGAGCCATGGGTCCAGGTGGAATCGGTAAGGAGGTGGCGGGTGCCGTAGTCGTCGACGAAGGCGCCCAGGAGCTCCGGAGGCGGGGCGCCCCGGGTGGCCTCCCCCGCACCACAGCCGACAAGCGCGACGAGAAGGAACCCCGCCGCGAGCCCTCCTGACCCCCGGTTCCCTGATGTTTGCTTATGTGCGCAGATATGCAAAGATGCCTCCCTTGATTCCCCGTTCCGCGGAAACGCGACCCCTCGGCCTACCCCTCCACCCGCGCGTACCGGAAGGTCCCGTTGGGCTGGTGGAAGGTCACCGCCTGGGGCTCGCCGGCGTCCGAGAGGTCGAACGACACCCGGATCTGCGGGGCCACCTCCAGGGTGAAGCTCGTCTCGCTGGCGGGGACCAGGGTGTAGGGGGGCTGTCCCGGGATCTCGGCCACGAGGCGCTCCCCCTGCCTGCGGATGCGAATCGTCTGGGCATCGAGGCGGTAGGGCCCCGCCAGCCGGTCGAGGAAGGCCGGATCCGTGAGGCGGTCGTCGGGGGCGCGTGCGAAGGTGGAGGCCGGGAGCGTCGGCTCGAGGGCGATCTGGAGGCCCTCCACCCCCCCGTCGAACCCCGTCGTGAAGCGCACCCGGAAGCCGGCAAAGGGGGAGCTCTCCCCTTCGCGGTTCCGGGTCTCGAACACATCGAAGTGCACGTGCCGCAGGGGAAGGGAGATGTCGTAGTACTGAAGGATCAGGCCTTCGGCGCCGCCGGCCTCGGAGGGGCCCGAACCCCGGGTGGAAGCCCCGTTCCCCGAGCCTCCCGAGCCTTCTCCTTCCAGTGCCACTTCCATGATGCCGTATCCGGGGTGCCGGTAGCGCCCTGCAAAGCCTGCCAGGGGATGCGAAGGGGTCGTCCCCTCGACCCGGTCCTCGGTGCGCTCCCGGGCCTCGGGGCCGAGGGCGGCCAGGGAATCGGCCTGGGCGCGCTGGGCGGCCTGCCCGGCCAGGGCCTCCCCGCTCCAGTCGCGGGGCTCGAGCTCGAGAACCCGGTCGGCGAGCTGTCGCACCACGAGCTCCGGGAGGTTCGAGCCGTTCCGGTTCGTGAGGACGACGATCCCCAGGTCATGCTGGGGGAAGTACGAGACGAGGGCGCTGAAGCCGTCGATGTTTCCGCCGTGGTGCACCCGGAAGTGCCCGCGGTAGCTGTCCAGAAACCACCCGAGCCCGTACGTCATGAGCCCCAGCGCCGGATCGGAGGGACGCGCCGCAATGGCCATGGCCGGGGTCTCCATGGCCTCCACCGTGCCGGTCTGGAGCACGGTGGCGCCATTCAGCTCGCCCCGGGCCAGGAGCATCTGCACCCACCGGGCCATCTCTTCGGCAGAGCTGTTGATGGAGCCGGCCGGCCCCACGGCATCGATCCGGCGAAAGGGGATCTCGACCAGGGTGTCGCCCCGGACGTCGTAGGGACGGGCGTGGTCGGGATCCTCCATGGCCGACCGGACGGAAAACCCGGAGCGCTGCATCCCCAGGGGAGCCAGAAGGCGAGCCTCCACCAGCGCCTCCCACGATGCCCCCTCCAGCTGCTCGGCCAGGTGCCCGGCAGCCACGAAGGCCAGGTTGTTGTACTGCCAGGCCGATCGCAGAGGCTGGCTCGAGGGGAGGTGGGCCATGCGGGCCACGATCTCCTCGCGGGTGAGGTCGGGGTTGGCGTACCAGATGCCATCGTGCCGCGGGAGGCCGGAGCGATGGGTCACGAGGTCCCGCACGGTGATCCCGACGGCCGCCGCCGAGTCGGCCATGGAGAAGCCCGGGAGGTGGCGGCGGACCGGGTCGTCCCACCCCAGGCGCCCCTCGTCCACCAGCGTCCCCAGGAGGGCGGTAGTAAAGGCCTTCGTGGACGAGCCAATGGCAAAGAGGGTCTCGGGCGTTACGGGGAGGGAATCTGCCAGGCTCCGGTAGCCATACCCTCCGAGATGGGCCACCTCTCCTCCGCGCACCACGGCCACTGCCACCCCGGGCACCTTCCAGCCCTCCATCTGGGCCTCGATCCAGGCGTCGAAGCCTTCGAGCGCCCCGGAAAGGTCCACTCCATCGGCCCGGCGGAGGAGGAAGGGGAAGGATGCGCCCCCCTGGGTGAAGGTCCCCGAGATCCGGTCGCCCTCCTCGTTCACGGTTCCCCGGAAGGTGGGGTCGCCCGGGACCCCGGGAATGACAAAGCCCACCGAATCGCCCTCGACCCGCACGCTTTCCATGCGCTGGTCCATCATCCCCTGGGCGGCAATGTCCAGGAGGGCCTCCCAGCTGCCCGTATCATCGCGGGAAAAGGTCACCGCAATGCCCAGGGGGCTGCCGGGAATCTGGATCTCGCCGGACCAGCGCCCTTCGACGGTCGGGGCGCCCTGGGCGAGGGCCGCGGCGGGCGCCGCCAGGGGGAGGGCCGCAGCCAGGAAGAGAAGGGAGAGGTGCCGGGACCAGCGGGGTGCTTGTGACATGGCGGGAGTCCGGTGGGGAAGGGGAGGGGGGCGAGCGTGGGCGCCCCGATACAAGGTCCTACGGAAGAACGGGGCTGGAGCTTCACGGGAAGGTCCCACCCGGCCCCGGCGCGCACGCCATCGTGCGTTCGCCGCGGGCAGCCGGGAGCGGCCCGGGGCGAGCATCGTCCCTCGAGCGGTCCGCAACGGAAGCCCGGAGGCCCGCGGGGGGCAGGGTCGGGTGGGCAGAGCCCGGGGGTGCGGGCCCGGCGGGGCTGCGCATGCGGAACGGGTGGATCCCCGGGGCCGCTCCCGGAAGCCCCACCTTGCGGCGGAATCCTCGCATCCCTAACATACAACCATATGGTTGTACAAACCCCTCTCTCCGATCCCGAGCTGGACCGGCTCTTCCGTGCCCTGGCCGATGCCACGCGCCGCGACATCGTGGCCCGCGTCATGGCCGGGGAAGGGGCCTCGGTGTCGACCCTGGCCGGGCGCTACGACATGTCCTTTGCCGCGGTGCAGAAGCATGTGGCCGTCCTCGAGGAGGCCGGGCTCGTGGGGAAGGAGCCGCGAGGGCGGGAGCGCATCGTGCGGGGGCGGCCGGAGCAGCTGGCCCGTGCCCGGGAGCTCCTGCACCGCCTCGAGCACTTCTGGAGAGACCGTTTCCGCCAGCTCGACGACCTCCTCGCCGAGCCCGACCCCCCGGAGTGACCCATGCCCATTGTCGACGTTTCGTCCGATCCCCAGGCCCTCACCCTGACCGTGGTGGCCGAGTACCCCGTTCCGGTGTCGCGTCTCTGGCAGGCCTTTGCCGATCCCCGGCAGCTCGAGCGCTTCTGGGGGCCGGAGGCGTGGCCGGCCACCTTCACCCGGCACGACATGCGGGTGGGGGGGGAGTCGCGGTACGTCATGACCGGACCCGACGGGACCACCGCCGGCGGGTGGTTCCGCTTCCTGGCCATCGAGCCCGGGCGGCGGATCGAGGTGGAAGACGGCTTCTCCCGCGACGACGGGACCCCGAACCCCGACATGCCCACCATGGTCATGGTCTTCACCTTCGAGGCCACCGCCGAGGGGTCGCGCTACACGGGTGTCACGCAGTTCGAGAGCGTGGAGGCCATGGAGCAGGTGCTGGAGATGGGAATGGAAGCGGGGATGCGTTCCGCCCTGGGCCAGCTCGACGCGGTCCTGGCCGATCTGGCGGCCTTTGCCGCGAGCCGGCAGACGGAGGCCCAGCTCCTGGGGGAGCGGCAGGCCCGGTTCTCGCGCATCATCCGGGGGACGCCGGAGGCGGTGTGGGCGGCCCACCATGAGGCGGCCCTGCTCCAGCGGTGGCTCCTGGGACCGGAAGGGTGGACGATGCCGGTGTGCGAGGTGGGGTCGGGGGTGGGGTCGGGCTTCCGGTACGAGTGGGAAGCGGCGGATGGCTCCGGACGCTTCGGGTTCGAGGGCGAGGTCCTCGAGTCGGAGGCACCGCGCTGGGAGGTCACCACCGAGCGGATGATCGGGATGGACGGGCCCACCACCCGGAACGAGATGACCCTCACGGCCGTGGAGGAGGGGACGCTTCTGACCCTGGTCATTACCTACCCGGATGCGGAGGCACGGGAGGCCATTCTCGGCACCGGGATGACCGAGGGAATGGAGG
>JBJHCG010000042.1:0-36484 GCA_050485885.1 Gemmatimonadales bacterium | reverse complement strand
CGGGGGGGGGCGGGGGCCCGCCCGGGGGTGGGGGGGGCGGCCCGGGGGGGGGGGGGGCGCGGGGGGGGGGGGGGGGGGGCGGGGGGGGGGTGGGGGGGGGGGGGCCCCCCCCCCCCCCCCCCCCCCGACCCCGCCTACCGCGGCATGGAGGGGGCCTGCGGGAACTCGTCCACCACCCGCCCGTCTTCATTCACGGTGAGGATGTGAAGGAGAGGGCCGTGCAGCGTCACCAGGCTGAAGTGCCGGTCGGTAAGGGCCCGGTCCAGGTACCAGGCGGCCTCGCGGTGGCTCGCCCCGATGATCCGGTTCCGCACTCCCCACGCCCCGTCACCCATGTAGACCACCCCGCCCGGGTGGACGGCATCGCCCCGGAGGGGATGGGTGCGCTTGAAGCTGTGGTCGTGGGCCTCGAGGGCGAGGCGCACCCCGTAGCGGTCGAAGAGGGGCACCCAGTGTTCCCGCACCCGCTCCGACGTGCCCCCGCCGGGCGACCGGACGGAGGGGTATCCCGGCACATGGTACGCCGGGATCACGTGAGGGACTTCGACCCGGTCAGCCAGGGTGGAACGGAGCCACTCCGTCTGGGCGCCCTCGATGGGGCCGGTGTGGTCGGTATCGAGAAGGACGAGGGAGAGATAGTCCGCGAAGTCGAGAACGCCGTATCCCGGGGGTCCGGGAAAGGCGAAGAGGGCGAAGTAGAAGGGGGCGAACTCCCGCTGCCACTCCGGACCGGGGGCGTACGCCTCGGAATTCCGGTAGGACCCACCCCGCACCTCGTGATTCCCCGGGGCCGACAGAACCGGAATGACCCGCCCGTCGGCCGTGACCAGGGTGCGCATCATCACATCGAGGAACTCCACCCAGCGGTACGCCCGATCGGGACGACCATCGGCGTAGGCCAGATCTCCCCCCCAGACAATGAAGTCGGGATCGAAGCGGGCCACGAGGCGGTTCATCTTCTCCATCATCTCGCGCTCATGCCGTACATCGCCCCCCGAGGCGAAGCGCACCGGCTCCCGCAGGTCGGAGGGCATGGTGCGGAAGCGGTAGGTCCTCCCCCCTTCCGAGAGCTGGAAGTCGTACAGGGTGCCGGGCTCGAGACCGGTGAGCTCCACGCGGTGGATCCAGGTGTTCTCGACATGGGGGAAGGGGGCCCGGTCGGGAGAAGGCCCGGTGCGCCATTCCGCGGCCCCCGCCCGGCGATACCGGAGGCTCTGCGTCCCCGCCTCGCCCTCGAGGTGCCAGTCAATGGTCATGGTGGTGAGGGGGTCCTGCTGCCAGGTGAGGACGAGCCCCATGGGTGCCCCCCGCCCCTCCTGGGCCAGGGCCACCTGGGAAAACCCGGGGTGGAGGAGGGCGCCGCCCCCCACGAGGAGAAGGAGGACGATGCGCCGGAGGAGGGGCCGCAGGAAGCGCCCGGGCATGGCCGCCCGAGCGGGGGACGGAACGGGCCGGGAGGCGGGCCGCGAGAAAGAGGACGTGACGTGCCTGCGGGGGGCAGGCATCCGCCCGCACGGGTTGGACCGGATCATCAGTACCCCGGGTTCTGAGGGTAGTCGTTGCTCGTGCGGTCGATCTGCGACTGGGGGATCGGCCGAAGGGTATGGTGCTCCTGAATGTTGTTGCTCGCGAACGGGTTGTGCATCCGGACCCGCTCCACAAGCGTCCCGGTTCGCTTGAGGTCGATCCAGCGATGCTGCTCGCCCACAAGCTCACGGGCCCGCTCGTCGAGAATCGCGTCGAGGTCGAGTTCCCCGGGGCTGATGAGCGGGATCTCCCGGCCCGGGTAGGCCGCACGAGCCCGCACGGCGTTGAAGTAGGTCGCCGCCTCTCCCGCGCGCCCCTGCATCACGAGGGCCTCGGCCGCGATGAGGTAGGTCTCGGCCAGGCGCATGACGAACTGGTCACGCGAGCCCTCCGCGTCCTGGAAGTGGGCACGCTTCCGGTCGCGCACCTTCGTCAGGGAGGGGTACCAGCGAATGGTGAAGTCCTCGAGCCCAAGAAGGAGGTAGGGCGCGGCGGATCGCTCCTCCGGGGTCATCTCCTGCACCCGCCAGTCCGCCGTGAACCAGGCGGCGGTGTCCCCCAGAACAGCTCCCGGGGGAAGGCCTCCGGGGTTGTTGTAGTGGAAGACCTCGTTGAAGCTCGCGTGGTACCGCACATCGTTTTCGACGTGAAGCCCTCCCCTGCGGGGATCGTTCCCGAAGATCTCCGAAAGGAGGAAGGTGGTGGGCCGGATCCGGCTGAAGGGGCGCCCGTTGTGGAGGTCCCGGACCATTCCGGTGACCTGATCGTAGCGGGCCAGGAAGCCCAGGTGCCCCCAGTTGCCGCCGCCGTTGGCGGCGAGATCCTCGGTGTACTGAACGGACCAGATCACCTCCGCGTTCCGTTCGTTGTCGTGGTCCCACAGATCGTGGAAGTCCGGGAGGAGCGCGTGCGTCCCCGATTCGATCACGGCGCGGGCATGGTTCTCGGCCTCCTGCCAGTTCCCCAGCACGAGGTGGACCTTGGCCAGCATGTGCCGGGCCGCTTCCCGGGTGGCTCGCCCCCAGTCGCCCGGTGTGACCGGAAGGTGCTGGACCGCGAAGGCGAGGTCGTCGAGGATCACCGCGAAGATCTCCTCCTCCGATGTACGGTTCGCCTCGGTCTCGACCCCGATCGTCTCCTCCAGCGTCAGGTGCACCGGCCCGAAGTGCATGACGAGGAGGTAGTAGTAGTGGGCCCTCAGGAAGCGGGCCTCCGCCACCCGGACGTCCCGCAGCGAGGCGCTGAGCCCCTCGACCCGGTCGGCCCGGTCGATCACGGTGTTCGCGTTGTTGATCCCGCGGTACATCCCGTTCCAGACGCTGGTCAGGAAGGGGCTGCTCCCGTTGAGTCCGGCGGTGTACCGGTTGTACCAGTCCTGGTTCAGGCTCCCGTCCTTCCAGAGATCGGTCCCGATGGTCGAGAGGACCCATCCTTCCTGGCTTCCGTAGTAGGTCCGAAGCGGCTGGTACGCAGCGATGACCGCATCTTCGAAGCCGGCTACCGTTCCGAAGTACTGGGGTGCGGTGATCCCGGAAACGACGTTCTCGCTCAGGTCCGCGCAGGCCGAAGCGACCAGGGCGAAAAGGAGTGCGCCAAGCGCGAAGGACGTTCTGCGGCGCGGACGTGCGGTGGTAGTCTGGACATGCATGGCAAGGCTCTCCCTCTCTTCAGAAATTGACGTCGACGCCGACCATGAACGTCCGGTAGTTCGGCATGTTTCCACCCGTTGCACCTTCGGGGTCGTAGCCCTCGAAGCTCGTGAAGGTGAACGGGTTCTGGGCCGTGAAATGGAGCCGTCCCCCCCCGAGTCGGAGGTGCTGGAGCGTACCTTCGGGCACCTGGAAGCCCAGGCTGATGTTTCGGACCCGGAGGTAAGACCCATCCCGGTAGTTCAGTGCGTTCTGGAACGTGCCCCGATTCTCGTACTGAGGCTGTGGGTAGGCGTTGGAGGGGTTGTCGGGGGTCCAGAAGTCCACATCGCGGCTGTTGTACCGGGCCCGCAGGGGGTTGAGGCTGGCGCCGTAGGCCCCGCTGCTCACCATGACCCCCTGCGCGGTGTAGATCATGGTCGAGAGGTCGAGCCGCCCGAACTGGATCCGGTTCGTCATGCCGAGGGTCCAGCTGGGATCGGGGCTCCCGAGAATGACCCGGTCATCGCTGGAGATGCGACCGTCCCCATTCGCATCGAAGAGCCTGATGTCGCCCGGCTGGAAGCCGTAGGAGGCGGCCTCTTCGGCCTCGTGCAGCTGCCAGATCCCATCGAATCGGTAGTCGAAGTGGGCATTGATGGGGTGCCCGATGAACCACCCGTTCCCGGGGTCGCTCTCCAGCCCCCCGTAAAGACTCACGATCTCGTTCCGGTTCGCCGCCAGGTTCAGGTCGGTGGTCCAGGTGAGCCCACCCCGGGTGGTGAGGTTCACCGAGGAGAGGGCCAGCTCCACCCCCTGGTTCCGGGTGGACCCCACATTCTCGACGATGCTCGAGTACCCGGAGGTCGCCGGGAGGGCCCGGGCCATGAGGAGGTTGTCGGTGATGGCCCGGTAGACGTCGAGAGATGCGGTGACCCGGTTCTCGAAGAACCCGGCGTCGAGCCCGACATTCAGCTGTCCGGTGGATTCCCACTGAAGGCGCGGGTTCGCGATTTCGTTGTTCTGAAACCCGAAGACCCCGTCGCCTCCGAAGCTGTAGGGGACTCTCGACAGCCCCCCCTGCGTCTGGTAGGGCTGGATCCCCGTATTTCCGGTCACGCCGTAGCTGAGCCGGAGCTTCAGTTCGGTGAGGGCGTCGACCGTGGGCATGAAGGGCTCGTCGATAACCCTCCATGCAAGGGCGGCCGAGGGAAAGAACCCGTACTGGTTCCCCTCGGCGAGACGGGAAGAACCGTCGACCCGGCCCGTGAGGGTCATGATGTACCGGTCGGACAGGGCGTAGTTGACGCGGAGCATGTACGACTCCAGGGTCCACTCGCGAAGCCGGCTTGCCCGATCCAGGGTCTCCGCGGCCGTTCCGAGGTTGTGGAAGCCCTGGTGTTCGTAGGGAAGTCCGCGCACATGCACCGCACTCTCCTCGCGGTTGTAGCGCTGGATGCTGTAGAGCCCGGTCACCTGCAGGTGGTGTTGATCGAGGAAGTGCCGATCGAAGGTCGCGATCTGCTCCAGGAGAATGGATCGGGCGTTGTCGTGCTCGACCCGGGCATCGGCCGGCCCGAGCGCGTTCGCAATCGTCTCGCTCCCGCGGAAGAGCCCCCGACGATGGAAGGAGAGGTCCGGTGCGAAGTTGACGCGGTACCTCAGGTCGTCGCGGAGATCGAGTTCGGTGAAGAGGTTGGCAAGGAACCGGGACCGCCGACGTTCATCCAGGTGGTTCCGACGGTCGAAGTCGAAGAGGGGGTTCTCCTGGAAGGGGTCGCCGGCCGGGAGGAAGACGAGGTTCCCCTCCTCATCCCAGGGGGAGGCCATGGGATTGACCCGGACCACGTTCGAGAAGCTGCCTCCCTGGTGGGTAATGCTCTGGCTCAGGAGGGCGGACACGCCCAGACTCACCCGGTCGGTGGCCTGGTGGTCCAGGTTGACCCGGCCCGAGAAGCGGGTGTGGTCGTTGTTGGGCGCGATGGCCTGATGCTCGGTGTAGCCCCCGGAGAAGGAGACCCGGGTCCGCTCGCTCCCTCCGATGATCGAAAGCTGATGGTCCTGCTGCATTCCGGACCCGTAGATCAGCTCCTGCCAGTCGACGGAGAGGCCCTGCTGGAGCGCCAGGAGTTCGAAGGGCTCGAAGAGGGCCTCGTCGGTGGTGTAGGTCCCCTGGTGCATCTCGGCCTGGCGCTTCATTTCGGCATAGCGCTCGGCGCTCATCATGTCGATCCGCCGCGTGGCCGACTGGCGACCCATGGACCCGGTGTAGCGAATGCGGGTCGGCCCCTCGCTCCCGCGCTGCGTGGTCACGAGGATCACCCCGTTGGCTCCCCGGGACCCGTAGATCGCCGTGGCGGAGGCGTCCCTCAGAACCTCGATGGACTCGATCTCCTGGGGGTTCAGGTCGCCCAGCCCACCTTCGACGGGGACGCCGTCGAGAACGAAGAGCGGATCGTTGCTCGCGAGGAGCGAGCGGGCACCGCGGATCCGGATCGTCGAGCCCTGGCCCGGCCGGAAGCCATCTGCCGAGACATCGACGCCGGGGGCCATGCCCTGCAGGATGTTCTCGAGGGAGTAGACCGGGAGCGACGCGATGTCGGCCCGGCTGATGGAGGACACCGACCCCGTGAGGTCCCGGCGAAGCTGGGCGCCGTACCCCACCGCCACGAGCTCGTCGAGGGCGATGGAGGCGCGGGTCATTTCCACGCGCAGGGCGGCTCTCCCCTCGAGCTGGACCTCGAGGCGCTCGTACCCGATCCGCGAAAAGACCAGGGTGGCGGTCAGGTCCGGCACCTCAAGGGCAAAGGTGCCATCGGGACGGGTCACCGTCCCACGGCCGCTCTCCGCAACCTCCACGCGAACCGTGGTGATCCCCTCGCCCGAAACCGCATCCACCGCCGTGCCCGTGACCGTGACCGCCTGCTCCTGCGCCACGACCGATCCCGCCATTCCCCCCAGGGCGGGCGGAACCAGAAGAAGGGCTGTTGCCAGCCCCATCCAACCAAACCCTCGAACCCCTTCCATCGACATGCACCCTCCCTGCACCCACGAGACGAAAACACGGGTCCGGGCCATGTGCACACCGAACCCTCGAACATCGGAGGGTACGGGGGGGTTTCTTCCATCCTGGGTCGGTCCCACGATCTTCCCGTAACGACCGGGGTTCGTTTCCGTGCGCCGGCCCATGGGGAAGATGCGAAGGGGCGAGATCGAGGACCGCTTCCCGGTGCGGGCCACGCGGCCAGGAGCACCGAACCTCGTTCCGGGCACCCGCAGCCCCCGGCCCCATGATTCCGGTTTCCCTCTCCGGGCACCCCGCCGGGAGGACCGTCGCCCTTCGAGGGTCCGACCGTCCTCGGGCTCGAACCAGGAGGGAGACGTTCGCGCGGGTGGCGCCGCGATACGCCGTGTGGGCCCCGTCGGCCCTCAGGACCCCGGGAAGGGACGGAGCTCCTCCGCCAGCGCAACGAGGGCGCTCCCCCAGTCGTGGGGCGTCAGCCAGGGGGCGGCCACGATGAGGATGATCCCCGCCACCACGAGCCCCACCCCGATCCGGTCGCCCAGCTTCCAGGTGCCGCTCCACGCATGGGGGCGCGGGCGGGTCCGGAGGGGCGGTGCCCCCTCGGCCGGGGGGGAGGGCGCCCCGGAATCCGGGGCCTCGGCCCGGGAACCGGGCGGTGCAGCGGGGGCCTCTCCCTCCACCGCCGGCTTCGGCACCCCGGGCTCCTTCGCCTCGGGCGTCGGCGCTCCCTCCCCGGCGCGCTCCGGCTTCGCCCCCTCCGGGTCCGGCGCGTCCTGGGTCAGCGCCTCCCCTGCGTGTGCCTTCTCCGCAGGGGCCTTCTCCTCCGGCGCGTTCGGGCCAGGGGCCCTGGCGCCCTCCTCCTTCGCCCGGGCCAGCGCCTCCCGCCGCTTGCGGCGGAGCATGACCCCCGCGTGGCCGATCCGCACCATCTCGTCGACGGTGAGAAGGAAGGTCCGGAGGTTCCGCTCCCAGGCGGCGGCCCGGGTTCCCATGCGGGCGCCCGCCCGGGAGACGGCGGCGGCGCGGGCGGCGGACTGGACCCCCAGAATGCCCAGCACGACCTCGATGTAGAGGACGAGGGTGAGGGCCAGGAGGACCAGGCCCACGTCGAGCTTCACCTCCCAGAGGGCGTGAAGGAAGACGCTCCGTCCGTTGGCACGGTAATGACGCTGACGGACGAGCTCGAGTCCGAAGTGAAGCGCCGCCACCACCACGAGCCAGAAGAGGCTCACGAAGACGCTGAGCCCCACCGCCAGCCCCAGGTAGAGCACCACGAAGAGCCATCGCTCGTCGTGGGTCCGCACCCATTCCCGCAGGGAGGGGGGATCGGGCGCCGGCGCCTCCGTGAGCCCCGGCTCGGGATCAGGCGCTGCCTGCCCTGCGGGTTCGGGCTTCCGTTCGGAGGGGGCGTCGGCGGGAGAAGTCATCGTGCGGAGGAATGTGCCTCAACGTAGCACGAGGTGCCAGAAGAGGGCGAGGAGGAGAATCCACGACAGGGCGAGCCCGGCCAGGAGCACGGCCAGAAAGACGAGGGGGCGGCGCACCCACCGCTCGATGAACCGCGCCGCCCGGGCTTCGGTCTCGACGCGGACCGCCTCCGGGAGCCGCGCCGTGATCCGCGAAAGACCCCAGGGCACGAGGAGGAGGTCGTCCACCACCCCCAGCACGGGAACGAAGAGGGGAATGAGGTCCACCGGGCTGGCCAGGTAGGCCAGGAGGAGGAGGCCCCCGAGGCGGAGGTGGAGCGGCGTCCCGGGATGCCGGATGGCCAGCGCCACCACGACGATCTCCCGGCGGAACCTGAGAAAGCGCGCCTTGACCAGGCCCCGGAGTCCCACCCGCGCACCGACCCCTCCCGGCGCCGGAATCCGGGTCCTTTCCGTCCTGTTCCTTCGCGGCATGGCTCCACCTGTCATGGCACGATCGCTCGGGGTGAGGTTACATGGATGGGAAGCCCCACGCAGGGCGGCGCGCGCCGGGAGCGGCCCCGGCACGGTCACCCCGGTCGCCCCGGACCGCCGCCTCCCCGGTGACCCTCTTCCCTCCCGAAAGCCAAGGATCCGGCCCTCCGAATGATCATCGACTGCCACGTGCATCTGAACCACTACGACGAGGACGTCCCTCCCCCTCCTCTACGAGACCGGGTGGAGACTCTCTTCACCTCGATGGACGAGGCGGGGATCGATCATGCGGTGGTGCTCAGTTCCTACACCGCCAACGCCAACCGGCCCCACATCGAGGAGCTGGTGGCCGAAGTGGCGGGGCACCCGCGGCTCTCCCTGGTGGAGGGGATCCGGTGGCGGTACGACGAGCAGCGCACCGACCTCTTCCAGATGGAGGAGCGGATCCGCGCCGGGGTGGTGAAGGGGATCAAGCTCTACCCGGGGTACGACCTCTACGCCATCAACGACCCTTCGCTCGAATCGGTCTTCCGGATCGCGGCCAAGTACGATGTGCCGGTGATGATCCACACCGGCGACACCTATTCGGCCCACGCGAAGGTCCGATACGCCCATCCACTTCTTGTCGATGACGTGGCGGTGGATTATCCCGAAGTGCGGTTCGTGGCGTGTCATCTCGGAAACCCCTGGTTCCAGGACTGTGCCGAGGTCCTCTACAAGAACGACAATGTGTACGCCGACATCTCCGGGCTGACCCTGGGGGACTTCGAGTACGAGTTCGAGCGCTACATCATGCAGCGGGTCCGGGACATGATCGTGTACATGGGCGAGCCGGGGCGGCAGCTCCTCTTCGGCACCGACTGGCCCCTGGCCGGAATGCCCAGCTACGTGCGCTTTCTGGAGCAGATCGAGGTGAGCGCCGAGGACCGGGAGCACATCGCGTGGGAGACCACGTCCAGACTCTTCCGCATCGACGACGGGGCGCTGGCCGAGGCGCGAAGGATGCGGGAGACCCGGGTCGCGGAAGGAGGCCGGTCAGGAGAGGCGGGGGAGGAGGCCGGTGCCGCAGGGGCCGGGCCGACGCCCGGGATCCGAGGCTGGCCTCGGGCCCGGCGCCCCGGCACAGCGAACGGGGGTGCGGGGTAGGGGGGTCGGCGGCGTCCCCTCCCTCCCCACCGCCCCCCGAAATCCCCCGTCGTCCCCGCGCCTCTGCCTTTCCACCCGGCCCCGCCATGCGCGCCACCCCCTGCCTGCGCCTCCCGTCACGAACGAGCCGCTACCCGCGCCTGCCCCGCCGTTCGCCCGCCGCCGGGTGCGCCCCCCTCCTTGCGTTCGCCCTGGGGATGCCATGGACCAGCCTCCCCGGGGGGCCCGGAGAGGTCGGGGCCCAGGAGGTGCCGGGGTCCGAGCCGGTCGGGATCCGGAACGATGCGCCTCGGGACGACGCCCTTCAGGAGGCGATCTGGGCGGCGGCGGCCCTTCGCGAGGTCCTGGCCCGGCGAGACTACCCGGCCATCCTCTCCCTGGCGGTTGCGAACCGGTCAGCCCGCGTGGAGGAGGCCGAACCGGGCAACGGGGGCGCGGGGAATGCGTCGGGATCGGGGTGGGCACGGCTGGCCTCGGCCCTCGCCGACCCCCGGTCGAGAGGCCTCTCCACCTGCCGCGGCCAGGAGGATCCGGTGGAGGGAACCCTCTGCGCCCTCGAGGCGCTGGCCCCCCTTCTCCCCCCGTCCGAGGCCCGGCTCCTGGCCGACGAGGGGTCCCGGCTTCTGGCGAGCTACCTCACCCCGGGGGAACCCCTCCCTCCCGGGGTGGCGGGCACCCCCGGGGCCGGCGTTCCCGGCGGGGAGGGGGCACGGCTTGGTCCCTTCCAGTCCTTTGCCGAATCCGTTCTGGAAGGAGCCCTCGAAACCCGCGGGTGGACGGCCGTGCCCGGGCTCCTGGGGTTCACCCCCGAGGACCCCCTTCAGCTCCTGCTGAACCAGGTCCCCGAGCTGGGGACCATGCTTCGTGCCCACCCGGGGATCGCGACGCTGGAGGTGGGCACGGGGGGCGCGCTTCGGGCCACCCTCACCGAGGGAGAGACCCTCCTCGAGGAGTACCGCGAGTTCCTGGCATCCACCACCGGATCGGCCCGCTCCCTCCTCGATGCCCGCCTTCTCCAGTCGCTGGCCGGAGGCGACCCGGCCGGAGAGGTCGTGGACTGGTCCACGCAGCGGGCCTTCGTCTACCTGGCCTCCCGCAGCGCCGGCTTCGCGGGGCTCGAGGCGGGGGTCACCTCGCGGATCCGCGCCCTGGGAAACGCCGCCACCGATCTCCGCCAGGAGGGGCTGGCCTTCCGGACCAATGTCCGGGGCCTGGGAGAGCAGGTGGCCATGGCGGCCCTGAGCGGGAACGTCTTCGCCCTCGCCTCGGGGGTGGCCACCTTCTTCCAGCTCACCCCCGGAGCCCTGGGCGGAGGCGCGGCCTCCGAGGTTCGAGCGGTACGCGAGCTGGTGGAGTCGCTCCAGTCGGAAATGGGCGCGGGCTTCGAGGGGATCGACCGGCGCCTCGATGAGGTCACGGGACGACTGGACCGGGGGTTCGGGCGTCTGGAGACGCTGGTGGCCTCGAACCACCGGGAGGTGGTGGCCGAGCTCGCCGCCCTCCAGGGGGAGATGGCTGCCCTGGCAGGTCGGGTGGACCGTCTCGATGCCAACCTCGTGGCCTACCTCCAGGCCGGCTTCGACCGGGACTTCACCCGGACCCTCATCCTCTGCCTGGAGCACCGGGAGCGCCACCTCCCCCCCTTCGACGAGATCCCCTTCGATCGGTTCAGCGGGTGCCTCGCCGACCTCCGGGCCCGGGGCTCCCGCGATGCCCGGGATGCCCTTCTCACCGACCGGACCACCCCGGTGGACGACCGCTCCCTGGCCGAGGCCCTGGCCGACCCCTCGCCGGAAAACCTGGCCCGCCGCCTCCCCCTCCTGGCCCGGGCGGCGGAGCAGCGCCTGGGGACGCCGGCCATGGAGGGAGGGCGAGGCGGCGCCAACCCGGTGGAGTGGGCCGTGGCCACCCAGGCCTACCTGGCCATGCTGCGGGAGTGGCCCCAGCACGCCGTTCGCATCACCACCGGTGACCTGGAGGCTCTCCTCGCCACGGGGGTCGAGACCGAGCGGATCCTTCGGGGCACCGAACCGGCCATGGAGGCCGCCCTCGGGTTCTACCGCGACGGGGTCCGCCGCCTCTCGGAGGAGGCGGAGACGCTGGCCACCCGGCACGAGCAGGCCCAGCTTCGCCGGGTGGACCCCAGCACCCTCGTGACCCGAATGACCGCGGAGGCGGTGGGTCGGCCCGAGCTCCCGGCCCCCCGGCGGGCATCGGGGAACGTTCCCGCCGAGGTCCGCACTGCAGCGGTCCTGGCGCTGGAAACCCCCGTCCTCGTGTACCGGACCACGGCCACCGACTCGGTGGTCACCCGGAACGAGCGTCGCCGCTTACTCTTCTTCGGCCGCCGCCATGACCGGGAAGTCCATGTGCGCACGGCCATGGAGGTGGAACTCCGGGTGAACGACGGCGCGGTGGTGAAGCGCTTCCGCACCCAGGGCCCTCCCGTGCTCGCGCGCATCGAGACGGTGGGGGGAAGGGCCGATCCGGAGGGAGGGCCTGTTTCACCCTCCGCCGTGCGGAGCGTCGAGACCCTGGTGGCCGACCCGGAGGCCCACTTCCTCGCCGAAATCTACCCGGGCCTGGCCACCGACAACGGTGCCTGGACCCTCACCGATCCTCCTCCGGCCCTCCTGGAACGACTGGAGACCCGGATCGAGTCCGAGCTTCGCCGCTTCGAATCGGTCACCCTCAACCGGGTCTTCCGCGGCGTCTGCGAAATGGCGGCAGAGGCCCCCTCCGATGCGGCCGACCAGGCTTCCATGGATCGCCTCCGGAGCGCCCTCGACCAGATGGGCACGGCCCGCACCCTTCTTCGCGCCTACGCGAACCTTCTCCTCCCGGCGCCCATGGCGGGGGCGGGGGTACGGGCCGGTGAAGGCCCGGGCAGCCGCATGAGCGGAAGCAGCGGCGCGGGCGCCGGCCCCGGCGTTGCCGCGGCCTCCCCCGAGCTCCGGACCCTCCTCGAGGGCGACGACGAGGAAGCGCTCCTGGACCGGGGCACCCTCTGTCGGGCCCTGGCGGCGGGGGAGAGCCCCCTGCGCCTGGTCTGGCTCGAGGCCGAGCCCATGGAGCGGATCGACCGACTCACCCGCCTCCTGCAGGAGGCCCGCACCGAGGCCCGGGCGGGAGTGGAGGGCGGGGGGATCCCCGTCTCCCAGGTCACGGCCACCCTGCAGCAGGTCCGTTCGGCCATTCGCCTCCAGGAGGTGCGGATCCAGGTGGAGCGGGCGGGAAGCGCGACCGGGAGCCCCCAGGGCGGGTCGGCAGAGAGCCCGCCCCCAGGCTAAGGCCGGGGACGGGGGAGGAGGCACGCCCTCCGGCCCGCGGCCTCCGGCACAGGGCACGGGCGCTTCGTCCATGCCCGGCCCCGGCGCAGGGGAAGGGTGCGTTCTCGAAGCCCGGCACCCGGAACAGGGCGCCGACCCTCCCTCGACGCCCGGCCCCCGACCCCGTGCGCGGGGGCTCCCCCCTTTCCTTCGAGGGCGCATTCGCCATCTTCCCCCGAATGAACGATCCCCACGACCTCCGCCCGACCATCGTGCGCCTCCTCTCGAACCTGGGGAGCGCACGCGAGATCCAGCTCTACCTGGAACGATTCAGTCGGGTCGATGCAGTCCGCTTTGCCGTGGTCAAGGTGGGAGGCGCCGTCCTCCGCGACGACCTGAAGGCCCTCGTGTCCTCCCTGGCCTTTCTCCAGCAGGTGGGCCTCACCCCCATCGTGATCCATGGTGCCGGCCCCCAGCTCGACGAGGAGCTGGCCGCCGCCGGAATCGCCAAGCGGGTCGTGGACGGCCTCCGCTTCACCTCGCCGGAAGGGCTCGCCATCGTGCGGCGGGTACTCCAGCTCCAGAACCTCCGGCTCGTGGAGGCGCTTCAGGCCGCCGGGGTACGGGCCACCTCCCTCCCCACCGGGGTCTTCGAATGTGACCTCCTGGGGCGCCGCCGCTTTGGCCTGGTGGGGAAGGTGCGACGGGTCCACACCTCGGGCATGAAGGCCGCCATCGACGTGGGATCCATTCCGGTCATCGCATCGCTGGGAGAAACCCCCGGCGGTCAGATCGTGAATGTGAACGCCGACTGGGCCGCCAACGAACTGGTGAAGCGGGTCCAGCCCTACAAGATCATCTTCCTCACCGGCACCGGCGGTCTCCTCGACGGACAGGGGCGGATCATCGACTCCATCAGCCTTGTCACGGACTATGCCCGCCTCATGGCCGAGCCCTGGATCCACTCCGGGATGCGGGTCAAGATGGAGCAGATCCATGACCTGATGATGGCGCTCCCCCCTTCCTCCTCCCTCTCCATCACGAGTCCCGACGAGATGGCGAAGGAGCTCTTCACCCACCGGGGGTCGGGCACCCTCGTGCGCCGCGGCGAACGAATCCGCCGGCATGCCTCCTGGAAACCCGTGGACCGGGACCGATTCGCCGCCCTCGTCGCGTCAAGCTTCGGTCGCCCCCTCGTGCCCGACTACTTCGAGCGTACCCGTCCCTTTCGCATCTACCTGAGCGAACACTACCGGGCCGCCATCGTGCTGACCCGGGAGAACGGCCAGGTCTACATGGACAAGTTCGCCGTTTCCGAAGATGCGAAGGGAGAGGGGCTGGGCCGCGCCATCTGGCAGGTCATGCGGGGTGAGAATCCCGCCCTCTTCTGGCGGTCCCGGAGAGGCAACGCGGTGAACGAGTTCTACTTCGCCAACGCCGACGGCGCCGTCAAGGAAGGGCCATGGACCACCTTCTGGTGCGGCCTCCCCGGGTGGAAGGCGGTGGCCCAGGCGGCGGCCCACACCGCAAGCCGCCCGGGGACGCTGGCCCCGGAGGAGTAGGGCTTGCGCCCCCCGACCCTCCCGCGTTCTCCTTGGGGCGTGTCCCGAGCATGGGGCGAGCTGCGTTACCCTGGCACGCTCCCTGGTCCCGGGCAGCCTCCCGAGCGCATCGCATCCCCACCCCCACGCGGAGTTCTCCGATGAGCCTTCTCCTCTCCTGGGTCATTCTTTCCCTCGCCGTCTGGATCACCGCGGTGATCCTCCCCGGATTTCATGTGAAGAGCATGGGGAGCGCCTTTCTCGTGGCGGCGATCTTCGGGGTCCTGAACGTCCTCATCGGGTGGATCTTCTTCGTGCTCATCGGGATCGCCACCCTGGGGATCGGCTTTCTCCTGGCCTTCCTGACCCGATGGGTCGTGAACGCGATTCTCCTCAAGATCACCGACGGGCTGACCGACCGCCTCTCCATTGACTCCTTCGGGTGGGCGCTGGGCGGCGCCCTTCTCATTTCGGTGCTCGGCACGGTGGGCGAAACCCTGGTGCGCGGGGTGCTGTAGGGCGGAGGACCGCGGGGAGCCAGGGTACCCCCCTCTGACCGGAGCGCCCTGGCGCCGGCCGGCGCCCCCGGTCCCGCAGGGCGCCTTGGCAAGGTGCGGGAGCTTCAGGCCGCCGACTCCATGCCCAGCGCCGCCAGGACCTCCGCCGCGGCTCGCTCCCCCGATTCGCATCCTCCCTCCATGTACCCCTGCGCATCGAGGGAGGTGTGTTCGCCGGCGAAGTGGAGGCGCCCCACCGCCATCCCTTCGGCGCCGGCGAGGGCGGTCCACTGGCCGGGGAGGTAGCAGGCGTAGGAGCCTTCGGTCCAGGGATGCGACGGCCAGTGGAAGCGGACGGCCCGCTCCGGATCGTGGGCGGCTTCGATGCCGGGGAAGAACCCCTCGAGGGCGGCGTTCACCTCGCGCGCGCGATCGGCGGCACTCCCCTCCCCAAGGCGCTCTCCGGCCTGACCCCCGGTGAAGTTCGTGAGGATTCCGGAGGGGCCGCCCTGGGCACGGCTCGTCTCCCAGGTGACCTGGAAGGGACGATCGGTAATGACCGTTCCGGCCTCACCATGCCGGGTGCGCCAGGGGCGGGAGGCGTATCCCATCATGAGCTTGGCGTTCGTGCCGTATCCGAGCTCGGCAATGGCCCGGCGCTTCACCGGGGGGAGATCCAGGTCGAGGGCGACGTAGCGAAGAAGGGTGAAGGGGAGGGCCAGGATGAGGTGATCGGCGTGAAGTGTGTCGGTGGAGCCCCCGCGGACCACAGACAGCTCGTAGCGCCCGGCCGGGGTGACGCGGAGGCGCTCGAGGCGGGTGCCCCGCTCGATGACCGGATCGAGACGTTCGGTGAGGGCCCGGGGGATGCGGTCGTTTCCGCCCCGCACATGGAAGCGCTCGTCGCTCTCCCCATAGATGTGGAAGTGGTCGGGGGTGGGATCGATCATGGTGTGGAGGTTCAGGACCGACTGCTCCCCCGCCTCGCGCCCATACTGCGAGGTGAAGCCCACATCGAGGAGGGTCCGGAACCAGGGATCCATTTCGGTGGCGGCGAGCCACTCGGCAAGGGAGGTCTGGTCGAGGCGCTCGGCCCCGGCGGGGGCATCCCAGGTGATCCAGGGCCAGGCCTCGGGAAGGGAGAGGGCGGCGAGTTCGGCCTCGATGCGGGAGGCCACCGGGCCCCAGGCCGCCACGAGCTCGGCCTCACTCCGCCGGGCCCCCCCGAAATGCCAGAACTCGGGTTCGGCGGTCTCGATCTCGTGGAGGTCATCGAGGGCAAGGTCGAGCTCGGCGGCGAGCCCCCGGAGGGCATGGTGTCCGGTGTCGATGAGCTCCCCCCCGAGCTCGGCCACCTGCCCGTCGGCGAAGTGGTCGCGAATGGAGTACATGCGCCCTCCGGTCCGCTCCTGTGCCTCCAGGAGGAGCACGGGAAGCCCGGCCTGATGGATGCGCCATGCTGCGGTGAGCCCGGCGATCCCGGCGCCCACCACCACCACCTGGGGGTCGTCGGAGCCCGGTCGGCGAGGGGGGCGTGGGCCATTTCCCCCCGGGCCTCCCGCCCCGTCCCCCCGCCCTCCGTCACCCCCGCATCCCGAAAGGAGGAGGCCCGGCGCCACCCCTGCCCCGGCCAGGACCACCCCGGAGCGGCGGAGGAACTCCCGGCGGGTGGGACCGCCCAGCCCGGCGGAGGCCAGACCCCGCGATCCGGGGCCCGGCTCGCCTGCGCCCCGTCCCTGTCCTCGGCCCCGTCCTCGGCCCCGTCCTCGGCCGTCGCGGAGCGCCTCGGCTGGGGGAAGCCCGGCAGCCTGACGGCGGGCTTCGCGGAGGGTGCGTTCGAGGAGGCGGAAGAGGGGGGTGCGGGCCATGGGGACCTCCGGGCAGGAAGGGGGTGAGGTGGGGATGCGAAGGGGCGGGGCCGGAAGGCTCAGGCCGGAACACTCAGGGAGGGCGCGCCGACCCCGGGCGGGGGGCGACGGGAGCGCCGGGCGCCAGGATCGGGGCCAGGCGGCGAGCCGTGGTGGAGAGGGCGGCCCATCCGTTGGCCTGGACGGCGCCGGAGAGCGCCTCCCGGGCCGCAGCCTCCTCACCGAGGGCCGCGAGGAGATGGGCCCGGGCGAGGCGGGCGGAGGTGTCGTCGGGGAGGGCCTCGAGCCGGGCCAGGGTGCGCCGGGCCGCCTCCCGGTCGCCAGCCCGCGCCTCCAGCGCGCCAAGTACGCCCCACCCCTGGGGGGCCTCGGGCGCATCGCGGGTCAGGGCGCGGGCCTCGGTGAGCGCCTCCTCCCCCCGCCCCAGCGCCGACAGGACGAGGGCCCGCTCGGCCCGGAGCTGGAAGGCGGGAGAGGAGCCGGGCTCGACCCGGTCCAGCGCCCGGTCCAGGACCACCAGGGCCTCTCCCCCCCGCCCCAGGTCCGAGAGGAGCGCCGCCTCGGCCAGGTCGATCCCGGCGTACCCCGGGTTCAGGGCCCGGGCCACCCGGAGCTGTTCCAGCCCCGCCGCGCCGCGCCCCGTTCCCGCGAGGAGGACCCCGTACCAGTAGCGGGCCTGGGCGTCGTTGGGGTTGGCTTCGAGAATGCGGACGAGGGCCGCCTCCCCGGCTTCCACCTCCCCCTGGTCCAGGGCCAGGCGCCAGGCCTGGCTTCGGCCCGGACGGGTGGGGGCGTCGGCGCGCTCCGTTCCGGCGAGGGCCTCCCGCACCCGGGTGCGGAGATCGGCCGGGGGTGGGGGCGGGCTTCCCGCCGCGGGGGGCCGCATGGCGCCCCCCACCGCCCCCCGCTCCAGAACCTCGGCCAGGGCGACCCGGGCGGGTTCGAGGCCGGGGTGTCGCTCCAGGACCTGGAGGAGGTTCAGGGTCCCGGTCCGCATGGTGTCGGGGTCTTCACTCCGCACCATCCGGCGACCTTCGAAGAGAAGGGCCGCCATCTCCCGGTCGAGGGAAAGGTCGACCCATCGCTCCGGCCGGGTTCCGGGGTCGGTGGGGAGGGCGGGGGCCATGGAGGGATCGGAAGCCGCAGATGGGTCGGATGCCGCGGCCGGGTCGAGGAGCGCGGCCAGGGCCTGGGCGATCTCTGCTGCCACCTCGGCCTGGACGGTGAGCACATCTTCGAGGTCGCGGTCGTACGCCCCGGACCAGAGGTGCTCGTCGGACCGGGCATCGATGAGCTGGGCCACGATCCGGGTTCGCTCCCCCGAGCGGCGCGCACTCCCCTCGAGGAGGAGGTCCACATCGAGAAGACGGCCGATCTCGACAATCCCCAGCTCCGTCCCGCGAAGGCTCGCCGTGGTGGTGCGACTCAGCACCCGAAGTCCCGGGAGAAGGCTCAGCTCGAAGAGGAGGTCTTCCGTGATGCCGTCGGCGAAGGCCTCTCCCCCCGCGCCGCTTCCCTCCTCCCCTCCCGGGTCCAGCGAGAGGAAGGGAAGCACGGCCAGGGCCAGGGGTGCATCGCGGGGATCGGAGAGGGAGACCTGGGCCAGGGCATCGCGGGCACCCATGGATGTACCCACGGAGAGGGGCGAGGCTCGGCCCCGATCCCCGGATTCGCCCATGGCGGAGGCCGGCTCCCAGGAGGCCGTGGCCCCCACCCAGACGGTGGCGAGGATCCCGGCCCCTGCGATGGCCGAAAGGAGGGCCAGTTCCGGCCGTGTCACCTCCTGGCGTCCACGCTCGCCGTGGTACCAGGCCACGACCACCGCCGCCAGGAGCCCGAAGGCCAGGGCGGTGAGGAGGACCCGGACCAGCGCCTCCGGTCCGTCGAAGAGTCCCACCAGGAAGTCGGTGAGTTCGAGGAGGATCCAGGCCCCGGCCACATACGCGAAAAGCCACTCCAGGAGCCGTCGCCCCCGGATTCGCGTCATCAGGTCCCCGTCCTTCCCTTTCCGTTCGCTCATGCCTCCGCCCGTTGCGTCGATCCGCGCTGTGCCTCAGACTCCCGCGTCCCGGTCGGCGTTAGCCGGACGGGTCCCCACCCACCCTCTCTGGAGCCGGATCATGGCCCGGTCCCCCGCACTGGCTTCCGCCCCCGGGTCCGGCCCGCGCCGGCCCTCTGCGCCCCTCATTCTTCACTCCCGGAGCCCCGGGCGCCACGGTTTCGTTGCGTGGGTCGGCGCCGCCGGGGATCGGGGGTGGCGGAGGGTGGCCCTCGCCGCGCTCCTCCTTTCCTCCCTTTTCACAGGGGGAAGCCCCCTTCAGGCTCAGCCAGCCCCGGTCGATCCCCTGGCCGACCTGGATCGGTGGATCGAGGCGGCCATGGAAGCCTGGGAGGTCCCGGGGCTCGCCGTGGGGGTGGTGGTGGGGGATTCGGTGGTCCTGGCCCGGGGGTACGGGGTGACCCGGCTGGGAGGCGACGAACGGGTGGATGCCCACACCCTCTTCGCCATTGCCTCCACGACGAAGGCCTTCACCGCCGCCTCCCTCGCCCTCCTCGTGGACGAGGGAACGCTCTCGTGGGACGACCCGGTGACCCGCCACCTTCCCTGGTTCCGGGTGGCCGATCCCCTGGTCTCGGAGGCCCTCACCGTGAGGGATCTCCTGACCCACCGGGTGGGAGCGGCGCGCCTGGACAATCTCTGGATCGCCTCTCCCTTCGACCGGGAGGAGATCCTGCGGCGGAGCCGCCACCTCCCGCAGGTGGAGGGGTTCCGGCATCGGTACGGGTACAACAACCTCCTCTACATTGCCGCCGGCGAGGTGGCGGGAGCGGCGGCGGGGATGTCATGGGACGACCTCGTGGCCACCCGGATCTTCGAACCCCTGGGGATGACCCGGAGCACCACCCGGGCCGCCCGGGTGGAGGCGCTGGGGAATGCGGCCCACTCCCACACCCGGATCGACGGGGTCGTGACCGCCATCCCCCGACGAAACTACGATGCCATCGGGGGTGCCGGGGCCGCGTGGTCCAGTGCCCACGACCTGACCCGCTGGATCCGGCTCCACCTGGGGCAGGGGAGTTTCGAGGGGCGTCGCATCCTCGGGGAAGACCGCTTCGAGGAAATGTACGCTCCCGACACGGTCATCTCCCTGGACTCGGTGGGACGCCGGCTCCACCCCACCCAGCACTTCGCGGCGTACGCCCTGGGATGGCGGGTGCAGGACCTGCACGGGGAGCGGGTGATCCACCACTCGGGCTCCATCAACTACACCCGCACCCACCTGACCCTCGTTCCCGAGAGCGAGGCGGGCCCCGCCCTGGGAATCGTGGCCATGGCGAACCTGAGCTCGAGCAACCTGCAGCTCGCCCTGACCCATCACCTCCTGGACCTCCTTCGGGGGCGGGAGCCCATGCCCTGGAGCGAGCTCTACCTGGAGGTGCAGGCCCGAACCGAGGCCAACGCGGCCCGGAGCGCCGCCCAGCTCGCCGAGGCGCGTCTCCAGGGGGTGGGCCCCTCCCTTCCGCTGGAGGGGTACGCCGGAACGTATGAGGATTCCCTCTTCGGACCGCTTCGGATCGAGGTGGAGGGAGCGGGAGAGGACGCCCGCCTGGCCCTCCACTACTCTCCCGAGTACGTGGCCGACCTGGAGCCCTGGCACCAGGACCTCTTCCGGGTTCACTGGCGCCGCCCGGGGGCGGGGAGCACCTTCGTCCGCTTCGCGCTGGACCCCCGGGGGCGGATCACCGAGGCCTCCCTCGACGGCTTCGCCACCTTCGTGCGGGACCACCGGGAGGCCGAGAGCCGGTAGGCCGGCTCGGCCATTCGGGACCGCTCCACCCCTGCCCCCGGGTGGCCCACGCACCACCCTCGCGGGCCCTCCTCCCCCGCGCGCCCTGCGCCCCCGACCTACCCCCTCTACCCCCGCCCCCTGGACCGGGCCCGCGACCAGGCGATCCGGACCCCGTCCGCAACGAGGAGGAGGGCCCCGGCGCCCGCCACCACCGTGACGAGGGGGAGTCCAGCCAGGTCCGATGCCCCCCCGAGGGCAGCGGCCTCGGCCCCGGCGGCCACCCCGGCCGCCGCCGTCCCCGCGAACCCCCAGGCCGAGGCGGCGCCCACCCACGGGTTTGCGAAGCGACGCTGAACGGAGGCGGCAACGCCCACGCCCACCCCCGCCACGAGGGCCCCCCAGGCCCCGTCGGAAAGGCCCCACCCCTCCCATCCCAGAGAGACGAGCCAGGCGGTGAGATTCACCACCGTGGCCACGAGGATCCACCCCAGGTAGAGCCCGAAGGCGGCCCGGGCCAGGGCCTGCGGCCAGGAGGGCGTCCCCTCCCGCTCCAGCCGAAGGTGGAGGAGGACGAGGGTTGTGAGGAGCGCACCCATGACGACGACGGAGAGGCCGGGATAGAGGTAGTGCCAGGCCAGGAGCCACCCCGCGTTCCAGAGCGAGGTGAGGGCGAAGAGGGGGGCAAGCGCCGCCCCGAGCCGCTCGCCGGGGCGGGTGAACTGCGCCACCGTCCACCCCCCCACCGCCAGGTAGATGAGCCCCCAGATGGAAAAGGTGGCCCCCACCGGAACGACGGCGTTCGGGTAGAGTTCCGACAGCTCCCCCGTGCTCCGCCCCCCCAGGGGGAGGGTCTGGGCCAGGGTGTTCATGACAAGGGCCCCGGCCAGGGCCACCAGGGCGAGAATCCGGGGGGCCAGGGGTGGGGGAGGCGAGGCCTGCTGGAAGGAGTCCACGAGGGAGGGTCCGGGGGAGGGGGCAGGGGGGGGATGCCGGGAAAAACGCCCATGGAGCATCCCCCCGATTTTCCTTGTCCGCAAGGGCGGCCCGGTCCTATCGTGGAGATCGTCGCCGGGCCCCTGCCTCACGACACGAGGGCCCGCGCGGTTCAGGCCAGACCGTGGAGGTCCCGCTCCGTCTCATCGGGACCGGGCGCACCTCCCCCAGGACCCCGCGAGGTGCCCCATGTCCGTTTCCGCCCTACTCCGCGCCAAGTCCGACCGGGTTGTCACCATCCCCGAATCGGCCCGGGTGGCCGAAGCCGCCCGCCTCCTCGTGGAAGAGGGGGTAGGGGGGCTTCCGGTGGTGGATGCCACCGGCGCACCCGTGGGGTTCGTGGCCGAGCGCGAGATCGTGGGCGCCGTGCTCCGCCACCCCGAGGGCGCAGGCACCCAGCCTCTCCGTGGGATCATGCGCCGCCCCGCCCCGACCTGTGCCCCCGACCTCTCCCTTCCCGATGCCATGCAGCGCATGACCCGGGAGCGCCTCCGCCACCTGGTGGTGATGGAAGGGAGGCGCATTGCCGGGGTGGTCTCGGTGGGCGACATGGTCCGACACCGCCTGGAACAGCTCGAAACCGAGACCGGTGTTCTCCGGGACTACGTGATCGGGCAGCGCGCCCGGGGGGGGTAGGGCGACCCTCAGCCTACGGGGGGGCGCACGAGGAGGGAGGGAAGATCCGCCCAGGGGAGCGGAGGGTGCCGGAACCGCGAGGTCGCTTCGGGTCGCTGGCGCTCCGGCTCAGGCCGCGCAGCGAGGGGGCGCCTCTGCCGGATTCCATGCCAGGGCTGGCTCGGTATCGCCGGCATGACGCACCCCGTCGGGGCCGATGCGAAGGACCCATCCGCAGCTCCGCACCAGGGCCCGGTCCTCGAACTCGAGCACGGCCACCCCGAGGAAGGGCTCCCGGGTGGGATCGTGCACATGGGCATTCCCCCCGGCCTGCGCCACCAGGACCCCGTTCACATGGATCGCCTGGGGGAGGAGGGTGTGGGTGTGACCCCCGAGGATCGCCGCGACCCCGGGAAAGGCGTTCGCGAGCTCGATCTCGTACCGGATCCCGATGTGGGTCAGGAGGACGAGAGCATCGTGGGTGTCGGCCAGCGTTGCGTACCGGGCCGTGGCCTCGTGGAAGTCTTCCTGCACCATTCCCGGCACCGGATCGAAGTTGATCACGGTGAGCCCGACCACGGCGATCTCCGGACCCTCATCTCCTCCCCCCAGGAGATGCCAGGGGGCGAACGGGGGGAGGTCGTCCGACTCGGCGCGAAGGTTTGCCGCGAGCCAGGGGAACCGCGCCGCCTCCAGGATTCCCCGGGTCACATTCCGGTCGCCCTCGAACTTGAGGTCGATCTCGTGGTTCCCGAAGGTGGCCACGTCGTACCCGAGGGTGTTCATCCGCTCCATCATGGCCAGGCCCCGGGCCTCGTACCAGGCCAGGTCGGCTCCCTCGGGCCAGCGGTCCTCGCTCCGGACCACGATGTCCCCGGCGCTCAGGAGGTAGACCGGATCGTCCCCCGCCCGGAGCTGCTCGATCCAGGCCAGCACCTCGTCGCGGTGGTTGTCGTGGAAGTGGGTGTCGTTGTCGTGCAGGAGGATCACCCGCTCGAAACGGCTCTGGCCGTCGAGGTTCGCGCCCCCTTCGGCCGCTGCGGGGGTCGCCCCGCCCTCCGGGGAGTTGCATCCGCTCGCCAGGGCGAGGAGGAGAGGCACCGCCAGCGGGAGGGCGGGGAGACGGGCCCCGAACCACGTGGGCCTTCGCATCAGAAGCTGAAGCTCACCCCGGCGTTCAGCTGCCGCCCGTAGTAGGTCGTGGAAACCGGGTTCTCCGGCGAGCCCTGGTACTCGATGGTGGGGACGTCGAGGAGGTTCCGGGTGTGGAAGAAGAGGTTGATCCCCCGCCGGGCGGCAAACTCGGCCGAGAGGTCGAGGCTGCGGTCGGCCTCGTTGTACCGGTCCAGGGCGGCGCGCCCACCCACGCTCTGGAGACGATCGCTCCGTGCCATCCCACTCACCCGGCCCGTGAAGCGGCCCTGGTTGTAGAAGAAGCCCAGGTTGGCGATCCAGGTGGGGGACTGGGTGAGGGGGAGGGATTCATCTTCCCGCCCCGGGTAGGTTCCCTCGGTGCGGAGGAAGGTGGCGTTGCTCTCGATGCCGAGCCCCGAGAGGAGGCCGGGAAGGGTGGTGAACTGCTGCCCCCAGCTCAGCTCCATGCCGAGCACGGTGCCCCCGTCTCCGTTCACCCGGCGCACCTCGTCGAATCCGGCGAAGGGCCCCGAGTTGAGACGGGTCCGCTCGCTGAAGACGAAGTTGTCCACCGACTTGTAGAAGGCACCGGCCGAGACGAGTCCGAGCCCCGCGAGGTAGAGTTCGGCGCTCAGGTCCAGGTTCGTGGAGGTGGCCGGAACGAGGTCGGGATTTCCGATGATGACGGCCGGCTGGGTGAGCTGGGCGTTCACCTGGAGCGAGGGAATGAGGTCGCCCGGAGGGGGGCGCGAGATCGTCTGGTTCACCGAGGCCCGGATGACCAGGTCTTCCGTGGCCTCCAGCCGGAGGTGCACCCCGGGAAGAACGTTGGTGTAGCTCCCCGACGCCACCTGGGGGTTGATGCCGGTGACCTGCTCCTGCCCGTTGATCAGCTCGATGACCACCTCGTTGGCCCGGGAGTCGTTCCGGGTGTGCTCCACCCGCACCCCTCCGAGGATGCGAAGCGGTCCCCGATCCACGGTGGCCATTCCGTACGCCGAGGCAATGTCCTCCCCGATGGACCACTCCGTATTGGCGCGCCCCTGCGTGCTGAAGGGCTCCTGGGCCGTGAACCCGGACCCGGCGCGGTACGCCGCGAGCCAGGCATCGCGGTCGGGGAAGAAGGGGCTCAGGCGGGCGCGCCCCCCCGAGGCGAGGAAGAAGCGGTCGTTCGTGTACCGCTCGATGAGGGCGCTGGCGGAAACCCCGTTCACCGAGTACCGGGCGTAGTCGGGCTGATCCTGGGAGGCGTCCTTGGTCGTGTAGCGCACCCCGGCCCGGAAGGAGGCGGGGAGTCCGCCCAGGGCGAGCTCCCGGCGCACATTGGCCTCGAAGGCGAGCTCGTCTTCGGCCCGGGGGGCCTGGGTCACCTGGAAGTTCCGGATCTGAAGCCCCGCCGGATCGGTGATGTCGACCCCGTTCGTCACGGAGAAGGTGGGGAAGTTGCGGTCCGACCGGTCCACGGCAAGCTGGACGTTGTTGAAGCCCTGGCTGACCTGGAAGGTCTCGGGGTAGGTCTTGTCGGCCCGGGAGTAGGCGGCCCGGTACTCGACCCCCCACGCACCCACCTCGTGGCTTCCCCCGGCAATGTACATCTGGAAGACGTTCTTCGGCTCCCGGTAGAAGGTCAGGTTGTCGACCCGGTTCGTTCCGGGGAGGTAGTTCGTGCCCCGCCGGTTGAGCCATCGGTAGTCGTAGTTGTACATCCCCTTCAGGTACAGATGCCCCCCGCCCTGCGTGCGGAAGTCGAGGTTCGCGCCCACGCCGTACTTGTCCTTCCGCTCGTCCCGGTCGTACACGAGGTTGTTCGTGATCGTGTACTCGTCCTGGGCATTCACCGCGTACCCGATGTTCGAAACATCGTATCCGCGCACATCCTGGAAGTGGGAGAAGGTGAAGAGGGCGCCCAGGTTGCCGTCGGGGCCGAAGCGATCTCCCACCGTGAACTCGAGCTGTCGGTTCCCGGTGTTCCGGATCTGGTTGAAGGTGCCCCCCACATTGCCGGTGAGGGTGCGCCCGCCCCGATCGAAGGCGGTCCGGGTCACGAGGTTCACCGTGCCGCCAATGGCGTCGCCGGGCATGTCCGGGGTGACGGCCCGCACCACCTCCACCCGGGCCAGGGTGTTCGAGGGGTAGGAATCGAGGGCGATGTCACGGTTCCCGTCCACATTCGTCATGGTGAAGCCGTCCACCGTGACCGAGTTGTACTGGGGCGCGAGCCCCCGGATCGTGGCCGTCCGCTGCACCCCGGCCCGGGTCTCGACCGTGAGCCCGGGGAGGCGGCCCAGGGCGTCGCCGATGTTCCCCTCCTGGATCTGTCCCAGGGCGTCCTGCGAGACGATGGTCTTCAGGTTGTCGGAGGCGCGCTGGAGATTGATGGCCGCGGCCTGACCCTCGATCTGCCCGGTAATGACCATGTCCTCCAGGCGGAAGATGGCCGACCGGAGCTCCACCCGGACGGGCTGGGCCGCGCCCGAGGTCACCGAAACCGGGAGCCGCTGGACCTCGAGCCCCAGGTACGAAACCACGAGGGTGTAGCTCCCCGCAGGCACGCCACCGAAGGTGAAACGACCCTCCCGGTTCGTGGTGGTCTGCCGCCGCATCTCCTCGAGGCGCACATCGGCCCCCTCCAGGTACCCGCCCACCTGGGCGTTCACGACCTGCCCGGTGACCGAGCCCATGGACGCCGTCCGGTCTGTGCTCGCGGCGACTGACGTGGCGGTGGCATCCGAAGAGGGCACCTGGGCGTGGGCACCCTCGAGCGGAAGGCCGAGGAGGGCGGTCACAATCAGGAGGAGGCTCCACCCGGGAAGGCGGAGAGGGGTCTGCGGGGAGGGGAGCATGATTCGATTCCCATGGGGTGAACGAGCGGTCCGGCCCCGACGGATCGCCGGGCAGCACGCAAACTATCGACCCCATGGTCACACCCCGGGAACAGGGCGAAACAGGCGTGCCACGGCCCTGTTGCGGTCCTGTAACGCAGAAAGATCCGGAGACGCTGACGGGCTCGGCGAGGCGCGGCCGCACCCCGGTGCCCGGACGCAGCCCTAGTTCACCCGGGGATCGTGGGGAACCCGGGCCATGCGCTCGAAGTCGGGCCCCATGCGCCGCATCACCTCGTGCCAGAGTCCCTCCGGTGCCTCCGTGAAGACGTCGTCCGCCCGGGCCGGGTGGACGATCCATCCCCCGGCCGCAAGTTCCCCCTCGAGCTGCCCCGGCCCCCAGCCCGCGTACCCCGCGAAGAGTCGGGCCCGCTCCAGGTGGGGGCGGATCGAGGGCTCCACATCTCCCACGAGAAACCCCACCCGGCCGAACACGGGGATGTCGGCATGCACCGGGTCGGTGAACTCCCCCACGAGCACCGCCCCCTCGGGCTGCACCGGCCCCCCGCGGTGGAGGATGCCTTCCCCGCCCAGGAGAGGCGCCAGCGCAGGGAACCCCTCGCCGACCGTCAGGCGCATGGGGCGGTTCAGGACCACCCCCAGGGCGCCCTCCTCGTTGTGCTCTCCCACGAGGATGACGGTATGCCGAAAGTCCGGATCCCGAAGGCGGGGGTCGGAAAGGAGGAGCTGGCCCTGGAGGGAGGGGGGATGCATGGGGAGGAGGGGGGAGGCGGAGGCAGGAGGCTCCGGGCGGAGCGGGCGGGGAGGTCCCGCGGAGGGGGGCACCCTCTCACCCTGGCGTTCGCGTCCTGCCCCGTCAATGAAGGAGGGCGTCGAGCTCGCGCGCCCCTCGGGCCCGGGCCCGGCCCGGCACCGGGTCGATCCACCCACGCTCCCGCCCCGAACCCGCGGCTATCGGCGCATCCGGTCGTTCAGCGGCCGCCCCACATTGCCACTGGGGAGGGGCGCGTTCAGGAAGAAGGAAACGGTGGAGGCGATGTCGCTCACGTGCACAGGCTCGTGCGATTCCCCTCCCTGGATGCCGAAGCCCCAGAAGACGATGGGCACGTGCCGGTCGTACACCCACGGGGTGCCATGGCCGGTTCCTTCCGTTCCCGTCCCCCCGCTGGTCTGGGGCTCGAGCCACATCATCACGTCGCCGGAGCGCTTCTGGTGGAAGGAGGCCTGAATGGCGCTTCGCGGGGCGTCGGTGAACTGAGTGCGGTTGAGGGCATCGGCCGTCAGCGCCCCCCCGACCCCGGGTTGGGTGAGGAGAAAGCGCTTCACTTCGGCCCGTACCCGTTCGAGGTCGAGGTCCCGCCGCGCGATCACGTCATGGTCGAGAAAGAGGCTGTTGTTGCTCACGGCCAGGAGGAGGCTTTCCCCGAAACGCGCCTCCATGAAGGACTCCACCCCGGCCCGGATCCGGGCGGACACCCCCGTTTCCGTGTCAGGGTGCCCGGTGGCGATCCCCAGGTCCCGGAGGTAGTGGGGAACGTAGACGGCCCCATGGTCGGCCGTGAGGAACACGAGGACGTTCTCGGCCCCGAACTCCCGATCCAGGTAGTCGAGGAAGTCGGCCAGGTACCCATCGAGGCGGAGAATGTGGTCCTGCATCTGCTTGGAGGCGGGTCCGAAACGGTGCCCAATGGCGTCGGTGGCCGAGAGGGCCATCGAGAGGACGTCGGGCACGGGGCCCCGGCCCAGCTCCTCCCCCTCGATGGCGGCATACGCCAGTTCGAAGAGGAGTTCGTCGGCGAAGGGCGTGGTGTTCAGAAGGCCCGGGCCCTGCCCCTCTTCCACCATGCGCGCCAGGTCGAAGGGAAAGGTGTTCGAGCCGCCGAGGAGGCCTTCATAGGGGTTCTCGTCGTCGCGGCTCTCGACGTAGGTCTCGATGGGGTGGAGGGGCTCCCAGGTGCGAGCGAGGTAGGCCTGGGGGAGATTCCGGTCGTTGAAGGCCACCAGCCAGTCGGGAAGTTCGTTCCGGTAGAAGGTGGAGGTGATGAAGTTCCCCGTGCTCCCCTCGTACCAGTAGGCCGTTCCGGTGTGGCCGGCGGGAAGAATGGCTCCCCGGTCCTTGCGCGAGATCCCGATCGTCCGCGACCGATGCCCCGTGTGGAGAAAGAGCTCGTCGCCGAAGGTGGTGGTGAGCATGTTCTGCGGGCCCTTTTCCCCATCGGTCCCCTCGGCGGCCCCCACTGCCTGGAAGCCCGATCCCACCGCCTCGATCACATTGATGCTCCGCGCCAGATCCCGCACGTACCAGCTGTTGCCGAGGAGGCCGTGGACGGCGGGCGTGGCGCCGGTGAACTGCGCGGCATGGCCGGGCCCGGTGGAGGTCTGCCCATGGCGGAAATGGCCGTTCCGGAAGAAAAACCCCTCGTCGAGGAGGCGACGAAGCCCCCCCTCGCCGAGGTGATCCAGGTACCGGAAGAAGTAGTCGGGCCGCATCTGGTCCACCGTGATCGCCACCACGAGGCGGGGTGTGCGCAACGGATCGTCTGCCGACTGCCCGTGGGCCGGAACCGGCCCGCCAGGGAAAGCCCCGACCCCCAGCAACCCGAGAAGCGCAAGGAACCCGGGCAGGGTCCGGAAGGGGCGGAGGCGTCGGGTTGGGGGAGATGGGGAAGGGGTCTTCAAGGAAAGCACGGAAGGCACCATGGGCCCGGAGGAACGGGAGGAGCGGGAGGAGCGGGAGGAGCGGGTCGCCCCCGGGAAAGGCAGGGCGGAACCGAGGGCGGCAGGGCCTAAAGAACGCCCGGGCGTGCCACAGGGCGGCGATCTCCGGGCCATGAACAGGTCACGGCCCGGTCACGTTCGGCGGACCCCTGAAGGTCAGGCGGGGAGTCGGAGAAGCGGGCCCCATGCCGGCGCCGGCACCGGTCCGGAAGGCCCCGTGCCCCCGGCCACGCGCCTTGCCTCGGAAGCCCCGCCCCCCCTAGTCTTTCCGGCCCGGAGGAGGTCGCCTCCGTGTCCCCCTCGTTTCGGACACCGGCTCCATGCAAGCACCTCCCTTTACCTCCGAGATCGCCCTTACCCTGGCGATCATCCTGGGCGCCCTCGGTCTCTTCCTCTGGAATCGCCTCCGGATCGACGTGGTCGCCCTCCTCGTCATGACCGTGGTGATCATGACGGGGATCGTGACCCCGGTGGAGGGAATCAGCGGCTTCGCCAACGAGGCCACGGTGACGGTGGCGGCCATGTTCGTCCTCTCGGCCGGTCTCGTCCGGACGGGCCTGGTGGAGCTGGTGGGCCGATGGCTCGCCCGCCATGCCGGGGGGAGCGAGTTCCGCCTCCTCTGCCTCACCCTTCTCCTCGTCATTCCGGTCAGCGCCTTCATCAACAACACGCCCGTCGTGGTGGTGATGATCCCCATCGTTCTCGGACTCGCCCGGGAGATGGAAGCCGCCCCGTCGCGCCTCTTCATTCCCATCTCGTACGCGAGCCAGATGGGGGGCACCCTCACCCTCATCGGCACAAGCACGAACCTCCTGGTGGCCGGCCTCATCCTGGAGCTCGGCCTGGACCGGATCGGGCTCTTCGAGATCACCCCCCCGGTGCTCCTCATGACGGTGGCCGGGGTCGTCTACCTCCTCACCGTGGGCCGGTGGCTGACCCCGGTCCGGCAGGCCGAGCACTCCCTCGTGGAGCGCTACGAGCTGGGGGAGTACCTCTCGGCCCTCAAGGTGGAACGGGAGTCCCCCCTGGCCGGCTCCACCCTCCGCGATCTGAAGCTGGGCGAGGACGAGGACCTCGAGGTCCTCATGATCGAGCACCCGGACGAGTCCCGGATCGACCTTCCCCGCGGCAGCGAGGTCCTCCAGGCGGGCGATGTCCTCGTGGTGAGAGGCAAGGCGAGTGACATTGCCCGGGTGGGTGAGCAGGAGGGGATCCGCATTGCGGGGACGCGCCCCCCCTTTCCGGACAAGGCGTCGGAGGGGGCGGAGGAGGAGCGAAAGGAGCTCCCGCAGTTCGCCGAACTCATCGTGCCCCTGCGCTCTCC
This sequence comes from Gemmatimonadales bacterium, assembly GCA_050485885.1. GTDB lineage: Bacteria > Gemmatimonadota > Gemmatimonadetes > Longimicrobiales > Gaopeijiaceae > SKNW01. The sequence continues at coordinate 6,664 of JBJHCG010000042.1, read as the reverse complement.
CGTGGTGGGTCGCTCCATTCGGGGGCTCTCCTTCCGCGGCCGGTACGGCGTGCCCGTGGTGGGGATCCAGCGCCACGGACACGCCCTCCACGAGCCCATGCGGAACGTCCGTTTCGCCGCAGGCGACATCCTTCTCGTGCAGGGGACCCCCACCGATCTCAAGCGGATTCATGAGGGAGGCGACCTGGCGCTCCTGGGCCCCATGTCCGTCCCCAGGACCCGGCGGAACCGACTCCCGGTGGCGCTGGGGATCATCGTGGCCGTGATCCTCCTCGCCGCCCTCAACGTGACCACGATCCTCGTGTCGGCCCTCATGGGGGTGGTGGCCATGTTCCTGACCGGGTGCCTGACCCCGGAGGAGGCGTACAAGGAGGTGGACTGGATGGTCATCGTCCTCCTGGGCGCCATGATCCCCCTGGGAATCGCCATGCAGGGGACGGGGGCGGCGGACTGGATCGTTCACTACCTCCTAGCGGCCTTCCGCCCCCTGGGACTCCTCGGGACCCTGGCCGCCTTCTACCTCGTGACCTCCCTCCTCACCGAGGTCATCAGCAACAATGCCTCGGCCGTGGTCCTCACCCCCATTGCCGTGGCCACCGGGGTGGCGCTGGAGGTCTCGCCCATGCCCTTCGTGATCGCCGTCATGATCGCGGCGTCGAATTCGTACATGACCCCCATCGGGTACCAGACGAACGCCTTCATCTATGGACCCGGGGGATATCGGTTCTCCGACTTCTTCCGGGTGGGGGCCCCCCTCAACCTGGTCATGCTCGTGGTGGCGGTCTTCGCCATCCCCCTCTTCTTTCCCTTCTGAGGTCCGGCCGGGGTCCCGCTGAAGCCCGGCTGAGGCCCGGAAACGCCCCAGCGAACGAGGTCAGGGCCTTCGCGCCAGGAGAACGGGAAACCCGACCTGGATCTCCGTGCCCTCGCCGGGTCGACTCCGGAGTTCGACCCAGGCTTCGTGCTGCCGGGCGAGTCCGTAGACCATGGGGAGGCCCATCCCCGTTCCCGCCCCCATGGGCTTCGTGGTGTAGAAGGGTTCGAAGGCGCGTTCCTGGACCTCCCCACTCATCCCCTCGCCCGAATCCGCCACGCCAAGAACCACGTATTCCGGGCCGTCTTCCCCTGCGGCCTCGCGCCGAACGGAGAGGGTCAGTCTCCCGCCCTGCGGCATGGCATCCCGCGCATTGGTGGCAAGGTTCAGGAGGATCTGCTCGATGGCACCCGCATCGGCCATGATGTGGGGAACACCGTCCTCCACCTGAACCCTGACCTCGATGGAGGACGGGAGGAGCCGCTCCAGCATTCCCCGTGTTTCTCGCACAAGATCCGGAAGGTGGACCTCGGACACGGTGAGAACGGCCCGGCGGGAGAAGGCCAGGAGCTTCCTTACCATTTCGGCGCCCCGCGTGGCAGCCCTCCGGAGGTTCTCCAGGTCTTGGCGAGCCGCGGGTGCGTCGGGGTCCTGCAGGGCCTCCAGCTCCTCTTCGAGGAAGGTGGCCGACGAGAGGATCACCGTGAGGAGGTTGTTGAAGTCGTGGGCGATGCCACCGGTGAGCTGGCCCAGCGCCTCCATCTTCTGCGATTCGCGGAGCTGGGCCTCGAGGGCCCTTCGTTCCGTCACATCTTCCACGAAGATCTCGAAGCCGTTCTCCTCCCCCCTGGTGCCGACAAGCGCCCTTCCGGTGAGGGAGAGGCGCACAGGTCTGCCATCGTGTCTCCTCCACTCCACCTCCGCACCCCGGAGCACCCCACCCCTGGCCTCGATCTCTGCCAGAACGCGGTCCCGGTCTCCAGGGTTGACGTAGACGCCGTCGGAGAGATCAAGCCCTCGGAGGGTTTCGGGCGAGGGGTACCCGAGGATCCGGGCCAGGGCAGGGTTCGCGTCGACGATCCGGCCGTCGGGTGAGGAGCGGTAGACGCCGAAGGGCGACTGCTGAAAGAGGTCGCGATGCCGGGCTTCGGACGCGCGCCGCGCGGCCTCGGATCGGGCGAACCGGCGACGCAGCGCCCAGACGAGTCCGGCGATGAGGAGGAGGAGGACGATCGCCGCGACGGCCACAAGCCGGAGTATCGTCTCCTGCGCCCAGCGTGCACCTGCCCCGAGCTCGGCGGAAAAGCGGGTCTCGAGCTCGGTGAGAGAGGTATTTAGAACGTCGAGGGCATCGAGGAGGGGCGCCATCTCCTCGGCATCCGCCCCGCCCTCACGGGCTTCTCGAAGCTCCTCCCCCAGCGCCAGCAAGGCCTCGATCTGCTCGTCTCCCTCCGCCCACACCGCGATGGCCCGATCCACGTAGGAGAGATTTCTCCATCGCAGGAAGAAGGTGATCATCCGATCGATGTCGTCGGGATGATTCCGGCCGCGGAGGAACCCCTCCCTGGCGGCTTCGAGGTCCGGATTCGGCCGGTCCAGGGCGACTCGGGCATCCCGGTCTCCCAGGGGGACCTCCAGTTCGGCCAGGAAGTGGTCGTACCCGTCCTCCTCCTCGAGAAGGAGATACCGGAGAAGGTGGAAGACCGCGTCCTTCTGCGCCTTGGACCAGTGCCCCTCTCCCGCCACGTAGGCGCGCGCCCCGGAGACCGCCTCGAACCCCTGGTGGACCACGCCCACCAGGAGGAGAAACGCGAGGACGACCACCCCCAGAACAACGCTCAGCGCCCGCTTCGTCTCCAGAGATCGCCTCCATGGGCAGGGGTCCACGGCAACCGGCGCGGGGTCGCAGGTCGACCGAACAGGCACCGCCGTTCGGGCCGCAGAGGAGGGGCGCTCCCAGGCATCTCGCCCTCCCGGGAATCGTCCCGCGACGCCTCGCCCCACGGCCTGGAGCCGTGTGACAGGATGCCCCACGGGCCGAAGCTATCCGGCCGACGAAGGGGGGGGCAAGTCGATGGGGGTGCGGGTCGGGGGCCTGGCCATGGAGGGCCGGTCGGGGCCCCTGCCGCCGGACGGTGGCTCCCCGTAACGATCCGGAAACGCGGGTTGAGGCACCCCAGCCCTCCCGGTAGCGTCGGTTCTGGACAAATGCGCCATCGCGGCCCCCAGACCCCGGAGACCTCCATGCCCCAGGCCTCTCTCGCCTCCCGCTTCCGCCTCCTGGCGATTCCTGCCCTCCTCCTGCTCGTCGCCTGCGACGGATCGAGCACCGATCCCGTCACCCCGGACCCGTCTCTTTCCATTGATCCGGCATCGGCCACCCTCCTTGCCGGGGAGCCCGCCACCTTCACGGCCGAGATCCGGGATTCGGAGGAGAGCCAGGTGGTGTGGAGCGTCTCCGGGGGGGAGTTCACGGCCGAGGGTCTGACCCTCCTCTGGATCGCCCCGCTGGAGCCGGGGACCTACCTCATCGAGGCCACCCTGGCCAGTGGAGCGGCCGAAGCCTCGGTCGAGGTCGCCGTGGTGGATGCCGAGGGAACGGTTCGGGAGGACTTCGACACCTACCTCGGGACCTTGGAGACCCTTCCCGCAGGCTTCTTCGTGACGGGAGAGGACGGCGACGGCACCCAGGTCGGGGAGGGGTTCGATCCCTTCACCGGCCGGAGCCTCCTTTCCGACGAGGAGGAGGCCACCTTCGAGGGCTTCGGAGCCTTCTCCAATGGGAACAATGGCAACTCCTTCGGCATCCGGGAGCGCGGCGACACCGACCTGCGCGATTCGCGCCTCTTCCTCGAGTACACGAACGCCACGGAGAGGACCATCGTTGGCTTCCAGGTCTTCTACGATGTAGAGGTCTGGTTCTGGGGCCAGCGCGCGAACCGGATACGGTTCAAGTACAACCTCGACACCTCGGGCTTCAGCGATCTTCCGGACCTGGCCTCCACCGACAACCCCCGGGGAGCCGCTGACGAGGATGATCGGGGAAGCCTCCTCGACGGCCAGCTCCCCGAGAACCGCGATCGGGTGGAGCTGACCCTGGATCTCCTCTCGGCATCGTCCGTTCCCGATGGCGAAGGCGATGCCATCGGAGCGCTTCAGCCCGGGGAGGTCGCCTACTTCCGCTGGCAGTACTCGAACACCTCGGGCGATGACGGGGCGCTCCGGAGCGGACTTGCCCTCAACAATCTCCTCATCGTTCCGGTGTTTGCGGACGACTGAACCGGGGTAGCCGTCGGGGAGGGGGCACAGCCAGGGCGAGGTCGCGGTGGCCGGATCAGGGAGCGCAGCACACCTTGACCCCTTGGTCCCCCTGCCGTACCTCGGCTCGCCGCGCCCTGCCCTCGTCCGGTGCACCCCGGGTCGGTGAGCCCCACGCAGAAGGCGGCGGGTGGGATGGACGTGGAGAAGGAGCCCCTCCCATCCCCGAGTTCCCACGCCGACTTCCCACGCTGGGTGGGGCCAGGAAGGCTCCGGATCGGGCGGCGGCGAGCCCTCGCCTCGCGCGTCGACGCGTGACCCGGGGCCCCACTGCGGGCGACCAGGTCCAGAGGGTCAGAGGGCGGGGGCATGGCTTCCAGAATGCACTTGCGTGGGGCGCGGCCACGGCGTAGCGTTCGAGCGGCTTGTTATTGCTGGATTCCATGCTGCTTCCCAGCAAGGCTCCGGCGGAGACTCCCGTGCTTCCGGGTCCGGTTTCCGCCGGACTTCCCCTGTCAGACCGGCCCTCCACGCGGGAGTTCAGATACGCATGGACGTCGCCTCTTGTGACGCCCCGGGCCGGAGCGCCGCCACGGGGGCAGGTGGAGATCCCCGCGGCTCATGGTTCCACCTCCCATCTCTGAAGATGCGGAGTGACCACGTGCGCCCCTGGACGTCTGTGCCTGCCGCGACTGTCCCTGCCGCGGCTGTACATGCCGCGACCGGAGCCCACCGCCGGCGGGGAGAGCCCGGACCGGGGCTACTCCCACCCGACGACCGGGACCGGACGGATCCGCCCCACCCCCTGTCCCGGGCCCCGTTGCCCATGCCGGGGCACGGAGCAATGCCGTCCCGGGATCGAGTGACCGGGCCCCGGTGGAGTGCTCCTCGGGCGCCCTGCAAGGACGGCTGTGGAGAGGCAGTCCCCTCGCCCGGCGCGAGATGCAGGGGAGTCGCCTTCGTCCTGGTGGCCCTCGCCTCCGGCTCGCTCGGGGGCTGCGGCGAGTCTTCGCAGCACCCTCAGGGGAGCGAACCCGTCGCGTCGGTGGTCAGGTCCGACAGCGCCGGCGTAGTGATCGTGACCAGTACGGTCGGCCCCCAACACGGATCGGCAGACTGGTTCGTTGATCCCGAACCGGTCCTGAGCCTGAGATCTCTTTCCGATGACCCCGCCTACACCTTTCATCAGGTCACCGACGTGAAGTCGCTCTCCGATGGAGGGATTGCTGTGGCCGATGGATCCAGCCTCCTGATCCGGCTGTTCGACTCGGATGGAACGCACCGGCGGTCGCTCGGCGGTCCCGGCGACGGGCCTGGAGAGTTCCGGCGAATCAATGGGCTCCAGGTGCTGTCCGACGGTGGGATCCTCGCGTTTGACGCCGTCCTCCTGCGGGCGACCACCTTCAGCGCCGAGGGGGAGTTCCGGGAGATCCGGCCCCTCGAGACAGCTGGAACAAGGGTCTTTTCGCTGCGCGCGCTGAACGACTCGCTGGCGGTGACGTTGACGTTTCGCGGGGGTGGAGCCATGCCCACGGAGTCCGGGGTACGTTGGACGAACATGACGGTACGGCTGTTCGACCTTGGTACCGGGGAGGTACGCGACTCGGTGGCAACCTTGTCCGGGTCGGAATCCTTCCAGTTTCCGGGAGGCTCGATGCAGATGCCGTTCGGATCGTCAACGTACCTCGCGGCTGGCCAAGGTCGCTTTGCCGTGGGTAGCTCCGAGCGCCACGAGTTCCTCGTCTTTTCGGGAGCCGGAGAACTTGAGAGCAAGTTCCGCCTTGCGGGGATTGACCAGTCCCTCCCGGACCAGGTCGTCCGGGAGGAGCTCGCGCGGTACGACCCTGATGACCCGAGTCTCCCGCCGTCGATGCGGGAGGGGATGCGGGACATGCCAGCGCCAACGCGCCGCCCGGCGTTCGACCAACTCCTCCTCGACTCGCAGGGCTACCTTTGGGCCCCTGGATTCCTGGGAGGCTCGGAACAGCATGCACCGAAGCGCACGCTGGTGTTGACGCCGGATGGGGAGTGGGCAGGGTGGATCGATCTTCCTCCCAGGTTCCGCCCGTGGAGTATCGGCGACGACACGGTCATCGGCGTTCAACGCGACACGTTGGGCGTGGAGGATGTGGTGGTCCTGCGTCTTTCCCGAGGCACGGGTCGGAGCCTGGTCGTCCCCGCAGCATCGGTTGAGAACGAGTCCGACTGACCCGCCCCTTCAGTCCGGGACCGCAACGATCCGAGGACCCTCGGGGCTCGAGGGGCCGAACCCGTCGCAGCAGCGGATCGCCGAGCCGCGACTGAACGACTCCCAGGCCTCCGGATCCAGCGCCATCTCCAGGAGCGCCGACAGCGACGGGGCGTCGGTGCCGGGGTGGAGCGGGCCACCGGGAAGGGTGGGGACGGCTCCCGGTGAACCGCCACCAGGCCGGGGTTCCGGAGCCGACCTCGCTCCCGACGTTTCAGCGGAACTGGGGTATCCATTTAACCGGAGTCGGGGTACCTTGGCGGCATGGAGAAGCCAATCGCGGGCAAGCACTTCCCGAAGAACCGGGCCGAGTTCAACGCCTGGTTCAGCACGGACGAAGACTG
>JBJHCG010000041.1:0-37151 GCA_050485885.1 Gemmatimonadales bacterium | reverse complement strand
GCCCCGCGTCAGCCGCCGTCCCCCACCCGCCGCCGCCGACGCCGCCCCCCCCCGGGCGCCGCCGGCCTCCCCCCCCCCCGGCTGCCGCCGCCGACCCCAACCGACCTCCGCCGGCCTGCCCCCCTCGGCCGCGGCCGGCCTCCCCCCACCCCGCGCCGTCGGGGGCGATTGACCGGCCGGGGGCGCTCCCGCCACCTTGGATCCCCCCGGGGTCGGGGCCTTCGTCCCCGTCCGTCCCCGGGCCCGGCCGTCTCCTCGTCGCGCTGCCCGGAAGGGGGCCTTCCCCCCTCCCTTCCCCCCTTTCGACCCGTTCCGCACCATGTTCCGATCGCCCGACCTCGATCACGCCCCCCTCCTCGCCCCCCATGCCCCGGCGCAGGTGGCCGCCCTCCTGGAGGAGGCCGGAATCGATGGGTGGCTCCTCTACGATTTCCGAGACCAGAACCCCCTGGCCCATGCCCTCCTGGGGCTGGGAAAGACGACGCGGCGCTCCTTCGTCCTCTTTCGCCGGGAGGGGGAGCCGAGGCTCCTGCGCCACGCCATCGAGGCCTCGTCCTGGCGCGGATGGAAGGGGGAGGAGGCGACGTACGCGGGGTGGGAGGCGCTGGAGGGCGCCCTGGCATCGCTCCTGGAGGGCGTCGAGCGGGTGGCCATGGAGACCTCGCCCCGGAGCGCCGTGCCCACGGTGGACCGGGTCCCCGGAGGGGTCCTCGAGCTGGTTCGGGGCACGGGGGTCGAGGTGGTGACTTCGGGCGACCTCGTGAGCCACTTCCACAGTGCCTGGAGCGAGGCGGGGCTTCGGAGCCATCGGACGGCCGCCGAGGTCGTGAAGACGGTGGCGCTGGGGGCCTTCGAGCGGGTGGCCCGAGGGGTGCGGCGGGGCGCGCCTCTCCGGGAGGGCGAGGTCATGCGGTGGATCGTGGGCGAGCTCCGGAGCCGAGGCCTCGTGGAGCACACCGGGTGCATCGTGGCCATCGGGCCCCGGGCGGCAGACCCCCACTACGCGCCCGAGGGCGACGGGGAGCGGATCGAGGCCGGCGTCCCCCTCCTCATTGACCTCTGGGGGGCGGAAGCGGGTGGGGTGGCGGCAGACCAGACCTGGATGGCCTACCTGGGGTCCCGTCCCGACCCCCGGACCCTGGAGGTGTGGGAGGCGGTGCGCGATGCGCGGGAGGCGGCGCTGGCTCTCCTCCAGTCGGCTCCTGCCGAGGGGCGGGAGCTTCGGGGATGGGAGGTGGACCGGGTGGCCCGGGATCTCCTGGAGGCCCGGGGGTTCGGGGAGGCCTTCGTGCACCGCCTGGGGCACTCCATTGACCGGGAACTCCATGGGTCGGGCCCGAACCTCGACGATCTCGAGACCCGCGACGAGCGCCGGATCCTCCCCGGCACCGGCTTTTCGGTGGAGCCCGGCGTCTACCTGGCCGGGGAAATCGGGGTGCGGAGCGAGGTGAACGTCTACTGGGGGGTCGACGGGCCGGAGATCACCCCGGCGGTGCGCCAGGACGACCTCCTCCTCCTGGACGTGACGCCGGAAGGCGCGTGAAGGGCGGGACCTCGGGCCGGACCTCGGGCGGGACTTCGGGCAGGGTCCGGGGCGGGACCTCGCACCTGGTGGAGGTGGCCCTTCCTCTCCCGGTATTCCACCCCTTCACCTACCGGGTGGAGGGGGGTGATCCGCCCCCGCCGGGGTGCCGGGTCCTCGTCTCCTTCCGGAACCGGGAGCGGATCGGATGGGTCGTGGGGCCGGCCGACCCGGAGGCCGCAGCGAAGCTGGCCCGGGTCCACCCGGTCCTGGATCGCCTCGACCTCGAGCCCTCGGCACCCCCCGACCTCCTGGCGCTGGCGGAGTGGATGGCGGAGTACTATGCCGCCCCCCTGGGGCTCGTGCTCCGCGCCATCCTCCCGGCCGTGCTCTCCGATCCCGGGCGGGACCGTCTCCTCCGAACGGAGCGCCCCCTCCCCCACGACGGGGAGATCCCTGCCGGTGCCCGCCGGGTCCTGGCGGCACTGGAGGACGCCGGGGGCGAGGGGACGGTCCGGGGGCTGCGGGGGCGGATGGGGTCCGGGTCCCCCTGGCCCGGAATCCGCTGGCTCACGGCCCACGGCATCGTGGAGCACCGGGCGGAGCCGCCCCAGCCCCCCCCGGTCCTGACCCGGAAGGTGGTGCGGGTGGTGGAGCCCGCCCCGGACCTCCTGACCCGGGAGTCCCTCTTCGGTCGGGCCCCGCGCCAGCGTGCGCTCCTCGAACGTCTGGAGAGCCTGGGAGGGGAGCGGGAGCTGGCCCTCCTCACCGGGGACGAGGGGTTCTCGCGGGGGGTGATCACGGGGCTCGAGGAGAAGGGGGTGGTGCAGGTGGAGGAGGCGGAGGTCTTTCGCGATCCCTTTGCCATGGAGGGAGGGGCGGGGTGGGGATCCGGCCCGGACAGCCGATCCGTCACCGGGCCGGGGGGGGGTGCCGATGCGGGGCCGGGCGGAGGGCCAGGGGTGGCGGGGCGTGGGGAGGCTGCCGGAAGGCGCCCTCGCGAGGGAGGTGGGGGTCCGCCGCGCCTCGTTCCCACCCCGGCCCAGCGGGTGGCCATCGAAGCTCTGGTGGGGGCGCTGGACGAAGGGACGGGAGCCCCGGGCCGACCGGGACCGGCGCCCTTCCTCCTTCACGGGATCACCGGGTCGGGGAAGACCCTCGTCTACATCGAGCTCCTCCGGGAGGTGGTGGAGCGGCGCGGGCAGACGGCCATTGTTCTCGTGCCCGAGATCGCCCTGACCCCCCAGACCGTGCATCGCTTCCGGGCCTGGTTCGGGGACCGGATCGCCGTGCTCCACTCGGGCCTCTCCGACGGAGAGCGGTGGGACGAGTGGCGGCGCCTTCGGTCCGGGGAGAAGCGGGTCGTGGTGGGGGCCCGATCCGCCCTCTTCGCCCCCCTCCCCGACCTGGGGGCCATCGTGGTCGACGAGGAGCACGACGCCTCCTACAAGCAATCCGAGGCCCCCCGGTACCATGGCCGGGACCTGGCCGTGATGCGGGCGGTGCGGAGCGGGGCGGTGTGCGTACTCGGGAGCGCCACGCCCTCCCTGGAGTCGTGGCGGAACGCGGCGGAGGGGAAGTTCCGGCTCCTCTCCCTCCCCGAGCGGGCCGGGGGGGCGTCCCTTCCCCCCGTGCGGGTGGTGGACCTCCGGAAGCTGCGGGAGGGGAAGGGGTCGGGCACGGGAGGGCCAGGGGGAGAGGCCCCGGTCACGATCCTCTCTCCCCCCCTCGTGGAGGCGGTGGGGGCCCGCCTCGCCCGGGGGGAGCAGGCCATTCTCCTCCTCAACCGCCGGGGGTACGCCTCCTTCGTCCAGTGCCGGGCGTGCGGAGAAGTCCCCGAATGTCCGAACTGCTCGATCTCCCTGACCTTTCACCGGGGGCGGAAGCTCCTTCTCTGCCACCACTGCCGGCACGAGGAGGCGGCCCCCTCCCGCTGCACCCGATGCGGAGATCCGGATCTCTCCTGGCGCGGCCTGGGGACGGAACAGGTGGAGCGCGTGGTGGCCGAGGCCTTCCCCACGGCCCGGCTCGCCCGCATGGATGTGGACACCACCGGGGGGAAATGGGCCCACGCCGAGATCCTGGGGCGGGTGGGGAGGGGAGAGGTGGACCTTCTCCTGGGGACCCAGATGATCGCCAAGGGGCTCGACTTTCCGAATGTGACGCTGGTGGGGGTCATCAACGCCGATGTGGGGCTCCACCTCCCCGACTTCCGGGCCAGCGAGCGCACCTTCCAGCTCCTTTCCCAGGTGGCCGGACGGGCCGGGCGGGGCCCCCGGGGAGGGGAGGTGATTCTCCAGACCTCCCTCCCGGAGCACTACGCCATCCAGGCCGCCCTGACGCATGACTACGAGGGGTTTGCCACCCGGGAGATCCACGAGCGGAAACGGCCGGCCTACCCTCCTCACCTCCGCCTCGTGAATGTGATCGCCTCCTCTCCCGACCCGGAGCTGGCTGCCTCCGGGGCCGAGGCGGCGGTCCGGTGGTGGCGGGAGGCCCGCACCCCGGGGCTCGAGGTGGTGGGTCCGGCACCGGCGCCCATCGAGCGGCTTCATGGGCGGTGGCGGTGGCACTTCTTCCTCCGCGGGGGAGGGGTGGGGCCCGTGTCCCGCGCCCTTCGGGCCTTCCAGGAGCGCGTCCGTCTCCCGGCGGGGGATGTGCGGCTCGCCGTGGACCGGGACCCGGTGGCCCTGCTCTGAGGCGCGAGCCTCGTACCCCGTGCGCGCCGTGGGCGTCCGGGACCCCGCCCCCCGGCCGGAAGCCCTGAACCCCGGAGGCCCCTCCGTGACACGGGCGACATGCACCGGAAGGGGAGCCGTGACGAAGGCCGTCTGGCCCGGGGCGAAGAGACCCCGTAGATTTCGAGGCAACCTCGACCCGGGAGGAGATCGCATCATGGGTTGCCTGGCCCTCAACGCTTCATGGGAGCCCCTCACGGTGGTCCCCCTTCGGCGGGCCGTTCGCCTCGTCCTCGACCGGAAGGCCGAGATCCTGGAGGTGGACGAGGCCCGCCCCTTCCGCTCGGAGCGGACCGAACTCCCCTGTCCCACCGTCATTCGTCTCGTGCGCTACGTGCACGTGCCCCGGCGCTTCCGCCGCCAGGTCACGAACACCTTTCTCTTCGCCCGGGACGACTACGCCTGCCAGTACTGCGGCCGGCACCGACGGGAATTGCGGGGGAGGGAATTCCTTACCCGGGATCATGTCCTCCCCACCTCGCGGGGCGGAGAGAACAGCTGGGAAAACGTGGTCACCGCCTGTTCGCCCTGCAACAACCGGAAGGGTGACCGAACCCCGGAAGAGGCGCGCATGCCCCTTCTGGGCGCTCCGGGGGAGCCGAACCAGGTTCACCTCGTGTGGGCGGTGCGTCGGGTTACCCCGCCCCAGGCGCGCTACATCCGCCTCTTCTACGGGGAAGACGCATTGCAGGCCGTGCGCGGGCAGGCAGCGGAGGGGTAAGGCCGGAGGCGGCCGGGGGGCTGTCCGGCGCTCCGCTTCCGGTCGGCCCCTGCCCCCTGTTGCATGAGCGGGATCAGGGGAGTGCCCTGCTCCGGGCCCCCGGGCTCCCGGGGTCCTGCAGGAGGGTCTACCCGGCCGAGCGCTCGTAGAGACGCCCCGAGGCAACCACCTTCCCGTCGGGCATGGTCTCCCGCCAGCGGAGCACCCAGCCCCGGACCGCGTCGTGCCCGACTTCGATGGAGAGGTGCTCCGGCGAGGGCCGATGTCTCCGCAGCCGATCCAGGGCCCGTGTCAGCCCCGGGGGGAGTGCATCCGCATCGACCCGCTCGGCCCCCCCCGGCCCGGTGTTCCGCACCACCTCCCCCTCCTGGGGATGCGTGAGTTCCACATGAAGCCGCTGGAGGGCCCGGAGCGCCTCTTCCAGCGCCAGGTTCAGCTCCGAAAGTCGCTCCCGGGCCGGTTCGGGGCGGGCCAGTCGCTCCACCACCCGGGCGAGGGCGGGATCGGAAAGCCCCGCACAGATGCGTTCGAGGCGCCCCCGGAGCTCGGCCTCGTGGCGGAGGAGGAGCCAGGCGCTCCGTTCCCGCTCCGGTCGGGGAGGAGGAAGCTCGCCCCTCATGCGGAGGGGTCCTCCGAGGGGTCATCGCCCTCGGGCCGCCACCCGTCCTCGGGCGGGGGGGAGGCGAAGCGCACCTCGTACGCGAAGAGTCTCCTCCGGAGTTCGCCCAGGACCGTCTGGAGATCTGCCGGGGAGTCCAGAAGCCGCCCCGCGGCGTCGCGCTCCAGGATCCCCCGGGCGAAGCGGACCAGGTCGGTGCGCAGGGACTCGGGGTCCACCGGGGCCTCCGGGCTCATGGACCCTTCCCGCTTCCAGGGGTGAGGGCGATCCGCGCATCCAGCGCCAGCACCTCTTCGGAGGTGGCCAGGAAGGGGTTCATGTCGAGGCCCGCAATCCGGTCGTGATCGAGGACGAGCTGGCTGAGTCGCTGGATGGCCTCCGCCACCTTCTCCAGAGGGACGGGGAGCTCCCCGCGGATTCCCTCGAGGAGGGGGAAGCTCCGGATCTCTCGCATCATCTCGTGCGCCTCCAGCTCGGTTACCGGGGGGACGCGGAAGGCCACGTCGCGGAAGGTCTCCACATGGATCCCCCCGAGCCCGAACATGAGAAGGGGTCCGAAGGTCGGATCCAGGGTCACTCCGAGGATCATTTCCCGCCCCCCCCGTCGAAAGGGGGTCACGAGGACCCCCCGAAGGTCGGCATCCGGCTCCCGAGCCGCCACCCCCCGCATCACCTCCTCCCACCCTGCCTGCACCGCAGACGCATCCCGAAGGTCCAGGAGAACGCCACCCACGTCCGATTTGTGGACAATGTCGGGAGAGACCACCTTGAGGACCACGGGCTCCTTGCCCAGGGCGTGGAAGGCCTCCACCGCCGCCTCGGGAGAGGTGGCAAAGGCGTGGGGGATCACGGGAATCCCGTAGGCCGAGAGAACCGCGTAGGCCTCCGGCTCCAGGAGCCGGATACGCCCTTCCGACTCGGCCTGGTCAAGGATTCCGCGAACCCGGTCGGAGGCGGCAGGGAAGCGGACTGGCGCCTGGACGGGGCGCTGCACCCACCGGCCGTAGCGCACCATGGCTCCCAGGGCCCGGGTGGCGGACTCCGGGAAGATGTAGGCGGGGATTCCCGCGGTCCGAAGCTCGGCACGCCCGGCCGGGAGCCCCTCCCTCCCCATGAGGACGGCCACGGTGGCCCGATCCGGACGGGTGGAGGCCCCCTCCACGATGGCCTGCGCCACATCGGCCTGCCGGATCCCCAGGGGGGGGACGAAGGCGGCGATCACGGCATCCACCCCGGGGTCTTCCAGCACGATCCCCAGTGCCTCGCGGTACATGTCGGCGGTGGCCGAGGCCACCATGTCCACCGGGTTCCGGACCGAAGCCTCCTCCGGGAAAAGGGCCCGGAGCCGGTCGCGGGTGGCGTCGGAGAGCTCGGCCACCTCGAGGCCTTCCGCCTCGCAGGCATCGGCCAGGATGATCCCCGGTCCCCCGGCATTCGTGAGGATCCCGACCCGGTTCCCCTTCGGAAGGGGGAGGTTCCCGAAGGCCATGGCCAGATCGAACACCTCCTCCACCGAGTTCGCCCGGAGCACGCCGCACTGGGCAAGGAGGGCGTCCACGGCCAGGTCCTGCCCGGCCAGGGCCCCGGTATGGGAGGAGGCGGCACGGGCTCCCGCCGTGGACCGCCCCGACTTGACCACGATGATGGGCTTCCGGCGCGAGACACGCCGGGCGATCCGGGTGAAGTGACGCGGGTTTCCGAAGGTTTCGAGGTACATGAGAATGACCCGGGTGTCGGGGTCGGTTTCCCAGTACTCGAGGAGGTCGTTCCCGCTCACGTCGGGCTTGTTTCCCACCGAAATGAAGTGCCGGATCCCGATCCCGTACTCGGCGGCGTAGTCCAGGATCGTCACGCCCAGGGCCCCGGACTGCGAAAGGAAGCTCACCCGTCCCTCCGGGGGCATGGTGGGGGCGAAGGTGGCATTCATGGAGTGGGCCGGGTCCGTGTTCAGGACCCCCATGCAGTTCGGCCCCACGAGGCGCATGCCCAGGGCCCGCACCCGCTCCACCAGGGCCTTTTCCCGGGCTGCCCCGGCTTCCCCTGTCTCCCCGAACCCGGCCGAGACCACCACCACGGCCGGAACGCCCCGGGCTCCGCAGGCCTCCACCACGTCGAGGACGGCATCCTTGGGGACCACCACCACGGCCAGGTCCACCTCGCCGGGAATCTCCCGCACCGAACGCCAGGCCGGAATGGAATGGACCGCCCGCGCCGCAGGATTGACCGGGTAGATGGCCCCCTCGAACCCATGGCGCAGAAGGTTGTCGACGATCTGCCACCCAATGGTCCCGGGGCGTCGGGAGGCACCGATCACGGCGATCCCGCGTGGGCGGAAGAAGGGGGTGAGGGTCGAGGACATGCCGTCGTGGTGGGAGGGGAGGGGAGGGTCGCCCGGGACGGCCCCGGACCGGGTCGCGGGAGGGTGCCTCGCCTGTCCTTCGGGCTTCCGGGGCAGTAGAGTAACCCGGCAGCGGGTCCGGGTCCACGCCCGGGTCCGACCTCCTCCCCCCCAGGCTCCCCGGCGCGCCATGGCCCGGTCCTTCCTCCTTCGTGTGGTCCACTTCCGTGCCACCCACGCCTACGGGCTCGTCTCGGAGGACCAGGCCGGAAACGAGGCCCGCTTCGGGCCCCTTGTCCATCCCCACCCGCACGACTTCCGGGTGGAGGTGGCGGTGGAGGGGACCCCCGACCCGGTGACGGGCTTCATCATGGACCTGGGGGCCCTGGACGCCCTCCTGGAGGCTCAGGTGGTGAACCCTCTCGACGGGGCGCACCTGAACGAGGCCGTCCCCTCCTTCCGGGAGGGTCGGCTCCAGCCCTCCACCGAGGCCCTGGCGCTGTACCTGGCCCGAACCCTTGACGAGGCCCTCCCTCCGGCGGTGCGCCTCGCCTCGATCCGGGTATGGGAGAGCGAGACCCTTGCCGGAGAGGTCCGGCTCCGCTCCTGAACGTCCGCCCCTGAACGTCCGCCCCTCCCTGGCCCCCCTCTCCCCCACCTCTCCATGCGTCCTTCATCCGACCGCCCCATTCCGGTCCGCGAACTCGTCGGATCCACGGATCCCCCGCCGGCCGATTCCGCCTCTGCCCCCCCGGCCGTGGAGCCTCCTCCCCCCGAGGCCCGGACCTTCGAGGGAGAAGGGGAGGTGTGGGAGGTGGAGGTGGTGAGTCGAACCCGCTCGGGGCAGAGCAGCGATGCGGGCGCCCTGCTCCTGGAACTCCAGTTCACACGGGAGGGAGGGCACCGAAGGGCCTGGGCAGCAGGACGAACCCTGGAGGACCTCCCGGACGAGGCGCTGGAGGCGGTTCTGTCGCGGGCCCGACCCTTCCATCCGGAGGATGTGGCCCGTGTCCAAGAGACACGGGGAGGCGTGTCAGGGTGACACGTTTCGAGTGGTCCGTTTTGGGGGTGATATGTCAAGTCATGTAATGACAACATCTTGGGGGACCGAGTAGTCCGGCATGCCTCGTGCAACTTCTTGGGTCAGCACGCATTGTTGACCACCCGCTGACCCACCCGGTCGCTCCGCTCCCCCCGTGTCGGGGCGGGGACCGAGGTTTCGAGGATGCCACCATGATCATGAATCGCCTCCCCACCCGCCCCGAGCCCGCTCCAGGGAACGAGGACGTGGCCGGGATCATCATTCGCGACTCCGGGCACGAGAGCGGTGCTTCCGAGGTTCGCCCCCGGGTCCCCGCCTTCGTGTACGGAGAGTCGGAGCCCACCTCGCCGGTGCTTCCGTTCGGACGCTGGAAGGTGGCGGGCTGAGGAGCCGCCGACCCCGGGGGGCGCCCTCCGCCCCCCCTCCGGCGCCGAGGGTCTTCCCGGACCCCGGCGCCGTTTTCGTGCACGGAACCCGGCTTCACGGGTGGCGCAAACGGTGCGGACGGGAGAGATTCTCCCCGGTCCCGGTCCGGCGGGCCATCCCACCGGTGGCCTCCTCCGGGAGCCTGGCCCTCAACAGCCCGTGCCTCTCCCGTGTCAAACCCCTCAGAACCGACCGTCTCCGACGCCGAACTGGTGCAGCGCGCCAAGGCGGGAGACGCCCGAGCCTTCTCGGGGTTGGTCCAACGCTACCAGCGGGCCGCCTACCTGGTGGCCCTCGGCGTGACGCGGCGTCATGCCGATGCGGAAGATGTGGCTCAGGAGGCCTTCATGGTGGCACTGGAACGCCTGGAGGAATGCAGGGACCCGGAGCGATTCGCCGGGTGGTTCACGACGATCGTGAAGAACCGGGCGCGGAACCTTCTGCGCCGTGAACAGTTGAGGGAAGGAGAGCCGGTGCCCTTCCAGGTGCCGGCACGGACCCCGGGGCCCGATCGCGAGACCGAGCGCGCCGAGCTTCGGGGCACCCTGGCCGAGGCCATGGGAGCGCTGTCGCCTCTGCAGCGCGAGGTCGTGCTCCTTCATGACCTCGAAGGCTGGAAACATCGGGAGATCGCCGAGCGGCTCGACATGCCGTCGGGCACGGTACGCTCCCACCTCCACTTCGCCCGTCGACGTCTCCGGGAAATCCTCGGAGGGCGCGTCGATCTGGGATCAGGGAGTCAGACGTGATGAACGACATCGAACCAGGGGTCGAACTCCGGTCGCTGGACCCGGGTCAGGACGATCCGGGATACTGGCATCGCTTTCATTCCGAGGTCATGGCCGCTGCAGAGATGGAGCTCGCCCGACGGCGGGTGGCCTCCCTCTCGGTGAGCGGGGTCCTCCTCTCCTGGAGCCGTGCCGTGGTCCCGGCAGCGGCCGTGGCCGCGCTCGTGGCCGGGGTCCTCCTCCTCCCCCCTGCCCCCGTCCCCGAAGCGGCTGCCTCCCTCGGGCTCGGGGTGGAGGAGATCCTCCGTGAGGAGGCTGTGCGCGCCGAGCTGGCCCCGGTCTTCCTTTCGGCGGGGGAGTTTCCGGAAGACGTCTTCCTGGTCGCGGTGGAGGGGTTCGCCTCCCGGGGGGATCGATGAACGAGGTCACCCGCATGCGGGCTGCCACCCTCGCCCTTCTCCTTCTCGTGTTCGGGGTGGGCGTCCTGGCCGGGGTGGCCGGCGACCGGCTCCTTGCCGGCGATTCCTCCGAGCTTCTCGCGGGGCCCACCCACGTCACCCCCGAGGAGCGGGGGAGCGGCGAGCCGGGGACCGGGGCCCACGACACGGAGGCCCGCGACGACGACGACGACGACGGGGGAGAGCGTCGGGGCCGGGCCATCATCCATCGGGTGGATCTTGCGGATCACCAGCGGGCCACGGTGGACTCGGTGCTCGCGTACTACCGAACCCATGTCCGCGAGCTGACCGACACCTACAACGAAGCCTACTGGACCGCGGTCCAGCAGACGCGAGACGAGCTTCGGGCGATTCTCGACGAGGAGCAGCGCATCCGGTACGACTCCCTCCTCGCCGAAAACGACCGGCGGCGAGGTCGGAACGACGACTGAGATGCGGGGTGCCGCATCCTTCCCTCGCCCTCCGTCCTGAACTGGACATCCGGGATTAACGCCCGGGCTCCTCGAAACATCCCCACCCGGGTGCTCGTCGTGAGAAGAGGGTGACCGAAGGCCCTGCAGGCCCTTCGGCGGCGCGACACCGGAGCACGGGTCCCGTCGAACCACACCTCCGCCTTCGGGAATGGAGCCTCCCGGGGAACGCACCGGCACCGGTGCAAGCCCCCGCGTGCCCCACGCCCCACGCCTTCACCCCCACGCCCGCCCGATCCGCCATGTCGAGAGGAACGCCCGTGAGCCCCGTTCTCCCCACCCGCACGCGTGCCCCCGGGGCCGCAGAAGCGAGACCCTGATGCCGCCCACAACCGACGCCGTCATCCAGGCCCGGAACCTTACCAAGACCTACGAGATGGGGGCGGAGACGGTCCGCGCCCTCCGGGGCGTGGATCTGGACATCCAGGTAGGGGAGTTCGTGGCCATCATGGGCCCCTCCGGGAGCGGAAAGTCCACCTTCATGAACCTCATCGGGTGCCTCGATACCCCCTCCTCGGGGGAGTACTGGCTCAATGGGCAGGACGTCAGCAAGCTCTCCGAGTCCCGCCTGGCCCGGATCCGCAACCGCGAAATCGGTTTTGTCTTCCAGACCTTCAACCTCCTGGCCCGGGCCTCCTCTCTCCACAACGTGGAACTTCCGCTCATCTATGCGGGTGTTCCGGCAGCCGAACGGAGGGCGAGGGCCGAAGAGAAGCTCCGTCTCGTGGGCCTCGGGGAGCGGATGGGACACAAGCCCCCCGAGCTTTCGGGGGGGCAGCGTCAGCGGGTGGCGGTGGCTCGGGCCCTCGTGAACGAGCCCGCGATCCTGCTCGCCGACGAACCCACCGGGAATCTGGACTCCCGCACGAGCGTGGAGGTCATGGACACCTTCATCCGGCTCAACGATCAGGGGCAGACGATTGTCCTTGTCACACACGAGCATGACATCGCCGAATACGCCAAGCGCCAGGTCCATCTTCGCGACGGCATGATCGAACAGGACTTCATGAACGACGTTCGCCGCGTACCGGACTTCACCCAGTTCGAAGAGGACGATGCCGAGGGCGAGACTTCGTCCCGGGCCGATGCATCCCCGGCCGCCTCCCCGGCCTGAATGACCCAAAGGAGCACCACCATGACCAAGGCACGACCCTCCCGCGCCCCGGCCCGTTTTCTGACCGGGTCGTCGATCCTCGTTCTGACCGCGACCGCCCTGGTCGGGTGCGGCGAGGGCCAGGCTGAAACGGCTCCCTCCCTGGCCACGGCCGATGTGGTGCGCCGGAACCTCCAGATCACCGCCGAGGCGACCGGGCAGCTCGAGCCCATTCGTACCGTCGAGGTCAAGTCGAAGGCATCAGGCGAAGTGCAGCAGGTCCTGGTGGACACGGGAGACCGGGTGGATCCCGGCACCCTCCTGGTGACCATCGATGCGCGCGACGTCCAGAATGACTACGACCAGGCCCAGGCGGACTTCGAGGTGGCGGAGGAGCGGATGCGGATTTCCGAGTCCCAGCTTCGCCGTTCGGAGGAACTCCTCACGGCGGGGGTCATCACGGCCCAGGAGCACGAGGGGCGGAACCTCGACTTCGCCAACTCCCGGGCCTCCTTCGTCCGGGCCCAGACGAGCCTGGAGCTGGCCCGGCTCCGTCTCGAGGATGTCACGATCCGCTCGCCCCTGACGGGAACCGTGCTCTCGAAGACGGTGGAAGAGGGTGCGGTGATCCAGTCTGCGGCCGGGAGCGTGTCGGGGGGGACGACCCTCCTCACCATTGCCAACCTCGACGTGGTGCAGGTCCGGACCCTCATCGACCAGACCGATGTGGGGCGCATCGAGGCCGGGATGCCGGTCCGGGTCCGGGTGGAGGCCCTTCCCGACCGGACCTTCGAGGGGAAGGTCGAGAAGATCGAGCCGCAGGCCACCGTGCAGCAGAACGTGGTCATGTTCCCCGTGGTGGTCCACCTGGACAACCCCGAGAATCTCCTCAAGCCCGGAATGAGCGCCGAGGTCACCGTCATCGTGGCCGAGCGCCCCGAGGCCCTCACCCTCCCGAACAACGCCATCGTCACGCCCCAGGAAGTGGGGGCCGCGGCCTCCGTGCTCGGGATTCCCGAGAGCCGGGCCCAGATCGACCCGGCGGTGTTCCAGGAGCTCTCCCGCGAGCTGGCGGCCCGCCGAGGTGGCGGTGCCGCGCGGGCCGAGGGGGGAGAGGCCCCGGCAGGCGCCGAGGCACCGGCTTCCCCCGCAGAGCTCCGGGAGCGGGTCCAGCGGGGCGAGGTCTCTCCGGAGCAGGCGCGCCAGATGATGCAGGGCGCCGGTGGGGGAGCGGGACAGATGCAGTCCGGGGCCGCCGGGTTCCGGAACGCGAGGGCCCGCACCAATGCCGAGAACGGGCGCCCGGGGGTGGTGTTCGTGAAGGGGGTCGACGGGGTTCTGTCTCCCCGCCCCGTTCTCATCGGGGTGAACGACTGGAACAACTCCGAGATCCTGGTCGGGCTCGAGGAAGACGAGGTCGTCGCCCTCATCGGGGGCGCCGCCCTCCAGGCCCGGCAGCAGGAGCGGAATCAGCAGATGCGCGACCGGATGGGCGGCGGCCTCCCCTTCGGCCGCTGATCTGGAGCCCACTTCCATGCTGATCAAGGAAATCATCCTCGTAGCCATGGCGGCGGTGCGGGCCAACCTCCTCCGCTCCTTCCTCACCACCCTGGGGATCGTCATCGGGGTGGGTGCGGTAATCACCATGGTCGCGCTGGGGGAAGGGGCCCAGCAGCAGGTGGAGGCTCAGATCCAGCGCATGGGAACGGACGTCCTCACGATCCGTCCCACCCAGGCCACCTTCGGCGGGGTGGCCACGGGAGAGAGTGGCCGGCTCTCCATTACCTCGGCCGAGGCCCTGGCCGCCGATGGCGCCGGGGCCCTCACCGTGGCGCCCGAGATCAGCCAGCGCCTTCAGGTGACCCACGCCCGCTTCAACACGAACTCGGAGATCCTGGGCACCTGGCCCTCCTACTTCGAGATCTACAACATGCCCATGGCCCATGGCCGCTCCTTCGAGTGGGGCGAGGTCGAGGGACGTCGGCGAGTGGCGGTGGTGGGGTACGGAATCCCTGATCGGCTCAATGTGCCGGCCCCCCTCCTGGTGGGTCGGACGATCCAGATCCGGGGAACCCCCTTCGAGGTGGTGGGGGTGCTCGAGGAGAAGGGGGAAATGGGGTGGGTGCGCCCCGACGAAATGGTCTTCATTCCCGTTTCCACGGCCCAGTACCGCGTGTTCGGGGGGCGGGACCGCCTCCGCTCCATCCTGGCCAGGGTGGACGAAGGACCGGGACAGATGGATCGGGCCTACGACATCATCGACGCCACCCTCCGCCGTGAGCACCGTCTCCCCCCGGGGGCCTCGGCCGACTTCGAGATCCGGAACTCGGCCGACCTCCTGGCCTCCTTTGCCGAAACGAACCGGGCCTTCACCTTCCTCCTGGCCGGGATCGCCGCGGTCTCCCTTCTCGTGGGGGGGATCGGGATCATGAACATCATGCTCGTGAGCGTCACCGAACGCACCCGCGAGATCGGCGTCCGGAAGGCCCTCGGGGCCACGCGCACGAACATCCTCTTCCAGTTCATGGTGGAGTCGCTCGTCCTCTGCGTGCTGGGAGGGATCATGGGCGTTCTCCTCGGGTGGGGAGGGGCCCAGATCCTGAGCAATGCAGCGGAATGGGAGACGGCCGTTTCCACCCAGGCCGTCGTGGTGGCCCTCCTCTTTTCGGCGGGAATCGGGCTCTTCTTCGGCATCTGGCCGGCCCAGCGGGCCGCCAAGCTCGACCCCATCGTGGCGCTCCGATACGAGTGACCGGCCGCCGCGCGGACGGTCACCAGCCCGTGGGGATCTCCACCTCGAGGGTGCGACCCTCCCGCACGACCCGCGCATGGAGGGGTGGAGCCCGCCACCCCTCCGTCACCGCCCCGCGCAGGGTGGTGAGTTCGGTGACACGGTCAACCCGACCGGTGCGCCACCGGAGGGCAATGATCACGTCTCCGGACCGGATCCCGGCCTGGTCCGCCGGGGCCCCCTCCACCACGTCGGTCACGAGGACCCCCTCTCTCACTCCGAAGTAGCGCGCAAGCCCGGCGTTGAGGGGGGTGACCTGGGCCCCGAGGAGGGTACGGTCCCCGTAGAACCGAAGGGCCATTGCCGGACTCTCGGCCAGCGACTCGCGGCCGTCCACCGACGAAGTCCAGGGCCTCGACGGGGAGGACAGGGTGGCGCCTGCCCACGAATCGCCCTGGAGGGAGTGGAAGCGAACGACGGTCTGGGGCCCGGAGGGGGGCGCCGACGCTCCGGCCCGGTCGCTTCGCAGACGCATGAGGGAGTCGATCTGGAAGGAGGGCCGGACGAGGACCACCGCCTCCCCGTCATTTCTCCCCCTCGTCCCTGCACCATCGAACCGCGTGGCCACCGAGGGGCGCACGCCCCCCTCGACCTCGCTCCGGTGGATCACCACCTGTGCTCCGGTCAGGGTCCGGACCTCCACTTCCTCCCGAACCCGCTCGAGTTCACGGGCCACCACGGCCCCGATGGAATCCACCCGAAGCCGCGCTACCTCCACGGCCCGGGCGGTCGCTTCGTACTCCGGGTGCATGGCGGCCACCACGGGAAGGGTGAAACGCCGACCGTCGCGCTCGAGGAGAAGGGGGATGCGTTCCCCCGGTTCGAAGACCCCGAGCCCCCCCCGTTCAAGGAGGCGCAGGGCCTCACGCCCCTGAATCTGGAGAAGGCGATCGCCCGGTCGCACCCCCGCTCCCTCCGCCGGCCCGCCGCGGATCACCTCCTCGACCTGCACATGGCCTGAGAGGGGGATGAGCTCCCAGGCCTGAAGGCCGCCCCGGGCTCCATCCACGGTGACGTACACGACCTGAAGGCGCAGCCCGAGCCACCCGGGCCCCCGCCCGGGAAGGGCCACCCCCGGGGGAAAGGCCGTGGCCTGCGGCACCGCGAACCCGGCGGGGGGCGCGACCTGCCGGGGGGAGGAAACGGCCGTGGGAGGAGGGGGGGCGGGGGGACGTACGGTCGCAGGCACCCTCCGGGTCTCCGGGGGGGCCTGGGCCACCAGTCCGTCGGGCGCCAGAGGTCCGGCGCCGGCCAGGACGCCAAGGAGGACCATGCCCAGAATGCCGGGCAGGACCCTGGCCAGGGCCCTGAACCGTGTCCCGAGGGGGGCCTCGGCCCGGATGCCTCCTCCCGCGCCGAGGGGGGAGGGGCGTGCAACCCGCCCGTCGGAAGCGCAGGGGCATCTCCGCATCGGGGACCTCGTTGGGATGCGCATCAGAACCACTCTCCCCCCTCGGCAGAGGACGGATCCCCGCTGCTCACGGTGCGGATTCCCTGGAGCGCCGCCTGCCGCTCGGCATTCATCGTCACCAGGAGTCCGTTGAGGAAGGGGTCGGCCGGGGCTTCCCGGAGGGCGACCTGTCCGGCAGCCATGAGGGTCTCCAGCGCCAGGTAGCGGGAGAAGGGGTCCGGGCTCCCGCTCTCGGCCCGGTCCCGGTAGCGGAGCAGGGCGGCGAGATACCAGGACTCGGTGATCCGGACGGCCTCCTCTGCCTCCTCCACCGAAAGGGTGCGAAGGGGGGCATGGAGCCCGAGGGCCACGGGGACGCTGGCCAGGGGATCGTCGGAGGCGGCGAGAACGGACGCGTCTCCACTCCTGACGGGGGCATCTCCCCCCCAGGCGAGCGCCCCCCCGGCGCCGCCGGCCGCCCCCGTGACGAGGAGGGCCACCGCCGCCGCGGCCTGCCAGGCCCGCCGGGTCCGGGGTCGGGGGCCGCCCGGGGAGGACGATAGCCCTCCCGGCGCCGCGGGGGCCGGGGGGGTGAACGACCCGACAGGGGAGGCGGAAGGGAACGCCGAGGGCGCGAGGGCGACCGGGTTCAGAAGTCCCTCCTCCACAAGGCGGGCTTCCAGGAGGGGCCACTCGCCTCGGGGGGGGCGCAGATCAGGGAGGTGGGAAAGCCCCAGGGTCTGGGCCTGGAGGGCGTCCACCTCGTCCCGACAACGCCGGCAACGGTTCAGGTGCCCCCGCTCCTCGGGGGTGGGGGGCTCGTCGACGAGGCGGGCAAGGGCCTCGGGGGTCAGGTGTTCCATGCTTCCATTCCTCCTTCCCGGTCGGCGGCGTCGGTGCCGCGCAGAAGGGTCCGCATCTTCGCGCGGCCCTTGAAAAGCTGGGACTTGGACGTTCCGGGGTTGATCCCCAGGAGCGATCCGATTTCCTCGTGGGTGTACCCCTCCACATCGTGGAGGACGAGCACCTTCCGCATCCCCTCGGGGACCTGGTCCAGGGCCGACTCCAGGCGGTTCTCCAGGAGGACGTCGCGGGTGCGCGGGGGGATGGCGACCACGGCGGGCATTTCTCCTTCCCGTCGGGTGCGGGTACCGGCACTCCGGAGGGCCTGGAGCGCGGTGTTCACGGCAATGCGGTGGATCCAGGTGGAGAAGCGACTCTCCCCCCGAAAGGAGGGGAGTGCCCGGAAGATCCGGATCCAGCTCTCCTGCGCCCAGTCCTGGGCCAGGTCGTCGTCGCCGGCCATGCGCCGCACCACCGCGAAGACCCGGGGGGCATAGCGTTCGTAGAGGGCACGCACGGCGCGTGGTTCGCCCCGGGCGGCGCCTTCGATCAGGTTGGCCTCCGACATCCCCTCTCCCTTGAATGCCCCATGCATCACCTGCCTTCTTGGACGTCTGCCGGAGGTGGAAGGTTGCATGGGGAGGAACCGGGGGCCAGGAGGGCTGCACCCCTCCGTCTGCGTCTTGTTGCGGGGGTGGGGGCGGGGTTAGCCTCCTTCCGCCATGGAGCTACCCCCCGAAGGACACGCCCCCCGCCTCCCCTCCCCCGGGAGGGCCCTCCTCCTCCTGGGGGGGGTGGCCTTCCTGTACGTGCTGGGGGGTGTCCCCCTCCAGCTCCTCTTCGGGGAGCCGGGGCTGGTCATGGCCCAGATCGCCTTTCTCCTCCTCCCGGCCCTCTTCTTTGTCCGGGCCGGGGGATACGACCCGGTGCGCACCCTCTCGCTGCGCCGCCCGGCCCGGCATCAGGTGCTGGGGGGGATGATCCTCCTGGCCGGGGCCACCCCCATCGCCTGGTTCCTGGCCTGGGCCCAGGCCTTCGTCATCGAGGTCCCCACCGAGATGCTCGAGGCCATGAGCGCGCTCCTCGTGGCCGACGACCCCCTCCGCCTTCTCTGGCTCCTCTTCATGGCGGCCCTCGTTCCGGCGGTGGCCGAGGAGACTCTCTTCCGCGGCCCCGTTCTGGCCGGATTCGGATCCAGGCTCCCGGGATGGGTGGCCATTCTCCTCTGCGGCTTCGTCTTCGGGCTCTTCCACCTGGCGCCCGGAACCGCCTTCCGCTTTCTTCCCACCGCCTGGCTCGGGGTGGTCCTGGCCTGGGTCGTCTGGGAGTCCCGATCCCTCTTCCTGGGGATCCTCCTCCATTTCGTGAACAACGCCGCCATCCTCCTCCTCTCCGTGCTCCCGGCCACCCGGGAGGTCGCGGGCGATGCGGAGGCGTCCCCCCCCGTCCTTCTCCTCCCCCTGGCCCTCCTCCTCCTCTACGCCGGGGTCCGGCTCATGAGGGAGGGAGGAGGGCGTGGGCCGGGCCAGGATCCACCCCCTTCCCCCCGAACGCGCCCATGACGTCCCCTCCCCCCCGCCCCCCCGCATTCTCCAGCGGGGCCACGCACCTGGCCTGCACGCGAACAGGCGAAGCCTTCGAGAGCGAGGTGCTCCACGGACTCTCCCCGGCAGGCGCACCCCTCTTTGCCCGGTACGACCTGGACGCCCTCCGGGGGAATTTCACCCCGGCGAGCCTGGAGGGGGCGCGGGCGGATCTCTGGCGGTACGCCCCGGTCCTCCCGGTGCGGGACCCGGCGGCGAAGATCACCCTGGGAGAGGGGTGGACGCCCCTCCTGGAGGCGCCGCGGCTGGCGAAGCGACTGGGGGTGGCGCGCTGCCATGTGAAGGATGAGGGGCAGAATCCCACCGGCTCCTTCAAGGCCCGGGGAATGGCGCTGGCCGTATCCCGTGCAGTGGAGCTGGGGGCGCGGGCCCTGGCCCTCCCCACCGCCGGCAATGCGGGAGGTGCGGCGGCGGCCTACGGGGCGGCGGCCGGGCTCCCGGTGCATGTGTTCGCGCCCCGGGACACCCCGGCCCCCATCGTGGAGGAGATCCGGGCGCTGGGGGCCCACCTCACCCTGGTGGACGGCCTCATCTCGGACTGCGGGCGGATCGTGCGGGAGGGGGTGGCACGGGAGGGGTGGTGGGATCTCTCCACCCTGAAGGAGCCCTACCGGGTCGAGGGGAAGAAGACCATGGGGTACGAGCTCTTCGAGCAGCTCGGAGGGCGTCTGCCCCATGCCATCGTCTATCCCACCGGGGGAGGGACGGGGCTCATCGGGATGTGGAAGGCCTTCGACGAAATGGAGGCGCTGGGGTGGATCGACGGAGCGCGTCCGAAGATGATCTCGGTGCAGGCCGCGGGGTGTGCGCCCATCGTGCGGGCCTTCGAGGCCGGGGTGGAGGAGGCCGGCTTCTGGGACGGTGCCACCACCTACGCCTCGGGACTCCGGGTTCCCTCGGCGGTGGGGGATTTCCTGATTCTGCGGGCGGTGCGGGCCTCCGGGGGGGCGGCGGTGGCCGTGAAGGACGCGGCCATGGCCCACTGGGTGGAGGCGATGGGGGCCGATACCGGGATCTTTGCCGCGCCGGAAGGAGGTGCGGTGGCGGCGGCCGTGCCGCCTCTCCTGGCCTCGGGGGTTCTCACCCCCGACGACGAGGTGGTCCTCTTCAACACGGGGAGCGGTCTCAAGTACGTGGGGATGACCCCCTCGGAAGGATAACAGGCCATGGACGTCCTCTTCCTCCTCTTCACCCTGATTGTGCTCGTGGGCGGCGTCGTGGCCATGGGACGGCGCAAGCGAGGGTACGACGATCCCCGGGCCCTGGAGGAGGAGCCCTGGCGGGCCTCCCTCGAGGAGGAGGACGAGCCCCTCGATGAAGATGCGGCCCGGGAGGCGGAGGACGCCTTCTGGGCCGAGGAGGGGTGGGACGAAGCGGAGGATCGGGGGTTCTGAAGACCCGGCGCCCCTCAGGGACGCCAGCCGTACCGGTAGTGCAGGCCGGGGAGGGGGACCACAGTCGTGTTCGGAGGGGTGTCGTCTTCCGGGTCGAGACGGTTCACCGCCAGGGCCCGGTTCATTCCCACCTCGAGCCCCAGGGCGTTGCCCTCGGTCATCTGCCACTCCACCCCCAGGGGGACCCGGGCAATGAGAATGGAGCCACTCCCGTCTTCCGTCCACGCCGTGAGACTCCAGAGGCCGGCGCCGACGAAGGGGCGGAAGCGTCCCTCCCCGAGGTACCGCTTGCCCACCACCGAAACCGAGGCCTCCCGGAAGGTGATCGTTCCCACCGTCAGTTCACCCGACCACCCTCCGCGGCGATATTCCGCCTGGAGGCCGACGAACCCCGTACCCCCCAGGGTGACTCCCAGCCGGATCTCGCCCCGGTCGGGGAGGGGATCGCCGGTCGGGTCCTGGGCCCCGGCGAGTCCGGGGAGCGCGAGGAGCCCTGCGAGGACGAGGAGGATGGGAAGGGAAGGCATGGAACACGCAAGTCGGAAGAGGTCCGGGCCGTTCGGCGGCCCCCGCCAAGCTAACGCAGGGAGGGAGGCGCGGGGAGGGAAGGGGAGGGCCGTGCGCCTTCCCTGGCTTGCCCTTCTGGGCGCGCTCGCCCTGGGAGGGATGGGGGGATGCGAAGGGGTGGACCCCCTCGACGGCCTCCCCCCCGAGACGGTGGCCTTCCTGGACCCGGCGCGGGTGGGGATGGAAGTCCTTTCTTCGGGGGTGACGTACCGCTTCTTCCAGGGTGCCTCGGAGCCCTGGACGGTTCATCTCCTGGAGGTGGACACCCGGCTCTGCCAGGTGGGCTTCCAGGTGGTGGGACTCGATCCGGAGGGGGGCGACCGCCGCACCGTGTCGGAACTCGCCCGGGGGGCGGGCCCGGGGGTCCTGGCAGCGGTGAATGGCGACTTCTACTCCGACGAGAACCGGGCCATCGGGGCCGAGGCCTCGGCGGGGGCCCTTCGGGGCCGGACGGCCCGCCCCGTCTTCGCGTGGCGGCCGGGGGAGCCGCCCCGGGTGGGGGCCGTGCAGTGGGAAGGCGACACCCTTCGGGTGGGCGACTGGTCCCTCGTGCGGGGAATCCCCGATGGCCTCACCGAGCTCGTGGCCGGCTTCCCCTCTCTCCTGGAGGGGGGGGAGGTGGTGGGCGATCTGGAGGCCGAGGAACGCCCGGGCTTTTCGGCCCAGCGGCATCCCAGGACCGGGGTGGGGTGGGACCCGGAACGCGAGCGCCTCTGGGTGGCCGTGGCCGATGGGCGGAGGGAGGGGACCTCCGAGGGGATGACGCTGGAGGAGTTCACCCATCTCTTTCGCACCCTGGGTGCGAGGGAGGCGCTGAACCTCGATGGCGGGGGATCGTCCACCATGGTCGTGGGGGGACGGGTGGTGAATCGCCCCTCGGACCTGGGCGGTCCGCGGTCGGTGGTCAATGCCCTGGTGGTGCGGGAGGACCCGACCTTCTGCGTGGTGGGCGGGTAGGGGCGTGTGCGCGGGAGGGGCGGGCCGCCCTTCCCTGACATCGTCCCCCCGGACATCGTCCCCGGGCCGCGAGCGTCTTCCTGCTCCGCTCCACCTTCGGGTGCCGACGCGTCTGTCGTCGGGTCCCGACTCGTCCCTACCGCCCGGATTCCCCCGCCCAGGACTCTCCCGCCCAGCACATTTCCCAGAACCGGAGCTCGTAGCGGGAAGAGAGCACGAAGATCTCCTCGAGGCGCCGGAGCCCGGCCTCGGTGGCGCCGGCGGCCACCCGGTCCAGCTCGCTCCTGAGCCAGGCCGTGGCTTCGGCGAATTCCTCGGAGGCGTACTGGTCGATCCACTCCGCATACCGGGCGTCGGCGGGCCGAGGGGCCTGCGCCAGGGCCTCTCCCACCACGAGGTACCCCCAGGCACAGGGGAGGAGGGCGGCGAGGAGGTCGGCCATGTCGCCGTCGGCGGCGGTACGCACGAGGAAGTCGGTGTAGGCCCGGGTGGTGGGCCACATGGGTTCAGCCTCCAGCGCTTCGGGCGAGATTCCGAAGCGGGCGGCGTACTTCCGGTGAAGGGCCATTTCGGTGTTGAGCGTCAGGTCGAGGACCTTCGCGAACCACCCCATGGAGGCCAGGTTGTCGGAGCGGGCCACGGCCCAGGCGAAGACCCGGGCATACTCCCGGAGGTACCCGTAGTCCTGGAGGACCCAGCGTCGAAAGCGGGCCTCCTCCAGGGTGCCGTCGCCGATCCCGCGCACGAAGGGGTGCTGGAGCTGGGCCTCCCAGAGGGGGAGGGCGGCGGCCCGGAGGCGGTCGGTCACGGGGGGCGGAACCGTGCCGGAGGCGCCGTCCCCTCCGGTGGCGCTCCCGTCCGTCGGAGCGGGGCCAGGGGTCATGGCCCTCCCCCCTCGAAGGCGAGCGTGGTCCCGAAGTACACGCCTCGGGCCGGCCCCGGCTCGAAGTAGCGGGCCCCGAAGGCATTCACCGAAACCGAGCTCGTGTAGAAGACATCGTAGACGTTCGTGACCCCCACGAAGGGACTCAGCCGGAGTCCCCCGAGCGACACCTCGTTGGCGCCCGCCCGGAAGTCGAGAATCCGGCGGGAAGGGGCCTCGGCGTCGTTCGCGTCGTTGGCCGGGATGGCTGCCATGGCCTCCCCCCGGAGCTCGAGGAACCAGCTCCCGGGCCCCAGGCGGAGGATCCCCTCCACCCGGTGCGGGGCGATTCCGGGGACCCGGTTTCCGGAGAAGTCCACGTCGTCCACCACGTAGTCCCGGAAAACCGCCCGGTTCGTGGAGACGGTGACGCGGGCCCGGACCGACGGATCGGGAGAGAGCTGGAGGGTGGCCTCGATCCCGTCGCGCTGGGAGCGTCCCGAGTTCCGGAAGTACCGGCGCCCCGGCGCCCCTTCGACCTCGAAGGGCACGAGTTCGTTGTAAAGCACGGTGTGGAAGAAGGCGAACTCCCATGCGGCCACGTCGCCCAGGATCCCGCGGGCGCCCACCTCCCCGGTAATCCCCACCTGGGGTTCGATTTCGGGGTTGAACCCGCCCGCGCCGTCGGGGCGGTTTGCGAGTTCGGTGGTGGTGGGGGTCTCGAAGGCGGTGGAGAGGTTCATGTAGGCCCCCAGCGCCGGCGCGATGTTGGCATGGATCCCGAAGGAGGGGGAGGCCGAGTCCAGGGTCCGGGCCCCGGTGTCCACCGGATCGCCCGGGTCCCGGGTGATCCGGTCGTCGGCGGCAAAGCGGATCCGGTCGTACCGGAGTCCGGTCATGACATCGACCACATCGTTGATGGGAAGGAGGGCCTGCACGAAGATCGCTCCCCCCGTGACGCGCTCCCGCTGATCGAGGGTCAGGCTCCCGGGCTCCCCCGCGCTGTTGGTGAAGTTCCGGCGTTCGTCGCGCTGGAAGTCGGTCTCCGCACCCACGGCCCACCACACGTTCCCGGAGGGGCCCGCCCGCTCGGTTCGAAGGGTGGCACGAATCCCCCCGGCCTCCCGGTCCAGGTCCACGATGGCCGAGGGGATGGGGTTCCAGAGCTCCCGCCGGATCCCGTAGGCGGCCATCTCCAGCACGCGGCTTCCCACCGGCCCCTCCCACGAGACGCCGAGCTGATCCTGGCGCACGTCCTTTCGCGTGCCCTGGTTCACGTTGCCGGGAAAGGCCCGCCGGTCCTCCAGCTCCAGGTCGGCCAGGCTGAGGGAACCGGGGTTCTCGGAGGCCAGGTCCAGATGGTTCGCCGTGACCCGGAGTTCGCCCTGGAGGAGGGGAAGGGTCAGGGTAGCGTTGACCTGGTCCCGTCGGGTCAGGCCGTACACCTCTCCCGGGGCGCCTCCCACCCGGGTCCGGAAGCCGTCCCGGTCGTACCGGGAGGCGCTCACCAGATACTGCGTGCCTCCTACCGTTCCCGAGGTCGTGGCCTGGAGCCGGGCCATCCCGTCGTTCCCCTGCATCCAGCGCACCTCCGGACGGAGCCATGCCGCAGAGGGAGCCCGGCTGGTGAAGTTGAGGACCCCCCCGGCGGCGTTTCCGTAGAGGGCGGCACCGGGGCCCCGGAGGGCCTCGACCCGGCCCAGGGAGCCCAGGTCCAGGTGGTCCAGGGAGGACTGTCCGTCGGGGAGGGTGGCGGGGATGCCATCCACGAGGATGCGAATGCCCCGGACCCCAAATCCGGAACGGGCTCCGAAGCCCCGGATCGAGATCTGCTCGCCCACGGCGTCGTTGAAGCGGTTCTGCACCTGCACGCCCGGGAGGCCGTGCAGGGCTTCCTCGATGGAGGAGGCCGACCGGCCCCGGCTCAGGATTTCCTCGTCGATGACCGAGACGGCGAAGGGTGCGCGGTCCACCCGGATCGGGCTCCGGAGAATGTTGACCACCACCCCCGCCACCGGAATGGGATCCAGGGTGTCGGGCGCCGCCGGCCGGGGCCGGCCGGGATCTCCCTCGATCGTGTCCGTGGGGATCGTGTCCACCGGGATCGTGTCCGCCGAGATCGTGTCCGCGCGCGGCCGGGCCGGCGGGAGGGTGTCCGGTGGGATCGTGTCGGGAGCGAGGCTGCTCACGCCCGCGGGGGCGGAGGGGTGTCCCTCCGCCATGGTGGGAGCCCCCGAGGCCAGGGCGGCGGGGGTCCACGGGGCTGCCCCGGCCAGGGCGGTGAAGGCCAGAATCGCTCCCATGCCTGCGGCACGAGCGTGGTGGGGGGCCCGGACGCCGGCACGGGAAGGTGCCGGGGGAAGGGCGGAGGCCGAGGGCGAGGGGGGAAGCGTCACAGGGGCGGAGGTCGGAAGGGTGAGGCGGAGCGCAGGTGCCGGAGGAGGGGAGAAGGCAATGTGGTCCGGCGGAGCGGGGGTGTCGAGGGGGGATGCGTGGGATCGGGGGAAAGGGGGTCCCTCGCGGCCGTGAACCGCCACGGGGTTCGAAGGGGACCATGGAAGGGGACGCCTGGAGGGCCCGGTTCGCTGCGCCTCCTCCGGGCGCGGGTCGGGGCGCGGGTTGCACGGGTCGCATCGGGGAGAAGGGATGGCTACGTTCTCCCGGCCGGCGCACCCCTCTCCTTTACTCACCCGCCCTCGTCCGACCTGTTCCCATGCACGGATTCTCCTCCGATACCTTCCTCCTTCGCCGGACCCGGGTTCTGGGGTTCCTCGGGGAAGGGGCCATGGTCCTGGTCTCGGCCCCCCGCCTCCATCGCAGCGGCGATTCGGAGCTCGCCTACCGCCCCGACTCCGAGCTCTTCCACCTCACGGGGTGGATCGAGCCCGAGGCGGTCCTCGTGCTCCGGGGCTTCGCCGATGAATCCAGGACGGTCCTGTACGTGGCCCCCCGCAACGCCGAGGAGGAGCGGTGGACGGGGGTTCGCCATGGCCCGGAGGGAGCGGCCGCCCTTCTGGGAATGGACGATGTGCGCCCCCTGGAGCGCCTCGAGGGGGAGCTGGCGGGGCTCCTGGCCGGGGCCGACCGGATCCATGCCCGCCTCTCCGAGGCCCGGGCCGGTGCCGACCGACTGGGGGGCGTCGTCTTCCGTGCGCTCCTGGCCGCCCTGGCCCATGCCCGGGCCCGAGGCGCTCGCACCGGGGCCGGGCCCCGGGGAATCGTGGACCCGGGGGGGATCCTGGACGAACTCCGGCTCCGGAAGGACGAGGAGGAGATCCGGGCCCTGCGGGGTGCGGCCCATGCAACGGTGGAGGGGTTCAGGAACCTCGTCGCCGCCCTCTCCCGGGGGGAGGTCCGGACCGAGGCCGAGGCCGAGGCCGAGCTCCTTCGAGCCTTTCGGCGAAACGGGGGATCGGGGCCCGCCTTCGCCCCCATCGTGGCCGGGGGAAAGCATGCCTGCATCCTCCACTACACGGCCAACGCCGCTCCCCTGAAGCGCGGAGAACTCCTCCTCGTGGATGCCGGGGCGGAGGCCCGCCTCTATGCCGGCGACGTAACCCGGACCCTTCCCGTGGGGGGACGATTCACCCCCGAGCAGAGGGATCTCTACGAGGTGGTGGAGGCCGCCCGGGCCACGGCGGTGGAGGCATGCCGCCCGGGGCGCACCCTGCAGGGGGTGCACGAGGCCGCGGCCCGGGTCCTCACCGAGGGACTCGTCGCGCTGGGGGTCCTGGAGGGAGACCCGGAGCTCCTCCTCGCCGAAGACGCGGTGCGCCCCTTCTTCCCCCACCGCACCTCCCACTGGCTCGGCCTCGACACCCACGACCCGGGAGACCAGGTCGTGGAGGGCGAACCCCGCCCCCTGGAGGCCGGCATGGTCCTCACGGTGGAGCCCGGGCTCTACCTTCCGCCCGAGGGGTTCCTCCCGGGGGTCGACCTTCCGACCCCCGACCCCGCGGCCCGCTTCAGGGGGCTGGGCATCCGCATCGAAGACGACATTCTCGTGACGGACGACGGCCCCGAGAACCTCACCGCCGCCCTCCCCACGGACCCCGACGCCCTGGAGGCGCTCTTCGAGGCATCGCGGGGCTGAGGGCGGGGGCCTGGGACCCTAACGGACCCGGGCCGCGTCGAAGGCCTCCTCCTCGCCGTCGTCCCCGGTGAGGCGGGCGGAGATCGCCGTGTAGCGCGCACGGATCCGGTCGACCATGGCCTCGGACTTCACGTAGATGACCGGAATGAGGAAGAGGGTGAAGACGGCGGCCACGAGGGCGCCCCCGATCGTCACCACCGCCATGGGCACCCGGAAGCCCGCCCCGGCGCCGGTTCCCAGCGCCTGCGGGAGAAGGGCCACGGCAATGGCCACATTCGACATGATGATGGGTCGGAGCCGGACCGGGGCCGCCTCGCCCACGGCCGTGACCGCATCCTTCCCCTCGCGCTGAAGCTGTCCCGCGTAGTCCAGAATGAGAATGGCGTTGTTCACCACGATCCCCACGAGCATGACCACCGCCATCATGGCGAAGATGTTCAGGGGAACCCCGGCGAGCATGAGGCCCAGGAAGCCGCCGGCCATCCCCAGGGGAAGGGTCACCATGATCGTGAGCGGCCGCACGAAGGACTCGAGGATCATGGCCAGCACGATGTAGGTGAGGATGATGGCCAGGGCCAGCGCCTCCAGGATGGCGGCGAAGGCGTCGCCGAAGTCCTCGAACTCTCCTCCCACCCGCCAGCTGTACCCCGGGGGGAGGGTCTCCTCGGCGAGGCGGGCCTCGATGGCCTGGACCCGCTCCACCAGGTTCCCCGAGCCGATGTCGGCCTCCACATCGTAGCTCCGCTGGCGGTTCTCCCGCCGCACGGCCGGCGGGGTGTCTTCGAGGGCCAGCGTTCCCAGGGCCGTAATGGGGAGGCGCCCTGCGGAGGAGGGGATGCGAAGCTCGGAAACCTGCTCCGTTCGCAGCCGGGCCTCGGAGGGGTACCGGACCCGGATGTCCATTTCCTCGCCTCCGCTCCGGAAGACTCCCGCCACTTCACCCTCCAGCGCCGCCCGGATGGCCTGACCCACCTGGGCCACCGTGAGACCGGCATCGGCAAGGGCCGCCCGGTCCGGCCGGAAGACGAGCTCCTGCCGGGGCTGCTCCACCGTGTTCCGCACGTCGAGGAGGCCTTCCACTTCGGCCACGGCCCGGGTCACCTGCTCGGTGACCTCCTCCAGCCGGTCACCCGGTCCCGACACCGTCACGAGAATGTCGGCGGCGGCGCCGGGCCCGAAGCCCTCGGCCATGGTGACCTGTACCTCGGCATCGGGGATTCCCGCCGCCAGGGGGCGGATGACCCGGATCATTTCCTCGGTGGAGCGCTCGCGGTCGGCGCGAAGGGCCACGAGGACCTGGGCCCGGTTCGAGGACTCGGCCGCCGCCATGAAGCCGCTTCCCGCCGCCACCGTGGTGAGGACGCGCTCCACCTCGGGGAGGTCGAGGAGGAGGGGCTCGAAGCCCACCACGACCCGTTCGGTGCGGTCCAGCGAGGCATCGGAGGCGAGCTCGATGTCGACCTGGATGAGTCCCTGGTCGGCGCTGGGGAGGAACTCGCCCCCCACGAAGCGCGTGGAGAGGAAGATCGACCCGACGAAGAAGAGAACCACCGCCCCGATGACGACCCACCCGTTTCGCCCCGAGGCCAGGGCCCACCCGAGCCCCGTCCGGTAGCTCCGCGTGATCCCGCCGTACCCCCGGTCCCAGGCCCGCCAGACGGGGGCCAGAAGGGCCCGCCCGGCCCGCTTCGACTCGTTCTTCCGGAGGAGCTTGGCTGCCAGGAGGGGGGCCAGGATGAAGGAGATGATGACGGAGAAGAGGGTGGCGAAGACCACGGTCAGCCCGAAGGCGTAGAAGAACTGTCCGATGATCCCCCGCATGAAGGCAATGGGGGTGAAGACCACGAGGTTCGTGAGGGCCGAGGCCGCTACCGCCACCCCGATCTCGGCCGTTCCCTCTTCCGCCGCCTCGGCCGGATCGTATCCGAGATCCAGGAAGCGGTAGATGTTCTCCAGCACCACGATCGTGTTCGTGACGAGAATTCCCACCGTGACCCCCAGGGCCAGGAGGGTCATCACGTTGAGGGTGAAGCCCGCCTGGTTCAGGAGGAGGAAGGTGGAGATGATCGTGGCGGGCATGGCCAGCGCCGCCACCAGCGTTCCCCGCCAGGAGTGGAGGAAGAGGAAGAGGATGAGGGTGGTGAGGAGGATCCCGATGACAATGGCCGAGAGCACGTCGGCAATGGCGTCTTCGATGAACTCGCTCCCGTCCTGCACCACCACGAGTTCGGCCTCGGGGGGGAGGACCTCGGCCCGGATCCGGTCCAGCTCGGCCCGGACCCCCTCCACCGTGGTCACCGTGTTCGCATCGGCCTGCTTCTGAATGGAAATGGAAACCGCCGACGAGCCCTGGGAGCGGGCCAGCTGGGTCCGGTCCCCGTACCCCTCCTGTACCTCGGCCACGTCTCCAAGGCGGATCACCTCTCCTTCGGGAAGGAAGAGGCGAAGGTCTTCCAGTTCGCGGATCTCCCGGTATTCGCCGGTAATGCGAACGGAGGTGGCCTGGTCCGGGTTTTCGATCCGCCCTCCCGGAATGACCACGTTCTCGGAGCGGATGAGCCCGACCACGTCGTCCACGGCCAGGTCGAAGGCCTCGAGGCGGTCGGGGAGGACGGTCACCTCCACCTCCCGGACCCGTCCGCCCACCACGCTCACATCGGCCACCCCGTCGACCCGGGAGAGGCGCTCCCGGATCTGGTCGTCGGCCAGGTCGAAGAGACGGTCCGCCCCCTGGGGCCCGGAGAGGGCCACCTGCATGATGGGGAAGGCGTCGATGTCGAACTTCTGCACCACCGGGGCTTCCGCATCGGAGGGAAGCATGGCCCGAATGGCATCCACCTGGTCCTTCACATCGATGGCGGCCAGGTCGGCGTCGACCTCCAGCTCGAACTGGAGAATGACAATGGAGAGGTTGTCGCGACTGAAGGAGGTGAGCTGGTCGAGGTTCGCGATGTTCGAGACCGCGTCCTCGATGGGCTCGGTGACCTGGACCGCCACCTCCTCGGGCCCTGCCCCGGGGTAGACGGTGGTCACGGTGACCACCGGGAACTCCACGTCGGGGTAGAGGTCGGTGCGGAGCTGGAAGAAGGAGAAGGCCCCCAGGACCACGAAGATCACGATGAGCATCGTGGCCAGCACGGGGCGCTGGACCGCGAGGCGGGGAAGGAAGCGGAACATCAGTCCACCACCCGGGCACGGGCCCCGTCGGAGAGGAGGCGCGTCCCCTCGGTCACCACCCGCTCCCCGGCGCGCACCCCGGAGACGATCTCCACCCAGTCCTCACCCCGGAGGCCCACCTCCACCTCGCGGAGTTCCACCCGGTCCTCGCCGTTCAGGACCCAGACGCCTTCCGTGCGCAGGGCGGTGCGGGGAATGCGCACCACCCCCTCGCTCCGGTCCACGAGGATCCGGACGGTGGCAAAGCTCCCGGGGCGGACTCCCGATGCCGCAGCGCCGTCGAGGCGAACATCCACCTCCACCAGGCGGGAGCGGGGGTCGGCCTGGAGGGTGACCCGGTCCACCCGGCCCCGGGGGGCGTCGTCGCCCGATCCCACCCGGGCCTCCTGGCCCACCTCCATCTCGGCGGCCTGCTCGGGGCTCATGCGCAGGGGGATGCGCCACGCCCGGTCATCGACGATCCGGACCAGGGGGTCGCCCTGGCTCGGGATCATTCCGACCCGCGCCGGGAGTTCCGAGACGATCCCGGCAATGGGGGCCGTACCGTCGGTGGTTCCCGCCAGCGCCTCCCGGTCGGCCCGGGCCAGCTCGAGCTGGGTGTTGGCATCTTCCCAGTCCTGGTCGGAGAGGGCCCCGGCCTCCCAGAGAGGGCGGAGGCGATCGACCCGCCGCTCGGCCTGCTGGAGGGCGGCATCGGCCTGGCGCACCCGGGCATCGGCCGACTGGCCCGACTGGCGGACCAGGAGCTGGCCTGCGCCCACCCGGTCTCCCACCCGGACCCGGACCTCCCGGATCTCGTCGTCGCTCCGGGCCCGGACCACCGACTCCCGGTCGCCCGTCACCGTGCCGGTGAAGGTGCGCCAGACGTCCAGATCGCCCTCCTCCGCCTCTCCCACCACCACGGGGATCCCGTCCTGGGAGCGGATCTCGTCCACGGTGGGGGCCGGCTCCTCCTCGGCGGAGAGCTGAACCAGGCGAAGGACGAAGATGCTGGCCAGAACCACCCCCAGGGCCAGGAGAACCCAGCCGGTGGTGCCCAGGCCGCCGCGCTTCTCGCTCTTGGTCGTCATGGTGCGTCGTATCCGTTCAGTCGGTCGGCAACGAGGGAGACCGCTCCCCCGCTGGCCCGCTCCAGGCGGGCGAGAGTCGTCACGTAGCGCAGCAGGGCCTCCACCTCATTCACCCGGGCCTGCTGCAGGAGGAGTCGGGTGTTGGAGAGTTCGAGGGCCGTTCCCGATCCGGCGGCGAAGCGAAGCTCGGCGAGTTCCACTGCGCGCCGCGCCTCCTCCACCGTGCCGCGGCGTGCCTCCACCTGGGTGAGAACGGCCTCCAGCTCGGCCAGGCGTCCCTCGAGTTCGAGGGAGAGGCCCTCCTGGAGCTGGGAGCGCTCCAGTTCGGCCTGCCGGACGCCGGAGCGGGCCCCCTCGACCTCGGCCCGGGTCCGGAAGCCGTTGAAGATGGGAATGGAGACCTGGAACCCGGCATTCCACTCCTCCCGCCACCCGCCATCGGCCGGGAAGACGGTGGCGGGAAAGGCCTGCCACCCCAGGTCGAGAAAGGCGCCGGCGGTGGGGCGATACCCGGAGCGGGCAAGGCGCACCTGGTCTTCCTCGATGCGGATCCGTGTGCGGGCGGCCTGGAGGAGGGCGCGGGCCTCGAGGGCCTGGCGCAGCACCTCGTCCTCCACCCCGGCGAGCTCGGCCTCGAGAGGCGTGGTGAGGCGGAGTTCGGTGTCGGAGGGGAGCTGGACCAGGCGAAGAAGGTCCAGGCGGGCGAGGCGGGCCCCGTTCCGGGCCTCGACCACCTGGGGCTCCAGGTTGTCGCGCTCGACCCGGGCGGTGAGCACATCGAGCTCGGAGGCGATCCCCTGTTCCCGGAAGCCCTGGACCTGGCGGAGCTGGTCGTCGGCCAGGGCATAGGCCTCCTCGGCGATCTCCACGAGGAGTTCGGTGAAGACGGCCTGGAAGTAGGCTTCCCGCACCTGGAGCCGGACTTCGGCCTCGGTCTCGGCCAGTTCGAG
Source organism: Gemmatimonadales bacterium (assembly GCA_050485885.1). GTDB lineage: Bacteria > Gemmatimonadota > Gemmatimonadetes > Longimicrobiales > Gaopeijiaceae > SKNW01. The sequence goes on along the minus strand of JBJHCG010000041.1, from coordinate 5,298 downwards.
CTGCAGGCTCTCCCGCACCTTGTCGGCAATGTCGAGCCCGATGGCCACCCGCCCGGCGGCATAGAGGGGCTGGGTCACGCGAACCCCGGCCGTCCAGGTGTTGGGGCGACCGAAGGGGAGGTCGGCAAAGGGGTTCTCCGCACCATTCCCCTCGCCATTGTCCCCATTCGCCGTGGGGGCCACGAGGAGGTCGTCGAAGAGGGTCCGGATGGCCCGGTTGTACGAGACGTTCGCCGTGATCTCGGGGAGGGCCCCGGAACGCACCTGGGTGATTTCGCTTTCGGCCTGCCCGATCCGCTCGCGCACGAGGGCGACCTCCTCCCCGAACTCGAGGGCGCGTCGCTCCGCCTCGGCCAGGGAAAGGGGGGTGCGTGCCTCCTGGGCCGCCACCGGGAGGGCAGGGGCAGCCAGGGTCGCCGCCACGAGGGCCAGGGAGGTCGCGAGGAGGAGACCCGGAGATCGGGGCGCGTGAGGAATGGAGCGCCGAGAGAGGCGAGGTGCCGCGAGGAATGGCGTCATCATCGGGGGTCGGGGGTCGAGGCGTGGAGGTCGCGGAACCGCTGCTTCCAGTTGGCCGAGACCCGGTCCAGTTCGTCGAGGAGGAAGGCGTGGAACTCGAGCCAGATTCCGATGCGCTCCCGGGCCACCGTCGCCTCCTCGGGAATCGCGTCCAGGGCCTCCCGGGCCAGCGCGAGCTTGCCCTGGGTGCGCCTCCGGGTGAAGGCGAAGAAGCGATCGGGAAACCCGCTGGCGAGTGCGTAGTAGTCCCGTCGATCTCCGGGGAGGGAGACCCGTTCTGCCGCTCCGATCTGCTCCATGAGGCGAGCGTTCGTGCTCACCGACGCCCGGCTCACCTGGAGGGCGTCGGCAATCTGGTCGAGAGATGCGGGGTGTTCAGCGGTCACCAGGTATCCCAGAATGCGCCCCGCCGTGCGCGGGAGTCCGTCGGATTCGGCCTGCACCCCCATGGCCTCGATGAAGCGCTGGATGCCGGGATGAAGGGGCGAGGGTTCTTGCATGCGTGGTCGCTCGGGGCGCAGGGGAATCGACAGGGGGGTGCGGGATTTCGACAGCGGGCGCGGGATTTCGAAGGCGGGTGCGGGAGCCTTGTGAAGGGTGGTGCATTTTGATCGTTCAGTCAAGACTGAATGAACTGAACGTTATGGAAGGGCGACCCGCGACCGTGCACCTCGGTCGCGGGCCGCCCTCGAGAGGGGGAGTCGCCCCCTTCGTGGCCCCTGGTTCCCGGTCGCGCAGTTCGTGGCCCTCGTCCGCGTGGCCCCGGGCCCTCGCTCCTCCTCCTCCGCCCCTCCGTCGGGGCCGGACCTTCGTCCCCGGTCGGTGGCGTCGCCCTCCCTCAGCGCCGGATCCTCTTCCCCGGTCGGAGGCGTCGCTTTCCCTCAGAGCCGGATCCTCTTCCCCGGCCGGAGGCAACGCCTTCGTTCAGCGCCGGACCTTCGTCCCCGGTTGGTGGCATCCCCCACCCGCGGGCCTGCGTTCCTTCGGGGATCGCCCCCCTCCGCGCCGGCTCAGGACGTCAGGGGTTCAGCCAGTACGAGAGCTTCACCATGAGCACGTTGTCCGGGCGCTGGTCGAAGAGCCCGCGCACACCGTCGCCGAAGTGGAAGGTGCCGTCGGGGGCGGCATCGTCCCGTGCCTGCCCCCAGACCACGAAGAGGGTCGAGCCCGGGCGGTACTCCCAGCGCAGCACCGCGTTGGAACGGAACTGGGCCACCCGGAAATCGGGGGCCGGGAAGGTCTCGGGGTTCCCGTCGCCATTCAGGTCGGCCTCCCACCCTGCATCGACGCGCGTGGCATCGAGGGAACGGAAGCGGTCCGCATACCGGGCTCCCCGGGGGTCGTCCACGACCTTGAAGCCCCCGAATCCCTGGGTCGAAAGGAAGGGCTGCCCGTAGAGCTGCAGGGTGAGTTCAGGGGTCAGGGCCATGTCGATCCGGGCGGTGAGCCCCACCGATGTCTGCTCCATGCGCGCGAAGAGGAAGGTGTCTTCTCCTGCCACGGGGATGCGACCGATCCACTGGCGATCCTCCTCGCGCACCGTCAGGAAGGGCCCGACCCGAACCGATGCCCGCTCGGAGGGACGCCACCGGGTGTTCACCGAAACATTGTGGCTCCAGGAGTCCGATTCGGGCCGGACGGACCAGTTGTGGCTCGCACTCACCTGGAGGTCGCGGCGGGGATCGCTTCCCACCCCGTACCAGCCGTTCCAGGAGGGGTCGGTGCGGAAGGCGGGGCCTCCCCGGAGAAGGGTGGGGTTCAGCCCTCCCCGGTTCATGTTGATCCCCGTCCATCCATTCCAGTTGTTCAGGAGGGTGGCCTGGGCGTTCACGTTTCCGCCCACATTGATCCGCTCCCATCCGGAGGTCCATTCGGACCAGCCGTTCACATTCACGCCCCAGTTCCGGAAGTGGGCCCCCGCCCGGTTGCGGCGGTACCCCACGTACCCCACCTGCTGGGTGTACCCGGCCTGGGGCATGAAGCCCAGGTCATTGACCTCGAACCCCGGGGTCCGGAACTGGGTGATGGTGGCGAAGCGCCAGGGTCCCCCTCCGCCCTTGAAGATCTCCAGGTGCCCGCTCAGCCCGGTGAGGGAGGTGGCCTCGGGGTCGAGGGTCAGGTGATCGGCGTCGGGGCGCTGGTAGTACCGGGCGGAGGAGCGCTGCGTGGCGAGAATCGCCCCCGGGCTCCCGGCCACATGGGAGGCAAGAAGGTAGGCCCTGAGGTCTGCATCGCCCCCGAGGAAGCGATGCCGGAGATCGACCCCGCCCGCCAGCGCCCGGTCCCGGAGGCCCAGCGCCTCGGCGGCGTCGCCGTCGCGGAAGAGGGTGGTCACGATCCCTCCCACGGCGCTCTCTCCACCCCGAAGATCCCGCTGGATGCGGAGCATGGAGGCATTGGAAAGGGGCTCCACCGTGCGGGAGGTCCGGGATCCGTCGACGCCGGCGAACCGCGCCTCCTCCGACCCGGTCAGGGCGTGAAGCGCCCCGATGGACCACCCGGTCTCGGTCTTCCCCGAGAGCTTGGCAGCGCTCAGGATCCGGGTCTGCCCCGGTCGATCCACCCATCCCTGCACCCCGCCCGGACCCGAGGGCGAGGCCCCCTGGGGGGCGCGTCCGATTCGCCGCGAGTAGAAGAGCTGCTGGTTCTCGCCATCGCCGTCGCCCACCCCGATGCCGAAGCGGAAGATCCCCGCTCCCTCCAGGAAGAAGGGACGCCGTTCCGGAAGAAAGGTCTCGAAGGCCGTGAGGTTCACCTGGGCGGGGTCGGCCTCCACCTGGCCGAAGTCCGGGTTCACCGTCAGGTCGAGGGTCAGGTTGTTCGTGATGCCCAGCTTCAGATCGGCACCCGCCTCCATGGCGCGGTCGTTCTTCTGGTAGAACGGGTTGGCCGGATCTCCGGGAGCGCGACGGAGGCGGGCCACCGTGTAGGGCTGAAGCTCCACGCGCCGGCTCCGCGGGAGGTCGCGAAGCCCCTCCAGCGTGCCGGAGCGGGAGACCACGGCGTTGTCGTCGGGGGTGAAGGGGGCCCAGAGCGAGGTCTCGTTTCGCCGGGCCACATCGCGGCCGAAGTTGATCCCCCAGTCCTGCAGGGGGGCGCCGGAGAACCGGAGCTGGGAAAGGGGAATGCGGAACTCCGCCGTCCACCCCTCCTCGTCGATCCGGGTGGCCGCATCCCATACGGCCGTCCACCCCGCGTCCTCCCGGGTGTCGTCGAAGCGGTAGCTGTCGAACTTGACCCCCCGGGGGTTCACCGCGAAGTGGAAGGCGGTGCGCCGGTCGTGGTAGGAGTCCACGATGACGTGCACCCGATCCGAGTGCGAGGACTCGCCCCGGCGGGTGAGCTGGGCCGCGATGGAGTCGGGGCTCCGGTCCCATGCGCGGAAGGCCACGTAGAGGGCCTGGTCGTCGTAGAGGATGCGGACCTCCGTACGCTCGGACGCCGGGGCCCCCGGGGAGGGTTCGAGCTGGGTGAAGTCCCCGGCCACCGGTGCCTGCGCCCATGCCGGGTCATCGAGATTCCCGTCGATGGTGGGGGGCGGGCCCTGGAGGCGCACGGCCGGGAGGCTCCGGCGCTCCCGGGGATCGTCGCCGGGGCCGGCGGGCTGGGCCCGGATCGTGCTGGCGGAATCCCACCCGGCCCCGGGCACCACCCCCGCCCCCGGCGAGGGGAGGAGAAGGGCGAGGGCCGCGGCGGCGAGGAGGAGTGCCCCCCACGATCCGGCCTGGCGGCTTGGGCGCTCACCGGCCTGGCGTTCCCGGCCCTCACCGGCTGGGCGTAGCGGGCCCCCACCGGCTGGGCGTTCCCGACCCTCACCAGCTGGGCGTACCGGGCTCCCACCGGCCTGGCGTAGCGGGCCCCCACCGGTTGGGAGTACCGGGCCCTCACCGGCTGGGTGTACCGGGGCCCCACCAGCTCGGTGTACCGGGCGGTTCCGACCCGGTCGGAGCTTCGGCCCCCCTCGGGTTTCGTGCGTGGCGGGCTGCTCCGCCCAGGTCGTCGTCGTCATCGTCCTCCCCTCCTTCCCTTGGCTGTTGTTCCGGGCTCCCGCGAAGGAGGCCCCTGAGGCCGACCATTCGCGCTCCGGGTCCCGACTCCGCGACCGGATGGCGTTGCCCATCATGGTCGGACCTACGAGGAGTTTCCGGTTCAGGTTTCGACCGGGTCCGGGCCTGGTCCGGCCGTTTGTTGGAGAGGGAGGGGTGCCGCTGCCTCGTGGCTCGCTGCGGCGGGGGGTTGAGACCTTGCCCTGCGTGCACGAGCGCGTGGTTCCCCCGAAACCCGATCCCGCCGGGGTTGAGACCTGGGCGGCCTTCTGACCCTTCTCGGGGCCGGCGCCGTGCGGTACGCTTCGCCGTATTGGGCGTCCCTTCAAACTTCAAGGGAACGGTTGGTGACCGCTACGGTCACCAACCGCGCACTCGTGGCTCCGGCCGATGCGCGAGTGTGCGATCGGGAACCGTGGGGGTTCTCAACGGTGCCATTGGGCTTCGGAAGTGCACCAAACCCGGCGAAGCGTACCGGGTTCGGGCTGCCCGGCCCTTCGCCCGCCCGCCCGTCCGGCCCTTCGCCCCCCCGGCCAACACACCGACCGGCACCCCAACCGCTCGCATCACCTCGAGATCGGCCGCTTGGTGGGCCCGCGGCGTCCCGGTGGACCCGCGGCGACTGCGTGAACCCGCGCCGCGTCGGCGGACCTGCGGCGCGTAGGCGGACCTGCGGCGCGTAGGCGCACCCGCGGCGTCCCGGCGGACTCGCGGCGCCTGCGCGAACCCGAGG
>JBJHCG010000040.1:0-37852 GCA_050485885.1 Gemmatimonadales bacterium | reverse complement strand
CCCCGACCTGGAACCCCGCCCCTCCATGCCCATCGAACCCGGGTGGCTCAGCCTCCTTCCTCCCCTCGTGGCGATTGGACTCGCCCTCCTCACCCGCGAGGTGATCCTCTCCCTCTTCGCCGGCGTCTGGGTCGGCGCGGTGGTCCTGGCCGGGTACAACCCGGTGGTGGGCACGGGAGGCGCGCTCGATTTCCTCATCGATGCCCTCATCGACTCCGATCACATGGCCATCATCGTCTTCTCCCTCCTCCTGGGAGGCATGGTCGGAGTCATGGCGAAGAGCGGGGGGACCCAGGGGATTGTGGATCGCCTGGAGGCGGTGGCGACCAACAGGCATCGAGGACAGTTGCTGGGGTGGCTTTCGGCAGCCTTCATCTTCTTTGATGACTATGCCAACACCCTGATCCGGGGGAATGCGCTCCGCCCCATGACGGACCGCCTCCAGATCTCCCGGGAGAAGCTCGCCTACATCGTCGACTCCACCGCCGCCCCCCTGGCCGTGAGTGCCGTGATCACGACCTGGATCGGGTTCCAGATCACCCAGGTCCGGGATTCGCTGGCCAACCTGGCCGAGCAGACCCCGGATCCGGCGCTGGCCACCCAGCTCCAGGCAGGCGCAGACAACGCCTTCCTCATGGTTCTCCACTCCATCCCCTACCTCTTCTACCCCCTCCTGGCCCTCGTCTTCGTCCTCCTGGTCATTGTCATGAAGCGGGACTTCGGTCCCATGTACCATGCCGAGCGCCGCGCCGCCTCCGGGGGGGGACTCATCCGTCCGGGGAGCGTTCCGGCTTCGGACCCCACCGATGCATCCCTCCAGCCACCCCCGGACGCCCCCCGTCGCTGGTACAATGCCGCCCTCCCCGTGCTCGTGGTGGTGGGCGTGGCCATGGCCGCCCTCTGGGGCACGGGAGCCGCAGGGCTGGCCCCGGGGGAGCGGGATCTGGTCTCGGTGATCGGCGATGCCGACCCCTTCAAGGCCCTCCTCTGGGCCTCCTTTGCGGGATGCGTCGTGGCCATCGCCCTCGTGGCCGGTCAGCGCATTCTCACCGTGCAGGGTGCGCTCTCGGCCTGGCTCGGCGGGATCCAGTCCATGCTCATGGCCGTGATCATCCTCGTCCTGGCCTGGGGGCTGGGCGGGGTCACGAGCGCCATGGGGACGGGGCCGTACCTGGCCTCCCTCCTCCAGGACACCCTCCCCCTCACCCTCCTCCCGGGACTCGTCTTCCTCGTGGCGGCCCTCACCGCCTTCTCCACCGGGACCTCGTGGGGCACGATGGCGATCCTCTTCCCCGTGGTCATTCCGCTGGCGGTGGCCATGGGTGCCGGGGTGGGCTTTGCCGGAGGGGAGCACTACGCGATTCTCCTCGGCACCATGAGTTCGGTCATGGCCGGGGCCGTCTTCGGAGACCACGCGTCCCCCATTTCCGACACGACGGTCCTCTCCAGCATGGCCTCGTCGTGTGACCTGGTGGACCATGTGCGGACCCAGCTTCCCTACGCCCTCGTGGTGGCGGGCGTGGCCCTCGTGGTGGGCGAGCTCCCCGCGGCAGCCGAATGGGTTCACCCCGTGTTCTCCCTCCTCCTGGGGGTGGTCCTCCTCTACGGTGTCCTGAGGATCTGGGGAAAGAACCCGGTGGCAGGACTGAAGGGCGAGGGTTCCGGGGGGACGGGCGCCTCCGGCGGTGCGGACCCGGTCCCCCTCCCCGTCGGAGAGGGCCCATCGTCCGGGGGAGGACCGGGGACGCACTGAGCGCCGCCGGGTCCGGACCACCGGAGCGGACGCCCGGAAGGAGCCAGCCACCCTTTCATCCCCCCGGGAAGGGAGGCCACGCCGCGCTTCAGCCTTCGCTCAGGGGACCGCGGGGGGAAAGGCCACGGCTTCCCTCACGAAGGCGGCGACGGCAGCAAAATAGGCGTCACCCATCCGGAGGGGCAGATCGTTGTGCCCCGCCCCGGCGACCCGCACCATCTCCACCGCCCGGAGGCAGGGGGGCCCCTCCCCTTCCGCCCGCGCCTGGAGCGCCTCTCCCATGGCAGCGGGCACCAGGGTATCGGCCTCCCCATGGATCACGAGGAGCCCCACGGGTCGCGCGCAGGTGTCCCCGGCCAACCGGGAGAGGGCTTCCTCGGTGTCCAGGTACCCCGACAGGGCCCGTGTCAGGATCCCCGGCAGAAGGGGGTAGACGGTCCGGGCCATCTGCCGAAGGGAAGTGAAGGTGGACTCGAGGACGATCCCGGCCGGCATTTCCGCCGTGGAGGACCCGGCGCGGTCGACCCCATCGGCAGGGGTGTCCTCCTCCGGGGAAGTGCCCGGAACCCGGGATCCTCCGGGTCGGGGACCGGCTTCCTCGAGGAGCTCCGCTGCAAGGCCCGCGGCCACCGCGCCCCCGAGGGAGCGGCCATGGACCACGACCCGATGGCCTCCCCCGGCCCGCTCGGCCACGGCCTCCCAGGCCAGGCGTGCATCCGGGAGCAGGGTGGCAAGGGCCGGGCGACCCGCACCCCCTGCGTACCCGCGGTAGCCTGCGAGGAAGACGGAGACGCCTTCCCGCAGCATCCCCTCCACCTGGAAGGTGCGGTGCCCCAGGTGCCCGGCATTGCCGTGGAAGAAGAGCACAGCGGGGGGATGGAGCGCCGGGGACGAAGGGGACCCGGATCCGGGCGCTCCGCCGGCGGGCGGCGCCGCCGGGTACCACCACCCCACCACCTCGGCGCCCTCCCCCTGCGAGAGGATCACGGCCTCGCCCTGGACCCCGGCGAGGACCGGGGGTGGGCCCGCATCGCCCCGGTCCGGAAAGAAGAGAAGGGCTTCGGCCACCCGGGGCGAAAGGATCACGAAGAGCACGCCTCCGGCCACGATCGCGAGAAGCACCGCCCAGGTCAGGAGGGACCCCTGGGTCATGGATCGGCCCTCATCCATCGGCCTCCCTCATGGGGGAAGGGCGGCGCCGGGCCAGAGTTCCCGCGCCCACCGGTCGAGGTAGAGCGCATCCCCCCGGATGCCCCCCCCTCCGAAGGGGCGGGCGGCTGCCTGGCCCTCGGGGCCCACCGTCCAGTCGTAGGAAAAGAGGACCACCCCGCCAGCCCCGGCTGCGAGGGAGTTCCGACCCTTGGCCACGGCCCCGGCGAAGCTGTTGCGGTACACGCCGATCCCGGCCCACACCCGACCGGGGCCCCCGAACTGGGCGGCCGCACGGAGCTGGGCCGCGTGCACCTCGTCGCGATCGGTGTAGCTCATGGGGACCACCGCATCGATCCATCCGGAGGCGAGCCAGGCATCCCATCGCTGGAAACGGGCGCTCCGGGCATCGGACAGCTCGGGGAAGACCGCCGCGGTGAGAATGGCCCCGGGCGCCCGGGTGCGCACCGAGGCGGCCACGCGGGCCACGAGGGTCGTCACCTGCTCCTCGCGGAAGGCAGCCCATGCCTGGGGGAAGGCATCGGCCAGGGCGGCATCTCCGGAACCGCCCTCCCCTTCCCCCCGCAGCTGGGTCACGGCCGCCGGCGTCACCCCGAGGAGCTCGCCTCGACCCTCCACGAGCCATCGGCGGAACCCCGCCAGGGCCTCGCGGGAGTAGTCGAAGTGGGGCGAGGGATACCGAACGTAGTCCAGGTGGATCCCTGCCACGGGGTAGCGTTCAAGGAGTTCCTCCACCACCTGCACCACCCGGTCCCGCACCCCGGGATGGGCCGGGCTCGTGTAGAGGCCCTCCACCTGGTCGGCATTCGCCCGGGTCCAGCGCACGAGGGCGTCCCGGTACCGGGGATCGTGGGGGGAGAGATGCCCCACCTCCCCCACCAGGGCCCGGGGAAGGGCGAGCCACTCCGGGTGAGCATGTAGGAGGTGCCGGGGGTCGAGGGGGGGAAGCTCCGTACTCGCCACCACGTGCACATTGAGCCAGGCGTGGACCTGGATTCCCCGGGGCGTGGCTTCTTCCAGGAGGAGGCCCAGGGGATCGAAGCTCTCGGGGAGATGGGCGAGCTGGAGCGCCCGGGGCTCGAGGGAGGAGGCATACCATGCATCGCCCCTTCCCCGGACCTGAACCAGGAGGGTGTTGAACCCCGCCGCCTCGGCCCGCCGAACCACGGCACGCACCGAGTCGGGGTGCACGAGGGAGGTGCGCACCACCCAGAGGGCGCGGACCTGGCGTGGGAGGGTGGCCGGGAAGGGGCGCGGGCCCAGCGCCACACCGGTCACCCCGAAGGCACCTGCATCCAGGACGAGCCCGCCGGCGGCTCCCGGAGCTGGCGTCGAGGTCGTGGCGGGGGCGCCAGGGGTGGCTCCGGGCGACCTTTCGGGGGGAATGACGGCGGGGGGCGGCGCAGCGGGCGTTCCGGGCGGCCCGGGGTCAGCACGCCCGGGGTCCCGCCCCGCGTTCGCCGGGTCGGAAGGCGCCGGGCGTTCCCAGGTGGGAGCGGGAAGATCGGCGGGGGGCGGGGGTGGGGGCGGCTCGGAGGTCGCAAGGGTGCACCCCCCCGCCAGGAGGAGGGCAAGGCCCATCGAAAGGGTTCGATGGGCGGAGGATCGCGGGGGCGTGGGGACGGGGGACGAGGGCACGGCAGCCGAGGGCCGGGAGGAAGAGGTCCCGGAAGCGGTGGGCCCGGAGGAAGGGGTCCCGGACGCAGAGGCCCGGGCCACGGAAGCCCCGCGCCGGGCCCGGAAGAACTCCCGGAGAAAGGCGCCACACACCTCCCCCAGCACCCCCCGCGTCAGCGAAACCCGGTGGTTCAGGCGCGGGTCCTGGAGGAGGTTTCCCAGGCTGCCGGCCATCCCGGTCTTGGGGTCGGGGGCGCCGTACACCACCCGGTCGACACGAGCAAGGACGAGGGCCCCCGCACACTGGGCGCAGGGTTCGAGGGTCACGTAGAGGGTGTGTCCCCCCAGATGCCAGGAGCCGCTGCGCGCCGCGGCAGCCCTGAGCACCTCGACCTCGGCGTGGGCGGTGGGGTCCGGGCGGGTCAGGGTGCGGTTGTGCCCTTCGGCCACCAGGCAGGCCTCCCCGATCCCGGGGTCAGGTCCGCCCGAAGGGTCCGGATGCGGGGTCCGCACCAGGACCGCCCCCACCGGAACCTCGCCGGCGAGGGCCGCGAGGCGGGCCTGCTCCAGCGCCCGGGCCATCCAGACACGGTCCCCGGCACGCGGAGGGGCGATGCGTACCCCCGTGGGCCCGCCCGGCCGCTCCAGCGGCACATCGGCGCCGGGGAGGGCCGGGTCCACCACCCTCGCCCCCCGGCCTCAGTGGGTTGTGGAGGAAACGGGAAGGGGGGCGTCGTCGAAGCGGCGGTGGAGCCCCGCCACGCGGCCTCCCACCACGAGTCGCTCCGGATCCTCCACGAGCGTGGCCTCCCCACTCCGGGCCGAGCGCAGCCGGAGCGCCCGCCCTTCGCGCCCCCCCTCCACCGAGCGATCCACCCGGTACAGCTCGGGTTCGCCGTTCAGATGGAGAACGGCGAGATCGCCATGTCCCAGGTCCGACACCCCGGCCGGTTCCACGAGCACATGATCCCCGGCCCGCAGGTCGAAGGCCCGCCAGCGGCCGTCGCGGACGCGCAGGTAATACGCCCCCCGGGCAGCCCCCAGGCGACGATCCACCGAGAGCCACCCCTCCACCCCGTCGGACTCGAAACCCCGGGCCGCCCGGGGAAGCTCGGCGAAGAGGGGAATGGCCACCGTGTTGGGATCGAGGTCCACCCCGAGGATCCGGATTCCCCGCGACCGGGAGGGATCCCGCTCCAGGTACCCCTTCTCGGCGAGTGCGCCCAGGTGCTCGGACACGGTCTTCGTGCTCCGGATCCCGAACTCCTCCCCGATCTCCCGAATGGAAGGCTGGTAGGTGTGGGTCCGGAGATACTGGACCATGTAGTCCAGGATCCGCCGCTCCAGGTCGCTCAGAACCACCGGCATCGAGGTCTCCCGTGGGCCCGGACGCTCCGGGCACGCTCCGGGCCCGCGCCCGGCAACAGATGTTTCCGATCGAGACGGTAACGCGGCTGGAAACACTCCGTCAAGAACCGCCCCGAAAGCCTCAGCCCCCTCCAGACGAGGGGCGGGAAAGGTGCGACAGCGCAACACTGATGCGCCCCAGCGATCGCTCCCTTCCGAGAAGGGCAAGGACCTCGAAGATCCCGGGGCTCGCCTCCTGGCCGGTGAGGGCCACCCGGAGGGGGTGAATCACCTTTCCGGCTCCCACCCCCCGCGCCTCTGCCACCGTGCGCACCGCCTCCTCGAGCGGCCCCTCCTCCCAGGGGGAAAGGGGCGCAAGGGCGGCCTCCAGGGCCTCGAGGTGCCCGCGCGCCGCCACCGGGTCACGTTGCCAGTGTCGTGCCGCTGCCCGTTCATCCACCTCCACCTCATCCCGAGTGTAGATGCGAAGGCTCCGAGCCACCTCCCGTACCGTCCTGGATCGGGTCTGGAGAAGGGCCACGGCGCGGGCCAGCCATCGTCCTCCCTCGGCCTCGATCCGTGCGCGCTCCACCGCCGGAAGATCCTGTGGAAGAAGCGCTTGCACCGCCTCCACCACCCTGGGTGTGGGAAGAGCGGCGAGGTGGCGACCATTCAGCCACTCGAGCTTCTTCGGGTCGAACACGGCGCTCTTCTTCTGGACCCGCTCCAGGGTGAACCGGGGAATGAGTTCCTCCGGGGAAAAGACTTCCTCTTCCGTCCCCGGGTTCCAGCCCAGAAGGGCAAGAAAGTTCACCATGGCCCCGGGAAGGATTCCCTCCCCCGCGTAGTCCCCCACCGCCGTGGCCCCGTGCCGCTTGGAAAGGCGCTTCCCGTCGGGGCCCAGGATCATGGGGAGGTGGCCGAACTCCGGGACCGGATTCCCCAGAGCCTCGTGGAGGAGGATCTGTTTCGGGGTGTTGGAGAGGTGGTCATCTCCCCGGAGGACCAGGGTGATCCGCCCCTCGGCATCGTCCGAGACCACGGCCAGGTTGTAGGTGGGGGTGCCGTCGGAGCGGAGGAGGACCAGGTCCTCGATCTCCGCGTTCCGGAAGCGCATCTCCCCGTGGACCCGGTCCATCCACCGGGTCTCGCCGGGGGGTACGTGAAAGCGGATGGCATGGGGCTCTCCCGCCGCTGCACGGGCCTCCGCCTCCTCCCTCCCCAGGGCCTCGGCCGCCTCCCGGGGAAAGCGGAGCACCCGATCGGGCTCGCTCTCGCGGAGGGCCGCCAGCTCCGCCGGGTCGGTGAAGTCCCGGTACGCCTTCCCCTGGCCCAGGAGGCGGAGGGCGTCGGCCTGGTGGCGCGCCACCCCCTCGCGCTGGAAGACCGGGCCCTCGTCCCAGTCCAGCCCGAGCCAGGTCATCCCCTCCAGAATGGCCCGGGTGTGGGCCTCGGAGGACCGATCCCGATCGGTGTCCTCGATGCGGAGGAGGAAGGTCCCCCCCTCCTGTCGGGCGAGGAGCCAGTTGAAGAGCGCGGTGCGCGCCCCGCCGACATGGAGGTACCCGGTGGGGGAAGGGGCGAAGCGAACGCGGAGTGGCATGATGAGGGCGCGGAGGACGGGAGGGGGTGGGGAGCCCGACCCGGCCCGGTCCCCGGGCCCCCCGTGGAAGGAAGGGCCCCTCCCCTGCGGGAGGCCCCGGGCCGTCGGGGCCTCCTACGTTCAACCGCCCTCGGCGGGCTGTAAACCCCCCGGTGCCTCCGGCCCCATCCGAGGGGACGCCCCCGCCGGAGACGCCACAGCCGGAAGGGGTGTCCCGGCAGGAAGGGGAGCGTCGGCCGCCCCGGGCTCCCGCCCCATCCGCTCGAAGATCAGGTAGAGGGCCGGGGTGGTGGAAAGCACGAAGATCGTGGAGGAGAGAAGCCCCCCGATGAGGGCATAGGTGAGGGCGTTCCAGATCGTCGCGTCGGCGGTCCGGGTGAAGAGGACCAGGGGAAGGAGGCCGAAGACGGTGGTGGCCGTGGTCATGAGGATGGGTCGGACCCGCTCCAGCGTTCCGCGGATGATGGCCCGCTCCAGCGCCAGCCCCGATTCGGCCCGGACCCGGTTGATATGGTCCACGAGGAGAATGGCGTTGTTCACCACGATCCCCCCCATCATGATCACCCCGATGTACGCCTCCCGGGTGAAGCTCGCCCCCGTCCACACGAAGATCAGCCCCACCCCGATGAGGGCCATGGGCACGGAGAGGAGCACACAGAGGGGCTGGCGCACCGATTCGAAGAGCCCCGCCGTGACCATGAACACAAGCCCGATGGATACGAGGAGAACGAGGCGGATCTGCGCCGAATCGTCGGAACTCATCCCCCACGGGGACCGCTCCCGAATGGAGTAGCCGGGGGGAAGGATCGTGCGGACGATCTGTTCATCGCGCACCAGGTCTCCCAGGGGCCGGGGCCCGCGGAACTCGTACGCCACGGAGCGCTCGTACTGCTGGTTCTCGCGCCGGATCTGGGTCAGGACCCGCCGCTCCTCCACCTGCATGAGTTCCCCCAGCCGGACCCGGGAGCCGGAGCTGGTGGCCACCACCGTCTCCTGGAGATCCTGGACATCGGCCTGCCGGTATCCGGCGAGCTTCACCTCGAAGCGGACGGGTTCCTCGCCCAGGGTCACCGTACCCGCAGGGCCCGTACCCCGGAGGCTCGAGCGAATGAGGCTCGTGGCCTCGCTCACCGAAACCCCCAGGCGCGCTGCCGCCTCCCGATCGACGAGGGCCACGAACTCGGTGGCCCGGTCCCGTACGAAGAACCCGGCGGAGGCGTTTGTGTCGACCTCGTGGACCCGGGCATGGTTCCCGATCCGGTCCCCGAAATCCTCGGCGATCTCGGCCAGCCGTTCGTAGTTGTAGCCGAGAAAGGTGATCGTGTAGTTCGGCGCCGCCCCTCCGCCTCCCCCGCCTCCGAAGGAGGGCCCCTGCCCCACCACCGAGACACGGGCTCCGGTGAAGGTCACGGCCTCGGCCCGGAGCGACTCCTCGATCACGAGGGGGACAGCGGTGAATTCGAGCTCCTCCGGGAAGTTCACGACGATCGTGGAGCGGGTGTCCTGCACATTCGTCGTGAAGCGGTCCACCTCGGGCATCCGGGCGATCCGGTCCTCGAAGTAGCGGGTCAGGTCATCCACCCGCTCGAGATCGGCGCCCCGGGGCATGACGATCGTCACCTGGATGAAGGAGCGCTGCGCTCCGAACCCGCCTCCCCAGATCGTGCCCCGGGTGACGTTCGCATCGAAGACGACCCAGGCCCCCCAGAGGCAGAGGGCCGTGGCGCCCACCGTGACCCAGGGAAAGCGGAGGGTCCCCTCCAGGAGCCCTGCGTAGAAGCGGATGTAGAAGGGGACCTTTCGCCCCCGGAAGGCGGGGAGGTCGTCGACCACATCGGCGGCGGGGGTGACCTCCGGTGCTGTCCCCCCTGATCCTGGCACTGCGGAACGCGGGATAGCGTTCCCCCCGGCCACGTCCGGGGCCACCGCGCGCCCATCCCCTCCGGGCACCCCCGCTGCGACGGCGAGATCTGTTCCGCCGGGCACTCCGGCCTCCCGGGGTCGCTCCTCCAGGAGTCGGGCGGCCAGCGCAGGAATGAAGGTGAAGGCCACGAAGAGGGAGGCGAGAAGGGTCAGCCCCACCACCACCCCCAGGGGGAGGTAGAGAATGCGCACCTCCCCCCGCAGGTACACGAAGGGAATCAGGACGATGATCGTCGTGGCCGTGGAGGCGAGGATGGGGAGGACCACGTCCCGCGCTCCCTTCTCCGCTGCCACACGGGGCGGGTCCCCTTCCTGCCACCTTCGGTAGATGTTCTCCAGCACCACGATGGCGTTGTCCACGATGAGCCCGAAGCCCAGGGCCAGCCCCATGAGGGTGAGGAGGTTCAGGGAGAGGCCCCCGAAGTAGATGAGGTTGAGGGCAATGAGGATGGAGAAGGCGATGGTGGCGAAGACGATCCCCGCCGTGCGGAAGGACCGCAGAAAGGCCAGAAGGACCAGGAAGATGACGATCCCTGCCACCCCTGCGCGATTCCGCAGGTCGGTGATCTCGCGGTTGATGTCGTCGCTCTGGTCGTCCACGAGGATGAGGTTCGAGCCGGGAGGGTTCAGTGCCTCGAGCTCGGTCATCCGTTCCTTCACCGCCTCGGCCAGGCGGACCGTGTTGACCCCCTCCGTCTTCTGGATCGTGAAGCGCACGGTGGGCATGCCATTGATCCGGTAGTGGAAGCGGGGCTCCTCGAAGGTGTCCCGGATCACGCCCACGTCTTCCACCCGAACCACGCTCGTGCCCCGTCCCTGCCCCGGGGGAGCCGGCACGTTGAGAAGGGCCTCCCGGAAATCCCGGGCCGAGGTGGGGCGGGACCGGATCGTGAGGGCCCACTCCTGGCTCCCGTCGCGCACCGAGCCGGCGTCGCGGACAATGTCGAGGGCCACGAGGGCCTGCTGGACATCTTCCGGGCGGAGGCCCAGGGCGGCGATCCGGTCCGGGTCCAGCTCCACCTCAAGAAGCCGGTCCCGGGCCCCCTGGATCACGATCTCCGAAACCCCCCGGATCTGGAGGATCTCGGGTTGGACCACGTCTTCCAGGTGCGCCTGGAGGGCCTCGAGAAGGAAGGGTCCGGTGAGGGTGTACGAGAGGAAGGGGCGCTGGGACTGTCTCCGGAACTCGTCGGGGACCCAGGGCGAGACCCGAAGGGGCTGGACTCCGGGGGGGAGCTCCTCCTGCAGATTCGCGATCCGTTCGGAGAGCTCGATCCGGGCAAAGTCCATGTTCGTGCCCCGGGCGAAGCGCACATCGATGGTGGCGCTCCCCTCCCGGGTGGTGGAGGTGATCTCCTCCACCCCGGGCACCTGCTGGATCGTCCCCTCCACCGGTGCGGTGGCGAAGGCCTCCACCGTTTCGGGGGATGCACCGGGCCACCCGATGGTCACGCTCAGCCGCGGAAACTCGGTGTTCGGGAGGAGCTCCACCGGGAGCCCGCGCCAGGCCACGACCCCCAGGAGGGCCACGGAGACGTAGGCCATGGTGATGGCCACCGGCCGGCGAATGGAGAGTCCGATCATGGCGAGGGCTCCGGTGCGGGGCCGTCCAGCCCGTCGGGCAGGCCCTCGCCGGCCCGGCCCTCCTCCATCTTCCCCCGGACCTTCGACGCCTCCCCGAGAATGGCGATCCGGGCCGACTCCACCACCGAGAAGAGGACCGGGACGATGATCAGGGTGAGGAGGGTGGCAAGAATGAGCCCCCCGATGACCGCAATGGCCAGGGGTGCACGGAGGTCCGCGCCGCGTCCGATCCCCAGGGCCATGGGGGTGAGCCCCAGGACGGTGGTGACCGTGGTCATGATGATGGGCCGCAGTCGCACTCGCCCCGCCTCCACGATGGCCTCCCGGATCTCCGCCCCCCGGGCCCGGGCCTGCACGATGAAGTCCACCTTGACGATGGAGTCGTTCACCACGATCCCCACCAGGATCACGATTCCGATGAGGGACATGGTGTTCAGCCCCTGTCCTGTCACGAGCAGGGCCAGAAGGGCCCCGATCAGGGCCAGGGGGACGGCCGCCAGGATCGTGGCAGGGTGGAGGAAGGATTCGAACTGGGCGGCCAGGATCATGAAGACGAGGACGAGGGCCAGACCGAAGGCGAAGCCCAGGTCACGGAAGGAGCGTCGCATCTCCTCGTTTTCCCCCCCCACCTCCACCCGGAAGTTCCGGGGGGTGGCCAGTCCGGCCAGCGCTTCCTCGACCTGGACGATGGCCCCGTCGAGCCCTCCGCTCCGCACATCGGCCAGCACCGAAACGACCCGCCCCTGCTCCTCCCGGCGCACTTCGGCCGGGGCCCGGACTGTCTCCACCGACACAAGCTGCCGAAGGGGAACGCCGCTCACCCGGATCCGCTCCAGGGTGGCGGTGGTGAAGCGCTCCTCGTCGGGGAGACGGACCACCACGGGGATCTTCCGGTCGAAGGCCACGTACTCGGTGGCCGGAATTCCCCGCATGGCCTGGTCCACCGCGTTGGCCACCGCCGCCGCCTGCAGGCCGAAGCGGGCGATCTCCTCCCGGAGGACCTGCACCTCGACCTGGGGCTGACCCCGCTCCGTCCCCACCCGCACATTGGCGACCCGGTCACTCCCCCGGAGGCGTTCGGCCACCTGGTCGGCGTAGTCGAAGGCCACGTCCAGGTTCTGCCCCCGGATCCGGACGGCGATGTCGGCATCGGTGCCGCCGAGGACCTGCCCCAGCGCGGACCCGCCTCCCGTCTGGACCGTCACGAGCCCCTCGGCCCCCGCCTCCTGGAGGGGGCCCCGGAGTCGCTCGAGGAGGGGAGCCGTCGCCGCCCCCTCCCGGACCCGGACCTGGAACCGGGCCGTGTGCAGCCCGGTGGCATCGTCGGCCTGGGCGAAGCGGCGTACATCGCGCCCCACCGTCCCGAAGACGGCCTCCACGTCGGGGTCGTCCACGAGGATCCGCTCCAGCGCCGTGGCCACCTCGTTCGTTCGGTGGAGAGCGGTGCCCTCGGGGAGTTCGAGCCCCACCTCGAAGGCCCCCTGGTCCACCCGGGGAAGAAGATCCCGGTCCAGGAGAAGCCCGGTGAGGGCGGCAAGGGCGAGCCCCCCGCCCGCCGCCGCGAGGACGATCGCCCGGTGGTCGAGGGACCACTCGAGGGCTCCGTGGTACCGATCGGCAAAGCGGTCGAAGCCGCGATCGAAGGCCCGGAGGGGGGGCCCGAAGACGGCTCCGAACCCCTTCCCGATTCCGTCGGCCCAGAAACGGACGAGGGACCGCCCCATCCACCATCCACCCTGTGCCACCCAGGCCGGGCTCCGGACCGCCACCCCCAGCGCCCAGGGCACCGTGCGCCGGAACCCCTGGGGCCGCGGGCGGGCCACCGGCGTTTTCGGCCCCCGAAGCTCGGGGCGCGCCCCGATCCGGAAGCGCGCGGCCACCGAGGGAAGGAGGGTGAGGGCCACCCCCAGAGAGGCGAGAAGGGAGAAGGCCACCGCGAGGGAGAGGTCGCGGAAGAGCTCCCCGGCCACCCCCTCCACATAGATGATGGGCCCGAACACCGAGATCGTGGTCAGCGTGGAAGCGGTGATGGCCCCCGAAACCTCCCGGGCCCCCTCGGCGGCACCCTCCAGGGCCGGAGCCCCCATCTCACGGTGCCGGAAGATGTTCTCCAGCACGATGATGGAGTTGTCCACCAGCATCCCCACCCCCAGGGCGAGCCCCCC
Organism: Gemmatimonadales bacterium; assembly: GCA_050485885.1. Lineage (GTDB taxonomy): Bacteria > Gemmatimonadota > Gemmatimonadetes > Longimicrobiales > Gaopeijiaceae > SKNW01. The sequence continues at coordinate 24,690 of JBJHCG010000040.1, read as the reverse complement.
CAGCGACATGATGTTCAGGGAGACGTCGAAGGCCCACATCAGGATGAAGGTGGCCACCACCGAAATGGGAATGGCCAGTGCCACCGCAACCGGGTAGCGAGGCTCCCGGAGGAAGAGAAAGAGAACAAGAAAGGCGAGGACCCCTCCGAAGACGAGGGCCGAGATCACATTGTCGATGGAGTCGGAGATGAAGCCGGCCTGGGAGCTGGCCACATCGAGGGTCACTTCGGGGAACTCGTCCTGGAGGAGCCCCACCACCTCCTCCACCTGCCGCGCCACCTGGACGGTGTTGGCGCCGCTCTCCTTGAAGATGAGAAGCCCCACGGACTCCCGTCCGTTGTAACGGGCCAGGACGTCGCGATCGGCAAACCCGTCCACGACGCGCCCGATGTCGCGGACCCGGACGGTGCGGCTTCCCCCGGTGGGGGTGCGCAGATCCGCCACCACCACGTCGTTGATCTCCTCCACCGACCGGAACTCGCCGATGGTCCGCAAGGGGTATCGGGTGCGCCCCTCGAGGATCGTCCCTCCGGCGCTCGCCCGGTTCGCCTGGTCCAGGGCATTGGCCACCGTCTGCATGGTGAGCCCGTCGGCCTCGAGGCGCTCCAGGTCGACCTCCACCACGATCTCCCGATCGAGCCCGCCCGAGACCTGGGCCTGCGCCACCCCGTCGAGCTGCTCCAGGCGCCGGCGGAAGACGTTCTCCGCGAGCTCCTTCGTCTCCCAGAGATCGGCCCCGGCCACCGAAAGCACCATGATGGGCTCGGAACTCGGATCCACCCGGAGGATCTGGGGGCGACTCGCCGTGACCGGGAGTCCCTGACGGACCTGGTCCAGGCGCTCCCTGACATTCAAGACCGCCATGTCCATGTCCATCCCCCACCCGAAGCGGAGGGTCACGAGGCTCACCCCGTCGCGGGAGACGGAGGCGATGCGCTCTACCCCGGCCACCGAGGCCACCTGGGCCTCCACCCGCTCCGTGACCAGCCGCTCGACCTCGGTGGAAGAGGTCTGGGGCATGGAGGTGTAGACCACCAGGCGGGGGTAGCTCACATCGGGGAGGAGGTCGATGGCGAGCCGGGGGTAGGAGATGAGTCCGAGGAGGACCACCGCCAGGAAGAACATGGAGACGGCTACGGGCCGCCGGACCGAGAGGCTCGGAAGGGACACCGGTCAGCCCTCCAGCGGGCGGCCGAGGGCCCGCTCCAGGTTGATGCGCGCACGCTCGAAGGTGTAGCGGGCCTGAAGGGCCGCGCGCTGGGCCGAGGCCGCCTGCTCGGAGGCGTTCTGGAGCTCGAGGAAGGTGCCCCGTCCCATGGAGTAGGCCTGGAACTGGAGTTCCCGGCGCTCTTCGGCGAGCTCGGCCCGCCGCTCCTGCAGGGTCAGGGTGCGCTCGGTCTGGCGGAGCTCCCGGACCAGCCCCCGGACCTCCTGGTCCAGCTCGAGGCGCACCTGGCGGACCGCCTCCTCCTGGTTCCGGACCTGGATCCGGGAGCGGTCCGTGTCGTTCCGGATGTTGAAGTACTGCCCCACATCGGGAAAGCTGAGCTGGAGCGCCACATTCCGGCTCCAGTCCCCGGCGGGGTTCGGGCGGAGGAAGGCCCCGCCGCCGCCCACATCGAACTCCTGCCGCGCCGTGTTCATGGAGAGGCTGAGGGTGGGAAGCCACCGGGCCCGCTGGGTGCTCACCCCCCGGGCGGCGTTTTCCTCCTGGGCCAGGGCCTGTTCCACCCGGGGGCTCCCGGCCAGGGCCTCCTGGACCAGGGCCTCGTCGTCTAGGGAGGCAGGATCGAAGATGCGAAGGGGCTCGGGCACCACGACCTCTTCCATGGCCGACTCGTCGCCGATAAGGCTCCGGAGGGCGAGCATGGCCGCCTCGGCATCGGCCCGGGCCGCCTCGAGCTGGCTCTCCCGCTCGGCCACGTCGAGTTCGGCCGAGAGGAGGTCCATCCGGTCCCGCCGGGCGAGCTGGTAGAGCCGAACGGTGAGCTCGAGGTTCCGCTCGGCGGTGGCCAGGAGCTCCTCCTCCAGGGCGAGCTGGACCTGCCGCTCCTGGGCATCGAGGAAGCTGCGGGTCACATCGGACCGGAGGGTCCGGAGCCCGGTCTCGGCCGTGACATCGCGGAGACGGGCCTGGGTCTCCTGCTGACGGAGGTTCAGGATGTTCCGGAAGTCGAAGACGAAGCTCGCCCCCAGCCGCTGGGTCGAGGTGGAACTCTGGACCATGCGCGCTTCCGGGTTGTCGATGGGGTTCCCGAAGGGGTCGGTTCCCAGCGTCTGGAGGTTCCACGACATCCCGGTGGAGAGGGCCGTGAACTGAGGTGTCGGGAGAAGGGTGAGCCAGGCATCGGAGCGATCCAGCCGGTTCAGGGTCAGGTCGTTCACGGTCTGCCGATAGCCCGGGTTGTTCCGCTCGGCCCGCCGGAGGGCCTCGGCCAGGGTGAGGGAGTCGGCGATGGCGCCGGCGGAAGCGCGGGTTGCGGCGTTGGGAAACACCACCGGTTCGGCATCGAGGGCAGGCCCCGCCCCCTGCAGGGGTGTGCCCACGGCGAGGGAGAGGAGAAGTGCGCCCGCCGCTCCGAAGGGAGCCCCACGGGGGAAGCCGCTCATCCACCCCTTGTGCCCTGTCCTCATCGTCCAGGCCTCCCGCCGGCGGTGACCACATTCTCCACGAGGCGGATCCGGACCTGGTGGGCCAGGGTGTGGTGCCCGTCCACGAGGACGATTTCGCCGGGGCGGAGCCCCTGCGTCTCCTCGGTGGCCAGGATCTCCACATGGGTCTCGTTTCGCTGACCCGGGGTCACGTAGCGCCACTCGGTCACGCCGTTCCCCTCGGCGTCGACCTGGTTGGCCATGAAGACCACGGGGCGGCGATCGCGCTCCACCACCGCCTCCCGGGGAATGAGGATCCGGTCGGCGTAGGAGCGGGCATCGAGGGAGGCCCAGGCGTACATTCCGGGCTTGATCCGCTCCCCGGGGTTGTCGAGGACGAGAGAGACGCGGGCGCTCCGGCTCTCGGGGTCAACCAGGGGATTCACCGACTCCACCCGGCCGGTGAAGCTCTCTCCCGGCATCCCGGCGAAGCGGATCCGGGCGGTTCGCCCGCTATCGAGGTAGGCGATGTCCGCCTCGGCCACATTCACCTCGACCTTGATGGGAGAGAGCTGGGCCAGGGTCAGGACTTCGGCGCCACTCCCGAGGAAGGCCCCCTCCACCGCCCGAAGGTCCGCCACCCGACCGGTGAAGGGCGCACGGACCTCGGTGTTGGACATTCCCAGCTCCGCCCGCTGGATGGAGACTTCGGCCTGGTCGAGCCCCGAGGTGGCACGAATGATCCGCTCGCGCTGGGCTCGACCTTCCGGGTCGAGGATATCGTCGGAGAAGAGCATCCGCTCCTCGAAATCGGCCCTTGCCTGTACGAGGGAGGCCCGGGCCTGGGCCAGTTCCATGGCCGCCTCCAGGGTGTCGAGGCGAACGAGGAGGTCACCGGCCTGGACGAGCTGGTTCTCGCGGACCAGCACCTCCATGACGATCCCGGAGGCCCGGGTGGCCACCGTGCTCTTCCGATAGGCCTCGGCCTGGCCCGAGGCCACCACATGGATCCAGAGGGTGTCCTGAACCACCAGCTCTCCCCGTACCGGGGTGGCATTGCCGAAGAGGGTGGCCGACTCCACCTCCACCCCCTCGGTATCGGGGAGCTCGGCCCGGGCCTGGGGGGTGGCCTCGTCGTCGGAGAGAACGCGCCAGGCCACGGCCCCGGCCACCCCGGCCAGGATCAGGAAGACGGTAAGAAGGCTCAGTACGGTCCGGGAAGGCTGCATGACGGAAGTTCCGGGGGGGGTGGGGGACGGGTCAGGGGCGAGGCGCGCACCCGGGCCAGGAAACGGTTTCCCTCGGATGGAGGCGCCGAAGGGAAACCCTCGCGGAGGGAGACTGTAGGGAAGGAGGGGGCGCGGAAAGGGTCGAAGGGGACGCGGCTTGAGGTGCGAGCGTCGGTCTCTCTCGGAGTTCGGGATCGGTGGGTCGGTGGGTCGGGACGTCGGGGGTAACGTGGCTCACGCGCCCGTGTGCGATGCGTCTTCGTTCCGCTTCCGTTGCCCGGGCGGCATGCGGTGACGTGTCATGGCGGGCTCCGGCGCAGCATGGCGTGGTGAAACGGGGGACCCGGGGGCCCGACCCCCTTTCCCGGGAACCCGAAGGGAATGGGGGACGCGCCGGTAGCGTGGGCCCCGCACCCGGAAAAGTCAACGATCCTCCTCGTGGCAGGGGAAGTGCTCGCGGCAGGCGGAGCGCCCGGGACGCGGCATCGACCCCTCCGGCGTCCTGTTGACCTACCCTACGGGAGGGCCGGCTGGCATCTTCATTTCCGGGCTGGCCCCGTCGGCCTCCGGCCCCCCGATGGCCCGGGGCGAAGCGGGACCCGGGCCCGGGCCTTCCGCCTCTCTCTCTCCCCGCTCCCGCCCGAACCCCCGGACTTCATGCCCTCCTTTCCGTTTCGGCACTCCCGGTCGTCTGGCGCCGGAATCGACCGGCCAGGCGGCCCCACCCCCGACCGAACCGATGGCCTCACCCTCCGACAGGGGGTCGGCACGGCGACCGGCTCGTCGCCCACGGCACCGCAGGGAGGGGGCCGGCCCCGCCCCCTCCTTCTGGTGGGCCTCCTCCTGGCGATGGGGGCTACCGTGCACGGGTGCGAGTCGGCGGAGGAGTGGTCGCCCCTCGATGGCCCGTGGGACCCGAACCATCCGGAGGCGGCCCGGATCCTGGCGCCCCCCCAGGCGGGGGACGTCATCGACGAGGGGATGGCGGAGGCGGGGGAGCGGTGGTACCGGGTGCGGGGGTGCCTGGCCTGCCACCGGGTGGACGGGGTGGACGTGGCAGGGCCCGCCCTGGACGGGGTCACGATCCGGCGGGAGTACGACTGGTTCCGGGCCATGGTCCGGCGACCGGACTCCATGGTGGTCCACGATCCCATTGCCCGGGCACTCATGGACCAGTACCGGGTTCCCATGCCCGTGCAGGGGGTGAATGATCTGCAGGTGCGGGCGATCTGGGAGTACCTCCGGTCGATCGACGAAGGGGGTGGCGGGGAGGAGGCGGGGGAGGCGGAGGCGAGCTGACGGGCACCGGGCGAGCCCGGACTTTCGCTTTCTTGCGGCCGTCGAAAGATCCTTGTCGAACACGGTCCTCCCCCCATAGCTTGCCGGAATTCCGCTGAACGGAATCTCCGCCGGGGCCCGGGTTTCCGGGTTCCACTGCACGCTCCACCCTCGCGGGAGGTGCCATGACCCACTCGGGTTCGCCCTCGTTGCATCCGACCCCTGGATGCGTCCGCTCCCCCGATCGGGGGGGCTTCTCCTGGCGCCGCGGCATCCTGGCCGCTGCCGCCACCCTCCTTCTTCTCCTCCCGGCCTCCCTTCTGGCCCAGCAGACGGGCACCGTGAACGGGACGGTGACGAATCAGGCCGGCCAGCCCCTCGCCGGGGTCCAGGTCCAGGTCGTGGGGACCCAGCAGGGCGCCATGACCGGGGCCGATGGGCGCTTCACCCTCGCCAACGTGCAGGCAGGGGAGCGGCAGGTCCGGGCCCTCTCGCTCGGGTACCGCGCCGAGACCCGGGCCGTGCAGGTCGTGGCCGGCCAGGTGGCCACCCTGGACTTCCGCCTCTCCACCTCGGCCGTGGCCCTGGATGAGGTGGTGGTCACCGGAACCGCCGGAGGGACCGAGCGCCGCGCCATCGGGAACGTGGTCTCCTCCATTCGTGCCGCCGATGTGGTGGAGATCGCCCCGGTGCGCGACATCCAGTCCCTCCTCAATGCCCGCGCGCCCGGTGTCATCATCACCCCGGGCACGGGAATGGTGGGAAGCGGCTCCCAGATCCGGATCCGGGGCTCCTCCTCCCTTTCCCTCTCGAACACGCCCCTCCTGTACGTGGATGGAGTGCGGGTGGACAACGCCCAGAACTCGGGGCCCATCAACCAGGCCTTCGGCTCCAGCGTGATCTCCCGGATCAACGACTTCAACCCCGACGACATCGAAAGCATCGAGGTCATCAAGGGTCCGGCCGCGGCCACCCTCTACGGGACGGAGGCCGCCAACGGGGTCATCCAGATCATCACGAAGCGGGGCGCCCAGGGGGCCCCGCGCTGGGACCTCACCGTGCGGCAGGGGGCAAACTGGTTCGCCAATGCCGAGGGGCGGGTCCCCACGAACTACTGGTTCAACCCGAACACCGAGTTGGTGGAGTCCCTCAACTTCGCCCAGACCGAAGCGGCCCGGGGAAACCCCCTCTGGCGTACCGGGCACGTGCAGAACTACAACCTGAGCCTGAGCGGGGGCACGGCCGATTTCCGCTACCACATATCCGGAAACTGGGATGAGGAGCAGGGGGCCGACCAGGACAACGAGGTCACCCGCCGGGGTGCCCGGGCCAACCTGACGGTGGTCGCCTCGCCTCGACTCGAGCTCTCGGGGAGCGTGGGGTACACCCGGGGGAACTTCCGTCTGGCCTGCGAGGGGGGATGCGGAGGTCCCACCTGGGCCGCGTACTATTCGACCCCCCTCCACTTCGGAACGAACGATGCGAACCGGGTGCAGCTCCCCGACGGGACGGACCGTCGGCGTGGCGCACGGAGCTTCGTGCCCGAGTACTACTGGGATGTCACCTCCCGGACGCAGGGGCTGGGGCGGTTCACCGGCAGCCTCCAGATGAACCACCGCCCCACCGACTGGTTCACCCAGCGGGTGGTCTTCGGCCTCGACGACACCCGCGAAGACGACCAGACCCTCACCGAGATCAGCCCCCTCTACCGGGAGTGGTCCCCCACGGGTCGGGGTGGAAAGGACGTGGGTCGCCGCGACATCACGAACTACACGGTGGACTACAGCGGAACGGTGAGCCTCCCCCTCTCGGAGTCGCTCACCTCCAGCACCTCGTTCGGGGCCCAGTACTACGACCGGATGCTCCGGGCCGTGAGTGCCTCGGGGGTGGAGTTTGCCCTTCCCGGGCTGCGCGTGATCAATGCCACGGCCGAGCGGAGTTCGGGGGAGACCTTCGTGCAGAGCGTGAGCCTCGGCATCTTCGCGCAGCAGCAGTTCTCCTGGAACGCCCGGCGCTTCGTGACCCTGGGGCTTCGGGCCGACGACCACTCGGCCTTCGGGGAGAACTTCGAGCTCGTGTACTACCCGAAGATCTCGGGCGCCTGGGTGATCTCGGAAGAGGACTTCTGGGATGTTCCCTTCCTCTCGGAGTTCCGGCTCCGTTCGGCCTTCGGGCGGGCCGGGGAGCAGCCCGGGGCCTTTGACGCCCTCCGGACCTTCAGCGCCGTGGCCGGGCCCGGCGATGCCGCTACCGTGACCCCGGGCGGCGTCGGGAACCCGGACCTGGGCCCCGAGAAGGGAGAGGAGTTCGAGTTCGGCTTCGAGGCCGGGTTCTTCCAGGACCGGGCGGGGCTGGACTTCACCTGGTTCCAGCAGCGCACCCGCGACGCCATTCTCCTCCAGCCGGTGGCGCCCTCTACCGGGTTCCCGGGTTCGCGCTTCGTGAATGTGGGCGAGCTGCGGAACTTCGGTTTCGAGGCCACCCTGCGGGCCCAGCTCGTGGAAACCCCCGGCTTCCGCCTCGAGAGCACCTTCGCGCTGGCCCGGAACGACTCCGAGGTGGTGAATCTGGGTGACCAGGACGAGATCGCCGTGGGGTTCGGCGTGACCCACCGCCCGGGCTTCCCCGTGGCCTCCTGGTTCGGCCGGCGCATCGTCTCCGCCGACTTCGACGAAAATGGCCAGCACATTCGTGCGTCTCTCCAGTGCGACAACGGCAACGGGGGAACCACGCCCTGCTTCGATGGCAGCACGGTGGTGGCCCCCTTCGTTCACATCGGGCGGAGCGACCCCCTCTGGGAGGGCGCCTTCTCTTCCACCGTGACGCTTCGGGACCGGGTGCGGCTCTACGGGCTCGTCGACTTCAAGACCGGGTTTTACAAGTGGGATGCCGTGACCCGGGTGCGCTGCTCCCTCTTCAATATCTGTCTCGAGAACGCGGACCCCGTCTCCTTCGTCTCGTCGGATCCCGCCACCCTCGCCGCCTTCCAGAATGGCGATGCCTTCGGGTGGCACTACGTGCGCAACTCCAGCTTCCTCCGCTTCCGGGAGGTCTCGGCCAGTGTCAGCCTCCCGGAGACGTATGCCACCCGGGTGGGTGCATCCCGCGCCTCGGTGACCTTCTCGGCGCGGAACCTGGGGACGGTCACGAACTGGACGGGAATGGACCCGGAGGCCCGCTTCCTGGGCGGGGCCCGGGGGCTCTTCGGGGGTTTCGAGCAGAACCATCTCCCCCAGCTCACGAGCTTCGTTACCTCCATCAACCTGACCTTCTGAGGATCACGCCATGATGATGCGAAACGCACGTCTCGGATCGGTGGTGGCCCTCGTCCTTCTGGCCTCCGCCTGCAGCGGCATTCTCGATGTGGATGCGCCGGGGGTGGTGGACGCCTCCGATCTGGAGAACCCGGCCAACGCGAGCTTTCTCGTGAGTGGTACGGTATCGGACTTCGACTGCGCCTTCGGGGCGTACGTGGTAAACCAGGGGCTTCTGGGGAATGAGCTCCAGGATGCCTCGGTCACCGCCGCGCGCTTCTCCCTCGATGCCCGGACCCTGACCGAAACCGCACCCTACGGCGTGAACGGCTGTGCCGGGAACCCTCCGGGGATCTACCGGCCCCTGGCCACTGCCCGGTGGTCGGCGGACAATGCCCTCCGGAGCCTCGATGGGTGGAGTGATGCCGAGGTCCCGAACCGGTCGGCGCTCATTGCGCAGGCGGCGGCCTACTCGGGGTACAGCCACCTCCTTCTGGGCGAGGGGTTCTGCACCGTGGTCATTGAGGAGAATGGCCCGGAAGTGTCTCCGCAGGTCGCCTTCGAAGCGGCGGTTCAGCGCTTCACCCGGGCCCTCGATACTGCCGGGTCGGGGGGCGACGCCGGGATCCGGGCCCTGGCCCTTCTCGGCCGGGCCCGGGCCAACCTGAATCTCGGGAACGGCTCGGCGGCGGCGGCCGATGCCCGGGCAGCCCTGCAGGTGAATGCCACCTTCCAGGTGGTCTCCACTGCATCGTCGGCCTCCGCCCGCCGGTGGAACCGGGTGGGCGACGAGTTCTTCGGGGGCCGGATTACCGTGGCCCCTCCCTTCCGGGATCTGACGGTGGGGGGGGAGCCCGACACCCGGGTCACCGTGATCAACACGGGGACCGTGGGGCAGGACAGCCAGACCCCGGTCTGGCTTGCCACCAAGTTCGGCCCCTCCCGCGCCGCCACCCTCCGTGACAACCCCCTCCCCATTGCCTCCTGGCGGGAGGCCCACCTCATCGTGGCCGAGGTCGAGGGCGGGGAGGAAGCCGTGAACCGGATCAACCTTCTGCGGAATCACCACGGACTCCCGACCTATGCCGGCGGCAGTTCGTCGGAGATCGCCGCCCAGGTCCGGCTGGAGCGGGCCCGGGAACTCTACCTGGAGGGGCATCACCTGAATGACCTCCGCCGCTTCGACCTCCCGAACATTCCGGAGGCTGGAACGGCCTACCGCCAGGGTGGGGTGTACGGGGCAGCGCGCTGCTTCCCCCTTCCCGAGGTCGAACGGAATGCCAATCCGAATGTGAGCTGAGGAGAGGCGCAGGGCCGCACCCTCCTCCCCACCCGAACCCCTCAACCGGCGCCCCCGGACGCGGCTTCGAGCCTGCGTTCGGGGGCGCTGTCGCGTGGGTCAGTGTGGATCGGACCTGCAGGAACGCGTGGTCGGATCCGGAGGCGGGGGTGGCCGGGCGCATGGAACACGAAACCCCGCTCCTGTGGGGCGTGGGAGGACGGACCCCCGGTGCAACGGAAACCGGATCGTCCGCCCCTTTTTGTATCCACAATCGTGTACGAACCGTGACGCACCCTTGTGGGATGCCCGATCCCCGCCCCATGTTGCACCCACGAAGCCCTGTTCCCGGCTCCAGGCAAGCGTTTGGGAGGCGGGGACCCCTTCCCCATCCTCGCGCCAGTGGAGGTGCCATGTCACACCCGGGTATGCGTTCCGCATGTCTCCGCGGCGGGGGGGCGAGCCGACGCAGCTTCGGCCTCTTCGCCCTCACCGTCGCCTTTCTTCTGGGGGGCCTTCTCGCTCCCCCCACTGCCCAGGGCCTTTCCGGCCAGACGGGCACCCTCACCGGAACCGTGGTGAACACTTCGGGCCAGCCGGTGGCAAACGCCTTCGTGACCATTGAAGCCTCCAATCGCTCCGGGACGACCAACGCCCGGGGCGAATTCGTTTTCCAGAACGTTGCCGCCGGAGAACAGTCCGTGCGGGTGACCTCGCTGGGGTACCGCTCCTCCACCCAGACGGTGAACGTGGTGGCCGGGCAGACCGCCACCCTGGACTTCACCCTCTCGGTAAGTGCGGTGGCCCTCGACGAGGTGGTGGTGACCGGGCTCGCCACCGGGGTGGCCCGGCGCGAGATCGGGACCTCCATCGCGTCGGTGGACGTGACGGCCCTCGAAACGGCCCCTGTCTCGAACCTCTCCCAGCTTCTGGCCGCCCGGGCCCCCGGGGTGAACGTCATGCCGGGTGGAGGAAAGTCGGGCCAGGGGAGCCGGATCGTGCTGCGAGGCGCCGCCTCCATCAGCCAGTCCAACGAGCCCCTCATCTATGTGGACGGGATCCGGATCGACAACTCGAGCTCCAGCGGGATCGAGACCACCACCGCCGGCGCGTCCTGGTCCGGGCTCGATGACATCAACCCGGCCGACATCGAGCGGATCGAGATCATTCGGGGGGCCTCGGCGGCCACCCTCTACGGGACCGAGGCCTCGGCCGGGGTCATTCAGATCTTCACCCGCCGCGGGCGGGAGGGCGTGACCCAGTGGCGCTACAATGGCGACTTCGGGATCCTTTCCACGCCCCTGGACTGGTGGAACATCTCGGCCTATTCCGACTGGTTCCACAGCAACATGGTCCAGCGTGGGCAGACCCAGTCCCACCAGGTTTCGGTCACGGGCGGCGGGGAGAACTTCTCCTACTACGCCGCCCTCACCGGACGCGATGAGGAGGGGATCCTCCCGAACGCCGGGGAGACGGCCTACTCGGCCCGACTGAACCTTACCGTGGTGCCCCGGGGCGACCTGACCCTCCGCCTCAACTCGGGCTTCACGCGTCGCTCCGTCCAGCACACCCCCGACGCGAACAACACCCGCGGATACACGATCAACGGTCTCGTGGGGGGCCCGGCCGGTCAGTTCGGCACCGAGACGCTTGCCCACACGGCCATCGAGGCCTTCCAGAACGGGAACCGGTTCACCGGCGGGGTCACGGCGGAGCATCAGCCCTTCGGGGCCCTCTCGCACCGCCTGACCTTTGGTGCCGACATCTTCAACTCCGATGAGTTCCAGCTCTTCCCCTTCGGGGCCATCAACAACCTGGTGGAGGGGTTCCGGAGCAACTACCGTCGCCAGAATCTGAACCTCAACGTGGACTACTCGGCCACACTGCGGGGGCAGATCACTCCGACCATCCGCTCCACCACCTCGGCCGGGTTCCAGTTCTTCAACCGTGACCAGGGATGGAGCTCCTCCATCGGAGACGGTTTCCCCTTCATCGGGCTCGAAACGGTCTCTGCGGCCCTCTCGACCCGGGGAGCGGAAGGTCGCCTCAAGGAGCGGAGCGCAGGATTCTTCGTGGAACAGCAGTTCGGTCTGGGCGATGCCCTTTTCGTGACGCTCGGCGCACGGGCCGACGGGCATTCCGCCTTCGGTGACGATGTGGACTACGCCCTCTATCCGAAGGCCGACGTCTCCTGGATCGTCTCGGAGCAGGTGCCCCTTCCCGGCCTCTTCTCGTCTGCGCGGGTCCGGGCCTCTTACGGCACCGCCGGGCAGCAGCCCTCGAACTTCTCCGCCGTCCGTACCTGGATCCCCGAGTCGGCCGTGGGCGGCCAGCCCGCCGGCCGCCCCCGGAACCTCGGGAACCCGGACCTCACCGCCGAGGTGAGCACCGAAATCGAGCTGGGCTTCGACGTCGGGTTTCTCGACGACCGGATGCGGGTAGAGCTCACGCGCTACGACCAGACGACGCGCGATGCCCTCTATGCCGTGCGCGAGCCCCCCTCCCTCGGCTTCCTCTCCACCCAGCTCCGCAATGTGGGGGAGATCCGGAACGAGGGATGGGAAATCGGTGTGCGGGGCACTGTGGTCGAAACGCGATCCTTCGCCTGGGACGCCACGATCAACGTCACCACGAACCAGAACGAGATCGTGAGCCTCGGGGGGGGCGCCCCCATCCAGCTTCAGTGGCTCCAGTTCATGCGGGAAGGCTACCCGGTGGGCTCCTTCTTCGGGGACCGCTTCGTGGAGGTCGACGGCCAGGTTGGCCTGGCCTCGAACCTGCTCCGGGGTGCCGACGGCGAACTCCCGGAAGGTTGGGACTACCTGGGTCAGCCGCTTCCCACCCGACAGTTCCAGATCGGGAGCACCTTCTCCATTGGGGCCCGCACCGCTCTGACCTTCCTTCTCGACCACAAGGGAGGCCACATGAACCACGACCACTCCATGCGCTGGCTGGTACAGGCGCAGCGACAGATCATCGCCGATTCCATGACCGGAACACCGGTTCAGGAGGTCGAGCGGGACCGGCAGGGCAACCTCATTCAGGGGCAGCCCGGTTCGACGACCGCCGGACCCATTGCCCACTACTGCCGCGAGGCGGGTGAGAACACCGTGGAAGCCGCCCGCTGCGGTCGGAACTCGGCCCTCACCCACGGAGACTTCGCCTTCCCCGCCGACTTCTGGCGGCTGCGGGAGGTCTCCCTGAGCTACCGCCTTCCGAGCGAGTGGACCTCCCGCATCGGGGTTCAGTCCAGCACCCTTTCGCTCGCAGGCCGGAACCTCTTCCGGTGGACGGACTACCCGGGGCTCGACCCCGAGGGAATGTACCGGAACGACCTGTCGGACTCGGCTCTCCGGGCCCACAACTTCTTCGACACGCCGCTCCCGAGACACATCGTCTTCGGGATCAGCGCCACCTTCTGAGCCCTGCCTTCAGGGAGAACTGACCATGCGAATCGAACGAACGACGCGCGGCCGGATCCGGGGGAACAAGGCCCGGAACGCCTGGCTCCTGTTCGTGGCCGGGGGCGTGGCCCTCGCCGGATGCGACCTCGGCGTCACGAACCCCGCCCTCATCGAAGAGGGTGACCTCGACACCCCGAACGCCGTACCCGCCATCGTGAATGGCGCCATGGGGAGCTTCGGGATCGGAACCACCATCAATGGGGGGGGCGGGGTGTACTCGGTGAGTGCAACGCTCGCAGGCGAACTCGTCCACTCCGGGTCGTGGGTCCCCCTCCGGGAGATCAGTGCCGGAACCCCCAACAACGAATCGCCGGAAAACCAGTCGCACTGGGGGAACACCTCCCAGGCCCGGTGGCAGGCGGAGAACGCGGTCACCACCGTACAGGGCCTGGTTGCGGATCCGGGTTCCAATGCGTGGGTGGCCCGGGCCCAGCTCTACGCAGGGTTCGCGAACCGACTCATGGGCGAGACCTTCTGCGACGCCGTGATCGATGGCGGCGCCCGGCAGGACCACACCGCCTTCAGTTCGCGGGCGGTCTCCTACTTCTCCGACGCTGCCCAGACGGCCCAGGCCGGGGGTCACAACGACCTGCGCCTCGCCGCGCTGGCCGGAGAGGCGCAGGCCCTTCTCATGCTCGGGGAGTACAGCCAGGCTGCCAGCCTGGCGTCGTCGGTTCCCACGAGCTTCGTGTTCGCACACGTGCATTCGGAGAACTCCACCTCCGAGCACAACGGCGTCCACAACTGGGCCTTTCGGGGAGACAACGGCTTCCAGTACACGGTCTGGGGGACCGAATTCGCGGAGTACGGGCTGGATTCCTTCGCACCGGAGGCCGGGGGAGATCCCCGGGTGACCTTCCGCTCGGTGAATGCCTCCGGGGGAGCACAGGTGGGAGGTGACAACCGTCGCCCGGTCTGGAGGGCCGAGAAATACCCGGCCCGGAACAGCTCCATCCCGCTTGCCAAGGGAACGGAGATGCGCCTCATCGAGGCCGAGGCACTCCTCCGGCAGGGGAACGTGTCCGGTGCGGTGGCCCAGATCAACCAGGTCCGAAGCCACCATGAACTCGAGCCTGTGTCGGCATCGTCCACCTCAGAGGCCTGGACCCTCCTCGTGCGCGAACGGGGCATCGAACTCTGGCTGGAGGGGCGACGCCTGGGTGACCTGCGGCGGTGGGGCGCCGATGCGACCACTGCACCCTTCGCCCAGGTCGAGGTCGTGGGCGCGGTGGCCACCGGTCAGCCGGCCACCGCTGACCCCACGCGGAACGTTCAGGAGGCCACCCCTTTCTGCCTCCGGGTGAGCACGAACGAGATCTTCTCCAACCCCAACCTGGCAAACGACCCGCCGCGGTAAGGCGAGCCCTTGCCGGATGCACGAACCCCCCGGGGGCCTTCGGGCTCCCGGGGGGTTCCTGCGTGGGGGTCTTCCGTGCGCCTCGGTCGCCCCGGGGGCTTCGGCTCCAGGTGGAGGGCCGCAGCCGATCGGGCGCGAGGTCTTCCCCCCCTCAGGGGGCGGGGGTGGACGCCGCGGGGACCGCACCCGCCTCGGCCTTCGCTCCGCCTCCCTCCCCTGACCCGAAGCGCCGCTCCACGTAGCGCTCGAGGAGGGTCTTGAACTCGGCCACGAGCCCCTCCCCCTTGAGTGTGGTGTAGTGTTCGCCATCGACATACACCGGGGCCTTGGGCTCCTCGAAGGTCCCGGGGAGGGAGATCCCGATGTCCGAGTGCCTGGACTCGCCCGGGCCGTTCACCACGCACCCCATGACCGCCACCGAGAGCTCCTCCACCCCGGGGTAGCGGTCACGCCAGAGGGGCATCCGCTCCCGAAGGTAGCCCTGGATGTCCTGGGCCATTTCCTGGAAGAAGGTGGAGGTGGTCCGCCCGCACCCGGGGCAGGAGGTGACCTGGGGCTCGAAGCTCCGGATGCCCAGCGACTGGAGGATCTGCTGGCCCACCTGCACCTCGAGGGTCCGGTCTCCCCCGGGTTCAGGGGTGAGGGAGATGCGGATCGTGTCTCCGATCCCGTCGATGAGGAGGGGGGCGAGGCCGGCGGTGGAGGCCACGATCCCCTTGGCCCCCATGCCGGCTTCGGTGAGCCCCAGGTGGAGGGGCTGGTGGAACCCCTCTGCATCGAGCCGCGCGGCCAGCTCCCGGTACACGGCCACGAGCTCCGCCACCGCCGAGACCTTGGCCGAGATGAGGATTCGCTCGGCGGGGAGTCCGGTCTCGAGGGCCAGACGGGTGGAGCGGACGGCGCTCTCCACGATGGCGTCCCGGAGCACCGCCGGGGCCTCCTTCGGGTGGAGCGCCCTGGCATTCGCATCCATGAGCTCGGTGAGGAGGTCCTGGTCCAGCGAGCCCCAGTTCACCCCGATCCGGACCGGCTTGTCGTGCTCCACCGCCCTCAGGACGATGGTCCGGAAGTTCTCGTCGCGGCGCTTGGCCCCCACGTTCCCCGGGTTGATCCGGTACTTGGCCAGCGCCTGGGCGCACCCGGGGTGGCGCGCCAGGAGGAGGTGGCCGTTGTAGTGGAAGTCGCCCACAAGGGGGGTGAACACCCCCTGGTCGCGGAGGCGCGCCACGATCTCCGGGACGGCCGCCGCCGCCGCGTCGTGGTTCACCGTGACCCGGACGAGTTCGCTCCCGGCCGCTGCCAGCGCGGCCACCTGGGTCACGGTGGAGGCGATGTCGGAGGTGTCGGTGTTCGTCATGGACTGGACCACCACCGGGTGGTCGCCCCCCACCTGTACGTCACCCACGGGCACGGTGACCGTCTTCCTGCGGGGCCAGCTGCTCACGCGTCTCTCCGGATCCTGCCTCGGGGAATGAGAACCCGCCCTGCGGGCACCGCGGCCACGGGGTGGCGCGGGCCGATGGCGCGGGGTGAAGTCGTTCGAATCTACCAGAGCCCCCCACCGCTTCCAAGGTTCCGGGAGGGGCCGACCAGCTTCCCATCCCGGAATGCAGACTCTGGCGCAAGCCCCGCCGGCGCACCATACTGTTTCGCTGCACCGGGGTCGGATCGCCCCTGCCGGCAGGTCTGGGCAGCGAGGGCTCGTCCACCCCGCCCCTCCCCGCCTCCGCCCCCTGCGAAGGAGTCTCCATGCGTCACCTCTCCCGGACCCTCCCCGCCTTCCGCCTTGCGGCCCTTGCCACCGCGGCCCTCCTCCTCCCCGCCTGCGGAGCCGATGAGCCAGCCGACGACATGCCGCCGGAGGTGGAAGAGGCCCCCCCGACCATGGAGGCGGCCCCGTCTCCCATGGACACGATGGTCCACGTGACCATCGCGCTTGCGGAGGCCAACGGGTCCGGCGTGTCGGGCGAAGCCATGGCCATGCATGCGGAAGATGCGGTGGTGGTGATCCTCGAGCTGGAGGGGCTCCCCGGCGAGGCGGAGTACGCCGCGCACATCCACCGCGGACAGTGCGCGGATGGCGGGCCTGTGGCGGTGCCCCTGGACCCGGTGGTGGGTCTGGCCGACGGCACGGGGACCTCCACCACCACCCTCGAGGCCGATGAACTCGAGGAGGACGCCCCCTACTTCATCCAGGTGCATGGCGAGGGCGGCACCCCCATTGCCTGCGGCGACATGGAAGGCCACGGTCCGAACGATCGGTCCGGCAACGAGGGGTAACCGCTCCGCATCCGAGCAGCGTGCCTCACCCCATGGTCATGGCAACCCTTGCCCGGAGCCTTCGGCGCCACCGGAGGGTGGCGGCCTTCCTGGTCGCCCCGGCTCTCCTTGCCCTGGTCGGGGGAGAGCATGGGTCGCACACGCACCCGGCACACCCTGACCCGGCGCACACCCACCCCGTGCACACCCACTCCGTGGACGCGCACTCGGTCCACGCGCCCCCGGAGCACACACGGCAGGGGCACGAACAGCCGGCACCGGGGACGCGCGCGGACGGGGTCTGGCCGGCATCGCTGTCCACCGATCCCCCCGGGATCGTCTCGGTGGACATGGAACGGCGCACCCTCACCCTCGAGGCTCGGGCCCAACCCACCGACTTCGAGGGCGCGCTCCCGCCCGACCACCAGTACCACGCCCTCGTGCACGAAGGGGGGAGTGCCGCCGGGAAGGCCCTCTTCCTTACGGAGGCTGCCGACACCACGGTGGCCCGCCTCCTCCGGGAGATGGGCGCCGAAGACGGGGGTGGGGTCCCCATGTCGGCCTGGAACCTTCGCTGGGTTCCTCTCGTCCCCCAGCCTGCGGCCCGGGTTCAGGGTACGCCCGTCCGGGTCGAGGTGCACTGGGTGACGGAGGCGGGCGAAGCGGTCACCCTCCCCCTGGGGGATCTGCTCCGGGACCCGGGAGGAAAGGGAACCTCCTTCCGCTTCGGGGGGAACGAAGACCAGAACCACCACTGGGACTCGGGCTGCATTCTCTGTCTCTTCTCGTGCCCCGGTGGGGTGATCTCGAACGCGGCCTACACGATCCGGGATCACCAGCGCGGTGCGACCCACTTCCTCCCCTCCGACCGGATGCCGGTGGACGGGACGGCGGTTCGCATCATCCTTGCTCTTGAACCCGAACGGGAATCCGGATGACCCAGGTACGCATCACCGTCACGGAACGCGGCTCCTTCAAGGTGGAGGGGCCGGTGGAACTCGTCGACCACGAGGGAAACCCCCTGCCCACCCGCGAGGGGAAGCCCCTCTACCTCTGCCGCTGCGGTGGATCGAAGAACAAGCCTTTCTGCGACGGCCAGCACTCGAAGATCGGGTTTCTGGGAGCGGAAGCAGCGGTGGCGGCCTCCGACGAGTCCGGGGACTGAGGGCGCGCCGGCATGGCTGAGCGCACCCGCTTCGTCGACGAGGTCAACCGACACTTCGACCGGGGAGCGGCGCTCCTCGACGTCCCCGCAGGAATCCTGGCCCAGGTCCGGGCCTGCAACGCCGTGTACCACCTGAGCTTTCCCCTCCGAAAGGACGATGGAACGATCGAGGTGATCCATGGCTGGCGGGCCCATCACTCCCAGCACCGGCTCCCGGTGAAGGGGGGGATCCGTCTCTCGCCCCATGCTTCCGAAGACGAGGTCACGGCCCTCGCGGCCCTCATGACCTACAAGTGCGCCCTCGTGGACATTCCCTACGGCGGGGCCAAGGGCGGGATCCGGATCGAAAAGGAAGACTACTCCGAGGGCGAGCTCGAGCGGATCATTCGCCGCTACATCTACGAGCTCGTCAAGCGCAACTGCATTGGCCCCGGGGTGGATGTGCCGGGGCCGGACATGGGGGTGGGCGCCCGCGAAATCGCCTGGATGGCCGACACCTACATCGCCCTCTCCCAGGGCGAGGTGAATGCACCCGGCGCCGTGACGGGAAAGCCCGTGAGCCAGGGGGGCGTGCGCGGGAGGGTCGAGGCCACGGGGCGAGGGGTCTTCTTCGGACTCCGGGAGGCGGTCTCCAACAAGCGCGACATGGAGAAGCTGGGCCTCTCCATCGGGCTCGACGGAAAGCGGGTCGTGGTGCAGGGGCTGGGAAATGTGGGAGGCCATGCCGCCCGTTTTCTCGCCGATGAAGGGGCGCTCATCGTGGGGATCCTGGAGCGGGAAGGCGCCGTCTACCGGTCCGAGGGGTTCGATGTGGAGGAAGTGCAGGCCCACCGGGCCGCCGATGGATCGCTCCTCGAGCTCGACGCCGACGAACGGATCGAGGGGGGGGAGGCCGGGACCCGCGGGCTCGCCTGGGACTGTGACATCCTCCTACCGGCCGCCCTCGAGAACGTGATCACCTCGGAGAATGCCCACGACATCCGGGCCAGGATCGTGGCCGAAGGGGCGAATGGCCCCACCACCGCGGGGGGAGACGAGGTTCTCCGCCAGCGGGACGTCCTCGTCATTCCCGATCTGTACCTGAATGCCGGGGGTGTGACCGTCTCGTACTTCGAGTGGATCAAGAACCTCTCGAACATCCGCTTCGGTCGGATGGAGCGCCGGTTCGAGGCCATGTCGAACGAGCGGATCCTCCGCGCGGTGGAGTCCCTCACCGGCGAAACCTTCAATGGGGACACCTTCGAGACGGTGGCGGTGGGTGCCCAGGAGGAAGACCTGGTCAACTCGGGCCTGGAGGAGACGATGGTCTCGGGGTATGAACAGATGCGGGAGATGTCGCTCCTCCATGGGGCCGACCTCCGCTCCGCCGCCATGGCCACCGCCATCGGGAAGGTGGCCACCGCCTATCGGGAGCGGGGCATCTTCCCCTGACGCGTTTCCTCCCCGCCCGCAGCGTCGCACCCGTCCCCGCACTCTCCCCCAGCCGGCGCGTGCGCCCGGCCCCCGCAGCACGGGGAACCCCGGGCACCCCGGCGGGGTCCTTTGTCACGGCTTGCCGTGCGGTGGCCCGGGTGCCCCTCCGGCTCCGTGCCCCGCGGAACGAGGCCCGGCCTCGCCCCCCTCTCGCAGCGAAACCCGTTCCCCAGGAGTTCCTCGATGGTTGACCACCCCGTGTTCTCGCCTCGTCCCCTCCTTCGGGTCGGTGCCCTGGCCACCCTGGCCCTTTCCGCCGCCTGCGCCGATGCGGCGCCGGCCGTGGCCCAGTCCGGCGAAGTGGTGCAGTCCGATCACCATGCCTTCCGGGTGGTGACCGTGGTGGAGGGCCTCCAGAACCCCTGGGGCATGGCCTTCCTCCCGAATGGCGACATGCTCGTGACCGAGCGGCCAGGGCGCCTCCGGGTTGTGCGGGGCGGCACCCTCGACCCCGAGCCCGTGGCCGGCGTACCCGAGGTGCGGGCCCAGGGCCAGGGCGGCCTTCTGGACGTGGCACTCCACCCGGATTTCGCCTCGAACAACCTCGTCTACCTGAGCTACTCCAAGCCCCGGAACGAGGGGGAGGAGGCCACCACCGCCGTGGCCCGCGGGGTCTTCGACGGCCGGGCCCTCACGAATGTGGAGGAGATCTTCGTGGCGGAGGCCTGGGGGCGGGCCGGTCAGCACTTCGGCTCCCGCCTGGCCTTCGACCGGGACGGGTACCTCTTCGTGACGGTGGGGGACCGGGGGAACTCCCCCATGACGGACACCCCCGAAACCCACCCGGCACAGACCACCGACAACCACATCGGCTCGATCCTCCGCCTCAACGACGACGGCTCCGTCCCCTCGGACAACCCCTTCGTGGGGGAGGCCGGCTACCTCCCCGAGATCTGGGCCTATGGAAGCCGGAACGCCCAGGGAATGATCATCCATCCCGAGACGAACGAGGTCTGGATCAACGAGCACGGGCCCCAGGGGGGTGACGAGATCAATCTGGTTCTCCCCGGCCGGAACTTCGGGTGGCCGGTGGTGGGGCATGGGGTGAACTACGGGGGTGCCACGATCCACGATGCAGCCTCCGCCCCGGAGATGACGGACCCGGTCCACCTGTGGACCCCCTCCGTTGCCACCTCCGGGAAGCTCTTCTACACCGGCGATGCCTTCCCCGCCTGGCGGGGGAGCCTCTTCGTCGGGGGGCTGGCCGGACAGCAGCTTGCGCGCGTCACCCTCGAGGGGCACGAGACCACCGGCGAGGAGACCCTCCTCCAGGGCGCGGTTGGGCGGATTCGCGATGTACGTCAGGGGCCGGACGGCTTCATTTACCTGGCCATTGATGACCGCCGCGGTGGGGAGACCCCCATCGTGCGCCTGGAGCCAGCCGGGGACTGACCCGCGGGCTCCCTTCCCCGGGGGGCCTGGGGGAGCGGGAAAGGCAGACGCCGCCGACGGGGCTGATCCCCGCCGGCGGCGTCGTGCGTTGGGGGCCGGGGGGGCCGGGACCCGGAAGCGGGACCCGGCCCCTGGCCCGAGGCGGGCCGCACCGGTCGAAGAGGGCCCTCCGGGCCTGCGTCCCTACCGCCGTCCCCGGTTCTGCTCCTGCTCCCGGTTCAGCTCCACGATGTCGGCGCTCCACCGGGTGTCGCCCAGAAGGTGCCGCACGAAGTACTCGGCCCGCTGCCAGAACCAGTAGTCGCTCATGTTCCCGTACCCGTGCCGCTGCCCCGGGTAGATGAAGAAGTCGAAGCGCTTGTTGGCCCGGATGAGGGCCTCGGCCATCCGGAAGGTCCCGGCATGGTGGACATTGTTGTCCACGTCGCCGGTGGTGAGGAGGAGGTGTCCCTTCAGGTTGTGGGCCAGCTCCGAGTTCCGGTCGATCTCGTACTCGAAGGTCACATTCCCCTCGTCGTCGACCTTCTCCGTGATCCCGTGGTGCTTCTCGGACCAGTTCTGGTTGTAGATGTTGTTCTCGTGGTTTCCTGCCGAGGAGACGGCCACCTTGAAGAAGTCGGGGTAGACGAGCATGGCCGCCGTCGACATGAAGCCGCCCCCGGAGTGGCCGTAGATCCCCACCCGCTCGATGTCGACAAAGGCGTGCCGGTCGGCGAGCTGCTCGATGGCGGCCTTCTTGTCGGCCAGGCCGTAGTCGCGGAGGTTCCCGTACCCATAGTTGTGGTACCACTTGGAGCGGTCCGGTTGGCCTCCCCGGTTCCCCACCGTGATCACGATCATCCCGAACTGGGCCAGGGCCTGCTCCGTGGCATTCGTGGAGAAGGACTTGGACACGGACTCGGTCTGGGGCCCGGGGTACACGTAGGCCACAATGGGATAGACCTTCTCGGGATCGAAGTCGTAGGGCTTGTACATGACCCCGTAGATGTCGGTCCGCCCGTCGGCAGCCTTCACATGGAAGGGCTCGGGGAACTGGTACCCGGCGGCGAAGAGCTGGGAGAAGTCGGCCGTCTCGAGTTCCATGACCACCCGGCCGGAGGCATCGTGGAGCGTGGCCCGGGGAATCGTGTCGACCCGGGAGGCGTTGTTCACGAAGTACCGATGGGTGGGGGCGATGGAGGTCCTGTGGTCGTAGTCGCCCGGGTTCAGGAGTTCCAGGCGGGTCCCGTCGAGCCGGACCCGGTAGAGGTGCTCGTAGTAGGGGTCCTCCCCGGCCTCGCGCGCGTTGGCCCGGAGGTAGATCCACCCCCGCTCCTCATCCACGGCGGAAACCCCGCTCACATGCCAGGGGCCCTCGGTAAGCCGGGCCACCACCGCACCATCGGGGGCGATCCGATAGAGGTGGGCCCAGCCGTCGCGCTCGGACCACCAGATGAGGTCTCCATTGCCGAGACGCCGGGGAGTCTGGTGCTCGACGTAGGTGTTCAGCCGCTCCTCGACCACCACCTCCACGGCCCCGGTGGCGGGGTTCGCACGGAGCACGTCCACCCGGTGCTGGTTTCGGCTCCGCCGCCAGAAGTAGAGCTGCTCCGGGTCCTCCGAGAGCCAGACCGATCCCGGGGGGTCTGCCAGGGTGCGCTCCGGGGGGGGAGGTGCGCTCCACAGTCCCATGCGCTGATCCTTCCAGGGCTCGTCGTCGATCCGGGTCATTTCCCGTGCCGCCATGTCGAAGACGAGGAGCTCCTGCTGGGTCACCTTCTCCTCGCCGGGCATGTCGTACTTGTAGCTCTCGAGCTGGGGGCGGCGGTTCCCCACCACGTGCACCACCCAGAGGTCTCCCACCTCCCGGCGGTCCGAGCGCACCATGGCGAAGCGCTGCCCGTCGGGGGACCAGGTGATCTGGGGGCTCTGGCGCTTCTGCTGCTCTTCGCGGGTGGCGTCGTCCGTGGCGCCGCGCCCCGGGTTCCCGTAGCTGTAGTGCTCCTCCCCGTCGGTGGTGAGCTGAATCTCCTCCACCTCCACCCGGTTCTCGGCCCGCTCGGCCTCGGAGCCGGCAAGTCCGCGCCGCGCCTCCACGATCTTCCGGTAGTCGTCGTACGACATCATCCAGAGATTGAAGGCCCGCGAGAAGACGACCCACTGACGGTCCGGTGAAACGCTGGCCCACCCCGGGTGCCGGTCGGGGGCCTCGTGGTCCTCGAGCTCGGTGAGTTCTCCGGTGCGCGTGTCGTAGTGGAAGTGGTGGACCTTTCGCCGGGTGCGGGTGGTGGTCCGGGTCGTCTCCTCCTCCTGGTCCTCCTCCCGGTCCACCTCGTCGCGCTGCCGGCGCTGCTCCACCTGGACCTCGTACTCCTCGTCCTGGGAAGACTGGACCTCGAACTGAACCACATGTTCGCTGATGAAGCGCAGGTTCCGAATGGGAACGTTCTGCCCGTCCCACGGATCGCGGGTGATCTCGGTGAGACGCGCCGCGAGCCAGTCGTTGTCGAAAAGCTCGGTGCGGGTCCCCCGGGCCGGGTCCACGATCATCCACCGGGTCCCGTCGGCGTGGTTCCAGGCATACCAGAACCGGTCCCCGTTCTCGATCCAGTTCGGGTTCACCGAGGTGGAGTAGAGGAGGTCGCGAATCCGGTAGGGGGCCCACCGCCCGGCGAGCTGGTAGTTCGCCGACCCCTCTCCGCCGACCCACCCGGGCACGGGGGCCTGGGGGGTGCGGAGGTCGCCCGGCATCTGGGCCACGAGGGAGGGCGCGCTGACCGCGGTCAGCGCGAGGGCGGTCAGGAGGCGGAGGGCACCGCCCCTGCGAAGGGCTCGGCCCCGGGGAACGCGAGCGCCTCTGCGGGGAGCCCGCCCGCTTCGGGCCCCTCGTGGGTGCGCGGGAGGGAGCAGGGACGAGGGAGGGGGGGAGATGGGCATCATGGGGAGACACGGTGAAGAGAACAGGTTCCGCGCGGCACCCGGAGGGGAGATGCCACGCAGCAGAACCCTCCCACAAGGCAACGCCCCGCGCCCCTTGGCAAGCCATCGCAAGGTTTCTGTCAGAGGCACCCACCGCTGCCACGGACCCCGGCTGACCGGCGCAACCCCGCGGTGGGACCCCGAAATGGCTCGCCACCCCCCGGGGCATGTACCTTTGGGGCCATGGCCGACCTCTCGCCACCCGACCCTCTTCGGGACGCACCCTCCCCGGCACCGACCCCCTCGACCGGACCCATGCCGGCCCTCGTGGCCCACGTCGACTGGGGGTCCGACCCCTCCCGTCGGTGGGTGGCGGTGGCACGGCGGACCATGGACGGGGGCTACAGGGTCTCGGTACCGGACCCCGTGGGAACGCTCCCCACCTTCCTCCACCGTCTCCGGGACCGGGCCGGGGGCGGCTCCGTTCTCGTGGGCTTCGACTTCCCCATCGGGGTGCCGGAGGCCTGGGCGGAGAGGGCGGGGGTCTCCTCCTTTCCCGACCTCCTCCCGGCCCTGGGGGAGGGGCGGTGGTCCGCCTTCTTCGAGGTGGCGGCCGCTCCGGACGAGATCCGCCTCGAGCGCCCCTTCTACCCCCTCCGTCCCGGGGGCACCCGGCAGGCCCATCTCGTGGAGGGGCTCGGGGTGGGAACGATGCAGGCGCTCCTCCGCCGGTGCGAGCGGCCCACCCCGGCCCGGGGAGCCGCCTCCTCCCTCTTCTGGACCCTGGGGGCGAAACAGGTGGGAAAGGGAGCCCTGGTGGGGTGGCGGGAGCTCCTGGCCCCTGCACTCCGGGATCCGGCCCTTCCGCTGAAACTCTGGCCCTTCGAGGGAAATCTCGGAGAGCTCCTCGGTCCGGTTCCCTTCCCCCCCCCGGCCTCGGACCTCGGCCTCCCCCGGCGCTCGCCGGGCGACGCCCCGCGGGCCAGGGGACCTGTGGTCGTGGCCGAGACCTACCCTGCCGAGGCCGCCCTTCACCTCGGGATGTCCCCC
>JBJHCG010000039.1:0-39093 GCA_050485885.1 Gemmatimonadales bacterium | reverse complement strand
GGTCCAGGGTCCGGTTCGAGCGGAGCCGGAAGACGTAAGGGACCTCTTCGGCTTCGAGGGCATCAAGGAAGCTCGGAGCCGGGAAGCTGGCATCGGCCCGGATCCAGACCCGGGGGATGAAGGCCTTCAGCCGCCGCGGGAGGGGAAGCACGAAGTCGAGTCCGCCGTCTGCGGTGTGCACGTTGCCGGGGCGAAGACGCGCCCCGAGGAAGAAGCGCCCGAGCACGCTGGCCACGATTGCGTGGTAGCAGCGCGTCCGGTAGTGGCCGTTCCAGGCGCTTCCGGGCTGAGGGCCATGGACCTCGTAGGGGAGCGAGTCCAGGTCGAGGGTGATCTCCCGGCGGGCCGCGCCAAGGAGCGGTGCCACCAGCGCCCGGAGAATGACCCCGAGCCCGGCTCGGTTCTCCTCGGTCCCGAGCGTGCTCATCAGCCTCGAAAGCGTCGGCTGAGAGCAGGGGCCCTCCGGAGCGTTGCCCCGGGGCTCTCGGAGCGGGCCCTCGCCCCGCCGCCGGGAGACGGCCAGACGAGAGGCCGGATCGTCCCGGAGGAGCGACACATCATCCTGGTCCCTCCACCCCTGGACCATCGCGAGGACCCGAGTCCGGACCAGCTCCAGGAAGGGGTGTCGCGTCCGAACCGGGTCGCGGGGGTCCGCCAAGTGAAGGCGGATCAGGGCTGGCAGCCCAAGTCGATCCGAAAGCTCCCGAATCAGCAACACACCCCCATCGGACGTGAGGCGCTCCGGCCTCGCCTCCACCTCGACCGACGTGCTGCATTCCAGACGAAACAGCGTACCTTGAACTTGACCCATGGCGTGTCTTGCGGGGAAGTGGCAGGAGGGATGGCTAGGCACCTCCAACCTACTGCGGCCCAACAACATGCGCCATGGGTTTTTTCGTGCACCTCTATCCCGCTACCTCATGCTTGGTGAATGTACCGGGGTCAGCTGAACCAACCGGGGGGGGCGCGGGAGGCGGCACCCCGGGGTCGGACCGGCAAACTCCCGGTGCCGGCTGACCCCCGGCGTCCTGAAGTGCGCGATCGACTCGCCCTCTTCGAACCTCCCGCGCGGGTCGCATCCCACGACGTTTCTGACGTTTCTGGACTTCAGGCCCGCATCCGGCCTACCTTGGCGGGGCGGGCCGGTTCCCATCCCCTGCCGGCTCGTGATCCCCCAATCGGGAGGCTCCCATGCGCCGATGGTTCGCTTCGCTCCCTCTCCTTGTCCTGATCGCTCTGCCTGTTGGAGCCCAGCAGGAGGCGGGCGACTTCGAGATCCAGCTGGGGGGCTCCTTCCACTCGGTCATGGGCCAGGACGACGTTTCCACGACCACCGGAATTCTCCTGGCCAAGGGGGGCTATTTCCTGACCGACCGGGTCGAGGTGGGCGCCTTTCCCAGCCTCACCTTCGTCCGGACCACCTTCCGCGACGCGTCGTGGGCCGGAGGGGACGAGGAGACGGTGTCCGACACGAAGCTCGGGCTCGGAGCCTTCGTCACCTATTCCTTTCTCGCGGCCGATGCCCGCACCGTGCCCTACCTGGGAGGACAGTTCTACCGGATCGACGTGACGGACGAAGACGAGGTGGGGTGGATCGGGGGGAAGGGGGGATTCAAGTACTACCTGAATCCCCGGGCTGCCTTCGATGTGGGGGGGAACCTCCTCTTCGGACTCGGCGATGCCGGTGGCACCCTCCTCCTCTTCCAGTTCGGCCTCTCCTTTCTCCTCTGAGCTCCGCGCCCCGGACGGAGGCGGTCCCATGTCCGGATCCGATCCCTTCCAGACCCCTGGCATCGCGCGCCGCTTCGCATGGCGTGCCGCCGCTGGCGCCGGCGCGCGGTCAATGCTGCAGTGGACCCTGCCCTCGAGAGCCCGGGCCTTGGCGGTTCTGGCCGCGGTCCTGCTCGCTGCGGTCCCTCCCGCCGGGGCCCAGCAGGTCTCCCTCACCCCGCATTCGGTGTTCGAGACCCCGGAACCCCCTGCGGCCCTCGCCTTCTCCTGGGCCGGTGACCGGCTCCTCGCCGGAGGGGCGTCGGGAGCGCTCACCCTCCGGAGTCTCGACGACGACCGGACCCTCTGGCGGGTCACGCCGGACGGGGGCGGGTCTCTTGCGTTCGTCGGTTTCCTGGCCGGGGATTCCACGGCGGTCACCCTGGACCGGGGCGGCCTGATCCGCATCCACCGCCTCGCCGATGGAGGCGAGGTGGGGCGTCTCCAGGCGGAGGGTGCCCCGATCCAGGCCAGCCTCGACGACGCCCGCCGCGTCCTCGCCGTGGCGGTGGCCGGACACCGGATCGAACTCTTCGACCTCCCCACCCGACAGCGGGTCGGGGTCATCGACGCCCGGGGCCAGGTCGAGGACCCGCTCTTCCTGGGATTCGACCGGTCCGGCCGACAGCTCCTCGCGGTGGGTGCCCGCGGAAGGGCTGCGGCCTGGAACCCCGCGACCTTCGAGCCGATCCGGAGGGTGACCCTCGAGAGCTCCGAGATCCATGGTTCCCGTTCGGTGGTTCATGCCGCAGGGCAGGACCGGAGCGCGAACGTGCTCGTGCTGGCACTGGAGGAGGTGGCCCTTCCCCGCGGCGGTCTGCGGGGCCCGGCCCGGCCTGGCGACCTCTTTCGCCGTGATCAGCTCCTCGTCTTCGACTGGTTCAGCGGTGCGGAAATCCGGCGCGTACCCGTGTCGGGCGGGGCTGCCCAGGTGCTCACCGTGGGCCCGGGAAACGACCACGCCGTGGTGGCCAACGGGACGCGGGTCACCGTCATGGATCTGCGGCAGGGTGAACGGGGCGCCGGAATCGAGGCGCCGGCGGAGGTGGTCCGGCTCGCGGTGTCGCTCGAGAACGATCGACTCGCCGTGGCCTCGGCCGACGGCCGGGTGGCGGTCTGGTCCATGGCCTACCGGGAACCCCGTCCCGCCGACATGCTCGAGGGGCCGCAGGAGGGACTCTCGGGCCGGATCCGGGTCCTCGGCGAGAGCGCCCCGGCCGTGTCCCCCGACCAGCCCATCGTCCTCGCGATCCTCCCCTTCGAGGATCGGGAGACCGACGGCCAGATGTCGCGCACGGTGGCCTCCCTCCTCACCACCCAGCTGGCCAACGTCGAACACCTCACCCTGGTGGAGCGGATGCGCATCGATGAACTCCTGGCCGAGCAGGATCTTCAGCGCCAGGGGATCACCGAGGCAGGCGGGCTGGAGCTCGGCCGGATGCTGAACGCCGACTACATGCTTTTCGGAAGCATCGGGGCCTCGGGCTCGAGCTTCATCTTCAGCGCTCGCATCCAGCACGTGGCCTCGGGCGAGGTGGTGAGCGGGCGGCAGGTTCTCTGCGAGGAGTGCCGGGCGCAGGATCTCTTCGATGCGATTCACCTGCTGGGGACGACGATCGCGCGATGAGCCCCCGGGGTTGAGGGATCCCCCGGTGGAGGGGCGGTGGTCCGGGGGTGGCGATGCGGGCCGGGCCGTGGGGCCGTGGGGAAGGGAGTGCACGCGGGCGGGCTTTTGCCCCTGTTGCGGGCGTCTTGCGCAGGACGGAAGGAAGGCCCGTTCCACGCACCCCCCCCAACCGGAGGAATCGCCCATGCGAACCCCCCCCTCTCGCACCGTTCGTCCCTCTCCCCGCCTCACCCGTTCCCTTCTCGTTGCGGGTCTGGCGGCCGGCCTCGGCATGGCCGGTTGTGCCGATTCTTCGACCGAGCCGGCCACCCTCGCCGATCAGGTGCGCGCCGAGACCGAGCGCTTTCAGGACCCGGCCCTGGCCGTTGCGGCCGGCTATGCGGCCGACGGCCACTGTGTGGCCCATCCCGAACTGGGCGGAATGGGCGACCACTGGATCAACCAGGCCCTCATCGACCCGGTCTTCGATCCCCTGAACCCCGAGGCCCTTCTCTACGCACCCGGCCCCGGCGGTGCCCCGGTCCTTGTCGGGGTCGAATACATCGTGATCGATGTGGGGCAGGAGCGCCCCCACTTCGATGGCCACCCCTTCGATGTGGCGGGCGTCCCTCCCCTCACCGCCGCCGGCGTCGACCACTGGAGCCTCCATGTCTGGCTCCACAAGCCCAACCCGGCCGGGATCTTCGCGCCCTTCAACCCCGATGTTTCCTGCCCCTGAGTGGCCGCGGGGTGGCCCAGGCGCTCGATCGGCGGGAACCGGCGTTGCGGGACTGTGGCGCTCTCCCCCCGACCCCGCGCATATTGGCGGGGCGGAGACCCCCTCGGGCCCCGGACCACCCCGGGGCCCGAGGGGGGATCCGCATCGACCCTGCCCCGGAGCCGTCCGGGTGCGCAAGGGCGTACCCGGGGGCCTCCGGTTGCCACGGAGGTGCTCCCATGAAGATCGACGAAGTACTTGGCCGGAAGGGCCAGACGGTGCACACGATCGGCCGCCACGAAACCGTTTCGCGGGCGATCCGGCTCCTGGTGAACCACGGCGTGGGATCGCTCGTGGTGACCGAGGGGGAAGCCGTGGTGGGCATCATCACCGAACGCGACGTGCTCCGCCTGGCTGACCGAAAGCCCGATGGCCTGGGATCGGTGGCCGTGGATGAGGTCATGACCCGCGAGCTCGTCATGATCGGCCCCGACGACGACGTGGGGCACGTCATGGAGGTCATGACGCGGAACCGGGTGCGCCATCTCCCGGTCATGAACGGATCCCAGCTCCGTGGCATCATCTCCATTGGCGACGTGGTAAACGAACTCCGCCGCGACGCCGAGAACGAGAACGAACACCTGAAGAGCTACGTCCAGGGCATGGTGCGCTGACGGGCGGGGGGCCTCCGTTCGGCGCCTGCTTTCCTCGCTCCGGCTCCCCCCGCCTCGGTTCTCCGCCCCTGGGTTCCCGCCCCTCGGTTCCCGCCCCTCCGCCCCGCTGCGACCGGAGCGCCTCCGCCGCGATCTACCCTCCCTGCAGCGCCTCCGCCACCCGGTCCCCGAAGGCCTCCGGCGCCTCCTCGTGGGGCCAGTGGCCCACGCCGTCGAAGCGGTGCACGGCCGCATGGGGGAGGGCCTCCTTCCAGCGCTCGAGGAGGGGGGGCTTCAGGGCCGAATCCTCCATCCCCCACAGAAGGGTGGCCGGCACCCCGGCAAGACGCGCGCGCCTGGCCCAGAGGGTCGCGTAGAAGTCCGACGACCCGGCGAGGGACCTTGCCAGGGCGAAGAGGACCCGCTCCCGGGCATCAGGGTCCTCGAAGGGGGTGAGGTACTGGGCATGGATGTCACGCGTCAGGTTGCGCCGGTTCCCGTAGGCCGCCGGCATGATGAAGCGGAGTGAGGCGTTGAGGTGGCGGTAGGCCAGCCGGAAGAGCTCACCCCCCGCGAGCCGCGCCATTCTGGCCATGGCCGGGTCGTCGGTGAGAGGCCACATCCAGGAGTTCACCACCACGAGGTGCGCGAGCCGCTCCGGGTGCTCGAGGGCCCAGTCCAGCGCAATGGGCCCCCCGAAGTCGTGCACCACGAGGCTCACCGGCCCCTCGGGAGCCAGCGTCCCCATGGCCTGGGCGAAGCGCTCGGCATGGGCCTCGGGCGTGTACTCCGCCCCCCGGGGCCGATCCGAACGCCCGAAGCCCAGGTGGTCCAGCGCCGTGACCTCGTGGGTTGTGGCCAGGCGCCGGAGAAGGTGCCGCCACTCGTAGCTCCAGGTGGGGGTGCCATGCACGAGGACGACGCGGGGCGCCTCCCCGGGAACGCTTCCCTCGGGCCCGACGCGCACGAAGTGGAGCCGGCCCCCCTTCACCTCGACCCACTGGGGTGCCCAGGGCCATGTCACCGGGTCCGGCCACGCGCCCGTCCTGCCCGCTTCCCTTGCCGTTTCTTCCGTCATCTCCGTCCGCTCCATGGGCCTTTTCCCCTGGGGTTCCCTGCTCGACTCCCGGTCCCCATCCCCCGACAGGGGAGGACAGAATCCCGAGGAAGTGGTCAAATGGTAAATCCACTTGACTAATATCGTCAAGTGCCTTGACCAGTCGCTGGCCCCATCGCATCCTTCCCCCATGACCACCCCTCGGCACGACCCCGATCCGGAGGGAGCCCCGCTGGCGGACCTCCAGGCCGCCAGTTTCGGCCACACCCTTCTCGCTGCGGCGCGGCTCTATGACCAGCGTGGGCAGGCCAGGCTCAACGAGGCCCTGGGAGAGGAGATCGCGCGTCCCTCGGTCATGCGGCTCGCTCCCTGGCTGGACGCTTCGGGCATTCGCCCCTCCGAGCTGGCGCGGCGCACCGATGTGACGAAGCAGGCGGTGGGGCAGACGCTGGCCGAGATGGAGCGGCGGGGGCTCGTGGCATCGATCCCCGACCCCACCGACGGACGGGCCCGCCTGGTGCGCCTCACGCCGAAAGGCGAGGCAGCCTTCGGGGAGGGGCTTGCGGCCCTGGCCCGGGTGGAACGGGAACTCGAAGGGGAGGTGGGGCGGGCGGCCCTCGACGCCACCTTCCGGGGGCTCCAGCGGATCCTCCGGGCGCTGGAAGGGGTCTGACGGCGGGCACGCAGATCACGAGGGCACCCCACCGGCCCGAACGGCATTCGAGAAGCCTCGTTGCGCCGACGCCGTGAGGGGCCTCATCTTGCCCGGGCGTCATTCCCCGGAGATCCCCCGAGCCTCGGTCCCCCTCGGTCGGACACGTCACGGGCCCGCCATCCGGCGTCGAACCCGGGTCGGCCTGACGCGCCCCGAAACCCGGCCGCCACCCCGCACGAACGCATCCCACTCTTCATGCCTCCTCCTCCCGGCCCGGTCGGACCGGATCGCCGCCCCCCCGCGCCGCCTTCCCCGGTGGGGCCCGTGGTGGCCTTCATCGGGGCGGTGACCCTCCTGGCGGTGGCGGTGCGCGGGGCTCCCCTTCCCGAATTCTGGGAAGGAGGGAGTGCCGGCTTCTTCCAGCTCCTCTTCGAGGTCCTCCCCTTCGTGGTCCTCGGGTTCGTGGGTCTCGCCGTGTACGCGGGCATGGCACGCCGGGGGGTGGGGCCGGAGGGGGAGGGGAGTGGCCGACCCCCGTCCTTCGAAGACCGGATGCGCGCAGGCCTTCCCCTGGCCGTGATCCTCGTGGCCACGGTGATCCTGACCGTGCTCTCGGCCGGACGGATGCAGCCCGCCGCCGACCGCGAGCAGGAAGCCTCCCGCATGGATGTGGCCGCCGAGGGGATCTTTCGAACGCCGTTCGGAATGAGTCGGTGGTTCGACATGGAGGTGATGGCCAGCGATCCCGCCGCAGATGAGGAGGATGGGGCGGGCGAGGGCGCCACCGCCCGGGGAATCGGGATCTCCCTTCGCACCGGGGTCCTCATTCTCGTGGCGGTGCTCGTGGCCACCGCGCTCTGGCACCGCTATGGCCGGAAGAAGGAGGCCGAGGAGGACCCCCTCCCCCTGGACCCGGAGCGGGCGGCCATGGAGGGTGCCGTGCATGCCGGGATCGAGGCCATGCTCGTGGATCCGGACCCGAACACGGCCATTCGGGGGGCCTATGCACAGCTCCTCTTCGCCCTGGAGGACTTCGGCCAGGGTCGCTGGGAGCATGAGGGCCCCACCGAACACCTCCAACGGGTCCTCGCCGCCCTTCGCATTCATCCGGCCCCCCTCCGCGAACTCATATCCCTCTTCGAACTCGCCCGCTTCTCGCACCTGGACCTGAGCGCCTCCCACCGGGACCAGGCCCTCCGTGCCCTCCAGGCCGTGGCGGTCGGGCTCGAGGAGGGACGCTGATGCCTTCGCATCTTCCGAACGAACTGCAGGGCGCCCAACCGGGCTCGGCCCCGAAGCCGGGTGCAGGGCAGCCCGGCGCATCGCAGCCCAGAGCACGGCAGGCCAGCGCGTTGCAGCCCATCGCATCGCAGCCCACCGCACCGAAGCGCGGCGGGCGGCAGCCCAGCGCATCGCAGTCCGACGCAGGGCAGCCCGATGCATCGCCGGTCCCCTCGCCCTCCCGCCGCCCCTTCACCCTCTTCGAACGCTCGGCGCTGGGCCTGAGCGCCTTCTTTCTGGCTGCGGGGTTCTTCCTCCCCGGCGCGGCGGAGGCCCTTCTTCGCCTCTACCTCCCGGCCCTGGCGCTCCTCTTTCTCCTGGCCCGGGTGTTCGAGGCCAGGCTTCCCCGGCGCACCATGCACACCCTGTACTCCCCCTTCCTGAACACCCGTGACCTCGGGGCACCCGGGGAGGCGCCGGGGGTCGTGCGGGAGCGGGCCCGCACCCTGGGAGCCCTCGACGACCCGGAGCGGGCGCCTTCCGAGCCCGTTCCCGCCTCCGTGCGGTGGCTCGTCACCGAAGCCTTCGCCCGGCGCCTGGCCGAGCGTCGGGGCCTTCACCTGTCCGATCCTTCGCATCATGGGGAGATCCGCTCCCTCCTCTCGGATCCGGCCTGGGCGCTCCTTCGCCCGGCCGCCTCGGAGGGGCTGGAAGACCGCCGTGTGCGCCTCGTTCACCTCGATTCCATTCTCGACGACCTGGAGGAACTCTGAACTCGCAATCCGCCCCGTCCCCGAAAGGGGAGCGTGAAGCCGGGACCCGCCCGGACGACGGCCCGTCGGCCTCGACCCAGGCCTCCCCGTCGGTCGGCGAGGCCGCCCTCCGGACCGGGGAGAGGGCCCCCCCTGCCAGCCAGGCCGTGACCCGCGCCAGCGCCTCCGCCGCCCGCCTCCTCGACGAGGTGGAGCGGGCCGTGGTGGGGAAGCGCGAGGTTCTGGAGCTCGTGCTGGCGGGGTTCCTGGCCGATGGACACGTGCTCCTGGACGACGTGCCGGGGGTGGCCAAGACCCTCATGGCCCGATCCTTCGCCACTGCCGCCGGACTCGGCTTCTCGCGGGTCCAGTTCACCCCCGACATCCTTCCGGCCGACATTACCGGGACTACGGTCCTGGACCTGGCCACGAACCGTCCCGAGTTCCGGCGCGGGCCTCTCTTCGCCCAGCTCGTCCTGGCCGACGAGGTGAACCGGGCCCCGGGAAAGACGCAGGCCGCCCTCCTCGAGGCCATGCAGGAACGCCAGGTCACCATTGACGGGACCTCGCACCTCCTTCCGCGTCCCTTTCTCGTGGTGGCCACCCAGAACCCCATCGAGTCCCAGGGCACGTATCCCCTCCCCGAGGCCCAGCTCGACCGCTTCATTCTCCGGACCACCGTGGGCTATCCCACCGAAGGCGAGGAGGTGGAGCTCCTGACCCGACGGCTGGACCGGGGAACGGACGAGGTCACGCTCCGGGCCGTGCTCGACGAGGGCGAGTTCGCTGGCATGCAGGCGGCGCTGGAGGAGGTCTTCGTGGACCCGAGCCTCCAGGCCTACGCCGTGGCCCTCGTGCACGCCACCCGGGGGAGCGGGCAGCTCGAGATCGGGGCGAGTCCCCGTGGGTCGCTGGCCCTTCTCAAGCTTTCCCGGGCCCGGGCCGCCATCCTGGGACGGGCCTTCGTCACCCCCGACGACCTGCGGGCCGTGGCGGTGCCGGCCCTGGCGCACCGGGTCGTCCTCAAGGCCGAGGTCTGGGCCCTCCAGATCCCCCCCGAGGCGGTGGTGCAGGGAATCGTGGATTCGGTCCCCGCGCCGAGCTGGCAGTGAGGGAGGCGGCGGGCGCGGCCGCCCTCGTCAACGCAGGGGAGGGCGGGGGGTCGACGGGCGAGGACCGCGGGCCCGCCCCCGCCCGCGCCCCCGCACTCTCGGGTGCGCAAAGGCCGGGCATCGATCCGGCGGGCCAGGTCGTCCAGCTGGCCCCCTCTCGCGATGCACGCCTCCTTCCCTACGCCCTCGTGACCCTGGCCGGGCTCGTGGGTGCCCTCCTCACCGGGGAGCCTGCCCTGGCGGCCCTCGCTGTGCCCTTCGGGGTAGCGCTCGTCCTGGGACTACGGCGCCGGCGGGCCATCCCGGTGCGCCTGCAGGTGATCCTCGACCGGGAGGAGGTTCTCGAAGGGGGGAGGGTCCGGGGGGAAATCCGGATCACATGGGAGGAGGCGTTCTCGGCCGAGGTCATGCTCCACCGC
Organism: Gemmatimonadales bacterium; assembly: GCA_050485885.1. Classification (GTDB taxonomy): domain Bacteria; phylum Gemmatimonadota; class Gemmatimonadetes; order Longimicrobiales; family Gaopeijiaceae; genus SKNW01. The sequence goes on along the minus strand of JBJHCG010000039.1, from coordinate 29,130 downwards.
CTCGAAGGGGTGGAGGTCGAGGGGGAACGGGCCTGGGCCCTGCCCAGGAGGGGGCGATCCCCCGCCCGGAAGGCAGACACTGCCCCCCGCCCCTCCCCCACGCCACCGGGGTCGGGCGCCCCAACCGCGCCCCCGGGCCCGCGTGCGCCGGACACGCCGCCAGGCCCGCGCGAAGTAGACACCCCCCCCGGCACACGCACCGAAACGCTGGACTTCACCCTCCGGGCCGATCACTGGGGCCTCCACGGGGTGGGGGAGGTCTGGGTCCGCCTCCACGCCCCCCTGGGCCTCTTCTCGTGGCAGGGGAAGCTCACCACCCCCCGCATTCTCCGGGTCCTCCCCCGCAGCGAACGTCTCGATCGCCTCCTCGACCTGACCGACTCGCGCTCGGCCTGGGGGGCGCACCTCTCCCGGCGCATCGGCCATGGGAACGAGTTCGCCGAACTCCGCCCCTACGTGCCGGGCGACCGCCTTCGCGACCTGAACTGGACGGCCACTGCCCGCCGCGGGCGACCCTTCGTGAACCGCCATCACCCCGAGCTCTCGGGCGAGGTGGTGATCGTCTTCGATGCCTTCGCCGATGGCTCCCGGGTCTCGGCCGAGGCGCTGGCCCAGGCAGCCCGGGTCGCCTGGGCCATGGCGGGGGTGCACCTCGAGGCCAACGACCGGGTCGGACTCGCCGGGATCGGGCGGAGCACCCAGTGGCTCCCCCCGGGGGGCGGCCAGCGCGCCCGCTACCGCCTCCTCCAGACCCTTCTCCGAATCGGGAGCGATGCGGCGGCCGGACGCTCGGTGGCCCCTGACCTCCAGCGCATCCGCATCCCCCCCGCAGCCCTCGTGGTGGCCCTCTCCTCGCTGGAGAGCGAAGAGAGCCTCCGGGCCCTCCGGCGGTGGCGATCGAGAGGGCGATCGGTGGTGGTGGCCCGCATCGACGCCTTCCATCGCCTCGAATCGGCCACCCCGTCCGAGGCCCTGGCCATTCGTCTCTGGCGCCTCGAACTCGAGCTTCGGCGCCGCTCTCTCGCCCAGGCCGGGATCCCCGTGGTCTCACTCCTGGCCGGCGAACCGGTGGCCCGCCTCGTCCCCGCCCTCAGCCGGGTGCGGCGCGCCCCCATCCTCCATGGCAGGCCCCGATGATGCCCCCGAGGACGCCCCCGATGACGCCCCCGCCCGACCCCCCTCCCCTCGACCGTGCTCCCCCGGACCCCGTCGCCACGGCCCTCGCTGCCACCGCGGTGGGCCTCTTCGCCCTGGCCGGGGGCGTGGCCGCCTTCCTCGCACCCCGAGAGGCGTGGCTCCTTGTCCTTCCGTGCGCCCTCCTCGCCCCGCCCCTGGCCCTCCAGGCCGCCACGGTGGAGCCCCGCGACCTGGGGTGGGCCCTCCTCCTCGTGCTCGTGCCCGTCCTCGCCCTCGCCGCCGAGGGGAACGCCCCCCTCCTGGTGGTGGTCCTGGGCCTCCTCCTCTTCGTGGCATGCGAAGTCATGGCCCTCCGCTGGCGCCTCGCCCCCGCCATTCCGGGGTCCCCCTCCCTCCTCGAGCAGGTGGGAGATGCGGCGCGCCTCGCCGCTCTCGGGGGGGGGGGGGGCCGGGGTCGTCCTGGGCATTTCGGCGCTTGCCCTCCCGGCCAGCACCCTCCTCCTGGGTCTTGCTGCCCTGGCCCTGGCGGGTGCTGGTGCCATGGTCCTGGCCTCGGGGGACGAGGGTCGGGGGTAGCGCGGCGCCTCCGCACCTCCCCCCCCACTGGCGGATCCCGGGGGTTCTTCCTCATGGTAGGGGGCACGCTCCCCGGAGGATCCGCCGTCCGCAACACCGCGAGGATCGACCATGCTTCGCATTGCCTTCTCCCGTCCCCTCGTCCTGATCCTCCTTGCCTCGGTGCTCCCGGCCGCAGAACTCCTGGCCCAGGGGGGCGCTGGAGGGAGGGCGGGAACCCCGGTGGGGGATGCCGGAGCCCGGGCGCAGGAGGGCGAGGGCGGGCGGGTGCTCTTCGACGCCCGCCTCCGGTTCGAAGGCGTCCGGTCGGCAGCCTTCGAGAACCGGGCCCGGGCACTCACGGGCCGGGTGCGGACCGGGTACGAAACGGGACGACTGGACGGGGTGTCGCTCCTCCTCGAGGTGGATGCCACCCGGGCCCTGGGGCTCGAGGATTTCAACAGCGGACGAAATGGTCGCGTGGACGTTCCCTTCGTGGGGGATCCCGACTCGGAGCGGGTGAACCGGCTGCACCTGACCTGGCACGGCGACGGGGGAGGACGCTTCATGGCCGGCCGGCAGCGGATCGTTCACGGCGATGCGCGCTTCGTGGGGAATGTGGGATTCCGGCAGAACGAACAGACCTTCGATGCCCTCCGCATCCTCACCCCCCCGGTAGACGGGTTCACCCTCGACTACACCTGGGCCTGGCAGGTGAACCGCATTCCGGGGAGCGGACTTCCGGCGGGTACGGAAGATGCCCGCCTCCACCTGATCCAGGTGAGTGGTCCCCTCGCCGGCGCCACCCTCACCGGGTTCGGCGGGTGGATGGAGTTCCGGGAGGCCCTGGCCCCGGCCTCGGGGCGCACCCTGGGGGTTCGCGTTTCGGGGTCGGGGACGGCCCTCCCCGCCGAGGGGGACGAGCCCGAGGTGGTGGCCCACTGGCTCGCCGAGTTTGCCTTCCAGCGGCCCGATCCACCCCCTGCCGAGGGCGTCCCGGACTCAGCCCCGGGGGACCGCCCCGGCACCCTCACCCAGCGCCGCCTCGAGGTGGGGCTCGAGGTCGAGGAGCTGGGGACCACCCTCACCCTGTCGGAGGAGCGCCTCGAGGGTGACGGGGTCAGGGGCTTCTCCTTCCCCCTGGCCACGCTGCACGCCTTTCGGGGGGCCACGGACCTCTTCCTCCAGACTCCCCCCGGAGGGCTTCGGGATCGCCGGGCCACCCTGGCCTGGACCCTCCCGCCCTCGGCCACCGGGTGGCTCGGCGGCGCTTCCTCCCGCCTCCTGCTCGGGCACCACACCTTCACCCTCCTCGATCCCCCTCGCCTCCCGGGGGAGGAGGAGACGGGTCCGGCCCGCGCCGGGCAGGAGTGGAGCGCCCAGCTCCGGGTGGAGCCCCGCCCCCGCCTCGCCATCGTGGGCCGCATGGCCGACTACCGGGCCGAAGGGAACCCGACCCTGGACCAGGCAGGACGCCCCTGGGAGCGGAACGTTCGGAAGCACTGGTTCTGGCTTGAGTTCGCGCTTCCCTGACCCGGCGACGGCGCCCCCTGCGCCTTGTCGCCGCACGACACATCACCGCAGGATGCATCACCGCACGACGAAGCGGGCCTCCCCGAGCACGGTGTCGCCGTGGGTGCAGGTGCCGACATGCATGCCCGGGGTCCAGGCACGCGCTTCTGCGTCCCCCACCGTCATTCCGCCCGTCACGCCCTGCCAGGTGGGCTCGACCCGGACCTGCTGGTCGGATTCGCTCACCACGGCTCCATCGGGCCCCACCACGCGGCAGGATACGGGTATCATCACCAGGCGTCCCGGGGGTTCGAAGCGGAGCCTGAATTCGAGCGAGATGCGGCGGGTCGTGGCGCCCTCGAACCCGGTCTGGTAGCTCCGCTCCGCCAGGGGAGGGAGGGTTTCCTCCCAGGCGAAGTACCGGAGGGTGGAGAGGTGCCCCTCGACCATGGCCAGGGCGGGTGCACCCTCGAAAACCTCGAATCCGGATTCGACCACGGGCGCCCCCTCGTGCGTGCAGGCGACCCGATGAAAGCCCGGGCCGAAGGCGCCGGTCCGCTCGCTCCCGAGGGCGTTCACCCCCGCCGACCGCTCCCAGGCGGGGCCCGGCTGGAAGCGAAGCGAGGTGGTACCGGTCCCCTCGCCGGTGGGCCCGTGGTAGGTGCAGGCGATCTCGAACGAGATCCCCTCCTCCTCGGTCGGGGGGTGGCGCACCACGACATCGGTGTAGATGAAGCGGGTCCGGTTCGCATCGAAGCGGGTGGCGTAGCTCCGGTCGGCACGGGGTCCGAGGGGAGGCGCGGCCTCGAAGAACCGAATGGACTCGATGGTCCCTCCGACGGAGGGGATCGCCGTCGCCGCATCGTTCTCCTGCGCCTGCAGAGGGCCAGGTGCCAGTAAGGGGGCCATCAGGGGGGCAAGAAGGAAGGCGAGGAGGCCCGGGAGGGCGCAGGCCCCGGTCCTTGTCCCACGCTTGGCAGGGGGGCTTCCGGTACGAGAGGGCCGGAAAGGCCGCGGGATCAGGAGGGAACCATGGAGGGAGGCGGACATGGCAGGGGACTCCGGAGAGGGAGGGGGTGGGGACCACGGTGGGCAGGACCCGGGCCTGCACCGCTTCCTCACCTTCGCGCGGAAGGGGCGAAGCGGGGATCACGAGGGGGCCTCGGGGCGGCCTGGGTGATCCAACTCTTCTCTTGACTCACCTAACACCGTTAACTACCCTTCCGGAGTGAGGTCAACGCCGGACCAGCCCGGCTCCGATCCTTCGTCGGACGCTCTGTACCCTCCGCCCTGCTGCATCCTCCTCCCCCTCCGACCCTCCTCCCCCTGCGCTCCCCCTCCGCATCCTCCGCATCCTCCGCTCCCCCTCCCGCATCCCCATGAACCGCAGCTTCGACCGCCGCATCCGCGAAGCCGAAGCCACCCGGGCGCTCATTCTGGACGCTGCCCGGCGCCTCTTCGTGGAGCACGGGTTCGAGGGGACCTCCATGCGGGCCATCGCACGGGCCATTGACTACACGCCCACCGCGATCTACCACCATTTCGAGGGGAAGGACCACCTCTTCCACGAGCTCTGTGCCGCCGACTTCCGCGTGCTCGGGAGCGCCTTTCGCGACGTTGGCCGGGTCGACGACCCGGTGGAGCGGATCGCCCACATCGGCCGGGCCTATGTGGCTTTCGCGGCCGGGCATCCCATGCATTACCAGCTCATGTTCATGACACCCGGACCCACGCCTCCCTCCGGCGAGGGGGAGTGTGCCGGGGAGGGGGCCGACGAGGGGGCCGGGGTGGCATGTGCCCCGGTGAACCTCCCGTCCGACCAGGTGGTGCTCGACGCCTACGATTTCCTCCGCGAGACCGTGGCCGAGGCCATGGAGGCCGGTCGTTTCCGGCCCGAGCTGGACGATCCGGATCGGGCCGCCCAGCTCCTCTGGTCCACCCTGCACGGGCTCATTTCCCTTCGCATCGCGAAGTCCGACACCCCGGGCATGGTCTTTCCCGACCTGGAAGGGGCGGCCCGGGAGGCCCGCCTCGTTCTCCTTCGCGGAATGCTCGCCGACCCCGCGACCCTCCCGGATCCGCTCCCATGATCTGCCGCCGCGCCGCACCCTGGCCCGCCCAACCCGGCGGAACCCCACCGCTGACACCCCATGCAGCCCATGCAGCCCATGCACCCCGCGCACCCGGGGCACCCCGACACGTCCCCCAGGGCCCTTTTTTTTTGTCCCTTGACCTAACGGAGTTAGAAATGCTGACGGCGTTACTTGACCATCGCGGCGTGGATGGAGTCTGCGGAGAAGGGAAGGGGGAAGGCAACCGCTCCACTCCGGGGCCCCGAGGCCGGTTTCCGGGCGCCCGCCGGGCCGGAGTTCTGGTGGTGGCAACCCTCCTCCTTCCCGGTGTCCTGGCGGCCCAGGCTTCCCGCGCCCCGATCATTTCCCCGGGAGCCGGACCGGACTCCGTCTCCGCCCTGTCCTGGCCCCACGACCCGGAGCTCGAGGCGGCCCTCGAAGGTGCGGTCCGCGATGCCCTCGGTGCGAGCCGGCCCCTCGAGGCCCAGCGGATCCGGGTGGGGGAGGCCGAAGCGCGGCTCGCCGAGGCCCGGGCCCTGGGCCTTCCGGCCCTCACCCTTCAGTCGCGCGCCACCCGGGTGGGAAATGGCGTCAACCTGGGCGATGCGGTGAACCCGGCCTACGCTGCCCTGAACGCCCTGCTCGGGGAGCCGCGCTTTCCCACCGATCTCGATCTCACCCTCCCCCTCCGGTATGAGGCGCGGGTCCAGCTTCTCCACCCCCTCCTGAACCGGCCGCTTCACGCCGCACGCGCGGCCTCGCGGGCAGCGGTCGAGGGAGAGGTGGCTCGCACCGGCGTCGTGGCCCGCGACGTCGTGGCCGAGGTGCAGCGGGCCTTTCTCGCCGCGGCCTCGGCCCGGGAGGCGCGCCGCATCCTCGAAGCGGCCCGGGAGCGGGCCCTCGAAGGGGAGCGCGTGGCCCGCCGCCTCCTCGACGAGGGGCTCGTCACCCCCGCCGCACTTCTCGAGGCCCAGGCCTCCCGCGCCCTTCTCGAAGGGGATCTCGCTGCAGCCCGGAGCCAGGAGGATGCAGCCCGCTGGGCCCTGAACCGACGCACGGGGCGCCCCCCCGAGCATCCCCTTCCCCCCCTGGGAGGGTTCTCGAACGCCGAGTCCCCGGCTCCCGGGCTTCCCCCTGCCATGGTCACCGGCGCCACCCGGGAGGAACTCCTCCTCCTCGACGCCGCCCTCCGTGCCGCCGACGCCGGAGTCCGGGGCGCCCGGGCCGCGCGCCTCCCCACGGTGGGGGTGGCCCTGGACTGGGGCCCCCAAGGGCAGCGTCTGCGCGGTCTGGGGGAGGACCCGGCGTGGAGCGCCTCTCTCGTGGTCTCCTTCCCCCTCTTTACCGGCGGAGGCACCCGCGCCCGCATTGCGGGAGCCGAGCTTGCCCGGGCCCGCCTCCAGGAGGAACGGGCCGAGGTGGCGGAGACCCTCGCCCTCCAGCTCCGTGTGGCGGAGCGGGCCCTCGAGGCCGCCGGGGCCGCCCTCCCCGCTGCGCAGGCCCGCCTCGACGCGGCCACCGAGCTCCACACCCTCACCCTTCGCCGCTTCGAGGAGGGGCTCGCCACCCCCTTCGAGCTCACCGAGGCCCGGGCCACCCTCACTGCCGCCCAGCTCGGGCGCTCCCTCGCCCGCTTCGCCCTGCGGCTGGCCCAGGTGGAGGTGGAGTACGCCGGCGCATCGCGCGATCCGGCCGGCCCTGGCGCCGGTTGATTCGGCCCGCCTCCCTCTGTACCTCCGCCCCTCCCTCAACCAGGGTCCCGGCGCCCCCGCGACCCCGTACCGCCCCTCCCTTTCCACCGCCACGCGTCCCCCTGACAGGATTCCTCCCATGCCCCGCGCACGCCTCCTCCGCCCGCCCCACGCCCTCCCCCTCCTGCTCGCCCTTGCTGCCTGCGGCGCCCCCGGGGCCGCAGACCCGGGCAGCAGCGACCCCTCCGCCGTCCACAATGCCGGCCACGATGCCGGCCTCGACGCCCTCCCCCCGGTCCGGGTGGCCGAGGTCGTGGCCGATGAGCGCCCCGCCGCGCTCGAAGCCACGGGCACGCTGGGGCCCCGGGATCTTGTGCCCCTCTCCTTCAGCGTGGGGGGGGTGGTCCAGGCCGTGAGCGCCGAGCCCGGAGAGCGGGTGGCGGCCGGGGCGCGCCTCGCCACCCTCGACCTTCGGGAAATCGATGCCCGGGTGCGGCAGGCCACCGAGGCCATGGAGAAGGCGGAGCGGGACCTGGCCCGCCTGGAGCGCCTCCACGCCGATCGGGTCGTCCCCCTGGCCCAGCTCCAGGACGCACGCACGGGCCATGCGCTCGCCGCCGCGGCCCTGGACGAGGCCCGCGTCAACCGGGAGTTCGCCGAGATCCGGGCGCCCGAGGCCGGGGTGATCCTGCGCCGTCTGGCCGAGGCCGGGGAGCGAGTCCAGCCGGGCACGGCCATCCTTCTCCTGGGAGGAAGCGACGCCGAGGTCTTCCGCGTGGGCCTCTCCGACCGCGAGCGCATGCGCGTTGCCCCGGGGGACCGGGCCGAGGTCCTTCTGGACGCTGGCTCGGGCGCACCCCTCCCGGGGCGGATCACCCGCCTGGGGGGCGCCCCCGACCCGGGCACCGGCACCTTCCCGGCCGAGATCACCCTCGACCTGCCGAGTGGTGCCCCTTCCGGACTCGTGGGCCGGGCCCGGATCTTCCTCGCCGCGCCCGCCACACCCACGGCCCAAGCCTCACCCGCCGCGGAAGCCTCCCCCCCACCCCTCCTCCGCATGGCCGTGGAAGCCCTCCTCGATGGCGATCATACCCAGGGGCGGGTCCTCGTCCACGACCCGGTGGAGGGCCGGGTCCACCTGCGGGTGGTGACCCTCGCCCGCTCGGGGGTGGGTCCCCTCCTGGGCGAGGGCACGGTGGGGGTCACCGCCGGGCTCGCCCCCGGGGAGCAGGTGGTGGTCGAAGGCGGGGCCTGGCTCGCCGAGGGTCAGCGGGTGCGGGTCCTTCCATGAGCGCGCTTCTCGCCTTTCCCATTCGGCGCCCCGCCTTCACGGTGGTCGTCTTCGTCATGCTCGTGGCGCTCGGGGTGACCTCGTGGCTCTCCATTCCCCGGGGGGAGGACCCACCCATCGACTTTCCCACCTTCAGCGTGGTGGTGGTCTACCCGGGGGCCGGGCCCGTGGACCTGGAGCGCCTCGTGGTGCGGGACCTGGAGGACCGCCTGAGCACCCTCGACCGGATCGACATCCTCCGAAGCCGGATCGTCGACGGCCTCGCCGTGGTCACCATCGACTTTGATGCCGCCGAATCGCCCGACGACCGGTACGAAGAGGTCCTCCGCGAGGTCAACGCCCTTCGCCCGACCCTCCCCGAGGGTATCCGGAGCCTCACCGTGGTTCGCCAGAACACCCTCGACGTGTCCATCCTCCAGGTGGCCCTCGTCTCGCCCACCCTGTCGTGGACTGACATGGACCGCCTGGCGGAGCGCCTCGAGGACCGGATCTCGGCGGTCCCGGGCGTACGGGACGCCGATCGCTGGGGGATCCCCGAGCGGCGGGTCGAGGTGGAGCTCGAACTGGCCCGCCTCGCCGAACTCCGCCTTCCGCCCCTCCAGGTGGCGGCCACCCTGGAATCCGAGTCCCGGGACCTCCCCGCCGGGGCGGTGGAAACGGGAGACCGGCGCTTCACCGTGCGAGGGGCCGGGAGCTTCGCATCCCTGGAAGAGATCGCCAATACCCCGCTCCGGGGCGACGGCGCGAGCCTTCTCCGGGTCCGCGACCTGGGCGAGGTCCGGTGGGGGTACGTCGAGGCCACCCACCGGGCGCGCTTCAATGGTGAACGGGCCGCCTTTCTGACCGTGACGCAGCAGGACGGCCAGAACATTGCCCGGGTCCGGGACCGGGTGGCGCAGGTCCTCGATGCCTTCGAGGCCGAGCTCCCCCCGGAGGTGCGGCTCGAGCGCGGGTTCGACCAGGCCGAAAACGTGTCGCGCCGCCTCTCGGCGCTGGGCACCGACTTCCTCCTCGCCCTGGCCCTCGTCTGCCTCACCCTCCTCCCCCTGGGGCTCCGGGCCGCAGGGATCGTGATCCTCTCCATTCCCCTCTCCCTGGCCCTGGGGGTGACCCTTCTCTACTGGGCCGGGTTCACGATCAACGGGCTCTCCATTGTCGGGGGCGTCATTGCCCTGGGCCTCGTGGTGGATGACGCCATCGTGGTGGTGGAAAACATCTCCCGTTTCCTGCGGGGCGGGGCTTCGCGGGTCGAGGCCGCCCTCCAGGGCACCCGCCAGATCGCCCTGGCCGCCCTCGGCTCCACCGCAACCCTGATCTTTGCCTTCGTCCCCCTCCTCTTCCTCCCCGGGGGACCGGGCATGTTCATTCGCTCCCTCCCCCTCACGGTGGTCCTCACCGTGGGTGCGTCCCTCTTCGTGGGGCTCCTCATCGTGCCCTGGCTGGCCAGCGTCCTCCTCCCGGCCCGCCCGGCGCCCGAGGGAAACCGGGCGCTTCGCCTCGTGGACGGAGCGATCCGGGCCGGGTACGCCCCCCTCCTCGACCGGGCCCTTCGCCGCCCCTGGATGACGCTGGGGCTGGCCGGCCTCCTCGTGGCCGGGTCCTTCGCCCTCCTCCCCCGGGTGGGCTTCTCCCTCTTTCCCGCTGCCGAGACCCCGCAGTTCTACGTAAACCTCACCGCGCCGGAGGGGGCGTCGGCCCACGCCACCGATCGTGCGGCCCGCCATGCCGAGGCCGTGCTCCTGGCGCGTCCCGAGGTGCGCTGGGTCTTCACCTCGGTGGGTCGTGACAACCCCCCCATGTACTACAACGTGATCCCGCGCCGGGACGACCCCTCGGTGGGGCAGCTCTTCGTGGGGCTCGACCGCTTCGACCCGAAGCGCACCCCCGCGCTCCTCGACACCCTCCGGGCCGAACTCGGGGGCTTTCCCGCCGCCCGCATCGAGCTCCGGGAGTTCGAGAACGGCCCGCCCATCGATGCCCCCATCGCCCTTCGCATCGTGGGGCCTGACCTGGACACCCTCCGCGCCCTTGCCGGGCAGGTGGAGACAATCCTCCTCGGCACCGAGGGGACACGCTACGTCACGAACCCCCTGCGCCTCCCCCGCACCGACCTCCGGGTCGAGACCGACCGGGGGCGGGCCGGTCTCTTCGGCGTTCCCCCCGCCGAAGTGGACCGCACCCTCCGCTTCGCCCTCGAGGGGATCGGGGCCGGGAGCCTCCGCGAGGAGGCCGGGGAGGCGCGCGAGATCGTGGTGCGCCTGGCCGGCTCCCCCCTTCCCGCCGAACCCGAGGTGCTGGGGCGTCTCCAGGTGGCCGGACCCGGCGGGAGCCTCCTCCCCCTGAGCCAGCTCGCCCAGCTCCGCTTCGAACGCACCACCCCGGAGATCCAGCGGGTCGACCGGGAGCGCGCCGCGACCGTGACCTCCTTTGTCCAGACCGGGGCCCTCACCGACCGGGTCACCCGCCGCGCCCTCGACGCGGTGGAGGCCCTTGACCTCCCGGCCGGCTACCGGATCGTGGCCGCCGGCGAGGTGGAGAGCCGTGCCGAGAGCTTCGGGGGAATCGGAACGGCCATTGTCGTGGCGGCCTTCATGATGCTCGCCATTCTCGTGCTCGAGTTCGGATCCTTCCGGAGCACCCTCATCGTGGCCGCCGAGATTCCCCTGGGCGTCATGGGCGGGATCCTGGCCCTCTGGATCACCGGCAACTCCCTCTCCTTTACGGCCATGATCGGCTTCGTGGCCCTCCTCGGCATCGAGATCAAGACCTCCATCCTCCTCGTGGACTTCACGAACCGCCTCCGCCGCAGCGGCAAGGGGCTCCTCGAGGCCATTCTCGAGGCAGGAGAGATCCGCTTCCTCCCCATTCTCCTCACCATGGCCACGGCCATCGGGTGCCTCCTCCCTCTGGCGCTTCGCGGCGAGGCCCTCTACGCTCCCCTGGCCTGGGTCCTCATTGGCGGGCTCATCACCTCGACCTTCCTGGGGCGCATCGTCACCCCCGTGGTCTACCGCCTGATCCCGCCTCCTCTCGAGCCCGTGCCCACCCCGGGCAGCCCCGAACCCGCGCCGACCCCTGCGGCGCCCGCCCCCCATCCGCTCCCCGCCTGAGCCCCATGACCCGATCCACCGCGCTCCGCGCCCTCTCCCTGGTTCTTCTCGCCGGCCTTTTCGGGGGATGCAACCCCCCGGACACCTCCCCCGCTCCCGATGCAGGCGGCGAGGCTGCCGGGGGAGCGGCCCATGAAGCCGCGCAGGCCGACCATGGAGAACGGGGGCTCGCCCCCGAGCAGGAGGCCTTCTGGGCCGCCCTCACGGCGCTTTGCGGACAGGCCTTCGAGGGCGAGCTCCGCGATGCCACCGCCCACTACGCGCCGGGCGTCGAGGGGCGGGAGGCCCGGATCCATGTCATGGACTGCGAGGCGGACCGGATCCACGTACCCTTCCACCTCGACGACAACCGCTCCCGGAACTGGATCCTCACCCGGCAGCAGGGGACCCTCCACCTCTCCCACGACCACCGGAATGCCGACGGCACCGAGGAGGAGATCTCCCGGTACGGAGGCGCGGCCCCCGTTCCCGGGCTCTCCACCCGGCAGATCTTCCAGGCCGACGCCCACACCGCCCGCATCCTCCCTGACCGCTTCGACAACTTCTGGTTTCTGGATTTCGCCGAACCCGGCGCCCTGGAGTACGGGGTGCACTGGCCCCGCGAGGGGCACTCCATCCGCTTCCGCTTCGATCTGACCCGCCCCATCGACCCCCTCCCCCGACCCTGGGGGTACGAGGAGGAGCGGGTGGAGGCCGGGGAGGGGTAGGACGTCCTGGGCGGAATCAGCGACGGGGACGGGCCTCGATCATCGATTCGATGATGCGAGGGCGCAGGGGTGGCTCCAGGTCGGAAGCTGAACGAGGGACCGTTGACTCCCGGCATGACCCCCTGCACCCGGGTCGAGCAGCGTTCGGTACTCTCGATGACGAACGAATCGTACTCCTTCTGGTGAACCGATTGTACCAGCTTTCCGCAGATCCATGCCGGATTCCCCCCCCGGCAACTCGCTGAAGCCCCACAAGGGCCGCCATGCGGGAAGGCATGGTCGAGGCGGGGATGTTCCCTCCCGCTCCAGGGGCTACTCGAAGGCGATCCCCGTGACCCGGACCGGGGAGGCGCTGTTGGAGGTGGCGCCATTTCCGAGCTGCCCGGAGTTGCCCACGCCCCAGCACCAGCCTTCGCCCGAAAGGGTGATCCCGCAGGTGTGGAGGCTCACCGAGAGCGCCTCGAACCGGTGCCCTCCGACCACGGCGACGGGGGTGGTGGCGTCTGAGGTGGAGCCATTGCCCAGGCGGCCCTGGCTCCCCAGGCCCCAGCACCAGGCGGCACCGTCCACGGCAAGGCCACAGGTGTTGGCCCCTCCGGGGTACACCGCGGAGAAGGCCACCTCCGTGACCACCGGGGTGGGCAGCAGGGCATCGGCGGTGCCGCCATTCCCGAGCTGTCCGAAGAACCCCTCGCCCCAGCAGAGGGCCACACCCTCGGGGGTCACCCCGCAACTGGCACGGTCGCGGGTGGCCACCTGGCTGAAGCGATGCCCGCCGGCCACCGGGGTGGGAACGAGCCGGTCCTCCTCGTCGCCCGTACCGAGCGCACCCCTCTGCCCGTTCCCCCAGCAGAAGGCTTCGCCGTCCACGCTCAGGGCGCAGGACTGAAGCGAGGACACGCTCACCGACACGAAGGTCCGTTCCGGCGCCACCGGGGTCGGCACGAGCCGGTCCTGGGTGTCGCCGGTGCCGAGGCGGCCCAGGGGGCCGTTGCCTCCCCAGCAGTAGAGACGCCCCTCCTCGGTAAGGGCGCAGGCGTGGATTTCTCCCATGGCGATGGCGGCGAAGACATGGTCGCCGGCCACCGGCACGGGTGTGGAGGAAGACGCCCGTTCCCCCTGTCCGAGCTGACCGAGGGCTCCGTCGCCCCAGCACCAGGCGGCCCCGGCCTCCGAGAGCCCGCAGGCGGAGAAGGTCCCGGCGGCCACCGATCCGAAGGCGATCCCGCCGGCCACCTCCCCGGGCGAGGCACGGTCCGCCATGGAGCCGCTGCCAAGGGCTCCCAGCGTGCCCCTCCCCCAGCAGTATCCCCGGGCATCGTCGGCCACGGCACAGGTGAAGGTGTTTCCCGTCGCGATGCGCCCTGCCGTGATGGCGGGTGGCGGCGGCGGGGGCGGTGGCGCCAGGATCTCGAAAAGGATCGGATCCGACATGCCCCCGCCCGGCGCCGGGGTCTCCACCCGCACCTCCACGTCTCGTGGGTCGGCGATCTGCTCGGCGGAGAGGGGCGCTCGAAGCTCGGTTTCCGACGAGAACTCGGTGGGGAGGGACGCGTCGCCCCATCGCACCACCGAGGCCGGGTGGAAGCCCTCTCCCCGCAGCACGAGCTCGAAGGCCTCGCTCCCCGCCTCCACCTCGGCCGGGTCCAGCGATCCCAGGCTCGGCACGGGCCGAAGGGCCACCACCGAGAGCGCCACCGATGCGGTGGCCGCCGCCACCCCCGGGGCCGAGGTGCTCCCCCGAAGCGTGACCGTGGTGCTGGCTGCCGCCACGTCGCTTGCCGCCGACAGGGTGAGGGGTCCGGAGGCCTGCCCAGGCGCGAAGGTGAGGGCCGACCCCTGGACCCCGTTCGGAAGGCCTTCCACCACCACCTGCACGGCTCCGTTGAACCCCCCGCTCCGCTGGACGGTCACCGTGATGCCGGCCTCCTCCCCCCCAGGAAGGGTGAGATCGCCCGGAGATGCGGAGAGGGAAAACGACCCCGGATCGGGCGGAGGGTCAGGGGGCCCGGCAATGCCGGGAGCGTCGTCGCCTGAACATCCACTCATCCCCCATGCAAGGAGCGTGATCAGCCCGGCAAGGGCGGCCTTCCCCGGCGGGACACCGGTGCCGAAGGGAGGGCGTGGGGAGCGAGGGCAGGGGTGCGAGTCGTGGGGGCGCGACAGACCAGGCATGACATCTCCGATGGGGGGCGGGGTCGATCCACTGACCTACGCGTGGACCCACGCCGGGGGGGATCATGGAGGTAGCCTGCCCACCCGGGCCCACGGGCTTTCGGCCCGCCCCTGCCACCGGGGGCCGGATGCCCCGGTCTTGCCCGGCTCACGGAAGGCCTGAACACCACGGCCCCCGGCCGCGCACCGCGCGCCGCCGGGGGCCGTCGTCATCGAGCCCGCCCTTCGCGGGCCCTTCCCGCAATGAAGTCCCCGCGCTCAGTTCCCCCCGAAGCGCACGGCCAGGACCACCCCGGCGTCGTAGCTGTTCGGGAGGCTCGAGGCCACGTTCAGGAGCAGGCCCGCGTCCACGAAGATCCGGGGCGAGGGCTGGAAGCGGACCCCTGGAATGAGGTCCACGAGGTGCTCCCCCCCGGCAAAGCGGGCCTGGAACTCGCCGGCCAGCGAGACCCGCTCCGCCACCCCCTGGACCAGGGCCCCCGTGAGGGTGGTGGTGGCGTCGCCATCGGCATCGTCAAAGGGGAGGGCGACCCCGAGGGAGGCGTGAAGCGAGCCTCCCTCGTGCTGCCGCGAAAATGCGCCCGCCACCCCGGCCACCACCCCATTCGTCCCGAACCCGTCGGCCCCCACCGGGAGCCCCACCGTGCCCCCCAGCGCCAGGGTCGAGGCTCCGTCCGGGGCCTGCCAGATCCGGTAGCGCGCCTGGAGGGAAAGGTCGCCCCGCCCGCTCTCGGCCAGCGTCTCTCCCTGGGCCGAGAGCGAGACCTCGTTCCAGGGCTGAAGCGAGGCCCCCACAAGGAGACGCTCCGAGGGGGCATAGAAGCCCGCCACCGCCGTCTGCGTCACCTCGTAGTCCACCGTGACCCCGTTCCCTGCGGGGAAGGACCCGGTGGTGAGTCCGGCGAGCCCGGTGGCACTCCACTCACCCGCCCCGGCGAAAACCGCCCCCGAGGTGAAGAGGGGGGCCCGGGTGTGGGCCCGCTCGCCACTCGCATCGAGCCCCGCCGGGGTCCCGCCGAAGGCGCCCACCTGGGCCCCGACCGGAGCTGCCAGGAGGAGGGGGGTGGCCACCAGGGCCAGCCGGAGGGGGCCGGCGAGGAGGGTCAGGAGCGTCGAAGTACCGCGGTGCTCATCCCTCCCCCGGGGGGCCGAACCCGCCCCGAAGGCCCGTCCCGCCCCGATGGCCCGTCCCCCCCCGAAGGCCCATCCGCCCCCCGAGGCCCGCCCCACACCCGGCGTCATGCCCCACCCCCTTCGTGCTCCACACTGATCACCGACCCGGCAATCCGGATCCGGTCGCCGGGGGCCAGGGTGGCCTCCTGGATGGGGCGGCCGTTCACATAGGTGGGGTTCGTGCCCGAGAGGTTCCGGATCGTGACCCGGCCCCCGTCGGCCGGAAGCACGATGGCGTGCTCCCGCGAGGTGGCGGTCTCGTTCAGCACCACCTGACACGCCGCCGGATCGCGGCCGATCTTCACCCCTGAGGGCGACACCGGAAACCGGTTCCCGGTCAGGGGGCCTTCCCTCACCACGAGGAGAGGGGCGCCGGGCGGGAGCGCGGCAGCCGCCCCGCCTCCCCCCAGCGAGGGCCGCCCCGCCGTGGCCGTACCCCCGCCCGCATCGGCACCCGCGGCGCCGGCCGGGGCCATCCGCCCCCGGAAGAAGAAGCTCGCCCCCACGAGGCCGAGTCCCAGCGCCACCAGGGCCACCATCATCCAGGGCCCCTCCTCCGGGGCCGGCGGGGCAGGGGAGGCCTCGGCCACCTCCGTCCCCCGCCGCGACATGGCGGCCGTGCGCAGGATCTGGGCGTCGGGGAAGCCCGAGTGAACGCGGATCACCTCGTCGAAGGCGGTGACGGCCTCGCCCCAGCGCTCCCCGTAGTAGGCGTCGAGGGCCGCCCGCCAGAACTCGTTGAACATCCCCCCGGTGGAGGGGGTGAGCCCTTCCGATCGAACGAACTCCTGAATCGTCGAGGTGGGCACGGCAAAGTTGAATCCCTGCACGTACTCCACCTCACCCGACGGGGTCTGCCGGGTCGCACCCATGCTGAGCATCCCCACGACTTCGCCCCGGTTGTTCAGGATCGGCCCGCCCGAATTCCCCTGCGAGGCAGCGGCATCGATCTGGACCACCTCGTTTCCGGCCACCGCCGCCCGCACCGCCGAGACACCCCCGCGGGTGAAGCTGGGCTCGAGCTGGGAACGCTGGGCCAGGAAGTCAGCCGAAACCACCACGCCGGGATACCCGGCCACATGAATGTCCTGTCCGGTGGAGAGGGCGTTCGAATCCCCGAGCCGAACGGTGGGCAGGTCCCGCCCCTCGATCTTGAGAATCGCCACGTCCTTGCCGGAGCTCAGGCTCCTCCCCGGAAAGGAGATCCGGGCCGCCACAGGGAGCATCATGGGGCTGTACTGCTTGATCTCGGCCGGGAAGACCTCTCCGTTCTGGAGGACCACCGCGATCTGCCGGGCCATGGCCACCTGGGCCCGCTGAACGAGCTGCGGAATGAACTGGATCAGCTCTTCCTGGGTGAGGGCCCGCCCCAGGGCCTGCTGAACCTGGGGGAGATACTCCTCGCCCAGGAACTTGTAGAGGAGCTCGAGCTTGAGCTGTTCCTCGTTGTCGGAGTGGTAGTTCGCCACCACGTGGCCATTCGTGACCAGGTATCCGTCGGGGGTAATGAGAAAGCCCGACCCTCCTCCGGCAATCTGGGAGGTCCCCTGGACCGTCTGGTCGCCCAGGTCGATCTGGATCTGCCCCTCCACCACCGTGGCCACATGCACAATGGCCGGCTTCACCTCGTGGTACATCCGCTGCCGCTCGGCCTGCGTCACGTCCTGCCCGGCCAGCGCAGCGGCTGGCCCGAGGAGGCCCAGGAAGAGGAGGGCCGCAAGGGTGGCGTGCACGAGGGAGGGGTGTCCTCGAAGGGCCTGCCGCCGCGTGGGCTGACCCGAAGTCGTCCGACCCCGAGCGGTCCGAGCCTGGGAGGTCCGACCCCGAGCGGTCCACCCCTGAAGAAGGTGCACCAGATTGGTGCGTTGCATCGAAACAGGTGCCCTGAAATGGTGCAGCATGGTCGTTCTCCGCAGGGTTGAGGTCAGGCGTCTTCGAAGACGACGCACTTGAAGATCCATTCGCCCCCCCCGAGGGTGAGGCGATCTCCGTCGGCCAGGACGCGCTGCTGCACGGCCTCGCCATTTACCGAGGTGCCATTCGTCGAATCCAGGTCCGTCACGACGAAGTGGCGTTCCTGGAAGCGGAAGGAGGCATGCTGCTCCGAGACGTGATCGCCCGAGAGGACGATGTCGCACCCGCTCGAGGCCCCTGCCACCGCCCGCTCCCGGTCGATCCGGTGCGTGCGTCCCCGCTCGCTCCCCGTGGCCCCCACGAGCCAGGCGATTCCCTGGATCTGCGGCGGGCGCTCGAAGATCTCCGTCTTCCGGGGGGGAGGAGGCGGGGCCGGAGCCGCAGCGGCAGGTGCAACGGCAGGGGCCACCGGTGCCGCGGCCCGGATCTCGGTGGCATCCATGCGGACGGTCCGGGCCAGGGCCGGATTCCCGCCCGGGGCGTGCCCTCCCCCTCCGCCATTTCCGCCACCCTGCGCGCTTCCTCCCTGCGCCCCGCCGCCCCCCGAAGCCGAGGGGCTGGGGCAGTAGGGACACACGTCCCAGTCGGGCTGCATCTGGTGCCCGCGCGTGCAGACCTTCTGCGTTCGTTCCATGCTCATGATCGGATGCCTCCATTGGGGATTCGGACCGGGAGAAGCCCCGGTCGATGGGGTGGTTCGTTTCCTCGGATTTCATGGGGGAAGGCCCGGCGGCCAGCGTCCCCGCGGGGTGGGTCCGGACCCGGGCCCGCGAGACCCGACGCCCCGACCTCCGGCGGCGCGCCCCCGGGTCCAGCCGGCGGAGGACCCGGCTCCGCGCCGGGCGGGGGGGCCTCCCCCGCCTCGCCGATGGGAGGGACGGCTGCCCCGCCTTCGGGCTGTGCCGGCCCGTCGGGCCCGTCTGCAGGGGGCGCGGCCTCGCCGGGGTCGGACGGGGCCGGCGCGTCTGCGTCGTCCGGGGGAGGAGGGGCGCCTTTCTCCGGAGTGCTTCTCGCCTCCCCGTCCCCCTCCGCCCCCTCCTCCGACGCGTCGGCGGGGAAGGCGCGTTCCTCCGGGACCTCGGCCGGCCCCCCCGCGCGCGCCGCGCGCTCCCCCCCGAGGGAGGTCACGAGGGCCACGGCGAGGAGCACGACCCCGGCCCCGACGAGGAACCCACGCAGCGCGGGGGAGCCCGTCTCCACCCGGGGAGGCGGCGCCATGAGGGGGACGGCTTCGAGCCCGGCCTCACGGTCGGCTCCGGCCCCGGCCTCTCGGACGGCTTCGCGCCCGGTGTGGGGGTTGGCGTTGGAGTCGGCCCTCGGCCCGGCCTCCGGGCTGACCGCGGAATCGGTTCCGAGCCCGGATGGGAGGCTGGCCTCGGGGTCGGTCCTGAGCCCGGACCGGAGGCTGGCCTCGGGATCGGTTCCGAGCCCGGCCTCCGGGTTGACCGCGGAATCGGTTCCGAGCCCAGATGGGAGGCTGGCCTCGGGATCGGTCCTGAGCCCGGACCGGAGGCTGACCGCGGCATCGGTCCTGAGCCCCCCCTCGGCCCAGGGGAGCCCGGGGTCGGTGTCCAGCAGCGCGGCCCGCGCGGGATGCCGCGGCACCAGGTAAAGGACCACCGCGGTGATGTTGTCCGGCCCGGAGGCCGCATTGGCGCGGGCCACGAGGGCCCGGGCCGTCTCCTGCGCGTCGTCCGAGGCGAGGAGGAGATCGAGGATCTCCCCTTCTCCCACCGGTCCATGAAGGCCGTCGCTGCAGAGGAGGTAGCGGTCCCCTGGGAGGGCGTCGAAGCGCAGGAGATCCACCTGCACATCGGCCCCCACACCCAGGCACTGGGTGAGCATGTGCCGCTGGGGGTGGTGGAGGGCCTCCTCGGGGGTGATTGCGCCGGCCCGGAGCTGCTCCGCCACCCAGGCATGGTCCCGAGTGAGCTGGACGAGGGCCTGGTCGCGAACCCGGTAGAGGCGCGAATCCCCCACATGGGCCACATGGAGCTGGTCTCCCCGGAGGCAGAGGGCCGTGAGGGTGCTCCCGGCCCCCCGGGCCAGGTGCTCCTTCTTCGCAAGGGCGAGGAGGGAGTCGTGACTCCGGAGCACCGCCGCCTCCAGCGCCTCGGCAAAGGCCTCCTCCGAGGCAGGCTCCGGGGTCGGCCCCGCCGTGAACCACTGGCGGAGCTCCGAGGCCACGTGCCGGCTCGCCCGGTCGCCGGCCTCGTGCCCGCCCATGCCGTCGGCCACGAGGAAGAGGGCGTCTCCCCGGGCCGTGTTCACCTCGCCCTCCCACGGCGCATAGACGGCGCACGCGTCCTCGTTGCGCTCCCGGAGAAGCCCGGGGTCCGAGAGGAGCCCGAAGCGGAGGGACCAGGGAGGGGCCACCGCGCCCGCCTCGGGTCCGGCCTGGCGCTGAGGGGTGTGCCCCGGGGCACCCTGCGCCTGGCCCGGCATCGTCGGATCGGGGCTCATCGGGCCGCCTCCTCGTCCTGGTGGGGGGCGCTCCGGGCCTCCACGATCACCCATCGTCCCCCCTGGGCCTCCACCACCCAGTAGACATGCGTGTCTTCCATGACGCTCCGGCTCCGGCTTCGTCGGTGCACGCCGGTGATCCGGGTATGGAAGTCCACCAGGGCCCGGGTCTCTCCCTGCAGGAGGATGGTCAGGTTCCAGATCTCGCTCTGGACCGCGCTCCACTCCCGGTGGAGGGCCGCGAGGAGGGGGGTGTTCTCCCGGGCCAGGGCGGCAGAGAGATCGCGAGCGAAGAGGGTGGCATCGCCCGATTCGGTGGCGCGGCGCTGCCGGTCCACCAGGGCCGTGAGCTCGGCCCGGGCCCGGGCGGCATCGAAGGCCGGGGGTGCCTCGGGGGTGCGGGGAGTCGCGTCCACCCGGTCGGCGCCTCCGCCTCCCCGAGTGCCGGCGTCGGTCCCGCCCCGGTCCGTGGCCCCCCCGCCCCCGGCGGTGCCGGAATCCCCCCTTCGTGCGTCACCGCCGCCGGCGCCTTCGCCGGTACGGCCGGGTCCCGCGTCGCCCCCGACCCCTCCCGGCCGGCCATCCGCCCCGCCCTCCGTGCCTCCGCCCGCGCCCCCTGCGCCCGCATCGCCGGCCCCGGCCTCTCCCCCGGCTCCCCCTGCACCTCCGGGGCCCGTGGCCGCGCCGGCGCCGCCGCTTCCCCCTGGGAAGAGGGTGCGGTCGAAAAGGCGAACGGGGGCGCCGCCCCCTCCCGATCCCACACTTCCCCCGCCCGCCAGAAGGGTCCCCTCCGATCCCGGATCCCTCCCGTCGGCGCCCGCGCCCTCCCGGGCCTCGGAGGTGGGTGAGCCCCCTCCCGCCATGGCATCGCTCGAGGCATTCCCCGTGAAGAGGGCACGCCCCACCCCCACCGCGATGCCCAGCACGACCAGGGCGATCCCGGCCCAGAGGAGGGGGGGGAGGTTCCAGCGGCCGGTGGGCTGGCTCCAGCGGTGGAGGGCCACCCTCCCCCGCGTGCGCGCCTCCTCGGCGGCGGTCCGGAGCGCCGGTGCCACCAGGGGAACGACCCCTGCGACCACGGCTCCCACCCCGGGGGCCTTCGCCGGACCCTGGCCGGTCGGCTTCACGGCACCCGGGGCCTGTGGCACGGCGTGCGGCCCTCCCGCCCCGCCATTTGCGTGGGTCGGTTCGCCGCCCGGCCCTCCCGCCATTCCCTCCGGGGCTTCCGCCACTCCCCCCGGGCCTGCCCACGCATCCCCGGCGCCGGTCGGCTCGTCGACCGCGTGGGTCGGCTCGCCGCTCATGCTGCCGGGGCCCCGGTACCCGCTCACCGTCTCCTCGCCCGTGCCCGGTGCCTGGCCTGCGGCCGCGGCCGCTCCGCCCGCTCCGTTCGAGTCGCCCGCCCCGCTCACCCCGATCGCCGCGACCGCTCCGTCCGCCACGCCGGCTCCGCCCGTCGCGCCTGCTCCGCTCGCCGCGCCCGCCGCGCCCGCCGCGCCAGCTCCGCCCGCCACGCTCCTGGCCGCCGCCGCGCCCGGCTCTGCCCCCGGTTCCACCCCCGCCGCAGGGGACGGGGCCGATCCGGGCGAGCCCTCCACCCCCGTACCCGGGTGGGCGGATCCCAGGGGGGCGGCGCACCGGGGGCAGGTCAGGAAGGTCGAGAGGACCGGGGTGGCGCAGGCGGGACACGTGCCGTCCATGGCCCCGGCCGGGGGTCCACCGCGCGCCAGGGAACTCGCCCCCGGCTCCCAGGGGAGTGCATCGGTTGCCTCCTCCAGAGGGATCCTTCGAAGGGCCCGGGCCATCTCGCCTGCACTGGCATAGCGGTGAGCCGGATCCTTGCGCATGGCCCGCTCCACCACCGCGGCCAGCCCCGGATGCACCCCGGGGGCCACCTCGCGAAGGGCGGGGGGGGTCTCCTGCATGTGCTTGATCGCCACCGAAATGGGGTCCGTTCCCTCGAAGGGAACCGACCCGGAGAGCATCTGGTGGAGGAGAACGCCCAGCGCGTACAGGTCGCTCGTGCCGGTGACCTGCTCGCCCCGGGCCTGCTCGGGCGACATGTAGTACGGGGTGCCCATGAGGATCCCGGTGCGGGTGCGCGACATGGCGTCGTCGCCGGCAATCCGCGCGATCCCGAAATCGGTGATCTTGGGGCGACCCTCGGGGGTGAAGAGGATGTTGTCGGGCTTCAGGTCGCGGTGGACGATCCCCTTTCGATGCGCCGCGTCGAGGCCGGCGGCGAGGGCCAGGGCAATGTCCCGGACCCGGGGCTCGGGGAGGCGGCCTTCCCGGTGCAGCACCTCTCCCAGCGAGGGCCCGGCCACGAACTCCATGACGATGCAGAAGCTCCCCTCCACCTCCTCCACATCGTAGATGTGCACGATGTTCTCGTGCTGGAGGCGGGCCAGGACCTGGGCTTCGCGGCGGAAGCGCGCCAGGTGCTCGCCCGAGTCGGCCAGGTGGGGGGAGAGCATCTTGATGGCCACCTCGCGCCCCAGGGTGGTCTGGGTGGCGCGGTAGACCACCCCCATTCCGCCCCTGCCGAGTTCGGCCACGATCCTGTATCTCCCGAGCGTCTGTCCGATCATGATCCGCGTCCGCGCTTCATTCGGAGGGCCCGGGGACGTCCCCGGGGGTGGGGGCGCCGCCGGAACAGGGAGGCGCCTTCGATGGGGTACGCGCCACGGCAGGGCTGGGCGGATCATTCCGGGGCGATGGGGGGCGGAGGGGGCGCGGGGCCTTGGAGGGTCGGGGGCTTTGGAGGGTCGGGGGGTCGGAGGGTCGGGGGGTCGCGGGGCGAGCGGGGGGCGAGCGGGGGGCGTGTGGGGGGCGTGTGGAGGGCGAGCGGAGGGCGTGTGGCGCACCGCGGGATTGCTCCCTACCTTGGGCCGCGTTCCCCGGTGTTGCCGTCTCCCCGCAGTCGGGGTGCGTTCCTCGATCCCCGTCGAGGCGCCGCCCCCCCATCGGCCCATGGAGCACTCCCTCGAGACCGATCCCCAGCAGGTCACCGTCCTTCTCCGAGCCTGGGCCGAGGGCGATGCCGGGGCCGGTGAGCAGCTCTTTCCCCTCATCTACCGGGAACTCCGCCGCATTTCCGAAGTGCAGCTTCGGAGGAGCGCCCGGCCGGTCACGCTGGACCCCACCGAGGTCCTCCACGAGGCCTACCTCCGCCTTTCGGATCAGAAGGTCTCGGACTGGCGGAACCGGGCTCACTTCTTCGCCCTGGCGGCCACCGTGGTACGCCGGGTCCTCCTCGACCATGCGCGGCATCGACTGGCTGCCCGCCGCGACCGGCGGGTGGAGGTGTCGCTCGAGACGGACCATCACCGGCACCTCATGTCGGAAGACCGGGCCGACGAGCTGATCCAGCTCGACGAGGCCCTTTCGGCCCTCTCGGACATGGACCTGCGTCGGGCCCGGGTCGTGGAGCTCCGCTACTTCGGCGGGCTCTCGGTGGAGGAGACGGCCGAGGTCCTCGGGGTGGGCACCGCCACCGTCAAGCGCGACTGGGCGCTGGCCCGGGCCTGGCTCCGAACCCGGATCCAGGGGGGGCTGCCGGAGCCGGGGGGGGGCGGCGGGGCGAACGCTGCGGGTCCGGTGGGCGAGGGCGGGGCGGGCGGGGCGAACGCTGCGGACCGGGCAGGTGAGGGCGCGACGGGCGACGACGCGCACCGAGCCGCCGCAGGAGGCACGTCGGGCCCTGGGGCCGAAAGGAGCGCGCCATGACGGAAGACCGCCCCTCACCCGGAGATCCGACCTCCCCCCTCGACCGCCTGGCCGCCCTCTTCGACGAGGTGCTCGCCCTGGACGATGCCGAGGCCCGGGAGCGCCTCCTGGCCGAGATCGCGGCACGGGACCCGGCGCTGGGGGCCGAGGTCGGGGCCCTGGTGGAGGCCCACTTCGCCGAGACTTCCTTCCTCGAGGGTCCCCTCGAGGAGGAGGTGGCCACCGTGGTTTCGGACCGCCTCGATGCCACCCTCGTGGGGCGCCGGCTCGGTCCCTGGACCGTGGGCGAGGTGCTTCACCACGGCGGAATGGGCACGGTGTACCGGGCCGAGCGGACGGGAGGCGACTTCCAGCAGTCCGCCGCCGTCAAGGTCATTCGCCTGGGATACGAAAGCCCCGACCTCGTCCGGCGCTTCGCCCTGGAGCGCCAGCTCCTGGCCCGGCTCGACCACCCCAACATTGCGCGCCTCCTCGATGGAGGCACCACCGACGATGGCCTCCCCTTTCTCGTCATGGAGTACGTACCGGGCGAGCCGGTGGATGCGTGGTGCGACCGGGTCGACCCCACGGTGGACCAGGTCCTCGATCTCTTCGAAGGGGTGGCCCGGGCCGTCCACTTCGCGCACCAGAACCTCATCATCCACCGCGACATCAAGCCCTCGAACATCCTCGTCACCCCCGAGGGGCACCCGAAGCTCCTGGACTTCGGGATCGCCAAGCTCCTCGAAGCCACCGAGGATGGCCCCGGAGCCGCCCCCACCCAGCTCCGGATGATGACCCCGGCGTATTCGAGTCCCGAGCAGTTCCAGGGCGGGGCCGTGGGCACGGCCACCGACGTCTACTCCCTGGGGGTGCTCCTCTACCGCCTCCTGGCCCGCGAGCTCCCCTACCAGGTCCGCTCCTCCTCCACGGCCCGTGAGGCGGAGCGCCTCATCTGCGAGACCATGCCCGGTCCCCCCTCCGAACGCCTCGAACCCGGCGACCGGCGGCGCAAGCGGCTTCGGGGGGACCTCGACACCATTGTCCTCAAGGCGCTGCGGAAGGAGCCCGAGCGGCGGTATGGCTCCGTGCTCTCCATGGTGGAGGATCTCGAGCGCTACCGGGCCGGGCTCCCGGTCACCGCCCGTCCCGACACCCTGGCCTACCGGGCCCGTCGGTTCGCGGCGAGAAACTGGCTCGGCCTTTCGGCGGCGGCGGCGATCTTCGTGGCCCTCACCGCCGGGCTGGGCGCGGCCCTCTGGCAGGCCGGCGAGGCATCGCGCCAGCGCGACACGGCCCAGGCCGAGGCCTCCACGGCCGCTTCGGCGGTGGAGTTCCTCAAGTCGATTCTCTGGTCCGGCAATCCCTGGGAGGAGGGGGAGCCGGTCCAGACCGTGACCGACGTCCTCCGCCACGCCGAAGACCAGGTGGAAGAACTCCTCCTCGACGAGCCGTCCGCCCGCGGCTACATCCTGGCCGCGCTGGCCGAGGTGGCCACCGGACGGGGTGAGCACGACCGGGCGCTTCGCTTCAGCGAGGAGGCCATGGGGGTGCTCGAGGGCCGCCTCCTTCCCGACGATGCGCGGGCACCGGTGATCCTGCGCACGCGAGCCTACGCCCTGCACGAGTCGGGACTCACCGAAGAGGCCCGGGAGCCGGCGGCGCTGTCGGTGGAGCGGTACGAGGCTCGGCTCGGGCGGTTCTATCCGGAGGACCAGGCGGGGTCTCCACGGCCGAGCGGGCCCGGGTCGTTCGTGGCCGCCGGGGAGGGGGGTGGGGTGGGGACGGAGGCAGGGGGCGGGGCGTCGGCCCTTTCGGAGGCCCATGCGGCGGCGCTCCTCGCCATGGCCCCCTCCGGCGGGTGGCTTGGCTTTGCGGGGGCCCTGAACCAGCTTGGCACCATCGAACTCGACCTGGGAAATCTGACTGAGGCCGAGTACCACCTGCGCCGGGCCATTGGCGTTCACGAGGTCCATGGACGGGAAGACCCTCGCGCTCTTGCCGTGGTGTTCAACAATCTGGCCGGTGCGCTCCTCATGCAGCCCGACGGCCGGCGAGAGGAGGCGGCTTCGGCGTACGCCGAGGCCGTGCGCCTTGCCCGGGACACCGGCGCCAGCGCACCGGCCCTTGGCACCCTCCTCTCGAACCAGGCGAATGTGCTCTGGGAGCTGGGCCAGGTGGAGGCCTCCGAGGTCGCCTACCTCGAGGCCCGTGACCTCCTCGTGGGGTCGCTGGGCGCAGAGCATCCCTCGACGATCTTCTCCCTCACCTCGTTCGGTTCGCTCTACGAGTCCATGGGGCGGCTCGACGAGGCGGTGGCCATTCTTCGCCCCCTCCACGATGCTGCGGTGGCGAGCCTCCCTTCCGACCATCCCGCCACGGCGTACGTGCAGAACATCTATGGCGTGGTGCTCTGCAAGCAGGGTGGCGCCCGGGCCGCCGACGGGCTTGCCATGGCCCGGGCCTCGCTCGCGGCTCGCCGGGCCACCCTCCCCGAGGGCCACTGGGCCCTGGCGTCGGGCTCGAGCGTGGAAGGGTTCTGCCTCTACCGGACCGGCGATCCCCTGGCGGCCCAGACCCTGCTCCGGGAGGCCCATGCCGCACTGTACGAGGCGCGGGGGGCGGACCACGAACTCACGTTGCGTGCCCGGGAGTGGCTCGATGCGGCGGAGGGAGCGCCGCCGGGCGACATGGCGGAGGCAGCGGGGGGGTGAGGGGCGGCCGGGGGGGAACCCCGGTCGCGCGTGGGCCCGGCTCCGTTGCGGAATCCACCGGCCAGGCGCGGGGAGCCCACCCTCGGCAGTGTGGCGCGCCGGTCGCGGCCGGCCCGGGTTTCGCCCTGGATCGCCCCGGCCCGGCACCGGGAGCCCACCCCCGCCAGGGTGGGGCGTGGTTCGCGCGTGGTCCCGGGTTCGTTGCGGAATCCACCGGCCCGGCACCGGGAGCCCACCCCCGCCAGGGTGGCGCATCGAGCCCCTCCCTGCCACGTTGGGGCGCTTCCCGTGCACCCCACCCCCCCACGCCCCTCCAGGAGTGCGGACGCCGTGACCTTCCGGATGCCCCACACCCTCGCACTGCTCTTCTTCCTGATGCTGGCGGCCATGGTCGCCACCTGGATCATCCCCCAGGGCGCCTTCGACACGGCGCTCACCGACGCCGGGCGGACCGTGGTCGTTCCCGGCACCTTCGAGGTGGCGGCCGAGCGGGCCTTCCTCACTCCCTGGGACTTCTTCCGCGCCATCCCCCGGGCCTTCGCGGCGGCGCAGGACATCATCTTCTTCCTTTTCATCATCGGGGGCGTCCTCGCGGTGATCCGGGCCACCGGCACCATCGATGCCCTCCTCGGCCGCCTTCTGGAGCGCTTCGGGACAAAGCCGGCCCTTCTCATCTTTGCCGTAACCTTCGTCTTCGCCCTCACCTCGTCGGCCGTGGGGGCTTCAGGCGAGTACATCCCCTTCGTCCTCATTCTCGTGGCCCTCTGCCGGGCCATGCGCCTCGATGCCATGGTGGCCGTGGGGATGATCGTGGCCGGATACGGGATCGGCTACGGAATGGCCTCCTTCAACCAGTACACGGTGGTGGTGGCCCAGGGGATCGCCGAGGTCCCCATCTACTCGGGTGCCGTGGTGAAGCTCGGCCTCCTCGTCCCCTTCGTCTTCATCGGGGTGCACCACGTGTGGGGGTACGCACGGAAGGTGCAGGAGGACCCCTCGAAGAGCATGGTGAAGGATGTGGAGGTGCCGGGACTCGCCGAGCAGCCCACCACCTACCCGGCCATGCGGGCCGTGCATGTGGCCATCCTCGTGGCCTTTCTCGGGGTGCTGGGGGTGGCCATCTACGGGGTGCGTTTCCATGGATGGTACCTCATCGAGCTGGGCGCCTGCTTCGTGATCCTGGGCCTCATCGCGGCGGCCCTGGGGCGGATGGGGCCGAGCGATGTGGCACGGCGCTTCGTCTCGGGCGCCACGGACCTGGTCGAGACGGCCCTCCTCGTGGGCGTGGCCCGGGGGATCGCCCTCATCATGGAAGACGGGCAGATCCTCCACACCATCGTCCACACCCTCTCCATCCCCCTCTCCAGCGTGGGCCCCGAGCTCGCCGCCGTGGGGATGCTCACCATGCAGTCGATCCTCAACCTCTTCGTCCCCTCGGGGTCGGGGCAGGCCTTCGTGACCATGCCCCTCATGGCGCCCCTCGGCGACCTCGTGGGGGTGAGCCGGCAGGTGACGGTCCTCGCCTTCCAGCTCGGCGACGGCTTCACGAACATGATCATCCCCACGAACGCCGTTCTCATGGGAATCCTCGGCATGGCCGGGATTCCCTACGACCGCTGGTTCCGCTTCTGCCTCCCCCTGGTGCTCAAGCTCTTCGTGGCCGGGGCGGTGGTCCTGGTGGGGGCGGTGCTCCTGGGGTGGAGTTAGCGGAGCAGGCCGGAACCCCGGGGGCGGTCGGGGGCAGCGGGAAGGGGGCAGTGGGATGGAGGCAGCGGTGTGGAGGCAGCGGTATGGAGGCGGCGGTATGGAGGGGCAGTATGGGCCGCGACAGGGGTGCTCCGCCTCGGCGTCGCGGCGTCCGGCCCGGAGCGGGGTTGGGTCCGCCGGGGCTGGTGACGCGGCGGCGGCCCCTGCCTTCTTCAGGCCCGGCGGGTCCGGTGCCTTGCGTTCAAGACGATGCGTTTGCCCGGTCCACTCGGGCCGGTACGTCTACGAGCGGTTTCATTCGCCGGGTTTGAGGCTCTCATGATCCGCACTGGCACGATTGGGAACCGTATGGGTTCCTAACTGTCCACTCGTGCATTCGGCAATTGCACGAGTGGACATCTGGTTTCCCTGGTGGTTCCTAACCGTGCCATTGTGCGCTGGAACCCCACCACGTGCGGATCTGGGAACCTGCCCGCATGCCGACCTGGGAGCCTGCCCGCGCCGACCTGGGAGCCTGCCCGCGCGGACCTGGGAGCCTCACCTCGGGTCGTGGTAGCCCCCGGCGGGCCGCGATCCCCCCGGGCCGGGCCGTGGTCCCCCCGGGCCGGGCCGCGATCCCCCCGGGCCGGGCCGTGGTCCCCCCGGGCCGTGGTCCCCCTGGCCGGTTATGGCCCCCGACCGCTACGGCTCGGGGTCCCCGCCCCCACCGCTTGCGATCCTCGCCCTCGATGCCTCGCGATCCCCGCCCGCCGTGGCTCGCGGTTCATCACGGAAGGCCCTACGAATTATACCGTTCACCGGGTTCGGACCGCCTCGTTCGCGCGGTTGCACCATTTGATACCGCATAGGTATCCAACCGTGCATTCGTCCGGCGCGAGGACCCACGATGGCACGGTTCGATACCTATAGGGTGCCTTTCCGTGCAATCGTCCGGCGGCCCCCCCACGGTTGCACTGTTCGATACATCCCACTCCGGAGGCAGTGCGAGTCTCCTGGCCGTGCGGGGTCCGCGTTGCTCGAAGCGCGGGCCCGGCCCCCCCACCTCCCGCCACCGCCGCCCCCAGACTTCCCGAAACCACTGCCCCCCCCTCCCACCACCCCCCACCCAAACCTCCGACCCCCTCCGCCACCGAACCGCCCGCCCCCCGCCGCCACCCCGCCACCGAACCGCCCCCCCCCCCCACCCAGCCCCGCCCAATGG
>JBJHCG010000038.1:0-39652 GCA_050485885.1 Gemmatimonadales bacterium | reverse complement strand
CGCAGCTCGCTCGATGGCGCCGGATCTACTCCCCCGCCATGCGGGGGAGGCTCTTGACTCCCCGGAAGGAGGGGGGGCAGCAATCACACTCTCATAAGACCTGGTACCGAAAACGGGGGCACTCCACATGCCCTGGAGATCCTGGCATCCCTCCTCGGGGTGGTCGGCGGCCTCATCGCCATTGCGACCTGGCTGAGCTGACCAGGGCGATTCTACGGGAGCCAGTCCGGCACGACGACCGACTCCCCGCTCATCGTGGCTTCGTGGGCAAGGATCCCCAATGCGGTCGAGCGCAGCCCGTCCTCTGCCGAGCACACCGGGGGGGTGCCCTCCGTGAGGCTCAGGAGCCAGTCTCTCAAGCCGTAGTAGAGCGGCGGGTTCTCGAGCGCGGCGCCGTCCTGGAGGCGACCCTGGGCCGCGAGCTGGGTGGCGTCGGCCAC
Source organism: Gemmatimonadales bacterium (assembly GCA_050485885.1). Taxonomy (GTDB): domain Bacteria; phylum Gemmatimonadota; class Gemmatimonadetes; order Longimicrobiales; family Gaopeijiaceae; genus SKNW01. The sequence goes on along the minus strand of JBJHCG010000038.1, from coordinate 39,212 downwards.
GAGGACGATTCCGTCTTCGTTGTAGAAGTTCTGCACCGTGGCATAGACCTCCCAACCCTGCTGGGCGGCATCGTTCTCCTTGAACATCCAGCCACTCGTTCCGGCGAGCCGCACGGCGCCCTCGGTCCCGTGAATGATCTCGTGTTCCCCCCCATGGGAGTTGGCCAGCGTTGCCTGGTAGTGGAGGGGTACTCCGTCGTCCCAGACCATCTGGACATGGACGGTGTCGGGGACCTCCCGGCCGTCGCGGTGCAACCGGATGGTCCCGGTTCCGCCGATCCGATCCGGACTGCGCCCGCGCATCCACGCCATCACATCGAAGGCGTGGGAGCCGAGTTCTCCCGGAAGGCCCGACGTCACGGCCGGTTCGAGCCTCCAGTTGACCTGCCGCTCGCTGACGCCTTCGGGCGCGGGGAACCGCCAGGTGGTCTTCCGGTTGTGCTGCGCGTAGAGCGCCACCGTGTCTCGAAGGGAATCGGTGCGGACCAGGAGCCGAGCCCGCTGATAGATGGGGTTGGACCGGGCCAGGAACCCGGACTGGAAGACCCGGTCGCTGGCGGCGGCGGCCTCGGCCAGGGCACGGGCATCCTCGAGGGTGCTGGAAAGCGGGGCCTCGCAGTACACGTGCCGGCCGGCGGACAGGGCGTCGGTGGCGGGTTCGCGGTGCAGGTGGGTGGGTGTCGCCACGATGATCGCCTCGACCTCTCCCTCCGTGCCGAGGAGGGTCCGGTGATCCGTGTACGCCCGAGCACCCCCCGCCCGCTCGGCACCGCTCCGTGCGCGGCTTTCGATGACGTCGCAGACCGCCATGACCTCCACATCGAGCCGGAGGAGCTCGTCGAGGATGGCACGGCCCTGTCGTCCAGCCCCGATCAGTCCGATGCCCACACGGCGCCGCGGGTGCCGGAGGGAATCCCGTGCTCGTTCCATGGGGAGAATGGGAAGGAGGGAGGCGCCGGCGAGGGCTCCCAGGGACTGGGTGAGAAAGGTCCTTCGATCGGGTGTCATGGAGACGAGACTCGCTCAGCGAGGGTCGAGGGTGAAGGAGAAGGGGGAGGCGATCCGGCCCGGGCCATGTGGATCGTCCACTCGGGGGAGCACCCTCCGGGTCTGGCACCCAGCACGGCCGCCGCCGTGGACCAGGCGTCGGCCAGCCGGGCGGAGGGTCCGATCACGGCCACGCGGAGGCCCCGGGACGGAGGTGCTCCGGTGCGGGGATCGAGGATATGGTTCGCATTCCCGGGGGGGGAAGGCTCCGAAACCGAGAGCGCCTCGTCCCGGAGCACCACCGTCTGCGCACCGGGACCGGGGTCGAGTGCAACCTGCCAGCCCCCGGTGCCTTCGGGCGCTCCCATGGCCACCACGCTGCTTCTTCCGCCGTGCAGGAAGGCTTCGGTGACCCGGTGGCTTCGCAGGAGCTTGGCAGCCTGGTCAAGGGCATGCCCCTTCGCGATCCCGCCCAGATCCACGGTTACGCCCGGATCCGAGAACCGCACGGTTCTCGACGCCGCGTCGAGGAGCACGTCCCCCCGGCCCCCGGCAATGTCGAAGGCTCCGTCCGAACCCGCCCGGACGCGAAGTGCGTCGCGGAAGAGCTCGAAGGTGTCGGGATCCAGGACCACGGGGCGCGTCCCCGCGGTGCGGTTGATGTGCGAGACGAGGCTGTCCGGCGCGAAACGGGTGAGCCGGCGGTGCCAGTCCTGGATTTCGGCCAGGGCCGCCTCTCCCAGCGCGACCAGGTCGGCCTGAGCTGCACCTCCCCCTGCGCCTGACGAGTCGGCTCCTGCACCCCCGTGCACCGGTGCACCCGGGAGCACGAGTTCGAACCGCGTTCCCATGGCCATGGTCGCGAAGCGCAGCGGCACCATCGGACGCCTCGCTCAGATTCCGCGGGCGCGCAGCCGGTCGGGCTCGAAGCGGAAGGCCTTCCCCTCCCAGAGGGAGCGCGATGCCAGATCAACGCCGACCATGACCTGGGTGCCCAACTCGATCCCGCTCACGGGTTCTTCACGGGTGCGGATGATCTCGATCCAGTGAGCGCGGAGGGCGTCCTGTGTGCTCCCCACGTTCTCCCCCTCGATCGTCATCTCGTCCAGTTCCTCGGCGTAGATCCGCTCCGGGCGCATGGTCAGCGTGCGGCCCCCCAGGTACAGGTTCGCCCGGTGACCGCGGATCACGGTCTCGAGCCCGACCTCGTTCGCCGTCGATCCCACGAGTGCCATGATGTGTCCGCTTTCGAACTCCAGCGTGATGTTCACATGGTCGTGGTTCTCCATGGCCTTGTCGACCAGGTGTCCCCCCGCCGCCGTGACACGGACCGGCCACCCCGCATCCAGGGTCTGAATGAGGGGGGTCATGCGGTGCACGAGAAGGTCGCCGATGATCCCGGTGGAGTAGCGACGGTAGCGACGCCAGCGTGCATAGACCTCCGGGTCCCACGGCTGCCGCCCCCGGGGTCCGGTCCACTGGTCCCACCCGAGGTTCACGCCGGGCTCCCACTCCGGATCGATGTCGTAGTACGTCCACTCCCCGTCGCGGGAGTTGCGGCAGTAGCTGGTCTGGCTGAAGATCGGTGTCCCGATGGTGCCCTCGGCAATGAGCCGTCGCGCCTCGGCATAGCTCGGGATCATCACGTACTGGGTGCCCACCACGAACCGAGTCTCGGGATTCTCCCGGACCACGCGCCGCAGGCGGAGCGCATCGGAGAGGTCGAAGGTCATGGGCTTTTCGACATAGACGTCCTTCCCGGCGAGGATGGCGTCTTCCGCCATGCGGGCATGCCAGTGCTCCGGTGTGGCAATGAGAACCCCATGGATCGTCGGATCGGCCAGGAGGGCACGGTAGTCCGTGTACATGGTGATCTCGGCGTCGTCCGGCTGGGCATCACGGACCTTCACGAACGCCTCCAGCAGGCGCGGGGTGCAGACGTCGCACAGTCCCACGATGCGGGCATTCACGCGCTCCGAGGCGACCATCCGGAGAATGGCATTTCCATGCTCGGTCCCCATCCCCCCGGTGCCGATTACCCCGATCCGCACCGGCTCATCCGCCCCCAGGAGGGGGCGGGGAAGGGCGCGGCCCACCGGCGCCTCGGACGCCGCGAAGACCGCCTCCGGGAGGAGGGTGCTCGCGGCCAGGCCTCCAGCGGCCAGGGTGGCGGACCTGGCGAGAAACTCGCGGCGAGAGGTTCCGGCACGCGGCGGCCCGGGGGGAAGTTCACGCTTCACGGCTGCATCTCCTGCTGAAGGGTCTGAAGAAGGCGGAGGGTGGCGAGAATTCCCTCGTCCTCGCTCATGCGACTGCCTTCGTACTCGATGCCGACCCAGGAGCGGTATCCCGCCTCCGTGACGATCCGCATCAAGCGGCGAAAGTCCTTCGTGGTCTCCTCACCCCGCTCGTCGAAATCGTGCGACTTGGCGCTCACCGCCTTCGCCCAGGGCATGAGCTCACGGACGCCCTGGTACATGTCGTAGACCTCGCCCCCACCCAGATCGAAGTTTCCGAAGTCGGGAAGGGTGCCGACCCGAGGGTGGTTCACCCGCTCCATCACCCCGGCGAGCCAGGATCCATCCGAGGAAAGGCCGCCATGGTTCTCCACCAGCACGTCGATCCCTGCTTCGTCCCCGTACTCGCACAGCTGGCGCAGCCCGTCGGCCACGAGGCGCTGCTGCTCCTCCCGGCTTCCCGCGCTGTGGGCGTTCACCCGGATGCTGGCGCACCCCAGGGTGTGGGCTGCGTCGACCCATCGGGCATGGTTCCGGACGGCGGTCTCGCGCGCCGAGCGGTCGGGATCCCCGAGGCGCCCCTCCCCATCGCACATGATGAGATGCTGGTAGATCCCGTGGTCCGAGGCCCGGCGGTTCATCTCCGCCAGGTACGACGCGTTTCCGACCTCTTCCCGGAAGAAGGTGTTCACGTACTCGAGGGCATCGAGGCCGTAGCGTTCCCGGGTCCGCCGGGCGAAGTCCAGGTGATCCATCTCGCCGGCCCGGAGGGTCCGGTGGAGGGACCACTGGGCGAGGGAGATGCGAAAGGGAAGGCGGGATCCGCCGCCCCCGGCCGAGGCCGCCTGAAGGGCAGGAGTGGAGCCAGGCGCCCACCTTCCGCCTTCGGAAAGGGCGGGGGCCCATGCTGCCGCGAGGAGGGCCGTGGCCCCGGAGCGGAGAAAGGAACGACGGGTCCAGCGTTCGTTCATGAGCGCACGTCAGGGGGGAGTGGCATGGCTCGAGATCGGGCGCGAGCGGGCGGTGGCGGAGGCCCGCAGGGATCCGGGGCCCCCGGTCCGAAGGGACGAACCCCCCGAACCGTGGGAGCCAACATACGCGGGGGGGGCGGGTCGGGCCAGTGAATCCCGGGGCCGGGGCTGGCCATTCGGCGCTCCGGGTGGCATGATGGCGCGTGCAAACCCGGCGCGGTCCCCTCCCGCGTCCCGTTCCGGACCCCCCTCCCCCTCCTTCCCGAGCGAGGCCTCGTGTCCCACCTTCCGCGCCGCCGGACCTTTGACGTCTGCATCGTAGGCTCCGGAGCCGGAGGAGGGATGGCGGCCCACGCCCTCACCCTGGCCGGGGCCAACGTGGTGATGCTCGAGGCCGGGCGGTGGTGGGACAATCGGGAGGACGCAGCCATGTTCCGGTGGAACCATGACTCGCCCCGGCGCGGAGCCCCCTCCCCGGAACGGCACTTCGGCGAGTTCCACGCAGGCCTCGGTGGATGGTCCCTCCCCGGGGAGCCCTATACCCGAGCCCCCGGCACCGAGTTCGACTGGTTCAGGGTCCGGCAGCTCGGTGGGCGCACGAACCACTGGGGTCGCATCTCCCTCCGGTTCGGTCCTGATGACTTCCGCCGGAAGTCCCTCGACGGCCTTGGCGACGACTGGCCCATCGGGTACGACGACGTGGCACCGTACTACGATCGCCTCGACCGCCTTGTGGGGATCTTCGGATCGATGGAAGGGCTCCCGAACGACCCCGACGGCATCTTCCAGCCTCCTCCCCGCCCACGATGCTACGAACTCATGGTGCAGGAGGCCTCCCGCAGGCTGGGCATTCCCTGCATCCCCTCGCGGCTTTCCATTCTGACCCGCCCCCTGAACGGACGCCCCGCCTGCCACTACTGCGGCCAGTGCGGTCGTGGGTGCTCGGTGAATGCGAACTTCTCGACCCCCAACGTCCTCATCTTTCCGGCCATGGAGGCGGGCTCCCTCGAGGTCCGGACGAATGCCATGGCGCGCGAGGTCACGGTGGGTCGAAACGGGCAAGCCGACGGGGTCCACTACATCGACAGGGAAACGGGGGCGGAGGAGCACGTTCGCGCCGACATCGTGATCCTGGCTGCGAGCGCGTGCGAGTCGGCCCGCATCCTCCTGAACTCCACCTCCCCCGGCTTCCCCGACGGACTTGCGAATGGGAGCGGTGCCGTGGGGCGGTACCTGACGGACACCACCGGGACGGATGTTGCCGGATTCATTCCACGCATGGTCGACACCCCGTCCCACAACGAGGACGGGGCCGGTGGTCTCCATGTGTACATGCCGTGGTGGCTCGACAACCGCACCCTCGACTTTCCCCGGGGCTATCACATCGAGGTGTGGGGTGGGAAGCGGATGCCCGGGTACAATTTCATGGGGGGGATCCACCGATACCCGTCGGGGGGCGGATACGGTGCGGCGCTCAAGGAGGACTACCGCCGGTACTGGGGGTCCACGATCGGGTTCTCCGGGCGTGGCGAAATGGTGCCCAACCCGGACACCTACTGCGACCTCGACCCGAACACGGTGGACGAATGGGGGATCCCCGTGCTCCGCTTCCACTTCCGGTGGACGGATCACGAGGTTCTGCAGGTGAAGCACATGCAGGAGACCTTCCGTGCGCTCATCGCGGACATGGGTGGCGAGGTCTTCACCCCCATGCCCACGAAGGAGCAGGGGTATGGCATCATGACCGGGGGGCGCATCATCCACGAGCTGGGGGTCACCCGCATGGGCTCCGATCCCTCCACCTCGGTCCTCAATTCCGAGTGCCAGGCTCACGAGGTCCCGAACCTCTTCGTGACCGACGGGGGGCCCTTCGTGTCCCAGCCCGACAAGAACCCCACCTGGACGATCATGGCCCTCGCATGGCGGGCGGCCGACCACATCATCGCGCAGCGACGACAGGGGGCCCTGTGAAGGAGGTGTGCCCATGAGCGAACTGAGCCGGAGAGACCTGCTCAAGGTTCTCGCCGCGGTCCCCGTTGCAGGCGGGATCGTCTGGATGCCGCCGGAGGTGGAGGCGGCGTGGCAGCGTGCGCAGACCCTGCGAGAGAGGCGTGCAGAGGGGGAGGTGGGGCTTCCTTCCTTCTTCACCCCCGGGGAGCAGGAGGCGATCAGGGTCCTCGTGGATCTGATCCTCCCGGCCGATGACCGGTCGGGGAGCGCGTCGGAGGCCGGAGTCCCGGAGTTCATCGATGTGATGGTCCTCGAGGATGCGACCCTCCAGGTCCAGATGCGGGGTGGGCTCGCCTGGCTCGATCGGGCCTTCCGGGAACGGTTCGGGCGGCCCTTCGTCGCGTGCGAGGCACACGAGCACACGGAAATCCTTGACCGGATTGCCTGGCCCGCCCGGGCGAAGCCCGAACACAGTCAGGGCGTGGCCTTCTTCAACCGGATGCGCGACCTCACGGCGGCGGGGTTCTTCTCGAGCCGGATGGGGGTGGCGGACCTGGAGTTCTCGGGAAACCGGGCCGTGCGCGTCTGGACCGGATGCCCCCAGGCGGTCACCGACCACCTGGGCGTCGACTATCATGCGTGGGACGATCGATACGGAGAGGAAGAGAATGGGTGACCGTCTGGGAGTGGGCTTCGTGGGGAGCGGGTTCAACGCCCGCTTCCACATTCAGTCGTTCCGCGGCGTGCGCGACGCGGATGTGCTCGGGGTGTGGAGTCCGAACCCCGAGAACGCGGCGAGTGCGGCGGCGCACGCCCGGACGCTGGGTGTGGGAGAGGCCAGGCCCTATGCCTCCATCGGAGACATGGTGGCCGATCCCGCCATCGATGCCCTCTGGCTGAGCGGTCCGAACCAGGCCCGGGTCGAGAATGTGGAAGCCATCGTGGAGGCCATCCGGAGCGGGCGGGGCACCCTTCGCGGCGTGGCCTGCGAGAAGCCGCTGGCACGGAACGTGGCCGAGGCCGAGCGCGTCCTCGAACTCGTCGAGAGCGTCGGGCTCGCCCATGGGTATCTCGAAAACCAGCTCTTTTCTCCCGAGGTGACCCGGGGCCGGGCGCTGGCCTGGGCCCGGGGGGCTTCCCTCACGGGGCGTCCCTACCTGGCCCGGGCCGCCGAGGAGCACGGCGGCCCCCACATGCCCTGGTTCTGGCAGGGCGATCTCCAGGGGGGCGGCGTCCTGAACGACATGATGTGTCATTCCATCGAGGTCGTCCGCCACCTCCTCACCCCCCCCGGTGCACCGCGCAGTGCGATTCGCCCCCTTCGGATCACGGGAAGGATCGCGAGTCTCAAGTGGACGAGGCCCGAGTATGTGGCCCGCCTCAGGGAGGAGATGGGGGATGCGGTGGACTATGCCCGTCGCCCCTCCGAGGACTTTGCCAGCGTCACCGTCGAGTACGAGGACGAAGCCGGGAACACCCTGATCGGCGAGGCCACGACCTCGTGGAGCTTCGTCGGGGCGGGCCTGCGGCTTTCGGCCGAACTCCTGGGGCCGGAGTACTCCCTCTCCTGGAACTCCCTCGACAGCCCCCTCAAGCTCTTCTTCAGCCGTCGGGTGGCCGGCCCAGAGGGGGAGGACCTGGTCGAGAAGCAGAACGCCGAAATGGGCCTCATGCCCGTGGTGGCCGACGAGGCCGTGGCCTACGGGTACGAAGCGGAGAACCGCCACTTCGTTCGGGCCTTCCTCGACGGTACCACGCCGGAGCTGACCTTTCACGACGGACTCGAAGTCGTGCGCCTCCTCATGGCGGCCTACATGAGTGCGGAAGAGGGCCGCACCCTTTCCTATCCTCCGGAGGAGGTGAACGGGTTCATCCCGGCCGTGGCCAGGGGAAAGTGGAACCCGAAGGGCACCTGAGCCCTCCCGGGAGCGTGTCCGAGCCAAGGGGGGCGGCCGCCTTGCGGACATCCCGGACCCGGGTTCAGGCCAGGCGCCCAATGGCCCGGACACGCGCCTGGGCTACACCGGTTTCTTCGCCTCCCGATCCGGCCTGAACATCAGCCCGAAGAAGACGAGCACGGCCGCCGCGAACCCTGCCGGAAGAAGCCAGAAGTCATACCACTGCTCCGGTGCCAGCGCAGCCTGGTCGCCCAGGAACCGATTGAAGACATTGCCGGCCACCTGGGCACCCACGAGCATCCCGACCCCGTAGGTGATGAGGACCAGGAAGCCCTGGGCCTGCCCTCGCACCTCCGGGGTCGACTTCTTGTCGACGTAGATCTGACCGGTCACGAAGAAGAAGTCGTAGCAGATCCCGTGGAGGAGGATGCCGCCCACGATCATCCAGAAGACCCCCGCCGGGGCCGCCATGGCAAAGAGGAGGTACCGGAGCACCCAGGCACCCATCCCGATCATGAGCATCTTCTTCACCCCGAGGCGCACGAAGAAGAAGGGCATGAGGAGCATGAAGACGACCTCGGACATCTGCCCCAGGGTCTGGGTTGCCGCGATCCGCTCCACGCCGGCGTCCGCGAGGAAGACCTGGGTGAAGTTGTAGTAGGCCGCCAGCGGAATGCAGAGCAGGAGGGACGCGGCGATGAACACGTAGAAGGAGCGGCTTCCAAGCTGCTGCAGGGCGTCAAGCCCGAGGATGCTCCGGACGTCCACCTTCCGACGAGCCCCGGCGGGGGGCGTGTGGGGGAGGGTGAAGCTGAAGAGCCCCAGAAGGAGACTCGCGCCTGCCGCCGTGTAGAGGGGGAGGGCGGTGCGCTCCGGTACCTCCGCCGTGAAGGCCCCGAGGCCGAGACTGATGAAGAGTCCGGCGGCGATCCATCCGAGAGTGCCGAACACCCGGATCAGGGGGAACTGCTTTTCCTGGGATTCGATGTGATGGAAGGCCAGCGTGTTCACGAGCCCCAGGGTGGGCATGTAGCAGAGGTTGTAGAGGAGGAGCAGCCCGATGAAGAGGGCGGGCGCCCCCGACGCCTGGGGGACCATGAACATGACGCCCGCACCCAGAATGTGAAGCACCGCCAGCACCTTCTCGGTGGCGAAGTACCGGTCGGCCACGAGCCCCAGGAAGAAGGGGGCAAGGATGGCCGCCAGCGGGTTCACGGTGTATGGCCAGTGGGTGAGCGTCTCCATCCCCTGCTGGGTCATGTAGACCGCGATGACCGTGTACCAGGCTCCCCAGATGAAGAACTGGAGAAACATCATGGTGGAGAGGCGTGCATTCACGCCGGCTCGGCTCAACGGAGTTCCCTGATCTTGATGTTCCGGAACCAGACCGGGTCCCCGTGGTCCTGCACTCCGATGTGCCCCCGCGTGGCGCGTCCGTACTCCGGCCACTCGGCGAACTTGCTCTCGGCCACGAGGGCCTCCCACTCGGGGCTCCAGAGTTCATAGGTCACCACATGGACGTCGTTCATGTACTGCTCCACCCGGGCCCCGTCCACGACGAGGCGAAAGTGGTTCCACTCTCCGGCGGGGCGGACCACCCCTTCGGGGGCCGGGTGCAGGGCGTAGTTCGAGCCGGCGGCGGTGAGGCGCGAGAGTCCGTCGCGATGGCCGTCGTCGTCGAGAATCTGCATTTCGGGAGCCCCGAAGAAGATGGCGGACACATCTTCCGTTGCACGAAAGAAGAGCCCGCTGTTCCCGGCTTCCTCGACCTTCCACTCCATGGTCAGCTCGAAGTCGTCGAACTGGTCCACCGTGATCAGGTCTCCTCCCGGGCCGACCCGGGCGAGCGTCCCGTCGACGGCCTGCCATCCATCGGGCACATGATCCTGACGGAACCCGCGCCAGCCGTCGGTGGTGCGGCCATCGAAGAGGAGCCGCCACCCGTCCGCGCGTTCCTCGTCCGTGAGCTGGTTCATGGCCTCCTGTCCGGCCTGGGTGCGCGCGCCTTCCTCGACGGGTGCATCCGCCCCTTCGGACGGACCTCCGCAGGCGCCAAGGACGAGGGTTGCGGCCGCGAAAGCGGGCAGGACGTGGCGTACCGGGCTGATTTCGAGCATGGAATCTCCCCTTGAAAAGTGAGCATCGCGCCAACGTAGGGCCCGTCGAACCCCGGGGAAAGGCCAGGCCGTCGGTAGGCGGTTGCTCCTCGCTCCGAGACGGCGTACTCTGCCGGCCGGTTCTCGCCGGGTGCCCCGTTCCGGACCGGGCGCACCCCGTCGCCTTCAGACATCTCCCCCAGCCCGGAGCCCCCCGTGGCCCCTCCCGCACCCGGACCTCGCTGGATCGCCGGCGTCGACATCGGCGGAACGACGACCACGGTGGGACTCGTGCCCGTGGAGGGAGGACGACCGCAGGGGCTTCAGTCGGGCCCCACCCGGGGGGATCGCGGGGGAAAGGCGGCGGCGCTCCATGTGGCGACGCTCCTGGATGCCTCCATTTCGCGCGTGGTCGAGGCCGCGGGCATGCCCCGCGAGGCGGTGCTCGGGGTTGGCATCGGGTGTCCCGGCCCTCTCGATTCCGCTTCGGGCCGCGTCATCGAGACCCCCAACCTGGACTGGATCGACGTCCCCATCCGGGACCTGATTTCGGAAGCCGTGGGCTTGCCGGCCGTGCTCGAGAACGATGCGAACTGCGCAGCCTACGGGGAGTGGTGGCAGGGCGCCGGACGCGGGGTCCGGACCCTGGTGGGGATCACCCTGGGCACGGGGGTCGGGGGGGGGATCGTGATCGACGGCGTCCTCCACCGCGGCGAGAGCGGGGTGGCCGCGGAGGTGGGCCACATGACGATCCAGCCCGACGGCCGGCGCTGCGGGTGCGGGAATCGGGGGTGCCTGGAAGCCTATGCCTCGGGGCGAGCCATCGCAGCCAGGGCCGTGGAGGCGCTGGAGGGGGGGACGGCTTCGTCCCTCTCCGCCCTGGTCGAGGGATCGCTGGATCGGATCACCGCCGAGACGGTCTTCCACGCTGCCGGGCTCGGAGACCCCTTTGCCTGCGCCCTGATCGACGATACGGCCCGGAGGCTCGGCACGGGCCTCGCGAATCTCGTCAACGTGCTGAACCCGGGGGCCATCGTGATCTCCGGGGGGGTGACGGCCGCAGGCGAGCGCCTCCTGGGGCCCCTGCGCGAAGCGGTGCGAGCCCGTGCCTTCCGGACCGCAGTCGACGCCTGCCGCATCGTTCCGGCGCTGTACCCGGCCGAGGCAGGCGTGATCGGTGCCGCCGGAGTATTCGGGGCCGAGTACGGCCTGGAGGCCTCGGGGGGGTAGCGGGGTGGCCACAGGCGCCCCCGCAGCCCCCCCGCTTGCGCCCCAGGTGTTGAAGGAAGGTTCAGGGGCCCCTCAGGGAATGCGAAGAATCCAGAGCTGCACCTGGCTCGGGGGTGTCCCGCCGTCGAGGGCCCGGAGTCGCAGCGCCTTTCCGGGCTGAACGCCACCGCCCACGCGGTGATACGAGGAGGACCCGGCGGCCAGGGTGAGGGCCCGTTCGAAGGGCTCGAAGCCATGCAGGAAGGGAGAGAGGCGTGCGGTCTCGACAAAGCGCTGGGACACGTCGAAGAGGTTCCACGAAGGGAAGGTGAGTCGCTCCTCCACCCCCTCGAAGCGCGGTTCCACGTACTGCGATGCGGCCCAGAGGGCGAGGAAATCCCGGTAGTCCTCTCCCACGAGCTCGCCGAGCCTGGGGAGAGAGACTTCGGGGAGCCTCAGGATGGCCCGCTGCAGCGCATCCTCACCCCCGAGCGCGTCTGCATAGTGATCGGAAAACCACCGCTGGAAGGACCACGAGACGCCGTAGAACATCCCACCCGACTGACAGGGGCCACTGATCGAGCCGGGCGTCGTGTCCCGGCCGAGCCACCCGCACCCTTCGGGGGCTCCCACCCGGCGCGCGGTGGGGCTTTCGTACCCGTGGTGGAAGGCCAGCTCGCTGAACCGGTTCGTGAGCCAGCGGTCCACCTCCGGATCGGTGAAGACGGAGCAGTCGAGGTTTGCCTTCGCCGCGAGCCCCAGGAACTCCCGGGCCGTGATCTCCTCCGCGATCCGGGCCTGCCCCCCCAGGAACCAGCTCGGAAGGGCCGTCGTTCCGAGGGCCACGATCCGCTGTCCGAACTGGGCAATGTGGGCGGCTTCATGGACCATGAGCCTCGGGAGGATACGCCGGGCTCCTTCCAGGGAGAGGGAGGAGGTGCTCGGCGCATTCCCGTCGGGGATGATGATGTAGAAGTACTCCCCCTGGTTCGAGGCGGCACAGGAGGAGCGGTCGAAGAGGTCGGTGGCGCGCACATGGCCCACGAATCCGCTTCCGTTCACCACCGAACTCACCACGACGCCGAACCGGTTGTTCCCGTCGAAGTCGGTGAACCCGCCCAGCATCTCGGGCTGTCGCTCGTAGATGAGGTCGTCGGTGACCCGGGCCATGAGCTGGAAGTCGTCCGATGTGAACCGCGGCTACGGGTTCAGGACATCTTCCACCACGATGGCCCGGGCCGTCTTCTCGCGCACGACCACGGTTCGCGGGGTGAACTGACCGCAGTTCCCGCTGAAGGGGGGGATCCGGATGGGGACCGTGTCTCCACCTGGACCGAGGCCGAAAGAGGGGACGGGGCGTCCGGAGCGAAGGCGGCCATCTCGCCGCGGGCAAGGAGCACCGTGGCCAGGGCGAGCTCCCGGTCCAGGTGGGCATCGTGCGCTTCCCAGTGCGTCTGGAGGGCGCCGTCGCGGTCCGGTCGGAGGAGGTCCCTCCCCCCCCGGAACCCCGACCCCCGCGTGTCCCCGTTCGACCCACGACTCCCGAAGGCCCCGGTCCCACGCCGCCAGGGCGAAGGGGGTTCCGAAGGGTGCCTGCACCCCCTCCGAGGGGCGTCCTTCCAGGACCACGGCATCCCGTGCCTCGGGCAGGGTGATCACCGACTGGATCCCCATGAGCCACGCGCCTGCTTCTCCCGTTTCGGGGAACTGGATGCACCGGGCCGCCTCCCCTCGGAGAATACGGAAGGCTCCGGGCTCCAGATCGAGAAGCTCCAGCGGGCGGAGGGGGTGAAGGGTCTCGGCCGCTTCCCCCCCACGGTGAGGACGAGGCGCTGCGGCCCCTGGGGGAGGCATGCGCCCTCGAGCACACGGAAGGTGAGCAGGGTCTGCGAGGCGGAAAGGATCTCGGCCGGCATGCCTCCCGGGGTGAGGGTGTTCTCCGATGGGACCGAGGAGAACCGGAGCCCCGAAAGGGAGCCGGTGCCCCCCTCCAGGAGGAGACTCGGTTCAACCGAGAGAACGACGGGGGCCGTATTCGAGCGAACCGTGACGGGGGCAGCGCCCGCCTGCCCATTCGCCATGGCCGTCACCACGGTTGTTCCCACCGCCAGGGCGGTCACCCTCCCCTCCCCGTCCACCGAGAGCACGCCGGCAGCGGATGACGACCACTCCAGCGCTCGCCCTTCGAGACCGTTGCCCGCTGCGTCGCACAGGGTGGCCACGATGCGCGCCGTGTCTCCCACCTCGGGCGAGAGGGCCTCCGGTTCGAGGGTGACCGAGGCCACCGGGGGGGAGGACCCGGACGGCCACCGCGGCGCTCCGCCCTTCGGAGGTCGCGGTGATCTGGGCTTCGCCCGGGGCCACCCCGGTCACGAGTCCCCCACTCGAGACCGTCGCCACCTCGGGGGTGCTGCTGGCCCAGGTGACCGGCCGGCCTCCGAGCGCGTTGCCGGCCCCGTCCAGGGTTCGCACCCGGAGCTGAGCAGTGCCACCCACCTGGAGAGGCCCGGGAGCGGATCCGGTGAACTCCACGGTGGCTACGGGCGCCGGGGGGATGGGGGCGGGAGCGGTGGGAGGGGGCTCGCTTCCTCCGTCGCATCCGCCAGGGGCGAGGGAGAGGAGGAGTGTGGCACCGAGAACGGGGAGGGATCGCATGGTGGGGTCCGGGGCGGGTTCGAGGAAGCGGCGGGGACCGGGGGGCGTTCGGCCGAAACGTCGGTCCGGATCCGGGCCTTTTTCTCGAGGACGGCGCCTGGGTCCCATCCTTCTCACCCAGCCCGCCGCCGCCTCCCCAGGGCGCATCCCCGAGGGCCCCGCGGAGGGTGGGTTGACATAGGGGTGGGGGGTATGTAGCCTCCATGCAGGATGCAACCTTCCCATCACCCCCGAGGTGTCCCATGGAATCCACCACGATCCTCATTGACGGCATGTCCTGTGGCCACTGCACCCGGGCCGTGCGGGAAGCGCTCGAGGCCGTGGAGGGCGTGGAAGTCCGGGAGGTCGAGATCGGATCCGCGCAGGTGGCCTTCGATCCCCACCGGACCGGAGCCGACGCCCTGGTCGAGGCGGTGGAGGGCGAGGGATACACAGTGCGACAGGTGACGTCGGGCGCATGACCCTCCTCGACCTTCTCGTGCTCCTCGGGGCGGCAGTGGCCATCGTCGGGGTCAACGTCTACTTCTTCGGGGAGGCGGATGGTGAAGGCGCGCGTGGTGGAGACACGCCCAGGCGTGGGGAGAAGCCCACCCCATGACCTCCTCCGCCCCCCCCGCGGCGGCGCCGGCCTCCCCCGACCGGAGCCGGGTCACCCTCCCCGTGTCGGGCATGACCTGCGCTGCCTGCTCCTCGCGCGTGCAGCGGGCGCTGACCCGGGAGCCGGGGGTGCAGGAGGCCTCGGTAAACCTGATGCTCGAGAACGCTGTCATCGATTTCGATGCGACGGCTGTGACCCCGGAGCGGTTGGTGGAGGCCATCCGACGGGCGGGGTACGAGACGGAGCTCCCCCGAGAAGACCCGTCGGCCTTCGCGGAGCAGGAGGCGCAGGACCGGGCGCAGGAGGCGGAGTTCCGGGAGCTTCGCCTCAAGGTCGGGCTAAGCCTCGTCCTCGCCGTGATCGGGATGATCCTCTCCATGCCCGTCATGAGCGCGCCTCATGGGGACGCAGGGGGAGCTGCCGACGCGGCGGGGCCCGGGCAGGGGGCCCACGGGGGCCACGAGGCGGCGGCGGGGGACCCCTTCATGAACTGGATGCACGGTGTCATCGACCCCTGGCTTTCGGGGTGGATGCCCTGGCTCTACCGGATCGACGTCCAGCTCCTGAGCCTGGCCCTTCTTGCCATGACGACCCTCTCGCTGGGGTGGGCGGGGCGCCACTTCTTCACCCGGGCGTGGGCCGCCTTCCGCCATCGCGCCGCCGACATGAACACCCTGGTGGCGCTGGGAACGGGGGCGGCCTTCCTCCTTTCCCTCCTGGGGACCTTCTTCCCCTCCTTCTTCCTCGACCGCGGCGTGGCTCCGGCCGTGTACTACGAGGCGGCGCTCATGATCGTGGCCCTCGTCCTCCTGGGGAACCTCATGGAGGCCAGGGCGAAACGGCAGACCTCGACGGCGCTCCGGAAGCTCGTGGACCTCCAGCCTCCCATGGCGCGGGTCAGCCGGGAGGGGGCGGAGCGCGAGATCCCGGTGGGGGAGGTGGTCCGGGGAGACCTCCTCCTCGTGCGGCCAGGGGAGCGCATTCCGGTGGATGGGAGGATCGAGTCCGGCTCCTCGGCCGTGGACGAAGCCATGCTCACGGGAGAGAGCCTCCCCGTGGAGAAGCGCGCAGGGGACACCGTGATCGGAGGGACGATCAACCGCACCGGAGCCTTCCGGTACCGGGCCACGAACCTCGGGGCCGGGAGCATGCTGAGCCAGATCGTGCGCCTCATGCGCGAAGCCCAGGGCTCGCGAGCTCCCATTCAGCGCCTCGTGGACCGGGTGACCGGGGTCTTCGTGCCCGTGGCGATCTCCATCGCCATGGCCACCTTTGCCCTCTGGTTCGTGCTCGGCCCCGACCCTTCCCTCATCCCGGCCTTTGCGGCGGCGGTGGCCGTTCTCATCATCGCCTGCCCCTGCGCCATGGGGCTTGCCGTTCCCACCGCCGTCATGGTCTCGACAGGGAAGGGGGCCGAGGCCGGGATCCTCCTGAAAGGGGGGGAGGCCCTGCAGCGGGCGCGCCAGGTGACCACCGTGATCCTCGACAAGACGGGGACCGTCACCGAGGGGATGCCTGCGGTGACCGACCTGGTCCTGGCGCCCGGCTCCGACGCTGAGGAAGACCGGGTCCTCGCCCTCGTGGCCTCCCTCGAGGCCTCGTCCGAACACTCCCTGGCCGACGCCATCGTTCGGCATGCCGAGGGCCGGGGGCTCCCCCGCCTCCCGGTGGAGGGCTTCGACACCCTCACCGGGAGAGGGGCGGTGGGGGTGGTGGACGGGGTCACCCTCGCCGTGGGGAATGCGCGCCTCATGGCCGAGCGAGTCCGGGGGAGGGAAGGGGCGGGGGTCGTCCCGGCGGGAGGGCGGGGAGCGGGCGCGGACCCCCCCGGCCCCGGCGTACCCGGCCTCGACGTGCTCCGGGAGGAGGCCGAGGCGCTGGCCCGGCGAGGCCGGACCCCCATTCATGTGGCCGTGGACGGGGTGGTGGTGGCCCTCATCGGGGTGGCAGACCCCATTCGCGACACGAGCCGCGCCGCCATTCGCCGCCTCCGTGAGATGGGGCTCCAGGTGGTCATGCTCACCGGAGATCACCGGAGTACGGCTCAGGCCGTGGCCCGGGAGGCGGGGATCGACCGGGTGGTGGCCGAGGTCCTTCCCGAGGGGAAGGTCGAGGAGGTGAAGCGCCTCCAGAACGCGGGGGAGGTGGTGGCCATGGTGGGGGACGGGATCAACGACGCCCCAGCCCTGGCCCAGGCCGATGTGGGGGTCGCCCTGGGCACGGGCACGGACATCGCGGCCGAGGCGGGCGATGTGGTCCTCATGCGCGGGGACCTGGGCGGCGTACCCCAGGCCATCCACCTCTCCCGGCGCACCTTCGGGATCATGCGGCAGAACCTCTTCTGGGCCTTCGTCTACAACACCGCCGCCATCCCCGTGGCCGCCGGGGTCTTCTACCCCTTCTTCGGGATCCTGCTTTCGCCCATTCTGGCCAGCGCGGCCATGGCCTTCAGCTCGGTGAGCGTGGTGGCAAACTCCCTTCGTCTCCGGACGCTCCGCCTCCAGTGACCCGGGAGGTCTCCCGGCCGAAGGTCGCCATGAGGAGCCCCCCCGAGACGAACATGAGGAGGCTGTAGACCCCCGCGGGGATCGCCATTTCGGACACCCCGAGGATCGACATGGCGATGACGATGGCGAGGGTCCCGTTCTGGATCCCCGCCTCGATGGCGAGGGTGAGGCGCTGACGCGAGGGGAGGCTAACGGCACGGGCCGCCAGGTAGCCCATGGCCAGGGTGGCCAGGTTCAGGGCCCCCGTCACCCCGCCGAGGGCCCAGAAGTGCTCTACAAGAACCTGGCGCTGGTCCACGATGACCACGGCCAGCACCCCCACGAAGAGGAGCGCAGAGGCTTTCCGGATCGTCCCCTCCAGGCGGTTCGCCAGCGCAGGCCGGAGGTGGCGGATTCCGAGCCCCACCGACACGGGAAGGGCCGTGATCGCGACGATCTGGAGTACGATCTCCCTGGCGGGAGAACGGATCGCATCGGCATCGACCCCGAAATGGGCCACCGAAACGGCCAGGAGAAGGGGGAGGGTGACCACGGTCAGGGTACTGCTCAGCGCCGTAAGGGTAATGGAGAGCGCCGTGTCTCCCCGTGCCACGAAGGTGATGAGGTTCGAGGTGGGCCCCCCCGGACAGCCGGCCAGGAGCATGAGCCCCACCGCCCACACCGCTGGAAGGGCGAAGAGGGTCGCGAGGCCGAAGGCCAGGAGGGGAAGCCCCACGAGCTGGGCTCCGAGCCCCACGAGAACCGCCCGCGGGAAGACCACCACCCGCCGGAAGTCCCGCAAGGTCAGGGACATCCCCAGCCCCACCATGATCACGAGGAGGGAGAGGGGGAGGACCAGGTCGAGAAGGAGGCTATCCTGCATGGCCAAGACACCGTGGGGTGGGTGGTCCCGGGAGGAGGAGGTTCACGGGTCGGCGTGCCGGTTCCCGACCGATCTGCGGCCTTCCGGGTAAGGTTGGACTCCGCGGTCGGAATCCACATTCAGCACGGGAGGCACCATGGCTTCGCTCGAGGGAAGGGTGGGAATCGTCACGGGAGGCGGGTCGGGTCTGGGGGAGGCCATCGCCCTTGACCTGGCGGCGCGTGGGGTGAAGGTCGTCGTTTCCGATCTCCGGGCGGACGGGGCGGAGCGGGTGGCGGGAGCGATTCGCGAGGCCGGGGGCGAGGCCGCTCCCTTCCAGCAGGACGTGGCGGACCCGGAGCAGTGTCGGGCCGTGGTCGAGTTTGCGGTCGAGCGGTGGGGGGCGCTTCACTACGCGGTGAACAACGCGGGGATCGGGGGAGCCCAGGCGCCGGCCGGGGAGACCGATCTGGACGAGTGGCGGCGTGTCCTCGACATCAACCTGAATGGTGTCCTCTACGGAATGCGGTACCAGATTCCGGCCATGCTCGAGGCCGGGGCCCGGGAATCCGCCATCGTGAACATGGCCTCGATTCATGGCCTCGTCGCTGCGGTGGGGAATGGTGCCTACACGGCGTCCAAGCACGCCGTGGTGGGCCTCACGAAGAATGCCGCCGCAGAGTACGGCGCCCAGGGGCTCCGGATCAACTGCGTGGGGCCGGCCTACATCAACACCCCCCTCCTGGCTCAGCTCCCCGAGGAGATGCGGGACCACCTGGTTTCGAGGCACCCCCTGGGCCGCCTCGGCGAGCCGGAAGAGGTGGCCCCCCTGGTCCGCTTTCTCCTCTCGGACGAGGCTTCCTTCATGACCGGGGGGTACTACCTCATCGATGGAGGGTACACGGCGCTGTGATCACACGGAGCCGGCCGGGAACCCCGGCCACGATCTCCGGGCTGCCGGGGCGGCCGTACCCTCCTGCCTCTCCCCTGGCCCTGGCCCTCCCGGTGCTGCTGGGATCGGGGTTCCTCGGGGCTCCCGTGCTGGCGCAGGACGCAGCCTCTCCCTTCCCCACGCAGGGCGAGCTCCAGGAGCTCCTCGAGGCCCATGATGTCCCGGGGGTCGCCATGGCCACCCTCTCGGAGTGCCGGCTCGACGAGGTGGTCGTCGCGGGGTTCGCAACCCTCGACCCGGAGACCCCGGTCACGCGCCAGACCGCCTTCGAGGCGGCCTCCCTCTCGAAGGCCGTCTTCGCCTGGCTCGTCATGACCCTCGTGGAGGAGGGCGTCGTGGGGCTCGACACCCCGTTTGCCCGCGACATGACCTACCCGCGGATCGAGAACGAGGAGGCATTCGGGGTCCTGACCCCCCGGATGGTGCTCACCCACCGGACGGGTATGCCGAACTGGGTCCAGGAGCAGGTCCCCTTCTTCGAGCGGACGGCGGCCATCCCCTTTCTCACAACCCCGGGTACGGCCTACACCTATTCGGGCGAGGCCTTCCAGCTCCTCCAGGCCCATGTGGAGCAGCGCACGGGAGCCAGCCTCCAGGAGCTTTTCCGCGAACGACTGGGGACGCTCATGCCGAACTCCACCTTCGCCCTTCCCATTCCGGAGGGGGTGACGCCCTCGCGGGGGTATGGAAGCGCCCGGGACCCGGGCACCGGGCGGGGAATGTCGAGCCTTCGTGCCCGTGGCATGGCAGCCAGCTCCTTCGTGACCACGGTGGAGGACTTCGCGCGGTTCGTGGGCCATGTCTGCGCCGGGGAAGGCCTCGCGCCGGAGACCCGGGCCGAGATGCTTCGACCCCAGTCGCCCGTGCCCGACGACGAGGCCCCGGTTCCCACCGCCTACGGTCTGGGGTGGATGGTGGCCGATCTGGGAGGGGCGACCTTTATCGGGCATGGGGGGAGCAACGTCGAGTACCGCGCCCTGGCCGGCTTCATCCCGGAGACCGGAGAGGGGTTCGTCCTCCTCACGAATGGCGCGCGCGGCAATGAGCTCATCGACGTCGTCGCCGCACCTCCCGAACCGGGCCCACCTCCGCTCCGCTGACCCTGGCCGGGCCATTCGCCCCTTCCCTCACCTTTCGTCCCATTGGCAGGAGGCGCAGGCACATGCACGACGACACCGATGCCTTCAACAGGGCACAGGCCCCGGGCGACCAGGAGATCTGTGCCCTCCTGGCCCGGGAGATCGACAAGGCGCTCCCCGAGGCCGAGAACCGGGTGTGGCATGCCCACCCCGTCTGGTTCCTCGACGGAAACCCCATCGTCGGGTACAGCCGTCAGAAGCCCGGGGTTCGCCTCATGTTCTGGAGTGGCGCCGACTTCGAAGAGGAGGGTCTTCCCGTGCATGGAAAGAGGTTCAGGGATGCTTCCGTCTTCTTCACCCAGGTGTCGGAGATCTCCCTTCCCGACCTTCGCCGCTGGCTCGGGAAGGCCCGGGAGGTGCAGTGGAACTACCGGGACCTGGTGAAGCGGAAGGGACGGCTGGAGCGGATGGTCTGAACCCGGAGCGGCGTGTTCGCAGGGGGTCCCGCGCTCCGGCGCACCGTTGCCGACGCCGGAGCCCCCGTTGCCGGGGGTGCGCGGGCCCGGTACGATGGGGCCGTCGACCCCCTCAACGCCGGTGCCTTCCTCATGCCGAACCTTCTTTCCCCTCCCGAAGCGGAGGCGGTGCTGACCCTCCTTCGGGATCGGTTCACCCTTCACCCCGAGCGCCACGCCGGGATCGCGTGGGCCGCGGTGCAGGATCGGCTCGAAGCGAACCCGGACAAGCTCCGGACCCTGCACGAGATGGAGCGGACGGGGGGAGAACCCGATGTGGTCGGGGTGGAGGCCGACTCGGGAGCCCTGCGCTTCGTGGACTGTTCTCCCCAGAGCCCTGCGGGCCGGCGCAGCCTCTGTTTCGACGCCGAGGCGCTGGCATCGCGGAGGAAGCACAAGCCCGCCGGAAGCGCCCTGGACATGGCCCGTGCCATGGGGGTGGACCTCCTCTCGGAGGAGGACTACCGGGCGCTTCAGGCGCTTGGCCCCTTCGACACGACGACCTCCAGCTGGATCCAGACCCCGCCCCGGATCCGGACGCTCGGAGGAGCACTCTTCTGCGACCGGCGTTACGAGACCGTCTTCGTCTACCACAATGGGGCCGAGTCGTACTATGCGGCCCGGGGGTTCAGAGCGCTCTTGAGGGTTTGATCGCCTCCGATGAGGGCGTCCGCGCCCTCCCGACGGAAACAGCAAGGGGCCGAGGTACGTGAAAGGTAGTATGCTGCACGCATGACCTGTGGGGGCAGGCCGAAGGCTCGACGGGGTTCCTCGTCGCCTTCCCTCCCCGGGGGAGTGCGGCGCGCCGGAACCGACCCTTTCCCCCCGGTACGGAGGGTGGCCATGCGGAGGGCCCCTGGCTTGATCGCACGTCTTGCGCTGGTCTGCGCGCTTCTCCCCGTGCTCCAGACCCCCCTGTACGCTCAGGATGCTCCCCCGCCCCCGGGGGGCGTGGCCGGGACCATTCGTGACGCAACATCCGGAGCAGGGATCCGGGGCGTGGCGGTGCGGAGTTTGGACATGAACCGGCCTGCGGTCTTCACGGACCCGGACGGAGCCTTCCGGCTGCGGGATCTGCCCCGGGGGGTCCACGAGCTCGAGATCTCCCACATCGCCCACGGCACCGCGACCCAGCTGGTCAACATTCCGGCCGGTACGACCATTTCCTTCGAGGCCACCCTGGGGTTCAGCGCCGTTGCCCTCGATTCCCTCGTGGTGGAAGTCCAGATCCGGGTGCCCTACCTGGCCCAGGTCGGCTTCTTCGAGCGGGAGCGCCGCGGGTTGGGTAGCCACTACTCCGGAGTGGACCTGGAGCGCTGGACAGCCGCCCAGGTGGTCCGCATGTCTCCGGGGGTGCAGTACACCGCCTCCGGAACATCGCACTTCCAGCGCGCGGTGATCCTTCGGGTCAATGGGCGGCGCTGCACCCCGCCGATCTTTCTGGATGGGATACGCCAGATGTGGGCGGGGGGAAATGTGGAGGCCGTGGTGTCTGGAGTGCCCATTGCCGCCGTCGAGGTCTACCGCGGGATCGAAACCCCGCCGGAGTTCCTGATCCCGGCGCAGATCCGCCCCTGCGGTGCCGTGGTCCTCTGGCGAGAGCGGTAGCCTCCGGGTTCCCGGTGCGAATCCCCCGGCGCGGGCCGGCCGGAACGCTTCCTCCCCGCCCCCGGGTCAGAGCGGGTCACCCCCCGTGTTCCGCGCGTTCCGGTAAAGGTCCTGAATCCGCCCCACTCCGATGCCTTCGAGGGAGGGGAGGGAGGCATGGCAGAGGGCGTCGGGAATCGCAACGAGATGAGGGACGGCCACGACCACGCATCCGGCCTCCATGGCCGACCGCGCCCCGGTGGGGGAGTCCTCCAGGGCGACACAGGCCTCCGGGGGCACACCAAGGCGGGCCGCCCCCTCCAGGTAGGGCTCGGGGTGAGGCTTTCCGCGGGCCACGTCATCGCCGGTGACCACCCCCCGGAAGGAACCCCGGGGGAGTGCCGGGAGAATCGCATCCACGAAACGACGCCACGACATGGTCACGAGGCCGCAGGGGATCCCGGCCTCCACCATCTCGCCCAGGAGTTCCCGCGCCCCCGGGCGCCAGGGAATTCGCTCCCGGACGCGAAGGATCACCCCGTCCAGAAGGGCTTCCACCGTTTCGTCCACGCCCAGGCGGAGCTCGCCATGGGTCTGCATGTACCGGGCGGCATCCCGAAGATCCATCCCCACGAGGGCATGGCCATGGGCCTCTGTCCACCCTCCATTTCCATGGGCTTCCACTACGGCATGCTCGCTCTCGATCCAGTAGGGCTCGGTATCGACGAGGGTGCCGTCCATATCCCAGAGAATGGCGGAGGGGCCGGCGGACGGGGAGTGGGGAAGGGAGGACATGAAGGATGGGGGAAGGGAGGGCGTAGAAGGAGGGACGGGCGCTCCTGCGAAGTCAGCCCCGAGGGGAGGTCGAGACGGAAACGCCGAGGGAAGAAACTCGCCGAAAGCCCGGCGGCGGTCCATTCCCCTCCTGCCAGGCTGGACACCCCTTCCTCTCCCGTCTATTCTGAGCCCATCGTTCGATGCGGCTGCCGTGCGGGTTCACCCCTCTGCAAGGCCCGGTCGCACCGGATCCTGCCCCCCCTCGACCGGAGAACGTCGCCATGCATGCGCCTTTGCCCGAAGCCGCAAGACCCGAGGCCGCCCGGCCCGAGGCCGCACGGGAGGAACCCCGGACCCTGCCCCGTGTGGCGGGCCTCTTCCTCCTCATGGGAGGGCTTGCCGCCTGGGATCTTCTCGCCGGCTCGGGAGGGGGCGACGGGGCGGTACGGAGCTACCACCTCAATGCGGCGATCCTTGGAATTCCCATGGGGATCGGGCTCCTCCGCCGGCAGCCGGGGTGGCGCGTGGGCGCCCTTCTCTACACCGCCGTTTGCGTAGGCGCCGCTCTCTTCCTCGGAGGTCTCCTCCTTTCCGGTCAGAGCGGGATCGTGGTTCGCGGACCGGGCCCTCTTCCGGAGTTGGGCGCCGCGCCCTGGGTGGGGCTTGTCGGTGTGGGCGCCGTCCTCGCCCTCTTCGGCTGGATGAGTTACACCCTCCTCCAGGCCCCGGTGCGCCGCGCCTTCGCTGCCCGGGGCACGGACCGCCCCTGGATCGAGTGGGCCGCACTGGGGGGGATCCTCCTCCTGGCCGTCCTCGTCTGAAGGGACTTCCCCTACCAGGCGAGCGCCGCCCCTTCCCGCCGCATGTCGGCACCGGCGCGGAGCACCCCGTTCGGAAGGCGCTGGATCACCATCATGTTCCCGAAGGGAGCCGTCCATCCTGACACGGGGCGAAAGGCGTGCCCCCTCGACGCCAGCGCCCGGAGCGTTTCCGGAGGGAAGCGGTCTTCGATGATCC
The DNA here is from genome assembly GCA_050485885.1 of Gemmatimonadales bacterium. Lineage (GTDB taxonomy): Bacteria > Gemmatimonadota > Gemmatimonadetes > Longimicrobiales > Gaopeijiaceae > SKNW01. Next base: position 15,336 of record JBJHCG010000038.1, on the reverse strand, counting down.
CGCCCACCCCGTCGTCGCTCCGGAAGCGGGGTGCCTCCACGACCTGCTGCGGAGCGAGCCCGTTCACGAGAAGGTGGAGAAGCCCGGTGGCCACCGTCTGGGGCTGCCCATGCCCCCCCGGCGTGCCCACGGCGAGGACGAAGTCGGGCCGGGGTTCGGCCGTGGTCACCAGGGTGGCCATGAGGGTGTGGAAGGGGCGCTTCCCGCCAGCCACCTGGTTCGGGTGGCCTTCCTCCAGGGTGAAGCCGGCCCCCCGGTTCTGGAGGACGATCCCGGTGGCCGGGTCCACGAGCCCCGAACCGAAGCTCGAGAAGAGGCTCTGGATCCAGCTCACCGCGTTCCCCCGGGCATCCACCGCCATGAGGTAGACGGTGTCTCCGTCGCCCTGGGCCATGCCGCTGGTGGCGCCGGGTGCGGCCCGGTCTCCCACAAGCCCCGCCCGCTCCCGGAGGTAGGCCGGGTCCAGGAGGCGTGCCAGGACCGGGTCGAGAGAAGGATCGGTCGCCCCGGGCCCCTCTCCGGGGTCGGCCACCCACCGGTCCCGGTCGGCAAAGGCCAGCTTCTTCGCCTCCACCAGCTCGTGCAGCCAGGCATCGGGGCGATCCATCAGGGCCGCGATTCCCCGGGCCTCGGCAATCCCCAGCATCTGGAGGAGCACGACCCCCTGGCTGTTGGGGGGCGTCACATGGATGCGATGCCCCAGGAGGTCCAGGTGGGCCGGTCGGGTCCAGGCAGCCCGGTGGGCGGCCAGGTCCTCCAGGCGAAGGGGACTTCCCTCGGCCTCGAGGAAGCGCGCGAGGGCCGCCCCCACCTCGCCCCCGTACAGCGCCTCCGGCCCCTCCGTCGCCAGGGCCCGGAGGGCGTGGGCAAGGGCCGGGTTCCGCAGGATCTCTCCCGCCGGGAGGGGCGCTCCACCAGGGGCATAGAGGGCGCGCCCGGCCTCGTTCAGGCGCAGGGCCCCGGCCAGGTCGTCGGCCAGGGTCGCGCTCACCATGAACCCCTCGTCCGCCAGCCGGATGGCCGGGGCCAGCGCTTCGGCCAGGGTGAGGGTTCCGAATCGCTCCAGGGCGGCGGCCCAGGCCGAGACCGCGCCGGGGACCGTCACCGTGAGGGGACCACTCCCGGGCATCCGGTCCACCCCCTGCGCGGCGAAGAAGGTGGGGTCGGCCTCCGCGGCAGCCCTTCCCGAGCCATTCAGGGCATGGACCTCTCCGGTGGCCTGGTCATGGAAGAGGGCGAAGGCGTCGCCCCCCACCCCATTCATGTGGGGCCGGACCACGGCCAGAACCGCGGCCATGGTTACCGCCGCATCCGTGGCGGTGCCCCCCTGCCGGAGGACCTCGTACCCGGCGGCAGCTGCCAGGGGGTGACCCGCGACCACGGCCCCGTGCATCCCTCCCACCTCGGGACGCAGGGCAGGCTCGGGGAGCCAGGCCCCGGATCCGGCAGGAGGGGAACCCGCCGGCGCCGGTGCCGGTGCCGGGGCAGACGGAGGGGGGGGAGCGCACCCGGTTGCGGCCAGCGCCAGGGCCGTCCCGAGGACGGTGAAGAGGAGGAGGGGGAGGCGTCGGAACATGCGGAAAGGTAGGCGCCATGGCCCGGGCTGCACCAGCACCAGCAGCCCGGAAGCTGCCCTGGACTCCCGCTGCACGCAGAGCGTCCTCGTCCCTCCACAATCGCTGCTTGCCGCGGGGGGCCTGGCCCCCTACTCTGACCCGAAGCGGCCCTGGCGGGGGAAGTGTCCCGTCGGGCCACCCCGGGTTCCCCGTCGCTTCCTCCCTCCTTTCCTCGCCTCCCATGCGAATCCCGGCCTCGTTCCCGGCTCCTGCGGCCTTCTCCGTCCTGGCCCTCGTAGCCCTCCCCCTGGCCTTCTGGGCCGAAGGGACGCCCTCCCCGACCGACGAGCCGCCCGGGCTGCCGCCTTCGTCACCTGCCTTCGCCGACCCGGACACGCCCGACTACTACGGGGTGATCCGCCCCCTTCTCCTGCAGAACTGCATGGGATGCCACGCCGAGGAGGGGCCGGGGTGGTCCATGGTGGATCCGGAGGAGACCTTCGCCCGGAACCGCCTCATCGCCTCCATGGTGACCCAGCGCCAGATGCCTCCCTGGCTCGCCGCACCCGGGCATCAGGCGTACCTGGGCGACCTCTCCCTCTCCGACGAGACGGTCCGCCACTTCGAGGCCTGGCGCGCCGCAGGCTTTCCCCGGGGAACGCCGGTTTCGGATGAGGCGCACGGCTTGCACGATCATGGGGGCGTCGGGCATGCCCATGGCGGACACGGGGGGCCCTTCGTCCCCGAGGTGAGCCTCGAGGTCCTTCCCGGCGACCGCTTCCTACCGAACCAGGAGGATCCGGACGACTACCGCTGCTTCGTGGTGGACTGGGAGGGGGAGGAGGAGGCCTGGATGACAGGGTTCCGGGCCCTTCCCGGGAACCTGGCGGTGGCCCACCATGTGGTCATCTACGCCGTGGACGCGCACCTGGCCCCCCGCTTCCACGAGCTCGTCGCCGAGGAGGCCGAGCAGCCCGGGTACCAGTGCTTCGGGGGTGCCCTCCCCGATCGCCTCGGGATCCGCGCCCAACGGGAGGCCTACGAGGCGCGCTACCCCGACGGGGTGCGGGAGCTGAGCCTGGGCAACTACTGGCTTGCGCATTGGGCTCCCGGAATGGACGGGCATGTCTTTCCCGAGGGAACGGGAATTCGCCTCGAGCCCGGAGCCGCCCTCGTGGTACAGATCCACTACTATGCCGCCGACTTCCCCGGGGAGTACGACGAGGGGACGCGGGTCGAGTTTCAGCTCGCCTCCGAGGTGGAGCGCCCGGCCTTTCACTTTCAACAGACCCGGGGGGACTGGCTGGTGTCCGAGCGGAACCGCACCATGGTCATCGAGCCCGGCGCCACCGCCACCTACGAGGTGCGCGATGGAATGGAGCCCCTCCTTCCCTACATTTCCCGACTCACCCGGGTCCCGGTGGAGCGGATCGGGGCGCTGGAGATCCACTCCGCGAACCTCCACATGCACGCCTTCGGGCACAGTGGCGAGATCAGCCTGACTCACCCCACGGGGGCCCGGGAAGTCCTTCTCTCCGTACCCCGCTGGGACCTCCGGTGGCAGCGCGACTTCACCTTCGCCGAGCCCAAGGTCTTTCCCCGGAACGTGCTGCGGGGCGTCTTCCTCACCACCCAGTGCACCTTTCAGAACCCCACGGAGCAGGTGGTCTACGGAGGATACGGCTCCTACGACGAGATGTGCTTCAACTTCTCGTACATCGCCGTGCGCGTCCTGCCGGAGGAGTAGCGCCCTTCAGAGGGGAAGCTCGAGCTGGGCGCGGTCATCCTCCCGGGGGGGAGGAGGGCGGCGGAAGGCCGCGGAGGAAAGGTCCAGGGACCTGCGCCGGAGGCCGGTGCGGCGGGCGGCAAGGGCGAAGAGGTTCTGGATCTGTTCGGCGTGGACCCCGCTCCCGCGCATCCGGTGCCCCACGGTGGCGTCGTAGAGGCGCCCGCCGTGGGCATCCCGGAGGCGGGCCAGGACCCGTTCCGCCCGGTCCGGGAGGTGGGTCCGGAGCCACTCGAGGAAGAGGGGGCTCACGGCGCCGGGGAGGCGCAGGAGCACGATCCCTGCCGCCGAGGCTCCGGCCTCCGCTGCGGCCGCCAGGATGGCCGGGATCTCGTGCTCGGTGAGGCCGGGAATGACCGGAGCCACATTCACGGCCACCGGGACCCCGGCCGAGGCCAGGGTGCGCACGGCCTCCAGACGATGTTCGGGGGGGGAGGCGCGGGGCTCCAGGGCCCGCTGCAGGGCCCGGTCCAGGGTGGTAATGGACAGGGTTACGTGGGCCGCCCCGGACCAGGCGAGTTCTCCCAGGAGGTCGGCATCCCGCGTGACCATGCGGTGCTTCGTGATCACGGCCACGGGGTGCCGGGCACGGGCCAGGACCTCCAGGCACCCCCGGGTAATCCCAAGGGTCCGCTCCGCTGGCTGATACGGGTCGGTGACCCCGCTCATGACCAGGGGGTGGGGCTCCCAGCGCGGGGAGGAAAGGGCCTTCTGGAGCAGGTGGGGGGCCTGCCGGCGGGCCAGGATCACCGACTCGAAGTCGAGCCCCGCGGAGAAGCCCAGGTACTCATGGGTGGGGCGGGCGTAGCAGTAGGCACACCCGTGCTCGCACCCGCGGTAGGGGTTCAGGCTCCAGTCGAAGCCCACGTCCGGGCTGGTGTTCCGGGTGAGGATGCTCCGGGCCGGATCGTCCAGGACCCGGGTCTTTCTCGCCCCGGGGGCTGCTGCCACCTCTTCCGGGTCGGGGAGGATGGCCAGGGGGAGAAAGCGGTTGGGGGGATCGAAGCCGGCTCCTCGCCCCCGGGGGGGAGGCGCGTTCACCCCGCCCGGATGGGGCCGGCGGGGCAGGTCCGGGGGATCCGGAGGTCGATTCGGAGGGGGCGAGGCGGGCATGTCAGGGCCTACCCCCGGCTGGCCGGAAGGTTTCGGCCTTTCTTCGGTATGCGGCCCATCCGCGAGACCGCCTCTTGCCGTCGCGTGCCTGCCCCCGACCCGTCTCGTCCCCGCGCCCTACCCGTCGCGTCCCTGCGCTCGGCCCGTCGCGTCCCCGCGCCTTACTCCCGCGGGTAGGCCTTCACCGTCTCGAAGCGGCGGAGGCGGACCTGCCCCGGCGGGGCCCCTCGAGGCTTGGAGACCTCGCCGGCCCGACAGAGGTGCACGGCGATCTTCCCCCGGGCCTCCCGCGCCTTCGAGTGCCAGGCGGCAAGCTCGGCGGCCCGCTCCACCACCCCCCGGGGCACCTCCCCGGTGGGGGGGCGGTCTTCCGGGTCGAGGCCTCCTTCGGGGAGGGCAGGCCGGACCACCACGTGGCTCCCGGCAAAGCCATGGGCGTGGAGCCAGAGGTCCCGAGGCCGAGCCACCTTCAGCGAGAGGTGATCGTTGTCCCGGGCGCTCCGCCCCACGAGGATCTCGAAGCCCTCCACTTCGTGGATCCGGAACCCCTCCTCCCGGGGGCGGGGGTGTGGCCTCATAGCCCATGCCTCCGCATGAGATCGGTGGCCAGGTAGGAGAGGCGCACCAGGTGGGGGTGGGCCCGCTGCCCGTTCGTGAGAAATGCGACCCCCAGCCCGCGATCGGGCATTCCATGGAGAAAGGCCGTATACCCGCCTACACTCCCCGAATGGGCGATGTAGCGCTCACCTCCCTGGGTGGCGGTCCACCATCCCAGCCCGTACCCTGCGTCGTCTCCCCCCCATCCCCCGGCCATGGCCCCTGTGTGGTCCTCGAACTGGCGGGTCTGCATGGCCTCCATGACGTGACGGGGGAGGAGCTCCACCTCTCCTGCGCGCCCCCCGTTCAGGGCGGCAGAGAGCCAGCGTGCCTGGTCGTGGACCGTTCCCCAGGCCCCTCCGGCGGGCCATTCGGCGAAGCGGGTCCGGGCCACCGGCTCCAGGGGCCCGTCGGGGCTCCCCCCCGCCGGGCTGTAGGGTACGGCCAGAACTTCCTCCATGCGGGGGGTAGGGGCGAAGGCGGTGGTCGTCATCCCGAGCGGCTCCCAGATCCGGCGTCGGACCTCGTCCCGGAAGTCGTTCCCCGTGGCCACCTCCACCATGTGGGCCATGAGGGCAAAGGCGGGGTTCGAGTACCGGACCTCCTCCCCCGGGGCGCTTACCCGGCGGAGTCCCTCGCGCACGAACCGGTCGAGGGGGCGGGGGACGGTATCGGCCCAGACGGGGACGGAGGAGAACCCCCCGGCCAGCCCGGAACGATGGGTGAGGAGGTGGCGGAGGGTCATGGGTGGGGCCCCGACTCCCCCTCCCTCGATCGCCGGAAGTGTCACCTCTCCCAGGTGGGCGTCCACCGGGTCATCGAGCCCGAAGTGCCCCTCCTCCACCAGCTGCATCATCACCGTGGCCACCATGGTCTTGAGGGTGGATGCGATGATGTAGACACTCTCGGGGGTGGCCGGGGTGCGGGTCCGGAGGTTCGTCTCGCCGTACCCCCCGCTCCACACGATCTCTCCGCCCACGGTGAGGGCCACCGTCACCGAGGGGATGCGCCCTTCCACCATGGCCCGCCGGATCTCGGGTTCGAGCTCGGCCACCACGGCCCGGACCGCTTCCGACCCCTGGGCAGAGGCAGGAGAAGGGGCGCCGGGAAGGAGGAGGAATCCGCCCATGAGGAGGAGGGCGAAAAGGGGAGGGCGCAGACGGCGAGGGACCATGGGAAACCCGAGGGCCGAGAGGGCAGGGGGCGCTTCGTCGCAATGGGGAGAAGCGGTGCGTCCCCCACCTTCGGGGCCGCCGGGGATCCGTGCAAGGTCGCGGGGTGTGGAAGGGCTGGGGATGCAGTTGACGAGGCACCCCGTGGAAGGCTACGCTCCCCCGAGACGGTGCGCCCGGGTGCGCCTGGGTGCGCCCGCCCCCGTCCGTCGCCCGCCTCTCCGCCCGCCGCCCCGGTTTCGCCCGTCGCCACCCCCCATGCCCCGGACCCCCCGCCGCTTCGTTGCCCGTGCCGCCTGCCTCCTCCTGGGGGTCGTGGGCCTCGCGGGGTGCATGGAGCTTCTGGCCCCGGCATCCGAGGGCGGAGATCTTCGTGTGGAGGCCCTCCCCGACGGGATCCTGGCCGAAAACATGACCACGGTCACCCTCGAGTTCCGGGTCGACGGAGCGTCGCGGCTTTCCCTGGCGCCGGGGGATCCTCCCTGCGGTCCGGGTCCCTGTCACATGCTGGAGGGGGGAGAGGCGGTGCGCCTCGATGGATCCGACATCCCGGGTTGGGGGCTCTCCAACGAGCTCCACCTGGCCTGGTGGACCGTGACCGTTTCCCCCGATGGCGAGCGGATCCCGGGCGTGGTGCACGAGCGCGCCATTCCGTACTGAGCCCTTTCGCCGAGAACCTGTGGTGACCGAAGGTCCCCCCCCTCACGACCGTTCTCTCCCGGCGGAGGACCCCCGGGCGGAGGAGATCGCCCTCGAGGCCGCCACCCGCGATCCTGCGGAGCGGGAGGCCTTCGTGGCCGGGGCGTGCGGGGACGATGCCGAGCTCCAGGCCAGGGTCCATGGGCACCTGGAGCGCTTCGAGGCCCACGACCAGTGGCTCGAGGAGATCGTGACCCGGGGGGCCGGCATGCCAGGGCCCGAGACCCCGGATGCCTTCGGCCCCTACCGGGTCCGGGAGGTCCTGGGGCAGGGGGGGATGGGCACCGTGTACCTGGCCGAGCGGGAGGACCGGGACTTCCGGATGCCCGTGGCCCTCAAGGTCCTGCACCCGGCCCTCTCCACTCCCGTCTTCCGCAGGCGCTTCCTCTCGGAACGGCGCATCCTCGCCCGGCTCTCCCACCCGGGGATCGCCCGTCTCATCGATGGGGGGATCCTCCCCGACGGGACGCACTACCTGGCCATGGAGTACGTGGAGGGGGAGGATCTCCTGGCCTGGGCCGAAAGTCGGGAGCTGGGTCTTCGGGAGCGGGTCGAGCTGCTCCTCCAGGTCTGCCGGGCGCTGGCATACGCCCATCGGAACCTGGTGGTGCACCGTGACCTCAAGCCCTCGAACACCCGGGTCACCCCCGAGGGAGAGGTGAAGCTCCTGGATTTCGGGATCGCCCGGGTCCTGGACCTGACGGAGGAAGCGGAGGGGGTCACCCAGGCCCACCCCCTGGCGGCCCGCCCCATGACCCCGGCCTTTGCCAGCCCGGAGCAGCGCCGGGGCGAGGCCATCGGGACCCCCTCCGACGTCTACTCCCTCGGGGTTCTCCTGGAGAAGCTCCTCCGAAGTGCCGCACATGCGCACGGAGAGCGCGCGGGGGTGCTTTCCAGGGCCATCCCTTCGGACCTTCGGGCCATTCACGAGAAGGCCACCCGTGCCGAGCCCGAGGCCCGGTACGGCTCGGCCGAGGAAATGGGCGCCGACCTGGGACGCTGGCTCGAGGGACGCCCGGTGGAGGCCCGCGCCGGGTCCACCCGGTACCGCCTCGGCCGTTTCCTGAGCCGCCACCGATGGGCCGCCTCCCTCACGGCCCTGGCCCTTCTGGGGCTGGCGGGGGCGGCCGGCGGTCTGGCCCTTCATTCGGTGCGGGTGGAGGAAGAGCGCGACGTGGCCCGCCTCGAAGCCGAGCGGGCCGAAGCGGTCACCGCGTTCCTGGTGGAACTCTTCGATGTTGCGGGAGAGGGTACCCCCATGGACACGATCCGGGCCGGGACCCTCCTCCGGCTGGGGGAGGACCGGCTGCGGGACCACCTGGATCCCCACCCCCTGGTGCGTGCCTCCCTCCTGGAGGCCCTGGCCCGGGCCTATGGTCGACTTGGCGTGGCGGGCGCCCGGGAGCGTCTCCTGGAAGAGCGGGTGGAGGTCCTGCGGGACCATCTGGGCCCCGACCACCGGGAGGTGGCCCTCGCCCTGGTGGATGCAGGGATCAACCGATCCGAGAGTCGGCACTGGCACCACGCCCAGCCCCTTCTGGAGGCCGGGGTCGAGGGGCTTCGGGCCCACGCCGTGCGCGGCGGACTCACCCCGGACGAGCAGCGCCGCAAGGCCGCGGCCCTCCGGCACCTCTCCTTTCTCCTTCGCCAGGTGGAAATGCCGGACTCGGCGGTGGTGGTGGGGAGGGCGGCCATGGCCCTCGATGCCGAGTCGGCGGTCCGCGACGAGCAACTCCTCCCCTCCATGGCCTCCATGGCGGCGGCACTCCGGGGAACCGGAGACCTGGAGGGGGCCGAGGCCCTCCTCCGGGAGGCTCTCGACCTCCACGAGCGTGTGGGAGAGGGAGCCGTTCCTCACCGGTCTCTGATCCTGAACAACCTGGCCTCCGTCCTCCGGGCTCGGGGAGTCCACGAAGAGGCCGAGCCCCTCCTCCGGGAGGCCATGGAGGTGGAAGTGGCGCACTCGGGCCCGGACTCGGACCGCACGGAGACCGTCACCGGGAACCTGATCTCCCTCCTCGTTGACCTGGAACGATTCGAGGAGGCAGAAGCGCTGGCCCGGGCCTGGGAAGCGGGCCTCCTCGCGACCCACCCGCCGGACCACTGGCGCGCCGGGCGGGCCGCCCTTCGAAGGGCCGCGGTCTGGGAAGGGGCAGGGGCCTGTCATGAGGCGCTCCCGCTCCTGGAAGCGGGGCAGCGGGTCTACACGGAGGCCATCGGGCGCGATCACCCCTGGACCCAGGCCGCCCGGGTCCGGAAGGCCGATTGCCTCCTTTCCCTTGGCCGGGGCGGAGAGGCCGAGCCCATTCTCGTGGAAGCCCTCTCCCTCCTTGCCGCCGCCGAGGCCCCTGACCGGGCCGCCATCGAGCGTACGGAGGGACTTCTTGAGGCGGTGCGCGGGGGCAGGACCCGGTCGCGCTGATGTCGAGGCCCCTTGCTTCCTGATCTGGTCCTCCTCCTGGGGGGGCTCGCGGCCCTCTACTTCGGGGGAGGGTGGCTCGTTCGCGGGGCATCCGCCCTGGCACGGTCCCTGGGGGTAACGCCCCTCGTCATCGGACTGACGGTGGTGGCCTTCGGAACCTCCATGCCCGAGCTCGTCGTGAACCTTGCAGCGGCGTTCCGGGGGAGTGCCGACCTCGGGTTCGGGAATGTGGTGGGATCGAACATCGCCAATCTCGGACTCCTTCTGGCCCTCACCGCCCTCCTGCGCCCCATCCCCATTGACCGCGGTCTGGTGGTATACGAGATCCCCCTCATGATCGGGGCGGCGCTCCTGGCGCTGGTGCTTGCCCTCCTCGGGGGAGACGCCCCGGGCTTCGGCCCCGGGGATGGCCTCGTCCTTCTCCTTTTCTTCGCGCTCTTCATGGGTGCGGCCCTCGGCCGCGCTCGAGGTCCAGGGCCTCTCCACCCGGAGGGATCCGTTCCCGCAGGCGCCTCCCATCCCGACTCCTCGCGTACGGCTCCCGACCCCCCCGGAGGTGTGAGTACCGGGGGAGGCTGGAGGATCACCGTCTGGATCGTGGCCGGCCTGGCCGCCCTCTTCCTCGGTGGGGAGGGAACGGTACGAGGGGCCGTGGGCCTCGCGACCGGAGTCGGGATCTCCGACGCGGTGGTCGGGCTGACCGTGGTTGCCGTCGGCACCAGCCTGCCGGAGTTCGCAACGACCCTCACGGCCGCGCGTCAGGGGCAGGTGGCCCTGGCGGTGGGGAATGTGGTCGGCTCCAACCTCTTCAACATCGCCTTCATCTGGGGGGTCACGGTCCTCGTGGCACCCGCGGCCCTTCCCGACGGGGGGGTGGTGGACCTGGCCGTCATGGTCGGGCTTTCCATGATCCTTCTTCCCCTGGCCCTCTCCGGCCGCGTCCTGGGCCGGGGGGAGGGGGCCCTCCTTCTCGTCCTCTACCTCGGTTACCTGGGCTTCGTGCTGGTTCGCTGATCGAGGGCGGGTTCGATGTCCCGCTCCCCTCCTCCGTTCCACCGCACCGGGACCCTCCGGGCGGCGCGAACACCCGGCTCCGCCTCGAAGGCAGCGGCTACCCCTCGAGCCGGGCCCCTTCCTGCCGGACCGCCTCGCGCGCCAGGAGGTGGGCCCTCACCTGGTCCAGGGCGGTGGCATTCCACACCTCCCCCCCCGGCATGCGGTGCGGCTCGGTCAGGTGCCACCAGGCTTCGAGGTAGTGCTCCACCGAGAAGGTGTGCCCGAAGCCGGGCGGGGTGTCGCCCACGAGCATGTCGGCGGCGAGCTGGACCATGGTCACCACCGGGTACCACCGGAAGCTCGGAGAGAGATCGGGGCCACGGGGCTCGCGCAGCCATTCGGGCTCCCGCAGGAAGGACCGGGGGCTGAAGAAGGTGATGGGGTCGGAGGCGTGCTGGAGAAAGGCGATCCGGAAGGGGCCCCAGGGCTCGTCGAAGGCGTCCAGGCCCCCCTCCTGGTTCATGAAGCGGACCACGGCCCCGTCCCGGTAGCGGGGGAGCCAGGCCGGAGATTCGGGGTCGCGATCGCGCGTCACCTGGAGCCAGCGCTCGGTTCGGAAGGGGGGACCGGACCAGAGGGCGCCATGGAAGGGATCCCCCAGAATATCGTAGAGGTCGAAGGAGAGGTTCGAGTTGAGGGCGCCAAGGCTCAGGCCGTGGAGGTAGAGGCGCGGTCGGGTGTCGGCGGGGAGGGTGGTCCAGTGGCGATAGACGGCGAGGAAGAGGGCGCGCGCCATTTCGGTGCCATAGGCGCCTTCCGCGAGGAGGGCCAGGGGGCTCGGGAGATAGGAGTACTGGGCCGCCACCGATGCCACATCGCCCCGGTACAGGTACTCCAGCGGCTCCATGGAGGACGGATCGACCCATCCCGTGCCGGTGGGGGTGACCACCACCAGGAGCTGGCGCTCGAACCCCCCCACCCGGATGAGCTCCTCCAGGGCCAGGGCGGCCCGTTCCTCGGGGGTCTCGGCCGCACCCCGTCCCACGTAGACGCGCAAGGGGCGAAGAGGGGGAGGAGGGGGTTCGAGCTCCTCGGTCGGCGGGGTGCGTTCCGGGGCGGGAGTGGCTGCCTCGATCTCGTCCGGGAGGGGGGCACCGGTTGCGAAGACGCGCCCCTGTCGTCCCAGCGTTTCCCACGAGATGAGGGAGGCGGGGCTCCCCGTAAGAAGGGGGTCCGTGGGGGCCTCTTCATCGGGGGGGAGGAGGGCGTCGAGCTGGCCGTAGGAACGGTCCGCAACCCGGACGAGTCCGGAGAACACGACCCCCTCGGCCATGGTCCAGAAGAGCACGAGGGCGAGGGCGATCCCCACGGCGTTGGATATCCGCCGGGGCACGAAGCGCTGGAGTCGGCCGGAGACCAGAAGGACGACCTGCCGAAAGAGACGGGCCACGATGAGGGTCATGCTGAACACCGCCAGGGTGGCAAGTCCCAGGGCGTAGGGCCGGAGCTCGGAGGAAGGCGTGAGTCCGGCCATGGCGCGGAGCTCGTTCTGCCAGGCGGCCGACTCCTGCAGGAATCCCCAGGCCACGACGAGGCATCCGGTTCCGGCCACGATCTTGATGAGCCATCGGCGCCGTTTCCCCATGCCTGGCAGCTCCAGGTACCGCCAGAGCCAGCGACCGGCAATCCCCACCCCGTACCCGAGGGCCGCCGAGAGCCCCGAGACCACCACCTGGAGGCCGAAGGGGCGGGGGACGAGGCTCGGCGAGAGGGAGAAGGCGAAGAGGAGGGTGGCAAGAAGGATCCCCGGGACGGCCAGGGGACGCACGAGCCAGCGAAGAAGGGCGAGGGAGCGGGAGGAGAAGCGCGACCGGCGGCGTCGGGCGGGGGAGGCCGGGGGGAGGGGGGTGGGCGTGGGGGCGCCGCGGGGCCCGACCTCGGTGGGCAGCCCGTCCGGCTCCCCCCCTTCCGGTGAAGTGACCACGGTCAGAACGGTCCCGTTTCGTGGTCTTCGGGCATGACCCACCAGAGGAGGAGGTAGATCAGGAGTCCCGGGAAGGCGGCCGACAGGAGAGAGAGGGCCGCATAGCCGATCCGCACATGAAGCGTGGGCCAGCAGAGGTGTTCGGCGATTCCGGCGCAGACGCCGGCCACCATGCGGTCGGAGGAACGAACGACAGGGACACTCATGGGATGCGAAGGGTCGGGGGAGGGGAGGATGGCGCCGGTACGTCGGATGGCCTACGCTGTGAGATACCCTGACTCCCTCCGCTCGAGGAAGCAAGCGTGCGCGGGAGCAGGGATTCGCGGGGTGGGGCGCAGGGGCGCAGGGACGCGGCAGTCACTCCCGGCCATCGCCAACGTCCCCCCGCCCCTCCCGCTCCCGCCACTCCCCCTCCCCTTTCCGCCCCTCCCCCCTCCCGCTCCTGCCATGTTTCCAATCGTCCATGATCCCGCCGACGTCGTGCCGTCGGGCCGTTCGCACGCCCCGTCCGCCCGAGGGGGGACATTCCTGGCCGACGCGGCCTCCCGGTTCGGCGCGCACCTGTTCCGGAAGCTCCACGTCAAGGTCGCGAATCGTCGGGGAGCGGGCCTCCTCCTCCCTTGTCTCGCGGCAGGGTTGAACGCCTGCGGGGCCGAAGACCGGGCCGAAGTGACCGACCCCCTTCGGATCGGGGCCACCATGTCGCTCACGGGTGCCTATGCCACCCAGGGGATCCCCGCCGCCGATGGCTACCGACTCTGCGTGGAGCACCTGAACGCCGAGGGCGGGCTCCTGGGGCGCCCGGTAGCCCTCGTCCTCGAGGACGACCGCTCCTCCACAGACGAGGCGGTGGCCCGGTATGAGGCGTTCCTGTCGGAAGGGGAGGCACAGGTGGATGCCATTCTGGGTCCGTACGGCTCCACCCTCACGGAGGCGGTGGCTCCGGTCACGGAGAGGTTCGAGCGGGTTCATGTTTCCCCCCTTGCGGCCACCACCTCGATCTGGGAGCAGGGGCGACGCTACCTCTTCATGGTCCTCCCGCCAGCGGAGCGATTCCTGGCCGGGATCGTGGAGATGGGGCACGAGGACGGATTTTCCCGGGTAGGCGTCCTGCACGAGGAGGCGCTCTTCCCGGCGGCGGCTGCGGCCGGCGCGGCGGATCGGGCCCGGGAACTCGGAATGGAGGTGGTCTTCACCGGGTCCTATCCCACCGGCATGGATGACTTCTCCGGGGTGGTGGCCGAGGTGCGGGAGGCCGGGGTGGAGATCATGGCCATGGCCGCCTCGGATCTCAGTGGCTTCATCGGGTTTACCCGGGCCCTTCGAGTTGCCCATTCGGATGCGGGGGACTTTGCGGTTCGGCGGTTCGGGACGTCGGGGGCGGTGGCAGAGTTCGAAGCGGCACTGGGCGAGGCGGCGGAGGGGATTTACGGACTCTCGGCATGGGAGCCCTCCCTTCCGAACCCGGGGAACGAGGCCTTCGTCGCGGCGTATGAAGAGGCCTTCGACCGGGCGCCCAGCTTTCACGCGGCGGGCGCGTACGGCAGCTGCCGCCTCTACGCCGAGGCGGTGGAGTTGGCCGGAACGCTGGAGGATGACCGGGTTCGGGAGGTTCTCCTGGAACTCGAGACCACCACGGTCTTTGGTCCGTTCCGTGTGGACGACCGTGGCTATCAGGTGGCGAACCAGGGCGTCTTCGTCCAGTGGCAGGGGGGCGAGAAGGTGGTGGTCTGGCCTCCCGAAATGGCAACCCATGAGCGGATTCCCTTCCCATGACCCAGGCTTCGAACCAGGCCCCGGTGCGGTCTGCGGATCAGGCCCCGGACCGGTCTGAGGGTCAGGCCACGGCCCGGCCCGCAGTTCACCCCATCGCCCGGCCCGCGGACCACGCCGGCACTCGGCCTTCGGAGCTCGACGGGGTCCCCGCTCCCGAGGCGCTTCCCGGCCCGCGTCTCCGCCTCACCCCCTCGGCTGTTCACGAGATTCGCGCCATGCTGGAGGAGGAAGACCTCCTGGACGCCGGGGGGCTTCGGATTTCGGTGACGACGGGGGCGGGATGCGCGACCCCGCTCCGGTTCGGGCTGGTCCTCGAGGTGGAGCCCGAGGAGGACGACCTCGTGCTGGAAGGGCAGGGGATCCGCCTCTTCATCGATCCTCGCTCCACCTGGTCGGTGGATGGACTGGAGGTGGACTGGGTCCACGCTCCCGGGCTGGGAGAGGGATTCGCCTTTCGACACCCCCGAGGGGTGGGAGGGCGATGCAGATGAGGCGATGCAGATGAAGGGCGTCGCCTTCGAGGATGTGTTCGATCCTGCCGTGGCGGAGCGGCTCGTTTCGCGGGTCGAGGCGCTCACTCCATCGCATCAGCCCCAGTGGGGGAGCATGGATGTGGCCCGCATGCTGGCCCATTGCTGCGTCCCGTACGAGATGGCACTCGAAGACATTCATCGCCCCATGAACCCGGTGATCCAGACCCTCTTTCGCCTCTTCGTGAAGCCCGGGGTCGTCAACGGGAAGCCGTATCGACGCTCGACCCCGACATCGCCGGCCTTCCGGATCGCGGATGAGCGCGACTTTGCCCTGGAGCGCAGGCGCCTCACCGCCTACATCCGCCGGGTCTCCGAACTGGGCGAGGAGTATTTCGAGGGCCGCCCCTCGCCCTCGTTCGGAACGCTCACGGCGGACGAGTGGAACCGGCTTCTCTACAAGCATCTGGACCATCACCTGAGGCAGTTCGGGGTCTGACCCATCCGGGGTGGCGCGCCGGTCATCGACCGCAGGCGGTCGGCCGTCGATGCCGAGGTCTGCGCTGTGAGGATGCCCATCCCCGAGGCTCTCTTGTCGGTCCCTCGGGCAGCAGGACTCCCGCCCCGTCGCCGCGCCGCGCCGTCCCCTCACCTGGCCCGCTGCCACGCCGCATTCCCCTGGAGGAGGCGCTCCACCCCGTGGGCGCCGGCCCCGCGCCGGCGGAGGAGTCCCTCGTGGTGCACCCCTCCTCGGGGGTCCAGGAA
>JBJHCG010000037.1:0-39849 GCA_050485885.1 Gemmatimonadales bacterium | reverse complement strand
CCCTCGAGCTCGGAGACGCGGCGTCCCGGGACGCGGGAACCGGGGCCGCCTCCGCCCTCCTGGCTGCCAGGCATCCCGTGGTCCTGCTGGACTGCCTCACCCTCCTTCTCACCGGGGCCATCCTGGGACCCGGCGAGCCCTCCGGAGAGGGGGAGGTGGAGACCCGGGCCCGGGGCGCCGTCGAGGCCCTTCTCACCGCGGCGGCCACCCGCAGGGGCGAGCTTCTCGTGGTCACGAACGAGGTAGGGATGGGAATCGTGCCGATTTCGCCCCTGGGCCGGTGGTTCCGGGATGCCCAGGGCCGGGCGAACCAGCGGGTGGCAGGGGTGGCAGAGGAGGTGATCCTCCTCGTGAGCGGGATCCCGGTGCAGGTGAAGGGAGAGGGGGGGCGCAGGTCGGAGACGTGAGCGTCCGGATCGCCTGAACACCGTCCCGCCGATCCATCCCGCCCTGCGGCGTTCCTCCTCCTCGCCGTAGCCCTGCTACGCCTCGTCGTCCCGCCCTGGAGGATCGCGCGCCTCGGTGCTCTCGGTCGCGACCGAACCTCGGCGAACCCCCACTACCGTCGGCCGCGCGCCACCAGGTGCCCCGCCTTGAGCACCTCGATCTCCTGCATCCCCGCCTCTTCCATCCACCTGCGAAGGGTGGCGGGACGCTGAGGGAGGTCGTATCGAGGGGCCAGCCAGTCGAAGGTGTCGAGCAGCGCCCACTCCCTCCGTTGCTCCGTGTCGAGGTCGAGATGCCTCCCGGGGTCCGCCACCGGGATGGCCCGGCTGATCACGGGGCCAATCCCCGGTGCCCGGCCGAGCCCCCTGCTCACCGGGAGTGCCAGGGGAACCCATCGCTCCAGGAGCGAGAAGAGGGTGTGCTGGGGGAGGCGCCTCGAAAGGGGCCGGAGGAGGTACTTGGGGTGAAGCCGTCCCTTCCACGACTTCTCGTAGCAGTCAACGCAGAGTCTCCCCTCCTCCCGGAGCATGGGCGGCAGGGCCGCGAAGGCGCCTGCCACGTCCGGGGTATGCTGCAGGACCCCGAGGGAGTAGACGAAGTCGAAGGACCCACGCTCGAAGGGCAGGTGGTAGACATCGCCCTGAACCACATGCAGCTCCGGTTCGTGCTGCAGGTTGGCCCGGCACGCATCCACGGCGCGGGAGTAGTCCAGGGCCACGACGCGCGCACCGGCGCGGAGGGCCACTTCGGCGAATCGCCCCGCTCCGCATCCCACGTCCAGGACCCAGCGCCCACGCAGGTCCTCCGCAGACCACCCGGTGGCGGCCCAGAAGCGGTCAGCCGAAACCGGATGACCCGAGTGGCTGTCGAGCTGGGTCGATGCAAACCGGTTCCACTGCATCCCGAAGTTGTCGGCATAGTTGCGCTCCGGCACGAACCGGGGGATCCCCTCGCGGATCGGATACCGGTGGCCGCCCTCTTCCGCCACCAGCCATCCGGACCCGATCTCGGCAGGGGCCGTTGCAGCGTCCTCGTGGTGCAGCCTCGACCCCGTGACCGGGCACCGAAGCCGTTCCAGAAGCTCAGGATTCATTCGTTCTCATGGACCTCAGGGTCAGGCATGGTGGCTGCCACGTCACGATCCCGGAACCGGCATCGCATCGCGGTACGCGCCCGGTTTCCGCACCGGTCAGCGGTCCTGGCTCGTCGGGGGGTTCCCGTCGCCCGGTTCCCCCTCGGGTTCATCGTCGTAGCGCAGGGTGAGCCGCATGTTCACCCTCCGTCCGCCTTCCATGAAGTAGGCCCCCGGGTAGGGAGGGAAGGTGCGGGCCCGGAGAAGGTCGATCAGGTCGCCTGCCCGCACCATCCGGTCCCGGTCGATCTCGTCGATGGCGTCCACGTCGGCTCTCCGGTGGTACGTTCCCTCTTCTCCGGACTGGGGAATCCGGTCCGCAGTCCCCTCCCGGATCCGGGGCCAGGTCTCGCGGAAGAGTTCCAGCCCGGCCTCCTCCAGTTTCCGGTAGAGGGTTTCTCCGGTGTCCACGGCCGCGACCTCGACCTGGCGGCGCGCGATTAGGTCGCCGGTATCGACGCCGGCATCCATGTAGTGCAGGGCCACACCGGCCGGCGTACCCTCGACAATGCTCCAGACGTTGGGGTACTGCCCCCGGTTGTAGGGAAGGTAGGAGGGATGGAGGTTGACCACGCCTGAGGGGAAGAGCTGAAGGAACTCCGGCTTGAGGATGTAACTCCAGAGGACCGACAGGCCCACGTCGGGGCGAAGGGCCCGGATGGCCTCCCTCACCTGGGGCTCCCGCAGGCGGGACCCGTCGAAGATCCGGTCCGGGTCCAGCCCGGCGGCGGCCACCAGGCGGTCACCATGGGCCCGCTTCCCGGGCGGGTGAAGGGCCATCCCCACCACCTCCTCGCCCTGCCCGCGCAGCCACTCCATGCAGTCGCAGGCCAGTCGGTTGTTTCCCAGAAAGAAGATGCGCATCTCAGGCCGGTCCCGGTCGGAGCGCCCGATCGTGGCGCCGTGGGCAGGGGGAGGGTCGGGAAAAGACGCGCGTCGTCCGGTCGCCCGGGGAGGTCCCTTCGCGTTCGGCGAAGCCGGCCTCCTCGAGGGCCCTGGCGAAGGCCGCATTCGAAGCCGGCACCTTCGCCACGACCCGATCGACCCCCAGCCGGTCACAGGCCAGATCGGCGGTGAGGTCGAGGAGCCTCGCTTCCAGCCCCATGCCGCGAACCCGCCCCGCCAGCAGGACATCGCCCCAGGCCTCGCGAGCGGAGCTTCGCTCGAATCGAAGCCGCCCCATCACGCCCTCCGGAGAGGCCAGGACCCACATCATCGCTTCATCCTCCTCGAGCGTTTTCAGGAACCCCGCGCGATGCTCCTCCAGGGGAACGGGTGAAGGGTCGGATGCCACGTCCTGCATGGTCGGGTCCTGGGCAAGGTGCCACAAGGCATCCGCATCTTCCGGTCGGGCCATGCGCAGCGCGAGGCGATGTTCGTGTTCGAGGAGCGTGCGCTCCATCATCTGGGCGGCCACCCGTCCAGCCCCCGCTCCATCAACCTGCGTACGCCCCCGCCGCCTCGCCTCGGCCCGCCAGCTCCGGTCCCGGGCAGCCCGGCGCACGGCGTCGGTGAGTCGATCCGGCGCCACCGCCTCGTGCCACCCCAGGTTCATGGCGATCCCCTCCTGCGCCAGGGCGGTTGCGATCTCGCGCTGGTTCTCGGCGGCCACCAGCAGAACGGCGGGTACTCCGGTGGCCGCGAGTTCCCAGCAGGTGCTCCCTGCCGCGCTCACGGCCAGGTCAGCCCACGCCATGAGCTCCGCCATGTTGTCTGCGTCGTACACCAGGCGGATCGAGACGTCCCGGGAGCCTCCTGCCACCACTTCGAGCGCATCGCGGTGCGGGTTTCCGCCGCCCACCACGGCCACCACCTCCAGGCCCGGGAGCTCCGTGCGCTGAAGCGACCGAAGCACCCGGAGGGTGAGGTTGTCCGGATCCCCTCCTCCCAGGGTCACGAGGATTCGCCGCGCCAGTTCGGGAACCTCGGCCTTCTCCGTCTCGCCGTGCCGGAATTCGGGTCGGAGGAGTGCGTACCGGGTTCCCAGGAGCCGGACCGTTTCCGGGGCGCAGTCGTACGCGAAGTGTTCCGCTCCGAGGTTCTGGTTCAGGAGGAGGTCGGCCACGTACCGCGGCTGGTCCGCAATGTCGTCGAGAACCAGAAGGGGAAAGCCCGCTGCGCGAACCGCCTCATGGAAGGCGGGAGAGAAGAAGTACCCGTCGGTTGCGAGCCAGGGTCGAGGGCCGCCCGGGTCCCGCCCCTTCAGGCGTTCGAGCTCGCGGAGCGTGGCGTCGAGATCGTCCGGGTCGGGGTGTCGAGCCCTCAGGGCCATCACCCGGAACCCGAAGCGCGCGAAGCGTCGCCGAGCCCCGTCGCCCTCCGAACAGGTGAGGAGGGTGGCCTCCCCGCCTCTCTCCTGCCAGGCGAGGGCAAGGGCAAGGCACCGCATCACATGCCCCATCCCCATCCGGGTTCCGCTGTCGGCACGGATCAGGAGCTGGCTCAACCGTATGAGCCCCGGTCCGGGTCCCCCCACGGGGCCTCCACCCCATGGCTCACAGGCTTGTCCATGGTGTGCGGAAGGGTGGAAGGCGAGAGGCGTTCAACGTGCGCGGCCTCGGCCACGGGACGGTGGCCCGGAAGGGTTCCGAGGGGTTCGCGGCAGCAGGGATCAGGGATCCGGAAGGTCCGCCGAGGAAGCCCGGCGAGCGACGCGGACCGAGCGACGCGGGCAAGGTAGGGCGCGGTGTCTGGCCGAACAAGATCGCGAAGGGAGGGGGGGCGTTCCCCTCGGGCAGTTCAGCGAGGGCGTGATCCGCCCACCCGCCGTGCTTCGCGTATACGGATGAGGCGCGGGCCCTGCCGACGCCTGCTTCCCCTCCCCGGAGTCCTCCCATGGCATCGCACCGAGTGGCACCCCCCCGTCCTGCATCCGTTTCGGGGCTCGTGGCTTTCCCCCTCCTGCTCTCTGCCCTTCTCCTCCTTCTCCCGGGATGCGGAGGTGGGGATGGGAGCACCTCGCCCACGGCGCCGCCACCGCCACCGCCTCCCCCGCCGCCCGCACCGGTTATCGCGAGCGTCACCGTGACCCTCCCGGCCGGCGGACTCGTGGTGGGTCAGCCCGTCACCCCTCAGGCCGTGGCCCGGGCGGCAGATGGCACGGTGATCCAGAGCAGCTTCGTCTGGAGCTCCACGGCCCCGGCGGTGGCCACGGTCTCGTCGGCCGGAGAGGTGCGGGGCCGCACGGCCGGGACCACCGACATCCGGGCCACGGCCGGAGGGGTGACCGGCTCCCTCGACCTCACCGTTGCCCCCATGGACCTCTCGGCGTTCGTGGCCGAGGTTCGCGACGCACGGGGGCTTCCGGCCATGGGGGGCGCCATCGTTACGCGCGATGGCCTCGTGGGGATCGGCGTGGCCGGAGACCGCCGGGTCGGAGTCGGTCCCGCGGTAACCCTCGAGGATCGCTGGCACATCGGGTCCAACCTCAAGGCGATCACCGGCGCGCTTGCCGCAGTGGCCGTTTCCAGGGGTTCGCTCTCGTGGGACCGGACCGTGGCCGAGGCCTTCCCGGAGCTGGAGGCTGCGATCCGGCCCGAGTACCGCGACGTCACCCTCCGGGATCTCCTGGCGAACCGGGGACGGATCCGGAACGACCCCCCGGGGGGGACGTACGCCGGTTCCACCGCCCGGGCCCAGCGGGAGGCCATGGTGGCGTGGGCGCTCCAGGCGCCCCCCATCGGTCCGCTCGGCGGCTACCACTACAGCAATCCCGGGTTCGTGATTGCCGGCGCAATGATCGAACGGGCGCTCGGCGGGGACTTCGAGGAGCTCCTGGCCTCGGAGTTCATGCACCCCATGGAGGCCCAATCGCTGGGATGGGGGCCGACCACGGGGGTGGGGGGGATGGACCAGCCGGTCGGACACCGCCCTGCCGCCGGGGGAGGCTGGACCCCCTGCGAGGCCTGCGACAACCCGCCAGGGCTTTCGGCGGCCGGGCGCGCGCACATGTCGCTGGGAGACTGGGCCAGGGTGGTTCAGGAGCTCCTGAGGGCGGACCACGGCAGCTCTCCCCTGATTCAGGCATCCCATGGGCGCACGCTCTTCACCGGCATCACCCCGATGCCGAACTCGGAAAGCCTGTACGCCCTGGGATGGGGCATGACCACGCGGAGCTGGGGTGGGCGCACGGCCACGCACTCCGGCTCGAACGTCTCGAACCATTCCGTGGCCTGGCTCGGGTTGGACACCGGCGTGGCGTTCCTCGCCCTCACGAACTCCGCCGACGGGAACGAGACGCTCTCGGCCATGAACGACGTGGTGTCGGGGCTCCTGGCCCGGTGGCAGTCGCTCCCTTGAGAACGAGCCGCGGGAGGTTGGCCTCGCCCGTCAGAGCCGCCCCAGCGAACGGACTCGAGCAGCCCTTTCCGGTTCTCGCCTTCTTCCCGGAGGTGCTTCCGGACCGCGTCGAATTCCCTTCGGTCCAGCCAGGCCCGCAGGGGTCCGAGCCGAAGGGAGCCCCCTCCGGGTCAGCGGGGGAGGAGGTGGTTCGCCACCGTCCACTCCCCGACCCGGCGCCCGAGCTCCTGCCCGGTATCGCAGGCGAAGCGGAAGTGCAGTCCGGCCATGACGCGCGAGTCCGCGTTTTCATCTGCTGCCTCGCGGAAACCGGTAAAGGTCCGGGTTCCGTTGGCCGGAACCGCGGTGGTGGAGGGGAAGGTGAAGCCCGTCTCGTCGCCGAAGACCGATGCCAGGACTTCGGCCGCTGCGTTCCCGAGCGCGCTGTGCGTGGAGGGGTAGTCCTGCACCGGGGGGTTCACCTCTGCAGACTCCCACTCCGGGTCCGGCTCGGTGGCGGGGTTGCCGTCGGTGGCCGCGGCCCGGATCGCGGTGTAGGGCCGCCAGAAATCGTAGCGAAACTTCGAGTCCCATCCGGCCACGTAGGCGTCCGACAGGGCCATGTTGAGGAGTCCGAAGAGCCGAGCCGTGGACTGCAGATCGAGCTCCCGGTCGGCGGCAACGGTACGAGCCACGCGGTTCCACCCGAGGTCGGAGAACTCGTGCCAGAACGCGGCATACGCGGTCTGGTCCGGGCTGCGTGCGCTGCTGTCCGCCCTCCCGTACGCCTTCACCTCCTCGAAGTCCTGGGCGTAGCGGGTGCTCTCGAGCGCTGGCGGCGGCGGAGACCGGAACTGGTCCGGGCTCGAGAGCCCGAACGGGCGCAGCGTCTGCCAGCCAGGGCGGACCACGAAGTCGAAGGGCGGCACGAACTGGTAGCGCCCGGGCCCCGTGCCCGGCTCGTAGTCCCCGACCATGGGCGTGTCCGAACCGTCGCCCGCCCGGTTCTGCAGGATCGCTTCGGCGGCGGCCTGCCCGAGCGACAGGCTGCGGTCCCGGGCGTCTTCCTCGTCCAGGGCACCGAGGAACTCGGCCAACCGTTCATCCAGCCCAGGGGCCTGGTCCGGAAACATGGCGACGAGTACCCCGTGCGCCGCCGCGGCCGCCGCCACGACCGGGTCGGCGTCTTCGTCGCTGGCCTGGAGCGCGTAGGGTTCGTAGGCGGGAGAGATGGCGCTCAGGGCATCATGCTGCGCCAGGTGCAGCATGCCGATCACGCGCACCGCCTCGAGGGGGTCGGAATATCCATCGTGTTCGACGAACGCGTCGGTGGCGATCTCGTTCCAGGCGAGGACCACCGTGTTGGTGTGCCCCTCGAACGGGTCGGGGAGGGTGGGAGAATTGCCGGCGCAGGCACCGACCGAGACGGCCAGGGCGGCGCCGAGGGTCCGGCGAAGGTGGGTTCGAGGCCGGGGGGAGCGGGTCCGTGTGTGCATCGAGGTTCTCCTGAGGCGTTTCGAAGGGGAGAGCCGAGCGCGAGGAGCTGGCTCGTTCACCAGGGCAAGGCCCCTCGGTCGGGCGGGCGGGTCGAACCGTCGCGACGGCCCCGGCGAAACGCGCCCTCGAGGGGCGACCGGTTTGCCACGTGCGGCCTGCGGCAGGGGAGGACCCGCGTGGTTGCCGACCGGACGATACACGGGGCGAATGCCGGACTCCATTCGTCAGGCTATGCAGTCCCGGCGAGGGGCAGGTGGGTGATTCTGCCCATTCGGCGCAGGGGCGGGTGTGCACACCACCTCCTGTGTACGCCCCCGGTCCCCGGGCTCCCCAGGGGCGTTCGAGGGACGTTCCGGCCCGATCCTCCTGCCGACCCGGGGGTCTGCCGGAGCGAGCTCGCCTCCCCTCAGCAGGGACCGCGCGCTCTCCGAGACGCGCCTTGACTCAGCCCCGCTCCCCGCCGCCTGGAGTTCCGACGAGCCCGTGCTTGAAGGCGAGGGCCGCCGCAGCCGTTCGCGAACCCACTTCGAGCTTCGCAAAGAGGTTGGCCAGGTGACGTGCCACCGTCCGGTCGCTGATCCCCAGTGTCCGGGCGATCGCCTTGTTCGAGCCCCCCGAGGCCACGAGCGTGAGGACCTCGAGCTCCCGCGGCGTCAGCGTGCGGAAGGGGGCCGGGGGCGTGTCGGCAGCCCGGGCGTTCTGAAGGTCGAAAACGGCCCCGAGCTCCTCGAAGACGATCCGTGCGGCAGCGAGCTCTCGGGCGGCGGAGTCTCCGTCGCCAAGGAGCTGATAGGTGCGGGCGAGGAGGACACGCACACGGGCGCAGTCGTAGGGCGCGTCCACCTCGGTCCAGCGGCGACAGGCTTCCCGGAGCCTCGGGAGTGCCTCCTCCGGGTTGCCTGCGGCGAGGAGCACGGCGCCGCGCGCGTGGTGCGCCACCACGTGCAGGCCGCTGCTTCCGTAGCGCTCAGCCATGCCTTCGAGCTCGTCGGTCGCCTGGCGAGCCTCGTCCAGATGGCCGGCGGCGAGTTCGACTTCGACGCGGGCGGCAAGGAGCTCGGCGCGACGGAGCCCATGGCTCTCGGCCAGAAGTGCGGACCGGATCGAAGCGGTCGCAGCGTCGATGTGCCCCTGGGCCAGCCGAAGGAGCGCCATGCCGGGCTGCGGGTCCCGCCCCAGGGCATGGGCGCGTTCGAAGGCCGCTTCGGCCCGGTCCAGGTCGCCCCGCAGTCGAAGAATCTCGCCCACCTGGTCGTGGGCCCGCGCTGCCGCCGCGATGTGGATCCGACCCAGCTCCCGACACACCCGGCGGGCCTCCCGCTCGGCTTCGTCCCAGTCCCCGCTCAGCTGATGGATCCGGCACCGATGCACGCGACAGATGCCGCTGAAGACGACGGCGGCCGGCATCGAGGCCAGCCATTTCGTCATCGCATCGGTGGACTCGCGGGCGCGTCGGAGATCGCCGAGTTCCTCCGCTGCCGCGATGACGTGGCAGAAGAGGTTGCCGGTCCAGATCGGAGTCATGGCGCCCGAACGGGCCGCGAGCAGGGCCTCGTCGAGGAGTGCGAGCCCTTCCGAAGCCCGTCCGGTCTTCACGAGGATGCGCCCTTCTCCCATGCTGCCCAGGGCCTCGAGCGTGAAGTCACCGTGGCGGTGTCCGATCTCCCGGACACGGCGCGCCGAGGAGATCAGGCCATGGGTCGCCGTCGGCTCCGAAGACACGATCCCGCCGAGTCTCCCCTCCACCTCCAACAGGTAGAGCAGGTACCCGTGTTCGGCGGCTTCCTCTTCCCCCTCCAGGAGACGGCCGGCCCGACTGATCCACCCGGAGGCCTCGCCCGCGTCGCCGCGAAGAAAGAGCGACGCCGCGATGTCGATGGCCGCAATGGCCGCCCGGCGGGGTCGGCCCGCATCGAGGTAGGCCAGGTAGGCGCGTTCACACGCCTCGAACCGTTCGTCGTTGTCGCCAAGCCACCAGGCGGCCTCGCTCAGGGCATGCAGGTCCTCGACGTCCAGCCCGTGCTCCGCGTCTTCGGAGCGGAACAGCTGCCGCGCCAGGGGCCAGTCGAGCCGTGTGTATGCGGCGCGAGCCTTCCGAAGCGTCTCGCTCATCCTCACCAACTCGTCGGGGGGTGATGGGGTGGTCGGGGCTGGAACCTGAAACACCTCCGACCTCACGCACCGTGAGCACCTTCACGTGCCACGAGCACCGTAGGAGAGACAACACCGCAGGACCCCAACCATGTCACCGCGGATGCGGGAGGACAAGGAAGGAGCGGGCCGCCGCCAGCCGGCCCTGGACCCGGGACGAACGGCCATCCCGCCGGCAGCCGGCCATGAAAGCGGAGGGCGGGCATGCGACTCCCACGGGCCGGGTCCGGACCTCCCTGCCTTCCTCCCCGGGGTTCCCCGGGAAGGGGGGAGCCGGAGTTCGAGTGCAGGGGTGTGCCCCTGTCTGGATCCTACGTCTCCTCCTCCACCATCCAGGCCGGGGTCGAGACGAGGAAGCTCCCCACCCGCAGAATGAACCAGGCACCGGCGGCAAGGAGGAGCACCCCTTCCAGCTCGAGGTGGCCGAAGAGGAAGAGGGGCCAGGCCATGGCCATGAAGACATTGAAGAGCGACTCGAGCCCGAACCCGAGGAAGGCCTCGATGATGCTCGGCACGACCCCCCGATCACCCGCCAGGATCTCCTCGACCCCTTCGAGGAGGAGGAGTGCCTCCCACCAGAGGAACACGGAGAGGGCCACCACGCTGTAGTACCCCTTTCCCAGGTCGTCCACCCAGTCGGCCACGAAGGCCTGCACCTTGCGGTTCAGGGTCTCGGAGGGAAGACGCACGAGGAGGGAGAGCCCTCCGAAGGTCACGAGGAAGCTCCCCAGGTAGGGAAGCAGCTCCCGCCCCTCGAGATGCCCGACCCAGGCCGAAGTCATCCCGGCCGCCATGAGGAGGAGGAGGAAGAGCCGCTCCGGAGCCCCGCGGAGGAGGCCGGGGCGAATGCGGGAAAGGTCCGGATCGGGTTCGAGGGGCCCTTCCGCTGCCTCGGCTGCGTCGGCCGGCTCAAGCGGCTCCGCCAGCTCCATCGGCTCGGCCACCTCGGTCCGCCCGGCTTCATGCGCCTCCCCGGGGGGAGAGCTCTGGCGCACAGGGAGCGTGGGGTCGTCGGGGAGTGGCTGGCGTGCGGTCATGGGAGCCCCGGGCTCGTGCCGGCAGCGAGGTCGAAGGACCGAGGCGATCACCTCGGCGCTCACCCTTCCTTACGCCGTCGCCCCCCCGAGGCTTCACGCCGAACCGGAGTGGCATGGTGGACGGCCGGCCGGGCGAAAGGGGGTTCCGAGGTGGATCGTCACGGCCACGACCCCCTCCGGTTCCTTCGTCTGCGAGGCAGAGGATGACCCGACCGGTAGAGCCAGGCCTCGAGGAATCGCTGGCCCGGGGCGACTGCCGGACCTATTCTCGGGGGGCAGGAACGCGCGCTCGAAGCGCATCACCCCATCCGGTCAGGAGGAAGGATGCCCATGCACCCCCGGACCCCGGGCACCGGCACGGCCGCCCACGACGACGACGGACGCAGCGACCACGGCCGCAGGACGCCCGGGAGAAGGAAGCGCCTCGGTGCAGGGGTGGGGGTGGGCGCGCTGGCCGTCCTCCTGGTGGCGGGGCCGGCGGCGTACTCGGCGGCGACGGAAGTCGTCGCGACGCGGGCGGCGGAGCGGGTGGTCGCGGCCGCCGAGGCCTTCATCGCCACCCTTGGCGAGGAGGAGCGGGGGGCGGCGCTCCGCGACTTCGACCACGACGACCGCTACAGCTGGTACTTCACCCCGGTGGCCCGAAACGGCCTCCCCCTGCGCGACATGAGCTTCGAGCAGCGGACCGCTGCCCTCGCGCTCCTGCAGGCGGTGACGAGCGGGCAGGGGTTCCAGAAGGCCACGGGGGTCATGCGGCTCGAGGAGATCCTGGCCGGGATCGAGGGCAACCCGGTGCGCCGCGATCCGGAGAACTACCACTTCTGGATCTTCGGGACCCCCTCGACCCGCGAGCCCTGGGGGTGGCGCTTCGAGGGGCATCACATTTCGCTCAACTTCACCTCGGCCGACGGGGTCGTGGTCTCGAACCCCTCCTTCATCGGGGCGAACCCGGCCCAGGTACGCGACGGGCCGCACGCGGGGTGGCGGCTCCTGGCGCACGAGGAAGACCGGGGGCGCGCGCTCATGCGGGCCCTCGACCCGGAGCAGCGTGCGGTGGCGCTGATCTCGGAGACGGCGCCGCGCGACATCATCACGGGGAACGACCGGCATGCCCTCCTCGAGCGGGTCGAGGGGCTCGCCTTCGGGGCCATGACCGACGCGCAGCAGCACCTCTTTCTCCTCCTGCTCGGGGAGTACGTGGACAACCTGGACCCCGACCTGGCCCGGCAGCGGCTTCGGCGGATCGAGGAGACGGGGTTCCAGAACCTGCACTTTGCCTGGGCGGGGAGCATGGAGCCCGGTGAACCGCACTACTACCGGATCCATGGCCCGGTCACGCTGATCGAGTACGACAACGTCCAGAACAATGCGAACCACATTCACACGGTGTGGCGCGACCTGGAGAACGACTTCGGGGAGGACCTCCTGCGTCGGCACTACGAAACGGCGGGGCCGGCGCACGGGCACAGCCATGGCGAGTCCGCGGAGCAAAACCACGACAAGCTGCACGCCCGGGGGATTCCCCACAGGCACTGATCCCGCCTGATCGCTTCGCATCCACGCGTACCCCTTCGCGCGACAGCCCGCATCGCTTCCATCCGGTGCCGGGGGTTCGCAGCGCCGTCCTTCGGCTCCTTGCCAGCCCGAAAACCGCACTCTAGCTTGCCGCCTCATGGCGTTGAGGGGGGGAGGAGGGGATCGCCTTTCTACCGGAGATGGACCGAGATGCAGCGACGCGCCTTTCTCAAGAACGCCTCCCTGGCCCTCGGGAGTGGAATCCTCCCGGCATCGGCCCTCACTCCGGCCGCCCTCGGCGCCTCCTCCCCGACCCCTCCACCGCCCGCCTCAGGGGTCTCGCCAGCCGGGCTTGGGCGAGCCGACTGGAGCGGACTGCGGGAGATGTTCGCGCTGGACCCGGAGCAGGTGCACCTCGCCACCTTCTTCCTGTCGTCGCACCCGAGGCCGGTGGCGGAGGCCATCGCGCGGCACCGGGAGGGGTTCGACCGGAACCCGGTCGAGTACACCTACATGGTCGGCGATGAAATGGACAGGGCCATTCCGGCGGCAGCCGCGGCCTACATGGGAGGGCGCCCGGATCAGATCGCCATTACCGGGAGCACGACCATGGGGCTGGCCCTGATCGCGAGCGGCCTGATGCTCGGCCCCGATGACGAGATCCTGCACAGTGAGCACGACCACTATGCCATGGACCGGTCGTTCCAGCTCCGCGCAGAGCGCACCGGGGCCAGGGTTCGCAGGATCCCTCTCTACGAGGCCCCGTCAGAAGTCTCGGTTGACCAGGTCCTGACACGAATCCGGTCGGCCATCACGCCGGCCACGAAGCTCGTGGCCATGACCTGGGTTCACTCCTCCAGCGGCGTGAAGCTGCCGATCGAAGCCATCGCGGGTCTCCTGGCAGAACTGAACCAGGCGCGCGACGAGGCGGATCACATCCTCTTCCTGGTCGACGGGGTGCACGGGATCGGCGTCGAGGACGTCGACATCTCGCGGGTGGGATGCGACTTCTTCATTGCAGGCACCCACAAGTGGCTCTTCGGTCCGCGCGGGACGGGGGTGATCTGGGGGAGCGACCGGGGGTGGGCCCGATGCAAGGCGGTGATCCCCAGCTTCAGCTCCGCCTCCTACGGCGTCTGGCTGGGTTCCGTCTCCGCGGACCAGGTCACCATGGGCGAGCACATGACACCGGGTGGCTTCCATGCCTTCGACCACCAGTGGGCCCTTCCCGAAGCCTTCAATCTGCACCTGGAGCTGGGGAAGTCGAATGTGCAGGAGCGGATCCATGCGCTCAACACCCTGACCAAGGAGGGACTGAGGGAGATCCCGGGCGTGACCCTCCACACCCCGATGTCGCCTGCGTTGTCGGCAGGGTTGATCTGCTACGACTACAAGGACCTGGATCCCATGGAGGTGGTGATGGGGCTGTATGCCAGGGGCATCATCTCGAGCGGCACCCCCTACCGGCGGACCTACGCCCGACTGGCGCCAAGCCTCCTCAACAACGAGGAGGAGATCGAACGCACGCTGGCCACGCTGTCGCAGCTGTAGGGGGACCGGGGCGGAGAGCGCCCGGGGGTGGGGCCGGTTCCTGGCTCCGTTCTGCGCGGTGCTCCCGCGCCTGAGCTTCGTCTGTGGCGGAGAGAGGCACGTCATCTCGTGCATCTCCCTCCCCTCCACCGGGGAACGCACCCTCCCCCCCCTCACCCCGCGGCGACCTCCTCGGCCGGCACGAGGAGGAGAGGGGCCGAGGCCCTGCGTACCACCTGCCGGCTCTCGCTTCCCAGCACGATCTCGGGGAAGAAGCCGCGCCCGTGGGTCCCCATGATCACGAGGCTCTCGGCATCGTGTCCTCCCACGGCGAGGATCTCCTCGTGGGGTGCGGAGCCCCCGCGCACCTCCACCTCCACCTCGGTGGCGCCCGCCTCCATGAGGCGCTCGGCGAGGCGCTCCAGCCGGAGGCGGCCCTCGGCCCGGGCCTCCTCGTTCCCCACGGGATGCACGTGCAGGAGGGTGAAGCGCTCGACCCCCCGGCGGGCCAGAGCCTCCACCCATGGAAAGGCCTGGGTGGCGACGTCGGAGAAGTCGGTGGGGTGGACCACCCGGTTGGGGAGCCCGGACGACCGGATCTCGAGCGCAGCTTCCGGATCCGGCCGCGACGCCTCGATCCGCTTGAGGAGCACGGGAACGCGGGACCGCCGAACGATCTCCCAGGCCACCGATCCGATGAAGGCGTCGTGGATCCGGGTGTGGCTGCGGGAACCCACCACGACCAGGTCCACCTTCCGCTCCTCCGCCTCGCGCGTCACCTCGGTGGCCGGGGCCCCGATGGGCACATCCACCTCCACCCGGAAGCCCTGCTCCACGAGGGTCGCCTCGAGGCGTCCCAGGCGCTGACGGACCAGGTCCACCTCGGCAATGGAGGCCGAGACGGGGTAGGCCACCGGCTTGGCCACATGCACGAGGACGATTTCTTCCACCCCGTAGTCCCGGAGCCCCGGGAGGCTCGAGACCAGGGCCGCGGTGGCCGGGGAAAGATCCATCGAAACGAGGGCTCGCTTGAACATCGGGACTCCTCCTGAAGGGGGCTGGGCTGGACCGACCCAGCGCACGGAAAGGTCTGTGCCACCCGGTGTTGCGGCCTGCGTGCCTTTCGCGAGGCACCGGGGGGCCTCGTGCCCCATCGGGGGGCTCGGCGTGGGGCGAAATGGCCTGCATGGGAGGCTTCGCCGCGCGTTCGCGCCTTCCGGATCAGCCGACGGGGGCCTCCCAGGCCGGCTCCACCGCTCTCCCCGCGAAGTCACCCCAACGGGTCAGGGCGCGCTCGGCCGCAGCCCGGACCCCTCGGGAGAGGGGGGTGAAGGGGGCGATTTCCACTCGGGTGTGATGGGTGAGAGGCACCCGCTTCCAGGTTGCCACCACCCGGCCCCGGGCCACGAGGGTCCACCGGAAGACGCCATTTCGCCCCGGATCGACGAGGGTGGCGTGGTCCGGGTCGAGAACGGCGTCCCGCCGCGCATACCCCAGAAGATGCTCGTCGAAGGCTGCGAGCGCCACGACGGAGTCGGCGAGGGCTCCCTTTTCCTCTTCGAGCCAGGCGAGCTGACGGGCCAGGAGATGGTAGGGCCCACCCGGACCCGGGCGCTCCACCACGGCATCGCCTCCGGCCTCGAAGGCCCGCCGGGCATCGGTGCGGGTGAGTTTCGTCCAGTGCACGAGATCGGCCACGGTGGCCGGCCCCCGGGCCTCGAGATAGCGGCGGCCGAGCTCGGCCAGCGCCTGGGCCCGGTCCAGCCGCCGGGGGGAGGGGATCCAGGCATCGAGGAGGACGAGCTCGTGGTCCTTCTCCCGCACCGGTCCCTGGACGAGGGTTCCGGTCTGGGAGAGGTACCAGACGGTGTGGTAGGTCCGCTGCCCGGTCATGGCGAGGCCCTCCTCCTCCAGGGCCTCCACGAGTTCCGCCCGGGTGCATCGGCCCCGCTCGGTGAGGAAGGCGGTGGCCAGGTCACGGGCCCGCTCGAGGAAGGCTTCGTCGATCCCCAGATGGGTCCAGCGGGCCCGGACCCCGGAGAGGGCCCGGGGGCCCAGGTGCTCGAGCATCCAGGGGAGGTCCTCGGCCCGCACCGCGTGCACCGTCCCCCGCATGGGCCAGGAGCGCACGATCTCCCCCCGGTCGTAGGCCGCCACCACTTCCGCCTCGGTGCAGCCGGGGAGTCGGGAGCCCACCGCCCACCGGGAGGCACCGAAGTCCTGGGCCTGCATGGCCAGGTGGTGACCCACCACCCGGGCCGGGCCGGAGGGGAAGGGTGGGGGGGAGGCCGGAGCGGGCTGCCCCGGCACGGAAGGCACGGCTCTCGCCTCCGTCCCCTCCCACCCCAGGAGCCCGAGGGCGCGCATCCGGAGAAAGGTGATCTGCGGGAGGGTGAGGGGGCGGGAGGGAGCGGCCATGGGGTGTCTCGTGGCAAGAGGGCGGGGGGCGCGGCCCCGGGTTGCGGCCTGTCACGGTCCGGAAGCCCTGTTCGTTCCAGAGAGTGAACCCGGCGGAACGACTTCGCCAGCCCCGCCGGGAGGCACCGACTCCTCGGGGGGGACGGACCGCACCGGGTGACGCGGGCCTCCGGGAACCTCCGGTCGAAGGCCGCTCCCCCCCTTGCTCGGACACGCTTCTGGCATGCGCGCACCTCCTTCCTTCCGTCGCCTTCCCTTCGGTCGCCCCGGGGTGATCCACCCGGGTCTTCCTGCATCTCCGCCTGGTTCAGACGCCAGGCTCGGATGGGCCTGGGCCGGCGTGGCGGTCCTGACCCTTGTCCTGGCCGGGGCGGCGGTCCTTCTTTCCGTGGCCCTTTCGGCCCTCCTCGCCACCCCGGCCCAGGCCCAGCTCGTCATGAGCGTGGGGGTGACCGAGGTGCGCGGGTCGGACGTCCGAATCCCCCGGGGCCCCGGGGTCCAGGCCCGGGCGAGCTGGGAGCTCACGGACTACCTTCGCCTGAGCGGGTCGGTGGCCCGGGAGTGGGGAGAAAACCGGACCTGGCGTTCCCTGGAGGAAGCGGAGGTCCTGGTGGCGCGGTCCGTTTGGGCCACCGCGCAGGCCGGGGCGGAGCTCCGGGCGCCCGTGGCCGGGGGTGTATACCTCACGGCTGGCGGACACCTCTCCCACAATGTGCTCGAGGGCCCGCTCCCCCTGCCCCTGGTCCGCCTCCAGTCTCTCTCTCCGGCATCGGTGAGCGCAACCTCCCATCCCCCGTACGAGCGGTTGAGCGCTCGGGGACAGGGGTGGGAGGTGGGAGCGGAGCGGTACGGCGTCCTGGGCCGACCCCTCCACCTCCGGGCTTCCCTGGCCGAGTCCCGGGTCACGGTCCCTGGCTGTACCCCCATTGCCGGTGTTTCCTGCGGCGGACCGGTGGTTCGACGCGTCTCCCTTGGGGTCGGGGTGCCGCTTTTCGAGTAGTCTGACGGGGAGGCCTCCTCCCGGGGGTCGCGCACGCCTCAGCCCGGGGTTTCGGCGACGCGTCCCTGCGCCTCAGGGGGTCGTGCCCAGGCGCTGCGCCGAGCGGAGCCACGATCCCTCGGCGCACCGGGGGGCCCCGGGGGCGGCGGGGAGACTCGTGGCGGTGACCTGGACCAGCGTCGAGGCCGAGGCGCCGGAGGGGAGGACCCAGTCCGCTTCCCACCCCTCCGCCCCCGAGAGGTCGGGCATGTCGAGGCGCGCCTCCCAGGCCCCGCTCCCCCCCGGCGCGCTTCCCGAGAGTTCGGCCAGGGCGAGGAAGCTCGCCGCCACCTGGAAGCGCCGGTTCAGCGGGACTTCCCAGAGAAAGGAGACGGAGCCCGCGCCTCCCTCGGCATGGAAGACGGCGGGAATGCTCATTTCCGCCCCGATCCGGAGGGTGGGCCCGGAAAGGCGCTCCAGCGCCACCCCCGGGGGAGGCGGGAGGGTAAGGGCGCCTCCGCCCAGGCTCCGGAACCACCGCTGTTCGAGCACGAAGGTGGATCCACCGGCCAGGAACCCCGTCGCTCCGAAGGCGTGGAGGTCCTGGCTTCCCTGTCGCGCCCCCGGGGCCCCTCGAACCAGGACCTCGGGGTCGCTCTGCAGGGGGAGCTGGTAGAGGGGGGCGGGGCGGCAGGCCTCACTCGTCACATAGTCCATGAAGGGGACGAAGCTCTCGGCCCCACTGACCTGGAAGGTGGCGATGGCAGGGGCAAAGGCCTCGTCCCCCCCGAAGTCCACCGTTCCCAGGGTGGTGCCGCTTCCCACCGACACCCCCCGGCGAAAGAGCATCCGCTCGCGGGCCAGGTCGGGGTCGGCGGCATCGGCGCGGTAGGCCACCAGATCCTGGCTTCCGCCATGGACTCCCTCCAGCGTGACCTGCGGGGCCGCCGCCACGGCCAGGCCCGAGCCGCCGCCCATTCCCACGAGTCCCGTTTCGGTGCCGGAGAGCCCGGCAACGGTTCCGCTCACCGTGAAGGGGCCCCGGTCGCATACGGGGATCGGATCGTCCGTGAGCTCCTCTCCGGCCACGTACTGGACCTGGATCCCCCGGAGGACCGGGAGTTCCACGTACCAGGCGAAGCCGGTGGTCCCCTCGGCCTCGAAGGTGTAGACCTGGTCCGTTCCCTCGACCCGGGCCCACCCCTCCCCCCCGGTGGAGACCGCCACCCAGAGGGGTTGCTGCTCGGTGGGGCAGGCCCGGAAGTCCACCGTAAGAAGGAGACCATCGCCTCCACCCCCGTTCCCATCGCCATTTCCGCCATCGCCCGGGGGGGCGGTGAGCGCAAGGGAGAGGGAGGCGGTGGCATCGGACACCCCGCTTGCGCGGGCCCGGAGGGTGAGGGTGTGGCTCCCGGGCTCGGCGGATGAAGCGGCCACGAGACGGAGGGTCCCCGAGCCCGAGCCCCCGGCCACCTGCACCGTCTGCTGGGCCGCCGTCACGCCGGGGGGAAGGCCCTCGGCGCTCACCGTGACCGAGCCGGAGAAGCCCCCGCTCCCCGTAACCTGCGCCGTGACCTGGACCGAGTCGCCCGCCTCCAGGTTCAGGGTGGTGGGCGTTGCGCTTACGGCAATGGCAGGGGTCGGATCGCCCGGGCCCGGCCCGGGACCCACCGGGTCGCCGCCGCCCCCGCCATCTCCCCCGCATCCCGCGAGAGCGAAAAGAACAAGGATCGGGGGGAGGAGGGGTGGGGTGCGGTGCATGGCGTGGCCTCTGGGTCCGGAACCGGGGGAGGGAGCCGAGGAGCGCCCGGAGGCATGCCCCTCCCTCTGCAATGCGCAGACGCGCGAGGGGAACCGTCAAGAACTTTCGGAACCGGGGGGGGCGGGTGTAGCGTGGGGAATGCCCCTGGACCCCTTGCACCCTCCCTCTCCTGCGGACCTCCCGGCCTGGGCCCAGGGAGACCGCGCCGACCTCCTGGCCCGTACCCGCCGGCTGGCGGCGTCGCCACCCCATCCGCAGGGACTGGCCGACGGGGAGGCGGCCTGGCTGGCCTTCGCCTTCCGGGCCTCGGACCCCCTTCTCTACCAGGCCGCCGCCCTGGCCCTGGGGCGTCACCTCGGGCACACCCCCACCCTGGCCCACGTGCTGGCGCGCTACGAAGAGGGGCTCGGGCGCGTGCCCGGGGCCCCCGTGGTGCTGGGGGGGCGCAGGGCCCTTCGGCGCCTCTTCCTGGCCCGGGCCGGGGAGGGCGTTCTGGCTGAGGCCGAGGGCGAGGGCGGAGGCGGGGGGGACCCGGGGGAGACGGAGGGGACCGCCCCCGGCGCGGCCCCCGGCATGACCCCCGGCGAACCCCCTGGCGCGGCCCCCGGCGCACCCCCTGGCGCGGCCCCCGGCGCAACCCCTTCGACCCTCCACCCCCGGGACCTGGGGGCCTGGCTCGTGGGGGTCCGGCATCTCCTCGAGATCGGGCCCCCGGGGGGGGCGCTTCCGGCGCCCCGGGCCGCCGCCCTGGCCCGGGCCCTGGTGGACCGGATCGAGGCGAGCGGGGGTGGGGGGAGAGGAGGGGAGGCTGCCTTCGACCGGATCCTCCTGGGCCAGATCGGCCGGGCCCTCGTGGCCGCCGTGCAGGCGGACCCGGCCCTGGGTCCACGGGTGCGGGGGGTGGCACAGCGGGCGATGCGTCGGGGGGTGGAAGGTGCGCCGGCCGCAGAAGGGCGGTCGCCCGGGACCGATGCGCCGTCGGTAAGGGTGGCCGCGGGGGTGCACCTTCGCCTCCTCCTGGACGAGGGGGCGCGGACTGCGGTCCACCTCCGACGCCTGGCGGAGGAGGGACCCTGGCCTTCGCCCCCGGGGCTCTCCCCCGGCGCCCGCGCCTTCTTCCGGCGGCGGGAGGCGCTCTGGTGGGCGCTGGAGGGGAGGTCGTCCCCAGCGCGCTCCCTCGGGCCCGGGGACCAGGAGGGGGAGCTGCCGCCACCGGTCGGGCCCGGTGGGCCGGCGGAACCCCGGAGGCACCGTGTCGAACCCGTCCGGCGGGAGAAGGACCGGCTCCGCCTCGTCCAGGCCGGGAAGGCCCTGGACCGCCCCGAGGGGTGGCTCACCCGCTCGCCGGGGTGGCGGGCGCAGGCCCTCTTCCACCTCCTGGATCCGGCCCTCCCCCTCCGGCTCCCGGTGGCGATCCGGGCCGAGGTGGAGCGGGTTCTCCCCGTGTCGCCCGGGGCGGCGCTGGAGCGGCTCCTGGCCATGGAGCCGGAGGAGGGGCTCGCCCTTCTCGATCCCCGTCTCGTGCACGGGCTGGGCATGGCCACCCTCTTCCTGGCGGTGGAGGCGGAGGGAGCGAGGGGAGGGAAGGGGGCGGGGAGCGAGGTGGCGTCGGCGCTGGCCGATGCCCTGGAACATCGCTTCCGGGTCGCGCTGGCCACCGATCCCCGGGTCCGGCCCCAGGCCTTCCTCGACGCCCTCGAGGTGGCGCGCCCCTCCCGGCGCCTCGTCCAGGAGTTGATTGCCCTGAGCGCCACCCGGGCCTATCGCACGGCTGAGGGAGAGGTCTTTCCCTTCCTTGAGCGCCTCAAACTGGTGCAGGCGGAAAGTTCAATGCACCAGAATGGTGCAGCCTGGGGCGATCCACCCCTCCATGAACTCCTCCGCGAGGTGGGCGAGGCCGCGGTCCTTCGCCTCCCCCGCCACCTCCGCCAGATGGAGCGGGCCCGTCACCTGGGCGAGGGTTCGGGAGCACCCCGCTCCCGTCCCGCCGCCCGGGCCCGGGTGCGCCTCCTCCGCCGGGAGGGGCGGGTCCTTCTCGCCCTCTCCCGCCGCCTCGAGCCCGGAGCCTTTGCCAGCGGGGCCTTTGCCAGCGAAGCCCGGGCCGGGGTCGCGCTGGCCCGGGGGCTCGAGGGGGTGCGTCGTCTGCAGGGGGCCCTGGACGGGGCCCTCCCCCGCAGGGCCTGGGGGGATCTCCCGCCTCTCGACGCGCTGGCCCTCCGCCTGGCCTCGGCGATCCGGGAACTCCGGGAGGCTCGAGGGGCCCGTGCCCGGGAGGAAGACCCGGTTCCGGCGCTGGTCCGGATCGAGGACACCCCCCTCCGCCGAGGCCTCCTGGCCCTGCACCTGGCCCGGCATCTGGCGTTGCACCCAGCCCATCAGGAGGAGGGGCGCTGGAACGACGCACCGTCGCTCCGCCCACCCTCCCCGTCGTCGCCTGCGCCCCCGCCTGCCCCGTCCCCCGCGCCGCCCCCGACGTCGCCCTCCGTCCCACCCCCCTCCCTCTCCCTCTGGCGAGCGGAGGACCGGGACTTCGGCCGCACCCTCCTCGCCCGGCACTGGGCCGCCCGGGTGCAGGGGGCCCGGGACGCCGGACACCCCCGGCGGGTGGCGGCCCTCCTCCGGGATCGGGGGTGGGGGGAGGCGGCGCGCCACCCGGAGAACCGTCCCCTCCTCCGCGACCTCCGGGGGTGGCTCCTCGATGTGCACCGCCCCCTCGATGCCCTCATGGCGGGGCGCCTCGCCACGGGCGGGGGCCAGGGCTCGGAGGGACTCCGCACCCTGGGGGCCCTCGTGGTGCGGCACGCCGCCCTCTGGCTCGCCCTCCTCGTGGGGGCCATTCTCATGCTCGACTTCGGCGACGCCTGGAAGGCCATGGCCGAGGTGGGGGACTGGCGCGGAATCGGGATCACCGCGGCCCTCGGGCTGGGGGGGGCCTTTGCCTGGATCCTCTTCGACCTGAGACGCCGCGTCCGTCCGGCTCCCGAAGACCCGCCCGCCCCCACCCTCGCCGCCGACATGGGCCGGGGGCTGGCCTTTCTGGGGGTGACCGCGGCCGTGACGGTGGCCCTCACCGGGGGGCTCTGGTTCCTCCTTTCCGGAACGGACGAGGTGGTCCATGGGGCAGGGGCACCCCTCCACGTGATTGCCTGGTCCGCCTTTGCCCTCTTTGCCGGGGTCTTTCTCGGACTCCTGGCCAAGGAAGCCTGAGACGCCCGTGCCTCCCACCTCCGTGCCTCCCACCGCACCCGACGGGCCCCCCGCGCCCTTCCCTCCCCCTGGCGCCGGCCCCGACGGGGCGGGGGCGCCGGCCCTGGTCGGGGAGGCTCCGTCGGCCCCCGGAGCGGCGGATCGCCTCCTGGCCGGGGTGCGCCGTTTCCTTCCCCTCCTCTCCCTCCTCTTCTTCGGGGCCGGCCTCTGGGTGCTCCAGCGGGAGCTCGGGAGCCGGGGCGTGGGGGGGATCGTCGAGGCGCTCCAGGGGGTGTCGGGGTGGGCGCTCCTTGCCGCCGGCGTTCTCACCGTGCTCAACTTCGTGGTGCTGGGCGGCTACGATGCCCTGGGGGTGCGGTATGCCGGGCGTCCCCTGCCGGTACGGCGCACGGCCCTCGCCTCCTTCCTCGGCTTTTCCTTCAGCCAGGCGCTGGGGTTTCCCCTCCTGACCGGGGCGCCCCTTCGCTTTCGCCTCTACACCGGGTGGGGGCTTTCGGCCACCGAGGTGACGCGGGTGGTGGGATTCTCCACCCTCACCTTCTGGATGGGGCTCGCCACCCTGGGCGGGGGGGTCCTGCTTGTGGCGCCCGGGACGCTGGCTGGGGTGGTGGGGCTCCCGCCCGGCGCCCTTCTCCCCCTGGGGGTCCTCCTCCTGGCCCTCCCCGCGGGGTGGATCGGATGGGCGGTGTTGGCCACACGGAGGGGCTCCCGGGTCCGGGGGCATCCCCTCCCCCGGCCCGCCATGGCGGGAGGGCAGGTCGTGGTGGGGACCCTGGACTGGCTCCTCTCGGCCTCGGTCCTCTGGGTCCTCCTCCCTGCGGGACACGGCCTTTCGGTGGCGGCCTTTCTCGGGATCTACCTGGCGGCCCAGCTCGCCGGACTCCTGAGCCATGTGCCCGGGGGGCTCGGGGTCTTCGAGGCGGTGGTCCTCCTGGCCCTGGCCCCGGTGGTGGCGCCGGAAGCCGCGGTGGCGTCGCTCCTGGCCTTCCGGATCGTCCTCTACCTGGGCCCCCTCCTCGTGGGGGCCACCCTCCTCGGGGTGTACGAGGCGCTGGAACGCCGGACCGAGGTGGAGCGGGCGGTGGGCGCGGTGGGGAAGGGGGTTTCGGCGGCCGCACCCCTCCTCCTCTCGGCGGCCGTCTTCACGGTGGGCGCCCTCCTCCTCGTATCGGGCTCCCTCCCCCTCCCCCAGGGGCGGCTCGAGGGACTGGCCCGCCTCTTCCCCCTGGAGCTCATCGAGTTCTCCCACTTTGCCGGGAGCGTGGTGGGGACCCTCCTCATGGTGGGGGCCTGGGGGCTCTTCCGCCGCCTCGACGTGGCCTGGCGCGGGTGCGTGGTCCTCGTGGTCCTGACCCTCCTCCTGGCCGCCACCCGGGGGGGCACCCTCCTGCACCTGGTGGGGGGAACCCTCGTTCTCGTGGCCCTCCTGGGGAGCCGGCGGGAGTTCTACCGCCGGGGCGGACTCGTGGCCGAGCCCCTGGCCGGGGGGTGGGTGGCCCTCCTCGTCCTCGTGGTCGCCACCACCGGGTGGGTCGCCCTCCTGGCCCACGACCGCGATGCCCTGGCCGCCGAGGCCTGGTGGCGGTTCACCCTTTCCGGCGACGCCCCCCGCGCGCTCCGCGCCACCGTCGGGGCCGGAACCCTCCTCCTCCTCTTCGGGGGAATGCGACTTCTCGGGCCGGGGCGAGGGGGCGAGTTCTCGCCCGGCGTGCCCACGGAGCCGCCGGAGGCCGTGGTGCAGGTCGTGCGCCGGGCCCCCCGGGCCTATGCCCACCTGGCCCTCCTGGGAGACAAGCGCTTCCTCCTGGCGCCCGAGGAAGATGCCTTTCTCATGTTCGCCGTGGAGGGGCGCTCGTGGGTGGCCATGGGAGACCCGGTGGGGGAGGAAGCCCGCTACGCCGCCCTCCTCTGGCGGTTCCGGGAGGAGGCGGACCGCCACGCCGGGTGGCCGGTGATCTACCAGGCCGCCCCCCGGCACCTCCCCCTCTACCTGGACCTGGGCCTC
Organism: Gemmatimonadales bacterium; assembly: GCA_050485885.1. Lineage (GTDB taxonomy): Bacteria > Gemmatimonadota > Gemmatimonadetes > Longimicrobiales > Gaopeijiaceae > SKNW01. The sequence continues at coordinate 15,891 of JBJHCG010000037.1, read as the reverse complement.
GCCCTCGTGAAGGTGGGGGAGACGGGGCGGGTGCCCCTGGCCGACTTCTCCCTCGACGGGGGGCGGCGGGCCGCCTTCCGGAAGACGGTGCGGAAGCTCGAACAGGAGGGGTTCGGCTTCGAGGTGGTCCCCCGGGGCGAGGTGCCCGCCCTTCTGCCGGAGCTTCGCCAGGTCTCCGACGCCTGGCTCGGGGCCCGGAACACCCGGGAGAAGCGCTTCTCGCTCGGGCGCTTCTCCGACGGGTACCTGGCCCGGAACCCGGTGGCCGTGGTGAGGGCCACGGCCCTCGAGGGCGCACCGGTGGTGGCCTTCGCCAACCTCTGGGCCGGGAACGAGCCCACGGCCCGGGAGGAGTTCACCGTGGACCTCATGCGCCACGACGCCCGGGCCCCCTCCGGGGTCATGGACTTCCTCTTCGCCCGCCTCATGCTCTGGGGGCGGGAGGAGGGGTACGCCCACTTCTCCCTGGGAATGGCCCCCCTGGGCGGGCTGGACGACCGCCCCCTGGCCCCCCTCTGGAACCGGGTGGGGAGTGCCATCTACCGGCACGGAGAGCACTTCTACAACTTCCGCGGCCTCCGCGCCTACAAGGAGAAGTTCGATCCGGTCTGGGAGCCCCGCTACCTGGCCGCCCCCGGGGGAACGGTCTTTCCCCGGGCCCTGGCCTCGGTGGCCACCCTGGTGGCGGGGGGAGTCCGGGGGGTGGTAGCGCGGTAGGAGCGGACAAACGCAGGCCAGCCGCTCACCCCTCAGGGCTGATACGCCAGGGACACCGAGGGGGCCCCCGGGTCCATGCCGACAGGTCCTCGCACCGCGAGAAAGACGATGCAGATGTATGCCAGGCTGGTGTCGTCCGTGGCCTCGATACGAATCCGGCTGGCCAGCGACGCTTCGCCCTCGGCTGCCATGGGGGGCGCCTGCGGCTGGAGGGTGCAGGGGGAGGGCTCGGGAACCCCGTAGAGGAGGGGGAGGCCCAGCGCCACCGACCACCCGTTCTGAAGCGCCTGGTTGGCGAAGACCACGACATTCGTGGGGCCCTCGTCGGTCCACACCAGGACGGGCTCGATGGCCAGACCCGGGACCATGCTCGGCTCGAACGCCACATCGACCTCTCCGGGGAGGCCCCCGCCGGCCGGGGTCACCCGGGCCCGGGCCATTCCGGGGAGGACGCCCACGATGTGCCGGGAAAGCTCGGCCACGATCACGTCATCGGCCCAGTGCACCACCGAGAGGGAGAGCTCCGTTCCGTGGAGGGTGAGGGTGAGGGTCCCGTCGGTTCCCTCCCCGAAGCCGGCACCCTCGAGAACCAGGTCCGTGCCCGGGGAGAGGAGCTCGGGGGTGACGCTTGTGAGCTGGGCCGCCGGAAGGTCCGGAAGAGGCGCACTCTCCTGGGCCCGGGTGGCCAGGGCACGCTCCACCTGGGCCCGCCGGTCCGTTCCCACCCGTCGGGCCGACTCCACCGTCTCGCCCCGCGCCGAGGCCGGGAGGGAGAGGGTCCCGGAGCGCATGGCCCCGGCGGCGAGCTCGGGGAAGCGGGACTGGACCCGCTGGATCTCTCCCTGGGTGATGTCCTGCACCAGGGGGTGGTCCCGGATCACCGGGGCGCAGCGACGGAGGGTGGCCGCATCGGGTGCCCGGTCCCGGAGGCGGGCGGTGAACTGGTCCAGGGGGTCCCCCCGGTTCGCCCCCTCCAGAAGGGCCGCGCAGGTCGGGTCTTCCCCCCCGCCTCTGGCCTGGGCTTCGCCCGTGGCGGGGGGCCAGAGCAGGAACCCCGCGAGGAGAAGCGCGCCGGCCAGGGTCGGAAGAGGGGGAAGGAAGGAGGTCGGCAGGGCGGCATGGCGAGCCCCGGGGTGGGTCGGCCTGTGGGCCGCGGGGCGCGCGGGTGCGGGCGCCGGGGTGGGGGCGTCGAGGACGCTCGGGTCGTTGCGCATTGGAGTTCCCGGGCGAAGGGGGGGAGGGCGCCGGGTGCGCCCCCTTCATCCGGGGGCTTCGGAAATCCGGTGCGCCGGAGATCATCCCGTCCGGGACCTCCCCCACGAAGAAGGGGGGCCTTCCCTTCGTAGATGGACGGAGTGGGAGCCGCCTCTGGACCCGTTGCACCCCACCTCCTCCCGCCCCCTGATTTTCCCTCCGCCCCCTGACCTCCCCTCCGCCCCCCCGATCTCCATGGTGCTCTTCCGCGAAGTTCAGCGATTCCGGCAGCTCTGGATCTGGATCCCCCTCCTGGCCTTTGCCCTCTGGATCACCTGGGCGGCCTGGCGCCAGCTTGTGGAGGGCGTGCCCGTGGGGTCGAACCCCATGGGCAACACGGGCCTCCTCCTCGTCTGGGCCCTGGCGGCGGTGGGACTTCCCGGGTTGTTCCTGGCCACGCGACTCCGCACCGAGGTCCGGGAGGACGGGGTGCATGTGCGCTTCACCCCCTTCCACCTTCGAGACCGGTTCTTTCCCCTGGACACCCTGGCCCGGGTCGAGGCGGTGACCTACAACCCCCTCCTCGAATTCGGGGGGTGGGGACTGCGCCTCGGGCCTGGCGGCTGGGCCTACAACGTCTCGGGGCGGCGAGGGGTGCGCCTGACCTTCACGAACGGGAAGAAGCTCCTCATCGGGTCGGCGAAACCCGAAGCCTTCGTGGATGCCGTGGAAGAGGCCGTGTCGATGCGAGGGGGCCGGACGCGACCATAGGGTGGTGGCGCAGACGGCCTGCGACCCGCGCCGGGCCTCCCGCCCGGCTCGCCCGCAACCCAACCCCCTCAGGAGGAGGCATCCACGATGATCCAGAATGTGAACCCGTACCTCAACTTTCCCGGGAACACCCTCGAGGCCTTCCGCTTCTACGCCCAGGTCTTCGGGGCCGAGATCCAGGGGCCTGTCCGCTTCCGGGACATGGGAGGCGAGGCCTCGGGCATGCCCTCCGAGTTCCTCGACGCGGTGGCCCACATCGCCCTGCCCCTGGGGGAGGACCACCTCCTCATGGGCACCGACGTGGTGGGACCCTGGGCCGAGGGCTTCGTGCAGGGGACGAACGGGTACATTCACCTGACCCTGGACTCGGCCGAGGCGGTGCGCAGGCTGCACGATGCGCTCTCCGAGGGGGGCACTTCCGAAATGCCCGTGGCCCGTACGGAATGGGCGGAGGCCTTCGGCTCCCTCAGGGACCGCTTCGGCACGGGGTGGATGCTCAGCTTCGAAGGGGCCGTCCGCTTCGGCGAAGCCGGCATGGAGTAGTCGCCACGACCACCCCCCGTGCGAACCCCCCCGCGCCTCGCCCCGGAACGGCCAACGGGAGAGGAGCGGGGGGTGCAGGTCGGGGGAGGTGTGCTCCCCTCGACGGGAATGGAACCGCCGGCTCGGGTCAGCCGGGGAGCGCCCTGGATCCTTCGCCGGTGTCTCCCTCTTCCTTTCCGCCTTCACGACGGAAGGGGGCCTTGGCCACGACCTTCACGCCCTCGATGGAGGTGTCGAGGACGCTCGAGACCGAGTCCACCGCCGCCTCGGAGACGTCGCGGGCGGCGTGGAGTGCTCCGGTGGCCGCGGCGGAGGCTGCATCGGTGGCGGAGAGTCCGAGCTCCTTGGCCGTGACAATGGCCCCCGTCACCGCCTGGCGGGCCACATTCGCCACATCGCCTCCCACCTGGGCGGTGCCGCCCACGAGGCCCCGGGCCGTGCCTTCGACCGCCTCGAGGGCATCGGCGCCAATGTCCCGGGCCCCACGAATGGAGCCCTGCATGGCATCGCGGGCCGTGGCCCCCAGGTCGGTTCCCACATCGCGGGCTCCGCGAATGGCTCCGGTGGCCACCCCGGCGGCCGCATCGGTCACGGAAATGGAGAGGTCCTTCGTGGCCGAAATGGCCCCTTCCACCGCGTTGCGGGCGGTGCTACCCACATCGGTCCCCACTTCACGCGTCCCGCGAATGGCGGCCCGGACCGTGTCGCTCAGCACCCCTGCGGTGACCGTGCCCACCTCGCCGACGCCCCGGACCACACCGATGACGGCGCCCTTTACCGCACCTCCGGCCGAAACCCCCACCTGCTGGGCCGCCTCCACGGCGCCCTGAACCACATCGGCCGTGACCGTGGTCACCTCCTTGGCCACATCACCCACTCCACGCAATGCGCCCACCACCGTGCTCCGGACCGTGCTCACGGTGGCCGACGCCACGTCTCCGGCGCCCTTCACCGTGCCCACGAGGCCGTTCTTCACACGGGTTCCAAGTTCTCCGATCGGCATTCGGTGCTCCTTTTCCTGAAGGATCAGTCGTCGATGTGCGGGCGGAGTCGGCATGCCGAACTCCCACTCCGGTAACACCATCCGCATTCTGATCTACCGGAAAGGGGGCGCAAGGTTCATCGCGGGATCGTGACCGGGGGTTTCTACCGCCTTCCCTTTCCCCGCTGGTCGCGGCGGGCCTGGTTCCGGGCTCCCCGGGAGCGGTTGTGGGAGCGGATCCGGACAACCTTGGTCCGGGCCAGGTGGTCCTGGTGCCGACGATCGATGCCTCCGCGCGGGGCGCGCCCCTTCGCGGCCACTCCGTCAATGGCCTGCACCTCTTCCACGAAGGCTACCTCCTCCTCGGCGGTGAGATCGATCCCTCCCGCCGTGGTGAGCTCGACCTCGCCGGCCTCCACCAGCGACCAGAGGAGCTTGCGGAGCTTGTGCACCGGGACCTCCGGAAACTCGGCCCAGAGGTCTCCGAAGCTCGACACGTGGGGTTCGCCAATGGCCTTCCTGACGTCGGCCTTCGTGGGGAGGGAAGGCTCGGGCCGCCCCTGGCCTGCACCCTTTGCATCTCCGGAGGAAGGGGAGGCCGCCTTCTCCGTGCCAGCGGCACCAGCGCTCCCCAGCTCGCCCAGTCGCGCCAGGACCCAGTCCATGATGTCGGCCTGGCGCATCGTGTTCTCGTTCGACTCGGACCCCCGGGTGGAGCGAGGCTTTCCCTTGCCGCGGGCCTCCCTGGACTGGCGATGCGCCCGGTCCACGTACTTGTCCCGCCACTTGCGCACGAGGGAGGTGAGTCGGGCGATTTCCTTGTCGGGGAGGGTGCGGGCGCGCACCACATCGACCACCACCTGGTACTCGTCGTCGGGGAGGAGGCGCTTCACGCGGCGAAGGGAGAGATCCATGAGGGGCTCGGAGGGAGGGCAGGGGGGAGGGGAGGGCGGGGAGGCCTCGAAGAAGCGGAGGTTCGGGGAGCCTGACGCATGGAAGCGCCCGGCGCCGCGACTTCTCGAAGCTATGGCCGGCTCGAACGATGCGCGACCCCCCCGCAGGACCCCCTTGCCGCCATGCCTCCCCGGGTCTCAGGTTCGGGCATGCCCACCCGACCCCCGCGCACCTTCGCGTTCTGGTACCTGTTCGGAACCCTTGCCTTCGTGGCGCTGGACCTCCTGTTCGGGGCCTGGGCCGGGGCGATCCGGGTGCCCGGGCTGGCCGGATCCGAGCTCCGGTGGGGGTACTACGTGGCCCTCCTCCTCCTGGGCGCCGGGGCGTGGGCCATTCCCCGGGCCGCACCCTGGATCGGGGCCTTCGAGAGCCTGGTGAATCTTGGGGTGCTCTTTGGCGGGATCCTCCTCCCCGTGTGGTCGCTTGGAGAGATCTTTCTCGCAGGCGGAGAGCCTGCCGATGCCGTGCCCGGGGTGGCCCGGATCGTGGGGACGCTCCTCGCAGGTGGGTGGCTCATTTTCGGGATCTACCAGGGAATGCTCCGGGAGCGGGCCATCGGGCGGGTGAGCGCGGTGGGGTGAGTCGGGGTGGGGTTTCCGGAGGGAGATGCGAGGGAGCTGGGGGAGGCGCACGGGGAACACGGGCGTCGGAGGGGGTGTTTCTCCTCCTGCCTTTCGGACCCCGGCCCATGCCCCCTCCGGCGCGCGACCGGGATTCCGCCCTGACAGCAACCTGCGTTCGCAACCCACAACGGGAGTCGATCCTCATGCGTACCCTCTCCACCCTGGCCGCCGGGGCCGTGGCCCTCACCCTCGTTCCTCCGGACTCGCTCACGGCGCAGACCGCCGGGGGCGACGAGGTCCTCACCGAGTGGGAGGTGGAATTCGGCGGACGGACCCGGGACCCGCACGTGGCCCCCGACGGGAAGGTCTGGTTCGTGGGGCAGGCCGGGAACTATGTGGCCTGGTTCGACCCGGCGGACGAGAGCTTCCGCCGCTACGAGATCGAGGAGGGAACGAATCCCCACACCCTCATCGTCGATGACGAGGGGATGGTCTGGTACGCCGGGAACCGGAACGGGCGCATCGGGATGCTCCATCCGGACACGGGAGAGCTCACCATTCACATGACGGGCGAGGCCCGGGACCCGCACACCATGGTCTTCGACGGGAAGGGGGGCATCTGGTTCACCTCCCAGCAGTCGAATCGGGTGGGCCACCTGGACAAGGCCACCGGGGAGTACCGGCTGGTCACCCCGCACGAGAATGATCGGGCTCGGCCCTACGGGATCGTTCTCGACGCCGAGGGCCACCCCTGGGTCTCCCTCTTCGGAACCAACCAGCTCGTGCGGATCCACCCCGAGACCCTGGAGCTCACTCACTTCGACAAGGAGACCCCGGAATCCCGCTCCCGGCGTCTGGCCATTTCGGGTGACGGGCATGTGTGGTACGTGGACGAGCCCCGGGGCTTCCTGGGACGCATCAACCCCGAGACCCGCGAGGTGGCGGAATTCCCCATGCCGGGGGGGGACGACTCCCGGCCCTACGCCATCAACCTCGATGCGAACGAGGTCCTCTGGGTGACCCAGACCGGGCCCGAAAAGCGCCTCACGGCCTTCGACACCCGGGCCGAGCGCTTCATTGCGGTTCACGAGGTGAGCCACAACATCCGGCACATGATGTTCGACCCCCGCACCTCGGCCATGTGGTTCGGGACCGATGCCAACTTCGTGGGGCGCGTCCTTACCCGTGTTCCCGTCAGCTGACCCGGTACGGGCCCTCACCCTCGTCATGGGATGCGCCATGGCGGGGGTGGCGGCCCTCGGGGCCTTTCGGCTTGCCCCTGCGGCGCCCCCACCGCCTGCGGAGCTACGGGGCGGCGGCGAGGGGATGATATCGCCGGGCGCGGTGCCTGGCTGGGCGCCGGGCTCGGGCGTTCACGGGTTTCCCGACGGCGCCCCGGCCCGGGTCACCGGGGGATTCGGAGAGGACTCCTGCCTCTCGTGTCACTGGGAGTTCGAGGGGCGTGCGGTGGAAGCGGGGTCCCTCGCGGTGAGGGGCCTTCCCTCGCAGTGGGAGGCGGGAGGGCGCTACCCGGTTCAGGTGGTGCTCGAGCACCCCGAAATGGCCGTGGGGGGATTCCAGCTTTCCGCGCGCTTCGCCGCCGACACCTCCCAGGCGGGGCGGTTCGCCGTGCCGGAGGGGGAAAAGGGCCGGGTCATGCTCCTTGAAGAGGGAGGCCTTCACTTCGCCCAGCACCGGGAGGCGGGGATCGAGGTCGCCCCGGGGGAAGACCGGATCGCCTGGGAGGTGGTCTGGGTGGCCCCGGAACGGGGGGGCGGGTCGATCCTCCTTCACGGCGCGGCGGTGGCCGGCGACGGTGACCGCTCGCAGATGGGCGACTGGGTGCACCACTTCGAGAAGGAGATCGAAGGGACCGCCTCGCGGGAGGATCGGACTCCGCCGGTGGCTCAGGGCGGGCCCGGGTTCCGCGACGGGGGCTGATCGGCGCCCCAGGCGGGCGGCGCCTCCCGATCGAGGGGGGCCGAGAGGTCGAACTCGATCATCCAGTCGTAGGCCTCGTCGAAGGTCGTGCCGTAGCGGTAGCGGACGCCCGGTTCGATCTCGATGCGCCACCCCACCGGGACCCCTGCGACCGCACTCCGCTCCGCCGAGGCGAAGTCCTGCCAGGTGGCGGTGCCCAGCCCCACGCTCGGGCCCCCGTACCAGGTCCGGGTGCTCTCGCTTCCGTCGGGCTCCCGATGATCGTGGCGGAGTTCCAGCCCCTCTTCCGTGCGGGTGATGAACCAGGTGCGGGAGCGGTCCCAGGTGGACGCTTCTCCGGCCTCGCCCTCGATCTCCACATGGAAGGCGATCTGGACCTCGTCGGGGGTGCAGGAGCGGAAGTCCGCCACCAGGAGTTCGGTTCCGGTGAGCATGGCGTCACCCTCGGGCTCGAAGACGAGGGCGCCCGTGTAGGCCCCTCCGCACATGGAGGCCAGGTTTTCGAGAAAGGCCTGGTGGGGGTCTCCGGTGGAGGGCGCATCTCCGCCACACCCGGCGAGGGCGCTTCCCACTGCGGCCAGGAGGAGGGCCGGCGCCAGGGCCCGTCGGCGCAGCGGACGATCGGGCAGACCGGACCGAAGGGCGGCGGGACGCACGGAGGAGGGGGAGGGGGTGCGCACGGGTGGGGCCGAGGCCCCGTGGGAGGCGTGGGCGAGCATGATCCTTCCTTCCGGGTCGAGGAGGTTCGCGTGGGGAGCCGGGGGCGGCAGGTCCGGGGACGTCCTTTGGGAGCCTTTCCCTGGCTGGATCGCTTCGGGAAGGTGTATCGTGCCTGAGGGTAGTCGGGAATCGGGGGAGGGGTCAACGGGGGCCGCTGGGGGGACGGTGTCTGCCGCGCCCGTCCTTCGGGCCCCCGCCTCCCCCCGGGAGCCCGGAACACCCTCCTCCCCGGACCTGCGACCAGCCTTCTGCCATGCCCCGATTCTCTCCACACGACCCCGACTCGCCCTCCGCCGGACCCGACCCCGGCCATCCGCAGCTCCATCCAGGGGCCCGGGTTCGGGTGCACTCCGAAGTGGGCCGCCTTCGCCGGGTGCTCGTGCACGAGCCCGGTCCCGAGGTGGACCAGATGGTGCCGGGAATGATGGAGGAACTCCTCTTCGACGATATCCTCTTCGGAGATCGGGCCCGGGACGAGCACCGGCGCTTCCGGCGGGTCCTTCAGCTGCTCGGGGTGGAGGTGCTGGAGGCCGAGGATCTCCTGGCCGAAGCCCTTGCCGTGCCCGAGGGTCGGCGGTGGATGGAGGCGAAGGTCTTTCCCGACCTCGATCCCGAGTATCGGGAGGCCCTCAGGGGGCTCGATGCGCAGGGGGCGGCCCGGGCCCTCGTGGGAGGGCTGCGCCGGCCCGATACGGTGGGGTCCGGAGGCTCCCTCGACGAGCTATTCGGCATCCGGCCCCTCCCGAACTGGTGCTTCCAGCGCGATACCCAGGTCGTGCTCGGGAGGGCCGTTCACGTGTCGGCCATGGCAAGCCTCGCGCGACGGCGCGAGGCCTTCCTGTCGCGTGCCATCTTCCGGTTTCATCCGGACTTCTCCGGCACCCCCCTCCTGGAGCCTCCGGGGGCCGGCGGGGGGCTCGAACTCGAGGGGGGCGACGTCCTTGTCCTCTCGCCCGAGGTGGTGGCGGTGGGGGCCTCGGCCCGCACCTCCCCGGCAGGGGTGGAGGCCCTGGTCCAGGCGCTGGCCCGGGTGGAGGGAGGACCGCGATGGCTTCTGCGCGTCCCTCTCCCCCGGGTGCGGGCCTACATGCACCTGGACACCCTCTTTACCCCGGTGGATCGGGATGCGGCGCTCGTGCATGCCCCTGTCATCCTCCCGGGGTCCCCCGGATGTGCCACGGTGGATGAGTTCGACCTTCACGCCCGTGAGCCTCGGCCGAGGGAGGCCGGAGACCTTCTGGGGGCGCTGGCCCGGCGGGGAGTGGAGCTCGAGCCCGTGGTGTGCGGAGGGCGGGACCCGGTGGATCAGCAGCGGGAACAGTGGACGGACGGGGCGAATGCCCTGGCGGTGGCCCCGGGGGTGGCCGTGCTCTACGACCGGAACGTGCGCACGGCCGAGGCCATGGATCGGGCGGGGTTCCGGATCGTTCGGGCCGACGACCTTCTTCTGGGGGGCGCGGAGGTGGACCCGGCCTCGGGGGAACGGGTGTGCATCCTCACTCCCTCGCATGAGCTGTCGAGGGCTCGAGGGGGGCCCCACTGCCTCACCCACCCGGTGGAGCGGGACCCGGTCTGAGGCCGTGCGGCCGAGGCGGGCCGGGGAAGGGCAGGGGCGGGCTGGTGCGGGGCAGGGGGTCCTCGCCGGCCCGGGTGGCGCCGGGGGCGCCGGACCCATCGGGCGGACGCCTCCCCCCTGTGGCCGTCCCCTTCCGCCCGGCCCGTTCGTCCCCCCTACCGGCCTGCGTCGGCCCACGCCTTCCAGGAAGCTTCGTCCAGCCCAAGGGTGAGGGCCTCCTTCCGGCGCGCGAGGGGGGTCCTCAGGAGGAGGGGTTCCTCGGCCAGGGTTTCGATCCACCAGGCCTCTCCCCTGTGGGCGGCCTGCAGCCCCAGTTCGGCAAAGCGCTTTCCCTCGCGATCCACCAGGGCCTCGGCCCCGAAGCGCTGCACGAACCGGCGGAGCTCCCCCGGGGATGCGGGTTTTTCCTTGAGGTCGACGAAGTGCACCCGTATGCGCCGCTCCTTGAAGAAGCGGAGCGCCTTGCGGGTGTCGGGGCACTTCTTCGTGCCGAAGATCTGGACATCCATGGCAGGAGAGAGCGGAAGGGGGTGGGTCGGGTGGGGTGTCGGAGGCTCCCCGGGGGAGGCCGGAGGCGCTCGGAGGAAGATGGGGAGGGGAGGGGCGGGCTGGAAGGCTCCCGGGAACGTCTCGGGGCCTCCCCCCGGAGACGAAGGCGCCGGGGCCGAGGCCGTCCCTCGCCCGATGGCCATGGCCGGATTCAACGTTTCGGCAAGGCCGAGCCTCTACTCCAGAAGGGGCCCTGCCACGCGCGGGGGCCCCTGCCATGGGCCAATCCTTCGGTTCGGGAGAGGGTCTCCCGCTCCGGAATCCTCTGCCTCTCCCCCCCTTCCCCCCTTGAACCGGCTCCCTCTGCGGGGCCGCAGGAGGATGTCATGTTCCGCAGCACCGAATCCATGTCGCGTCGCGATGCGCTTCGCACGGGTCTTCTGGCCGGTCTTGGCCTCGCCCTCGCCCCGACCGCGGGGAGTTCGGGTGAAGTGGCCGCGCGGGCGCTCACCCATGGGGTCCTTTCGTCTCCGCTCCATGGCCTCGAAGATCTCATCACGAAGGTGATCCCGAAGTCCGGGGAGCGGATTCCGGTGGTGGGGCTCGGAACGAACCAGTACAGCGTGGCGGACGAGGCCGATGTGGCGCCCCGCCGTGACGTGATCCGTACCATGCCCGACCTGGGGCTCACCGTGATCGACACCGCCCGGGGGTATGGGCAGGCCGAGGTGGTGATCGGTCGGATCATGCAGGACCTCGGGAACCGCGACCGCTTCTTCCTGGCCACCAAGTGCACCGCACCCCAGAACGACGCCGAGGCCGGGCTGGCCCAGCTTCGCGAAGCCTTCGAGCGGCTCCAGGTCGACCGGATCGACCTCATGATGGTCCACAACCTGAACGGGACCGAAGCGCTCTTCCCTCTCCTGCGCGAGTGGAAGGAGGAGGGCCGGCTTCGCTACTACGGGGTCTCCACGTCAAGCGAAGGCGCGTACGGCCGGCTGGCGGAGCTCATCCGGACCGAGCCCATGGACGTGATCCAGGTGGACTACTCCCTGGGCAACCGGGGCGCGGCCGAGACCGTTCTCCCCCTGGCGGAGGAGCACGGAATGGGGGTCATGCTGAACGTGCCCTTCGGTGGACGTCGGGGGGGGAACCTCTTCTCCCAGGTCTCCGACACCCCTCTTCCGGCGTGGGCTTCCGAGATCGGGGCCGAGAGCTGGGCCCAGTACTTTCTCAAGTACCTGGTCTCGCACCCGGCGGTGACGGTGGCCATTCCCGGTACGACGCAGGTGCGCCACCTGAACGACAACGCCCGGGCCGCCCGGGGAGAGCTCCCCGACGCTGCCATGCGCCGCCGGATGGAGGAGCACTGGGACGCCCTGGGCTGATCCCCCTCCAGGACGGGGAGACCCCGGAGGGCGCCGCCCTTCGTGCGTCCATCCCGGACCCCTCGATCCCCCCCTGCGACGCCGGAACCCCGGGCCGCAGGGGGGGATTCGTGCATGGGCCTGGAAAAGGGCTCAGTTCGACCGGGCGGATACCGCCTCCGCCGCCCCATCGGCCTCCGCATGCACCTCGCCCTCGGCCTGACCCCCTCCTGCTGCATCATCCCCGGTCGCCGGGTTGCCTTCCTCCGCGCCGAGTCCCTCGGGCCCCTGGCAGATCAGGTGCGTGGCAGCTCCCAGGACAATGCGGAGGGCGGTGTGGATCCGGTCTTCGCTGATCCGCTCGATGGTGTCGTAGGGGTGATGGTACCAGGGCTCCAGATTGATCGTCTCGGGCTCCCGCCAGATGAAGTTGGCGGCCGGGATCCCCGCATCGGCGAAGGCCACATGGTCACTGGCCCCACGCTGGAAGGGGGCGCGGAGGAGGTCCTCCGGGTACCCCAGTGCCTCCCGGGCCATGCGGGCCGTGCGCGCCACCAGGTTGTCGCCGTCGAGGGTGTTCACGAAGAGCTGGGTCTGGGCCTCTCCGGCGGTTCCGATCATGTCCATGTTGTAGTTGGCCACGATCCGCGCGCGCTCCTCCTCGGGGAGCTGGGCCACGTAGTAGCGTGAACCCACGAGCCCCACCTCCTCCGCACCCACGGCGGCGAACCGGAGCTCCGCCTCCACCGGCACCTCGGCCAGGATCCGTGCCAGCTCCAGCATTCCGGCGGTGCCGGAGGCGTTGTCGCTCGCCCCGGGCGCCTTCTCCACCGAGTCGTAGTGCGCGGTGAAGATCACCACGGGGGCGTCGGGGCGCCCCTCCACCGGCCGGGTGGCAATGACGTTCTGCGACCCCTCATGGAAGGTGATGGCCAGGGTGAGGGTGACCTCGCCCGCATCCTGGAGCGCCTCCGCCGCATCGAGGTTCACGGTGGCGAAGGGGACCCCCGGGTCCTCGTCGAGGGTGACCCCGAAGCGGCGCCAGTCCGGACCATGGAGGAGGACCCCCGCCGCCCCGGCCTGGGCGGCGGCCCGAATCCTCGCTCCCGCATCCTCCTCGGAGGGCGCCAGGAGGGCGATCCCCCCCGCCACCCCTTCCGGGCAGGGTCCCGCTCCACACGCCACCACGGGCCCGCGGACCCCTTCCGGCCCGGTGAGGCGGGGGAACTCGGCGGCCGGAACACCCCGGATCCGGCCCACGGCGGCGAAGAGGCGGAGGTCCCCTGGTCCTTCCACCGAAAGGGTGGCCAGGAGCCCGGGGCGCGCGAAGTCCTGGATCTCCACCTCGTAGCCCATCGAGCGGAGTTCGCCGGCCAGGTACTCCGCCGCCTCCCGCTCCTGAGGCGAACTCGCCACCCGGGGGCCGATGTCCACGGTGAGGACCCGGATGTGCTCCATGACCCGATCGGTGTCGAGGAGCTGCACCAGCTCCACCTCGCACGCCGCCGGTGGCGGGGCTTCCGCCGGGTCGGCGCATCCCCCGAGGAAAAGGGGCGCCACGAGCAGGGGCGCCAGGCGCCGCAGGGAGAGCGTTCGGCGCTGGGGGAGAGGGGGGTGCGCGGGGAGGGGGTGCGTCCGCGGACGGACACGGTGGGGGAGCGGGGAGGCGGGACCAGGCATGGGGAGGGCGGCTCCAGGTCGGAAACGGGGGGAGGATGACGGGGATGGAGCCCTCTCGGGTAACTCCCGCTCCCCCGGGGGGCAAGCCCCGGGGCCTCCCCACGCCCCGTGCGCACTCCCTTCCGGCCCCGGCGGGCCGACGCCCCCTACCGGAACCGGGCGTCCGTGAGGCGCGCCGCGAAGAAGGGGAATGCGTCGGGTTCACCGAGCCGCCATCCGGCCTCCACCCGCTCCGGGAGGGTGTACCCGTCCCGGGTGAAGGAACCCGAGAGTTCGACCTGGACTCGTTCGTACTTCCCCTCGTTCCACCGATCTGCCCAGGCCCGGAGGGGGCGTCCCTCGGGATCCACCTGAAGGGTGGTGGTCACCCGCTCCGGACCCACGGAAAGGGTGAAGCGGGCGTGGTCCTCGTCCACCTCCTCCCACACCACCGACCCCCCGGGGCGGGGGACGAGCGCAGAGGGGAGGAGGACGCCCTCCATGGCCAGGCGTCCAGCCGCCGAACGGGTCACATCATCGCCTGTGGCGCGCATGACGGTCAGGACCCCGAAGAGGCGCCAGCGCATTTCCCCCGTCCCGTGGGAGAAGCGGTCGAACCCGCGGATGCGAAGGAGGCCCGAGCCGGCCCGGGCACTCCAGATGAAGCCGCGCGGAGGCGCGAGGACCTGGACGGCCGTCATGGGGAGCGGGTCCCGTTCCCGGTCGAGGCGGATCGTACCGGTCATGGCAAGTTCGACCGAGGCGGCCAGGGGCGTTCCCTCGGCAATGGCCCGGAGAAGAAAGCGCCGGGCCGGCGCCGGGAGCCCCTCCACCATGGCGGGTTCGAAGAAGGGAGCGGGGGTGAAGCCTCTCTCGGTGGCCGATTCAACCCCTTCCTCCGGCATTCCGTCGGACAGGGTGTCCCATGCGCCCTCGGGACCCCGGTCGAAGTCGCCGCACCCGGGGAGGAGGACCAGGAGGGCGAAGCAGGTGGACGAAGGCGCCACGCGAGGCCGGGGAAGGTGGGGGCTGAACATGGGAAGGCTCCCGTGGTGGTCCCCTTCCGGAGGATGCGTCCGTGCGGGGGAGGCGATGGCGCGGGGGGGCATGCGGGCGATGCCGGAGGCGGCATCCACCGCCCCCGCCTCGGGCAAGTCCGGTGCCGGGGGCGGGCCGAGGGGGTTCTGTGGGAGGAAGGGCGGAGCGGGGCCGTGGGTCGGCCGAGGGCGTGGTGGGGGACGGAGCCGGATGGGCGGCCCCACGGGGGCGTCGCGGCCCCCGGCCGGCGTCCGGCTGAGGGGAGGGGCGGGGTCGGACGGCGTGGGTTGACGCAGACCCGGGGATTCGGTCGTTTTCGGAGGGTCGTGAAGGTGAACCCGCTGGATGGACCCGGGCGCAATCCGGTTCCGGCGCCCGGGTCCGCCTGCCGGGTGTCATTCCCGGCCGGAACCCCCGGCCCGCACCCAGCGCGGGGGAACCGGACCATGGGTCCCCGACGCCGGGACGGTTGCCTCGGCGTTCGTCTGCCCCATGGGTTCTCCTCCACGGCACGCCTCCTCCTCTCTCCCTCCCCTTCGCATCGCCCCCCACCTCTCCATGCGCCCTTCCCAGAGTCGTTCCTCGACCGCTCGCGTGATCCCGCTCCCTTTCCCGGCGGCGTCCGCCCCCCGTGTGGCGGCCTCGGCACGGGGGGTCAGGCGAGGGCGGCCCTGGTGGGGGGTCTTCGCGGGGGCCGCCCTCGTCCTCCCCCTGGTCGGGGCCTGCGGCAACGAGGAGGTTCCAGCCGGCGATGTGCCGCCGGAGCTTCCCGGAGCACCCCTTTCGCCGGAGGACCTGGATCCGGAGGTCCTGGAGCTCATCGTGGAGTCGCAGGGAATCCAGGAGCGGCTGAACGCCCTGACCAACCGCGTGCTCTCGGAAGAGGGGCTGGCCACCGAGCTCGAGGCGCTTCAGGCGCGCATCGACGAGACCTTCCGGGAGCGGAACCCGGCCCTTGTCGAGACCATGGACCGCTACCAGGCACGGTACGACGAGGCGCGGGCGCAGAACGATGAGGAGGCCCAGCGCCAGATCCGCTTCGAGGTGGCCGAGGTCCAGGAGGAGCTCGCCCTGGCCCAGCAGTCGATTCTTGATGATCCCGTCATCGCGACGGCCATCGAGACCTTCGAGGCGCGCCAGCGGGCCCGCATGATCGAGATCGAACCCGAGGCTGCGGAGCTCTTCGATCGACTGGAAGCCGTCGAGCGGGAACTCGCGGCGAGGCTTGGGGAAGGCTGAGCCGCCCCCCCTAGAAGAGTTGGATGGGGCCGGCCCAGCAAAAAGTCTGGGTGCGGGTGCGGGCCCCGGCAAAAGCCGCCCCCCCCCCGCCGCGCGGCGCCCCCCCGGCCAGGCGGGAGCGCCACCCCCGACGGGGAG
>JBJHCG010000036.1:22573-40695 GCA_050485885.1 Gemmatimonadales bacterium | reverse complement strand
CCTCGAGGCCATGCAGGCCGAGGTCCAGGTGGGACGGGCCCGGGTCGCGCTCCTCGAGGCCGAGTCGGGGATCCGCACGAGCCGTCTCTCCCTCCTCCGGGCCATCGGCCTCGATGGAGACCGGGCCATCACCCCCGGCGCCCCCCTGGCCCTGGGCGAGGTCCCCTGGGAGGAGCCCGAGCTCACCGAGCTGGCCCTCCGGCATGCACCGGAGCTCCGCTCGCTCCGGGCCGGAGCCGAGGTGAGCCGGCGCCGGGTGGCCTCGGCCCGCTCCGCCTACTACCCGAGCCTGAGCATCCAGGCAGGGTGGAGCGGCTTCACCCGCCAGGCCACGGACGATGGCTTCCTCGTGGGCCAGGTGGAGCGCCAGGCCGAGCAGGCCGTAAGCCAGTGCGAGTTCCAGAACGAGATCTACCGCCGGCTGGCCGATCCCTTCCCTCCCCAGGACTGCGGCCAGTTCGAACTCACCGAGTCCCAGATCGCCGGTGCCCTGGCCCAGAACCGCCTCTTCCCCTTCAACTTCACCCGCCAGCCCCCCTCGGCCTCCCTCTCCCTTTCCATTCCCATCTTCCAGGGCATGGAACGCCGCCGGCAGGTGGAGGTAGCCCGGATCGAGGAGGACAACGCCTTCCTCCGTCTCCAGGAGGCGGAGCAGGGGGTCCGCACCGAGGTGGCCTCCCTCCTGGCCCAGGCCCGCACGGCCCGGGCCCTGGCCGAGCTCGAGGAGCGGAACCGCCAGGTGGCCGAGGCTCAGCTCCGTCTGGCCCGCAACGAGTTCGAAGTGGGCACCGGGACCTTCCTCCAGGTGGCCGAGGCCGAAACCGTGGCCGCCCAGGCCGATCGCGATCACCTGGACGCCATCTACCGATTCCACGACGCCCTGGCCCGCCTGGAGGCCCTCACGGGCGTCCCGCTCCGGGCGCGATGACCGAACCCTCCACCCCCTGGCACGCCCGACCCGCCACCGAGGTCACCCAGGGGCTGGAGGTGGATCCTTCCCGGGGGCTTTCCCCCGACGAGGCCGCCCGACGCCTGGAGGAGCACGGCCCGAACCGCCTTCCCGAGGCCCCCCGCACCCACCCGGTCGTCCGCTTTCTCCGGCACTTCCACAACGTCCTCATCTACATCCTCCTGGGGGCGGCGATCTTCACCGCCCTCCTGGGCGAGTGGATCGACACGGCCGTCATTGCCCTCGTGGTCCTCGTCAACGGGATCGTGGGCTTCGTCCAGGAGGGAAAGGCGGAAGAGGCGCTGGAGGGAATCCGTGGGCTCCTCTCCCCCACCGCCCGGGTCCGGCGGGGAGGAAAGGTCCTCGAGGTGGAGGCCGACACCCTCGTGCCCGGCGATGTGGTCAAGCTCGAGAGTGGGGACCGGGTTCCCGCCGACCTCCGCCTCGTGGAGGCCCTGAACGCCCGGGTGGAGGAGGCCCTCCTCACCGGGGAATCGGAACCGGTGGAGAAGCACACCGACCCGGTGGAGGAAGAGGCCCTCCCCGCGGACCGCCGCTCCATGGCCTTCTCCGGCACCCTCGTCACCTCGGGGCGACTCGTGGGGGTGGTCACCGCCACCGGCACCCACACCGAAATCGGCCGCATCGGCGAGCTCGTGGCCGGCGTGCAGGGGGTCACCACCCCCCTCCTCCGGCAGATCGACCGTTTCGGAACCCGCCTCTCCATGCTCATCGTGGGGGCCGCCCTCGCCCTCTTCTTCCTGGCCTGGCAGCTCCGGAACCTCGCACCCGCCGAGGCCTTCCTCGCCGTGGTGGCGCTGGCGGTGGCGGCCATTCCCGAGGGCCTCCCGGCCATTCTCACCATTACCCTGGCGCTGGGGGTGCAGCGCATGGCCCGCCGGAACGCCATTGTCCGGAAGCTCCCCGCCGTGGAGACGCTGGGGTCGGTCACCGTGATCTGCACCGACAAGACGGGAACGCTGACCCGAAACGAGATGTCGGCGGAACGCCTCCTCCTCCCCCACGCCACGGTGCGGATCGAGGGCACCGGGTACGAACCCTCCGGGCGTCTTTCCTGGGAGGAAGAGGCCACGGACTCCAGGGGCAGCGCCCCCGACGATGCGGGCGAGGATGCCGCCTCCGGGCCCGGGTCCCGCAAGGGTGCCACCCCCTCCGGCGACCCTGCCCGCGACCCCGGCCTCCTGCAGGCGGCCCGCGTGGCCCTCCTCTGCAACGAGGCCACCTTCGATGTGGCGGAGGACGATCCCGAAAGGGACGGCGCCCCGGAGCCACGACGCACCAGGGCGGAGGGATCCGGCCACGGCGCGGGGGAGCCGGTCGACCGGTCGGAGGGGGCGGAGGAGGCCGCCGCCACCCCTCCCGCCACTTTCCGCCGCCTCCAGGGCGACCCCACCGAGGGCGCCCTCCTCGTGCTGGGCGAGCGGGCCGGGCTCGATCCGGCCGAGGAGGGGTCGGCGCACCCCCAGGTGGGCGTCGTCCCCTTCGAGTCGGCCCGGGCCTGGATGGCCACCCTCCACCGCGAACCCGACGGCCCCCCTCGCCTCCGGCTCAAGGGGGCCCCGGAGCGGGTCCTCGCCCTCTGCTCGGAGGTGGCGGGGGGCGGAGACCCCACCCCCCTCGACGACCGGGCCCGGGAGGATTGGGAGGCGCGGATGGAGGCGCTGGCGGAAGAGGGGTACCGCCTCCTCGCCCTGGCTGAAGGGGTCTGGGCCGAAGGGGGCGAGGAGGACAGGTCCGGGGACCCTCCCACCGGGGACGCCCTGGCCGACCGCATCGAGGCCGGGGAGATCCCCCTGACCCTGGTGGGCATCGCCGCCCTCATGGACCCCCCGCGCCCGGAGGCGGCAGAGGCCGTGGCCACCTGCAAGGCCGCCGGGATCCGGGTCGTGATGATCACCGGCGACCACGCCACCACGGCCCGCTCCATCGGGGCCCGCCTGGGAATCGGCGACGGCTCGGGGGCCCTCACCGGGTCCCGGATCGAGGAGGCCTCCGATGCCGAACTCACGGAGGCCCTGGCCCGGTGCGATGTGGTGGCCCGGGCCGGGCCCGAGCACAAGCTCCGGATCGTGGAACGCCTCCAGGCCCAGGGGGAAGTGGCGGCCATGACGGGAGACGGGGTGAACGACGCCCCGGCCCTCAAGCAGGCCGACATCGGGGTGGCCATGGGGATCAAGGGAACGGAGGCCGCCCGGAGCGCCTCGGAAATGGTCCTGGCCGACGACAACTTCGCCTCCATCGGGGCCGCGGTGGAGGAGGGACGGACCGTCTACGACAATCTCCTCAAGACGATCCTCTTCATCCTTCCCACGAACGGGGCCGAGGCCCTCGTCATCATGGCCGGGGTGGCACTGACCCTGGGCGAGCTTCCCATCACGCCGGTCCAGATCCTCTGGGTCAACATGATCACGGCAGTGACGCTGGCGCTGGCCCTCGCCTTCGAGCCCCCGGAGCCCGGGATCATGGAGCGGCCGCCCCGAGATCCGGAGGAAGGCCTCCTCAACCGCTTCCTCCTCCGGAGGGTGGCCTACGTCTCGGTTCTCGTGGCCACCGGGTGTCTCCTCCTCTTCCAGTGGGAAATGGGACGGGGCACCGACCCGGCGGTGGCCCGCACCGCGGTGGTGAACGCCCTCGTGGCGGCCCAGCTCTGGTATCTCTTCACCTGCCGGTACCGGTGGCAGGCGTCGGTGGGGTGGGAAGCGCTGGTGGGGAACCGGGCCGTTCTCATGGCCGCCGGGATCCTCCTCTTCTTTCAGGGGGCCTTCACCTACTTTCCGCCCATGCACCTCCTCTTCGGTTCCGCCCCCCTCCCCCTGGAGAGCTGGGGGCCCATCGTCCTGGTGGGGGTCGTGCTCTACGCAGCCGTGGAGCTGGAGAAGGCGGCGGGCCGGAGTCGGGGGCGCGGGGCGGAGCCAGGGGCATGATCCCGACGGGGGTTCCGTCACGGGACCCTGCGGCCGGGTCCGGGAGCGCCTTCCACGAGAACTTCTTCCGTCTCGGTCCGGTCACCGCTTCCTCACGATCCTTGACGGAACAGGCGATGGGTTGCACCATATGTTTCCCCGACGGTTTCCGGCTCCCCCTCCTCCTCGACTTCCGTTGATCGGATCCGAGGCATGCTGGACCCTCCGGGTGTGTCCGTGATCCAGCTGCCTGCCGGGCGAACCCTTCATGCCCTTTCTCAGATGCGAAGCCTGCGGGGCCAAGGCACTTCCCATTGCCACCCGCTGCCCCTCGTGCGAGACCCCGTTCGAATCCCGCAGTGCAGGCGCTTCCCGGCGTGAACTCCGACCGTGCCATGCCTGTGACTCCCTCCTTCCGCGCCAGGCGGAGAGCTGCCGGTGGTGCGGCGAGGAGGTGCGCCGCGGGCCCTCCCGCCTGGCCGTGCTCGCCTCGGCGGCGTCGGTCGTCCTCCTTCTGGGTGGAGGGTGGTTCCTCCTCGAGCGGGGCGCCGGCGATGTGATCACCCTCTCGGCCCCCGGGGGCGGAGAGGTAGCATTGCAGGAGGGAGGCGCGGCACCCGGTGCTTCGTCATCCGTGCCCTCCACCTCCCGGTCGAGCACCCGGGGCTCGGACCGGGTTGCATCGTCGACCCCGCCGGCCTCCGGCGAGGCCCAGGTGCCCCCCTCCGATCCGAGCGAGACCCGTTCCGCTGCGAACGTAACCCCGTCCCCTCCCGCGCAGGGGGAGCCCCGGCCGGCCAGCGACCGGCCAGGCAACGACCGTCCGGCCAGCGACCGGCAGGCCAGCGATCGGCCCGCCATCTTCTCCCTCGCCGACCCTGCCGCGGCCGACGGGTGGGTACGGGCCGTGGCCCGGACCTTCGTGAATGTCCGGGCCCAGCCCGCCTCCGACTCGGAGGTACAGGGGGTGGTGGCGGAGAACGACGTGGTCTTCCTCGGCGACGCCCGGGGCGCCTGGCGCCAGGTCCGCACCACGGCCGGGGTCGGCTGGGTCTGGGAGCCCCTCTTCCAGGTGGGGAGCGAAGGTCCCTGAGCGAGGCAGCCCCGGCGGGGCGCAGCCACGAAGGCCCGCTCCTCCTCTACGACGGGCGCTGCGGGGTCTGCGCCCGAAGCGTCCAGTTCCTCCTCCGCCATGACCGACGGCGGAAGACCCTCCGCTTCGCATCTCTGGAGAGTCCCCTGGGGCACCGCCTTCTCCGGGCCCATCCCGCCCTTGAGGGGGTGGATTCCCTCGTCTGGTTCGAGGAGGGGCGACACGAGACAGACGGGGCGGCCTCGTCCTCTCCGCGCATTCGTTCCGACGCTGCCCTGGCCGCGCTTCGGTACCTGGGGGGTGGGTGGCAGGTCCTGGCCGGGATCGCCACGCTCGTGCCCCGGTTCCTTCGTGACGCCGTGTACGACCTCGTGGCCCGGAACCGTCATCGGGTAGGTCGAACGGAGGCCTGCCTCCTCCCCTCCCCCGAAGAACGTGCCCGCTTCCTGGACGGTCCCGACCGTGCCCGAGCGGACTCGAGCGAGGGCGCTCCCTGACCCCGGGTGCCGTGCTCCGCGACCCCATGCTCGCCGGGCTCCTCCTCCTCCTTCCCCTCCTCTGGCTCTTCGCGCCGGACCCCGCCCCGGACCCCCGGACCCTCCTGGGGTTCCTGGACGGAGCCACCCTGGGCGCCCTCGGCGCCCTCATGATCCTGAGCCGGGGCCTCGAGGTGAGCGGGGCCCTGGGGCGCCTGGCCCGCGCTCTCCTGGACCGGGTCCGGGGGCCCCGTGGCCTGGCCGCCCTTCTCGTGCTCCTCTCGGCCCTCCTGGCCGCCCTCCTCACGAACGATGTGGCCCTCTTCCTTGTCGTGCCCCTCACCGTGGGGATGCGGGGGCACCTGGCGGGCCTCACTGGGCGGCTCGTGATCTTCGAGGCCCTGGCGGTCAATGCCGGGTCGGCGGGGAGCCCGGTGGGAAACCCGCAGAACCTGTACCTCTGGCAGGCCTCGGGCGAGGGGTTCGTGCCCTTCGCCCTGGGCCTTCTTCCCCTCGGCGCGGCCCTGGTGGTCCTCCTTCTCGTTCTCGTGCCCTTCGCCTTCCCTCGCCGGTGGAAGGGGGGCGATCCGGTCTCCATGGCGGGCTCGGAAGGGGCGTCAGGGGCGACTCCGGGGCCGACTCGGGGGGCGACTCCGGCCGCGACTCGGAGGGCGACTCCGGGCACGACTCCGAGCCCGACTCCGAGCCCGACCCGGGGGGCGACTCCGGGAATGGCGCCCCCCCTCGACCGGGGGCTTCTCCGCCTCGCGCTCCCCCTCTACCCGGTGGTGCTCCTCCTGGTGGAGATGGGGTTCGCCCTTCCGGCGGCCGGGGGAGCCCTGCTCCTCTTCGGGCTCCTGCGTCCTCACGTGCTTCGGGGGGTGGACTGGCCACTCCTGGCGGTGTTTGGTCTCTTCTTCGTGAATGTGGGGCTGCTTTCCACCTTCCCGCTGGTGGCCCGGGGGATCGACGCGCTCCTGGCCCTCCCCGGGGGGGCCTACACGGCGGGCATCCTCGCCTCGCAGGTCATGTCGAACGTTCCGGCGGCCCTCCTCCTGGACGGCTTCACTCCCGACACGATCCTTCTTGCCTGGGGGGTGAATGTGGGCGGCTTCGGCCTCGCGGTAGGGTCGCTCGCCAACCTCATCGCCCTTCGGCTCGGGAGGGAGCCCGGCCTCTTCTGGCGCTTCCACCTCTGGTCGATCCCGGTCCTCTTCCTCTCGACCCTGGTGGGGTGGCTCCTGGTGCGGGGGTTCAGCCCCGGCGGGTAGGGGCCAGAGGACGCGCGGCTTCCGGCAAGGCCGTGGTCGCCGGCCCCCCTTCCACGCGGAACCGGCGCACCCCGGCGAGCATCTCCCGGGCCTGGGCCGTGACCTCCTCGGTGGCGGCCGCAGTCTCGCCGGCATTCTCGGCCACCTCGCGGGTGAGGCGGTCCATGTCGCGAATGGCGACTTCCATTCGCTCGGCCCGGGCGCGCTGCACTCCACTTTCCCCCGCCATCTCGTCGACCAGGCGGGCAATGGAGCGCACCCCCTCGAGGATCTCCCGAAGCGCCTCCTGGGAGGCGGCCGAGCGCTCGAGCCCGCCCCGTGCCCGCCCTTCGGCGCTCCCGATGAGGTCGGCGGTCTGGCGGGCGGCCTCGGCACTTCGCATGGCCAGGTTCCGGACCTCCTCGGCCACCACCGCGAAGCCCTTCCCGGCCTCGCCTGCACGGGCAGCCTCCACCGCGGCATTCAGGGCCAGGAGGTTGGTCTGGAAGGCGATCTCGTCGATGCTCTTCACGATCTTCCCGGTGGCCTGCGAGGCCTCCACGATCTCTTCCATGGCCTGGTGCAGGCGCTCCACCTCGTCCGTGCCCCGGCTCGTGCGCCCTTCGGTTTCGCCGGCAGCCCTGTGGGCGGCCTCGATGCGGGCCACTCCGGCCAAGACCCCTGCCAGCGCGCCCTCGACCTCGGCGGTGAGCCCGTCCAGGGCCTGCACATGGTGTGACGAGAGGTCCGAGAGGCGGCGGTTCGCGCCCCCGATCTCGCCCGCAGCGGTGGTGACCTCGTGGGCCGAGGCCTGGACATCGGCCAGGGTCCGGGCGAAGCCCGCCAGCGCCCCGTTCAGGTGCTCGGCCATGGCCCCGAGATCCCCCTCGTGGGCAGCCTCCATGCGGGCGGTGAGGTCACCGGCATCGAGAGCCCGGGCCACCCGGGCCAGGTCGGCCAGGAAGGCATCGGTCCGCACCCGGTCCTCTCCGATCTTTCGCTGGCTTCCCTCCAGCGCCTCCACCGTCCGGTTCAGCCCCCGGGCCATGTCCTGAAAGACGCCTTCCAGCCCCTGGGCGGAGGCCCGGACCGACAGGTCACCGCGCTCCACCCCGGCCACCACCTCTCTCGTCTCCCGTACGAGCCCCTCGAGGGCCCCGATGGCCCGGCGAAAAGTCTCGGTGAGCGGGCCCTCCCCCTCGACATGCACCGAGAGATCGCCCCGGCCGAGGCCCCCCGCCGTCTCGAGCAGGGCACTGGAGGTGCGGGCCTCCCGGGCGAGAGTCCCGGCCAGCCATGTGAGCACCGCGGTTTCCATGACCACGAAGGCGGCGTGAAGGGCAATGAGCCCCCACCCGGCCCATCCCCCATGGTCGTGCCCCTCGGCCATGGGCATGACGTAGACCCCCACCCCACCCTGCTGGAGGAGGTGGAAGAGCACGTGATGCACCGCGATGAACCCCGCCGCCGCCACCACCGGGCGCCAGTCCCGGTAGGCCAGGAGAAAGGCCAGGCTCGCGAAGATGTGAAAGTGCATCTCGATGAGCCCGCCCGACTGGTGGATGAGGAGGGCCGAGAAGGTCATGAATCCCACCGCCACCAGGATCCGGGTGCCTACCGCTCCCGGATTCCGGCGGGTCGCCAGGAGAACCAACCCTGCCACCAGGCCCCCCACCAGGAGACCGGAGACCCATCGCCCCGTGACGAGCCCCACGAGGAGAACCACCGGGAAGTGCGCCGCCACCACGAGACCGAAGGCCCGGTCGGTGTTCCGTCGACCCTGCGCCAGGAGATCGGTGTCCTGCAGCTCCCCGGAAGCCCGGGCGCCCGGGTGGGGGGGCGAGGCGGAAAGCTGGGAAAGCGGAACAGCGAAGCCCATGGGGCCACCTCGGTCATGGTGTCGAAGGGGGTGTCCGCGGGGGACGGCGGCGCCTCTCCTTTCCCGACACCGCCCCGGCATTGGACGGAGGATCGGGGCGGAGGCCGCTACGGGGGAGTATCGGCCGACTGTCCACCCGGCTTGACACGTACTTTCGGCCCCGCGGCCGTGGGGGGAGGCCCTGGGCCCCCGAGGCCACCAGGCCCCGCGGGGTCCCCTCGAGGTCCCTGCGAGGCCCCGGCGGGTCCCGGCAGACTCCGCCAGATCTCGGCAGACCCCGCCAGGCGATGCGCCCACGTCCACCATGCGTTCCCCTCCCGCCGACCCCGCACCCGGCGGCTTGCCCGGGGTCGGACCCGCCCCGCAGATTCCCGCATGACCCCTTCACGCCGAACCTTCCTCCAGTGGGCCGCCGCCGGCATGGCCGCAGCGGCCCTCCCCACCCTCCCCGGCCGTCCGGGCCTCCCCCCCCGAGGCACCGGCACCGGGAGCTGGCCCGGACGCACTCCCGGGAGGGCCATGAACCCCCTCCCCTTCGCCCCGGAGCTCCGCCCGGTGGACGCCCTTCTCCAGGTGGCCCCCGGTGCGCGGGACCTGGGCCGGGGGGTCGAGGCCCCCCTCCTCCTCGTGAACGAGGCCCTCCCCTCGCCCCTCCTGCGGATCCGCCGGGGCGAGACCTTCTCGGCCCGCATGGAGAACGCCATCGAGGATCCCCTCATCCTCCACTGGCACGGCCTTGCCGCTCCCGACGTCATGGACGGCCACCCCCGCTTCGCCGTTCCTACCGGGGCTCGCTACGACTACCGCTTCGAGGTGAATGATCGGGGGGGCACCTACTGGTACCACTCCCACACCCACCACAGGACAGGGCTGCACACCTACCGGGGCATCGCCGGCCTCCTCCTGGTGGACGACCCCGACGAAGAGGCCGGGCTCGACCTCCCGCCCCGGGAGCGCGAACTCCCCCTCCTCCTGCAGGACCGCCGGCTCGGGCCGGACGGGGTCCCGGCCTACGAGCCCGTGGGGCCCTCCATGATGAACGGCTTCATGGGTCCCGAAGCCCTCGTGAATGGCCGCTTCGACACCTTTCACACGGTGGAGCCTGCGGTCTACCGCCTTCGCATCCTGAATGGCGCGAACGCGCGCATCTTCCGGCTGGGGCGAAGCGACGGCCGCCCCGTCACCCTCATTGCCAACGACGGGGGCTTCCTCGACCGGCCGCACACCCTTCCCTGGGTCGATGTGGGCCCGGCGGAGCGGGTGGAGCTCCTCGTGGATTTCCGCGATGCGGAGGCGGGGGCGCGCATCGGACTCGAGTCCCTCCCCTTCGAGATCCCCGGCGGGATGATGGGCGGGGGAATGGGGGGGCAGATGGCCATTGCGTACCAGCAGGGCCGTCCCCTCCACCTCCTGGAGTTCCGCGTCGAGGGGCGCACCTCGGAGCCGGGGACCCTCCCCACCCGGCTCCCGGCCATGCCCGAGCTTCCGGACCCGGCGGCCTCGGTCCGGGAACGGCGCTTCGAGTTCGACTCGCGCATGATGATGCACAACATCAATGGCGAGGCGTTCGACATGGAGCGGATCGACACCGAGGTGCCCTTCGGCGACACCGAGCTCTGGACCTTCGTGAACGATGCGAACTACCCCCACCCGGTTCACCTCCATGCCACGCACTTCCGGGTGCTGGAGCGCCGGGGGGGACGCGCCGAGATCTACCCCTGGGAGACGGGGCGAAAGGACACGGTTCTCGTTCTTCCCGGAGAGCGGGTCGTGGTGGCGGTGCGCTTCACCGCGCAGCGGGGGCTCTTCCTCCTCCACTGCCACAACCTGGAGCACGAGGACCACGGGATGATGCAGAACGTGCTCGTGGTCTGAACGCTCGCAGGCGCTCGCCGAAAGGCCCTGCCATGCCCTTCATGATCCTCCTCCTCCGGGCGGCCGGGGGCTCCCGGGGAGGCGGCCGGGGCTTCGCCACGGCGTGGGCCTCGCTTCCGGCCGTGATGCGCGCTGGAAAGCACGTCCTCCTACTGGGTGCGGTGCTGGGCGGCGGGCTTCCCTGAGGGGGCCCGAGGGGAAGGCACGCAGGTGGAGCGGTCCCGCTCGGGTCGGGTCCGACGGCTTCCGTCCGGACGGCCCCGTTCCCTCTGCTCCCCTCAGGAACTGCAGGATAGCATGGAACACCCGACCCGGTGCCGGGCCCACTCGGGGCGACGCGCGGCGAGGGGATCGTCCCCCTCCACCCGGTCGTAGGGGGTCCGCGCCGCAACCAGAAGGGCGTGGACCCGGGAGAGGTCCCCCCCCTCGGCCAGGTCGATGGCCTCCTGGGCCAGCCAGTTGCGAAGGACGATCCGGGGGTTCACCCGGTCCATGCCCGCGCGGATCCGGGACGGGGGCGTGCCACCCCGGACCCGGTGGAGAGTATGGCGCCAGCGGTGGACCCAGGCGGTGAGCTCGGCGGCCACCGCCTCCCGCTTTGCCGGGTCGTAGAAGACATCGCCGTCGAAGATGGCCTGCGCCGCAGCAGCCGCCGCGTCGGACTCGGCCGTCTCGCCGTGCTGCGCCCCCTCTCCGCGCTCCCCTGCCTGCCCGCCCTCCGCCGCCTCGCCCAGGGCCCGGAAGAACCGGGTGTGGTCCACCTCGCCCTGGTGGAGGAGTGGATGCAGCGCCCGGATCAGCGCCTGCGCCTCGTCGAGGGTGGCCTCGTCCAGCGCCCCGTCCGCTGCTCTCGGCGCTGCTCCCGCCGCCGCTTCGTCCGCCGCGGCCTCCCCCGCCAGCGCGCTGCCGCCGGGCCGGCCTCCGCCGACCCCCTCGCCGCCGGGCACGAGCCCCAGCTTGGCCGCCGACATGGCCCGGTAGCCGGCGTTGTAGCGGGCCACGTACCCGTCGAGGGCGGCCTGAAGGGGCGCCGGATCGTCGGGAAAGAGGGGGAGAATCGCCTCGGCAAAGCGCACGAGGTTCCACTGGGCCACGGCCGGCTGCTGCCCGAACCGGTAGCGTCGGCGCTCGGCGTCGGTGGTGTTGGGGGTCCAGTCCGGGTCGAAGTCGTCGAGCCACCCGTAGGGCCCGTAGTCGATGGTGAGCCCCAGCACCGAGAGGTTGTCGGTGTTCATGACCCCGTGCACGAACCCCACCCGCATCCAGTGCACCATGAGGTCGGCGGTACGCCGGGCCACTTCGGCGACCCAGGCAGCCCGGCGCAGGGTCCGCGCCTCGGCCAGGGCCCGCCCCGCATCGCCGGAGCCAGCGCCCCCGGAGCCCGGATCCGGAAAGGCCTCGTGAAGCCAGGGAAAGTCGCGCGCGATGGTGAAGTCCACGAGACGCGCCAGAAGGTCGTGTTCGCCTCGGGATGCGAAGAGCTGGTAGTTCCCGAGGCGCAGGAAGGAGGGGGCCATCCGGCAGACCACGGCACCGGGCTCGGGCGCGGGATTTCCGTCGTAGAGCATGTCCCGCATGACGGATTCTCCGGTGCCCACGAGAGAGAGGGCCCGGGTGGTGGGGACCCCCAGGTGATGCATGGCCTCGGAGCAGAGAAACTCCCGGATCGAGGAGCGGAGCACCGCCCGCCCGTCGGCCCGTCGGGCGTAGGGCGTGGGGCCGGCACCCTTCAGCTGAAGCTCCCACCGCGCCCCCGCCGGCGTCACCGCCTCGCCGAGCGAGATCGCGCGCCCGTCACCAAGCTGCCCGGCCCAGTGCCCGAACTGGTGTCCGCCGTAGGCGGCCGCCCAGGGTCGCATCCCCGGAAGGAGCTCGTTTCCGCCAAAGACCCGGGCAAACCGGTCGGTGGCGGCCTCCGCCTCGGTGAGCCCCAGGAGGGCCCCCGCCTCCCGGCTCCAGGCCAGAAGGCGCGGCGCCGCCACCGGAGTGGGCGCCACGGGGCTCCACGCCGCCCCGAAGACCTGCCGGGGACGGTTCGTTTCGTCCGAATCGCCGGGAAGGTCTTCGACAAAGCGGTTCTCGAAGACGAGGGCGTCGAGGGCGTCTCGGGCGTCGGGGGGGTTCTTCATGAAGGCGACCTACCCTCGGCGCCGGAGGGGGGTCCGGGCGGGGATTCCAGCCCCTGGCCGGAGGGTCCTTGCACGGATTGTAAATGGGATATACAATCTGTGCATGATCCCCCGGACCCTCGCTCCCCTCCTTGTCGAGGCCGCCCACACCATGCCGGTGGTCGCTGTCACCGGCCCTCGCCAGTCCGGAAAGACCACCCTGTGCCGGGCCACCTTTCCGGACTACGCGTACGTGAGTCTGGAGCCTCTCGACAACCGGGACTTCGCGGCGTCGGATCCGCGCGGATTTCTGGCCCAGTACGCCGGACCCGTGATCCTAGACGAGGTCCAGCGCTCTCCGGATCTGTTCTCCTATCTCCAGGAGGCCGTGGATCTGGACCCGGAGCCGGGCCGGTTCATTCTCACGGGAAGCGAGCACTTCGGCCTGTCGCAAGCCATCAGCCAGTCGCTGGCCGGCCGGGTTCGACTTCTGAACCTCCTCCCCCTCTCCCTGGAGGAACGCCTGGAAGCCGGAGACCCCATCCCCGACCTCTGGGAGGTTCTCCGGGCCGGAGGATATCCCCGGATCCATGGCCAGGGGCTTGATCCGGCATCGTGGCTCCAGGACTACACGGCGACCTACATCCAGCGGGATGTCCGCCAGGTGCTGGAGGTATCGAACCTCTCGGCGTTCACCGCCTTCCTCCGCCTGGCGGCCGGTCGAACGGGGCAGGAGGTGAATCTGAGCGCTCACGGGGGGGACGCCGGAATCAGTCACAACACGGCCCGGGCATGGCTTTCCGTGCTCGAGTCGAGCTTCGTTCTCTTCCAGACACCCCCCTGGCTCCGGAACCCCCGGAAGCGGGTGATCAAGGCACCGAAGCTGCACTTCGTGGACTCCGGACTGGCCTGCCACCTTCTGGGGATCCATGCCCCGGAGCAGCTCCAGGTACACCCTCTCCGGGGCGCGATCTTCGAGAGCTGGGTCGCCTCCGAGATTCTCAAGTGGCGAACCCACCGGGGCCTTCCGGCGGGCCTCTTTCACCTTCGCGAAACGCGCGGGATCGAGGTGGACCTGGTGGTGGAGACGACCCGATCCATCATCCCGGTCGAGGTCAAGTCGGGGCGGACGGTGGCCTCCGACTTCCTGGACGGCCTCCGGAGCTTTGCCGCCGGAGTCGCCGATTCCGTTCCACACCTGGAGGTTTCGCCCCGCCTGGTTTACGGAGGCGAGCGTGGCGAGGCGCGCACCGGGGCGACGATCGTCCCCTGGCGAGCCCTGCACCTCGCCGGGTGGGGGTAGCCCGCGCCCCCACCCGGCTTCCGGTGCGTCAGGGCGTCACCCCTCCAGAATGCGGTCGATCCGGGCCATGATGTCGTCCAGGTGGAGGCGCGTGGCCTCGTCCCCGGTGCGCCCCCGGGCCTGCTGGGCCTGGGTCCGGAGCGCCCGGAGCTCGCCCCGGGCCTTGGGCGCGATGTCGGTCTGAAGGGCGTCCGAGTCCTCCATGAGGAAGGCCATGCGGTCCACCCAGGCGCGCTGGAGGTTCCGGCGGTAGGGCCCCACCGCCGCCCCCTGGCCCAGCTCCCGCCAGACCGCGCCGCGCAGGGCGGTGAGCATCTCCGAAAGGGTGTACGCCTCGGACCCGAGAAGGGCCTCCTGCTCGATGAGCCGCTTCATCCGGGCCACCTGGAGGAGGTTGTTCAGGGCCCCCACCTGGAGCTGACGGATCTGGTCGGGGGTCCCCTCGTTCCGGATCCGGAAGAGGATCTCGGGGTCGATCATCCACTCCGGGGTCGTGAAGACCTGCCGGTCCAGGTAGTCCATGGCCCGGCGCTGCCGGTCGCGCTCGATCACGGTGAAGGGGTGGCCCTCCTGCCCCTGGGCCCTCCGGGTCCAGTCCACCCCCCCGATGTTCGCCATGACGTGCCCCACGTAGCGGCTCCACTGCCCCGCCACCTGCCCGTAGAGTTCGGCGAGCTGGCTGTGGTCCTCGCCCTCCTGGAAGGTCCACTCCCGGAGGCTGGCCATGATCCGCTTCAGGTTCTCCACCCCGTAGTCGGAGGCGCGCATGGCATCGTCCCCGATGGCCTCGGTGAGGGAGCCGGGGTCGGTCTGGGTCGGATCGCCGAAGCGGAAGCGGGGGTCATCAGCCCGCTCCACGATCCACCCGCGGAGCGTCTCGAGCTCCTGGCTGGGGGCGGTGATCCCCGGGAGCCAGCGGTACCCCCAGTCGATGGACCACCGGTCGTACTCCCCGATCCGGGGGTAGAAGCAGGTGTCGTCGCCGGGCTGCGCCACGTAGTTGAAGCGCGCGTAGTCCATGATCGAGGCCGACACCCCGTTCTCGCAGACCCAGCGGGTGCGGAGCGAGTCCACCGGGACCGAGGAGTGCCCCTTCATGTTGTGGGGGAGGCCGATGGTGTGTCCCACCTCGTGGGCCGACACGAAGCGGATCAGCTCTCCCATGACCTCTTCCTCGAACTCCACCCCCCGGGCGTCGGGGTTCACGGCCGCGGTCTGCACGAAGAACCAGTTCCGGAGCAGGTTCATCACATTGTGATGCCACTGGATGTGCGTCCCCAGGATCTCGCCGGTGCGCGGGTCGAAGAAGCGGGGCCCGGATGCATTCTGCACCGGAGAGGCCAGGTAGCGGATGATGTTGATCCGCGCGTCGGCCGGATCCCAGTCCGGGTCCTCTTCGGGGGAGGGGGGCATCTTCGCCATGATGGCGTTCCTGAACCCCGCCGCCTCGAAGGCCTCCTGCCAGTCGTCCACCCCCTGGGCCAGCCAGGGACGCCACTTCTCGGGGGTGGCCGGGTCGATGTAGAAGATGATGGGGTTCACCGGCTCCACGAGCTCGCCCCGGAGGTAGGCCTCCGGGTCCGAGGGCTCGAGGCGAAAGCGCTGGATGAAGCGGCGCTGGAGGAGGCGCTGGGTGTCGGCGCCGAAATCGTTGATCTGCGTGGAGAAGTACCCCACCCGCTCGTCCCAATACCGGGGGACCATGGGCTCCTCGGGGAGGACCATGAGGGAGTGGCCGAATTCCACCGAGAGGGCCTCGCCTGCGGCGTTCGAGGGGGGCGTGCGTGCCTCGTACGTCACCACGCGGCGCACCTCGAGGTTTTCCGGAAAGCTCCGCATGGACTCGATGAAGGTCCGGTTCCCGTCGAGGCGCTGCACCCCGTACTGGGTCCGCCGGGCCCGGGTGAGCCCGATGATCGTGGCATCGGAGGTAAAGAAGTCGGTGACGTTCACCACCACCGAGCCCGCCTCCCCTTCAGGCCCCTCCGACTCCACGCTCCAGCTGGCGAGAACGGGCTCGAAGTTCGAGTTCCGCACCGCCTCGTGAATGGGAAGCTCCGGGTCGGCCGTGTTGTCGAAACTCACATGGCGAAGAAGCACCTGGTTGCCCCGGCGGTCGAAGCGCACGACCTCGGTGGTCTGGCGATGCCCGCCGAAGCTGATCCCCGAGGCCGTCCGGGTAATGCGGGTAATGAGGATCATTTCCCGCCCCAGCATGGCCTCGGGAATTTCCCAGTACCAGCGGTCTCCCACCTCGTGCACGGTGAAGAGGCCGTCTCTCGAGGATGCCTCGGCCGTGATCACCTCGGCGTAGGGCCGTAGACCGTTCGCCGCGGTCCGGTCCGCGCTCCGGGGCGCGGGCGACTCCTGGGCGGTGGCTGCAGGGGGGGCGCCGGCCGCCGCTCCCGCTTCGCGCGCCGTGCACCCCCAGGCCGGGGTGAGGAGGAAGGCCGCGAGGAGGAGGCTGGCCAGGCCTCGAAGGGCCAGGGGGAGACGAGGGTGCATGGAAGGCTCTCCTTGAGGACACCCGCGCATCACCCCGGGAGGCACCCGTGGTCATGCCGGAGCGAGGCGCCGGCGGAGGCTTCCGGGGGAGCGAGGGTCGAACGGGGATGGGCGTTTCTGATTTCAGGGTATCGTATCGAGCCCGCAGGGGCCAGATGAGGGCTCCCGGAGCGAAGACCGAGCCTCGCCGCGGGGGGATGGGGGGCCGGGAGGACCTTCACCCGGGTGGGGAGCAAGACCCTGCGGTCGGGCGGCCCCTTACCCGGGTGGGGGGGAGCGATCCTCGGCCGGGTGGCCGGGCGACGCGGGGGCCCCTGCGCCGGGGGATGCTCCGCCCCGGTCGGGCGCGGGCACAGGGTGCGGCTGCGCGGGGAGCGAAAGCACCGGAAGATGCCACCCCCGCAGAATGGCACCGAAGCGCAGCGCCACGATGAGGGCCATTCCCAGGAGGGCGGCAAGGCGCTCCCCGGCCCCCAGGCTCAGAAGGAGCAGGTAGCTTCCGGCCCCGGCGATGGCGGCCGTGGCGTAGAGCTCCCCCCGACGGAGGATCATGGGGACCTGGGCCGAGAGAACGTCGCGAATGGCGCCACCGGCCACCCCGGTGATCGTCCCCATGAGGATGACGATGGGCCAGGCATGGTCCAGCCGCTGGGTGAGCTGGGCCCCGGCAATGACGAAGAAGGCGAGGCCCAGCGCATCGGCAATGGCAAGGCTGTTCTGGGGAGGGCGCCGCACCCGGGTCCACCCCAGGGTCAGGGCGGCCGCCACGAGGATCACCCCCAGGTAGCTCGGATCGTCGATCCAGAACACGGGATGCCGGTTGAGCAGAACGTCGCGGGTGGTACCCCCACCCACCGCCGTGACGGCGGCGATGACCACCACGCCCAGGAGATCCATGCGGGCGCGGAGGGCCGCCAGGGCGCCACTCACGGCGAAGACGGCCACCCCCGCCAGGTCAATGAACTGGATCAGGTCCGGAGGGAGCAGGTCCATGGAGCGAGGCGTCCGATGCGAGGAGGGACATGGGGAGGGGAGACGGGGGGGCGGGAGGCGAGGAAACCCCTCCCTCGGTGGCCCTTCACCGCCCCTTCTGATAACTTGTAAAGAGGAGGAATGCCTCCGGCTTCCTTCCCGGGTGGTGCCCCGTTCGGGTGCTCCACCCTCAGGAACATACCCTCATGAACAGAACCCGGGAGGTCCCGCGATTTCCACGAACACGCGCGTAAACGACCAGATCCGCATCAGCCCCGTTCGCCTCATCGATGCCGAGGGCGAACAGCAGGGAATCGTCCCCCTCGACCAGGCCCGGTCGCTGGCCGAGGACGCCGGCCTCGACCTGGTGGAGGTGGCCGCCCAGGCCCGCCCCCCCGTGGTCAGGATCATGGACTGGGGGCGAAAGCTCTACGACGACCAGAAGCAGGCCCGCGAGGCCAAGAAGAAACAGCACAAGGTGTCGGTCAAGGAGGTCCAGCTCCGCCCCAGGACCGACGACCACGACTTCGAGACCAAGCTCAAGCGAGCGCGCCGCTTCCTCAAGGGGGGCGACATGGTCCGGGTGGTCCTCCGCTACCGGGGGCGGGAGATGCGCCGCCCCGAGGTGGGGCTCGAGACCCTGGACCGGATGATCGAGGCCACCGACGATGTGGCCAAGGTGGAGCAGCGCTCCACTCGCATCGAGAACCGGCGCCTGAGCGCCCTTCTCACCCCGCAGGCGTCGACCTGACCGTTCCGCCGCAGGGTCGGCGTCGACCCAGCGGCGG